>NZ_JAYESJ010000001.1:770000-1407000 GCF_034720595.1 Rhizobium sp. CC-YZS058 | reverse complement strand
GCCGTTCCGCCGTGGGGGGCCTCATCGATGATCCGCAACGCCAGGCGATAGGCGATCGACCCGCCCGGTTGCAGAAGCGGCAGCTCCCCCGCCGCCTCAAGCGCCGGCCGCTTGGCGATGCGGTGCGAGACCGGCTCCAGGCTTAGGACATCCGCGCCGTCGCGCTGGCAGCGCCACATCTGAAAGAAAGGCAGCGTGTCGGTCGGATAGCGCACTTCGAGCATGCGGCGCTTGAGCCCAGGGATCGGGCCCAGCAGGATGCGCGCCTCGCCCGCCGACGACGATCCGGCCGCCGGCAGGCAGACATGGGCGCTTTCCCCCGCTCCGAAGCGCCAGGGCAGCATGCCGCCGGGCAGCATCAAGCCCGCGACGACGGTGTCTTCGCCAAGCAGCCGCCCCGCAAGATTGATGTGATACATGCACATGGGCGAAAAGGGCGCGGGCCCGACATTCGTCACACGGTCGGACAGCGCGACCCAGCCATCCGCCCCAACGGACCAGCGCCGCTCGATCTCCGCCGTTCCGCCATCGGCGAGCGGAACCTCAAAGCGCGCCTCGACCGCGCCCGGCTCCGCGCGGCAGGCGGACGGCGGCACCGCCGTTCCGGCCATCGACCCGTGCAACGGGTAGTGGGCCTGGCCATCCCCGGCTGGCTCGGGATGGCGGATATGCTCCGGGCCACAGGTGAAAAAGAAGCCCTGAAGCGCATGATCGATGCGCGGATCGCCATCCGACGGAATAGCCGAGCCCGGCGAAAGATCGACGCCTCCGACCACGAAGGCGGCGAGGTCGAGCGCGGAGGTTCGATCGAGCCGGAGGTGGCCTCCGCCTGGCTGAAGATCAAGTCGCATGCCGTCCGCCTCCCGCGGCCTCCACCGAGGCCCTTGTTCTGCCTCACAAATTCTCCGCACGCGAGGAGGCGCTACCAGCCCTCTTCTCCTCGCGCTGTGGTTAGCGAAGTCTTTACGATGAATTCAGTCTTTCCATATTACCGTCGAATTCCGCTTGTAGCGCTCGCGCGTCCCCGCCCGTCAACAGGTTTTGCCGTGATCATCGCCTTACACCGCTGTCTCTCTCCGCTCCTGGCTGCCGGTCTGATCTCCGTGGCCGTGCTCGGCAGCACCGTGCCGGCGCGTGCGCAGACATCCTATCGCCTCGCGCCCGATGCCGTCGTGGTGACCCCACAGGGCGAAGTGCTGGACTATATTCCGGATGACGGCAGCGTGCGGGTGATGCGCGACCGCCGCGGCCGCACCGTGCTGGTGGATGATTGGGGCCAGGTGATCGGAACGGTGACGAGCGACCGACGCCGCGCCGCGAGCCGCGACCCGTACGCACCGGGCAATGACGGATTTGCGACCGATGGTTTCGACAATGGCAGAACGGGCGCCGTTCGCGACTACCGCGATCCGTCCACTGGCTATGGCGCGGACCCCGGGTTCCGCAGCGTCGTCCCGCCGGGCGTCGAGCGCAGCGATCTGCCCTCGGGCCTGCCGCAAGACGGCTTCAGCGATGGCCTGCCGCCCGCCGATGGCCTGCCGCCGGCAGACGGGTTGCCGCGCGACGAGAACGATCTGGCCGCGCTGCCGCCGGGCGAGCCCGCAGCCGAGCCGCGCCTGCAGCTGCCCCGGGCCGCCGCCATCACCCGCAAGTCGAGCGCCGAGATCACCGCGCTGCAGGTTTTCCTCGATCGCGAAGGCTTTTCGCCCGGCGTCATCGACGGCAAGACCGGCTCCAACGTGACCAAGGCGATCGAGGCCTGGCAGCAGGCGACCGGCGAAACGCTGGATCCGAACAATACCGAGGATATTCTCGAGCGCCTGCGCCTGAACGGCGGCTTGCCCTTCACGACCTACACGATCACATCGGCCGATGCGGCCGGCCCCTATGTCGCCTCCATTCCGGAAGATTACGCCCACAAGGCGGAGCTGCCGCATCTCTCCTACACCTCGGTGCCGGAGATGCTGGGCGAGAAATTCCACATGGACGAGGCCTATCTGCGCGAGATGAATCCGGGCGTCGATTTCTCCATTCCCGGCACCATCGTGAAGGTCATCAACACCGGCGTGCCGAAGACCGGCAAGGTGACCAAGATCCTGGCCGACAAGGCGCGAAAGCAGGTTTTCGCCTATGACGAAAGCGGCGCGCTGATCGCCGCCTATCCCGCGACGATCGGCTCTTCCGACACCCCCTCGCCGTCGGGCACGGTGCAGGTCGATCGCATCGCGCTCAACCCCGGCTATACCTACAATCCGAAGATCAATTTCAAGCAGGGCAACAATGACAAGGTGCTCACCCTGCAGCCGGGGCCGAACGGGCCGGTCGGCACGGTCTGGATCGCTCTGTCAAAGCCAACCTATGGCATCCATGGTACGCCGGATCCTTCCAAGATCGGCAAGACCCAGAGCCATGGTTGCGTGCGCCTGACCAATTGGGACGCCACGGAGCTTGCGAAGATGGTCAGCGTCGGCACGGTCGTCGAGTTTATCGACTAGCTGGCTGGTCAGAATCGGACACATCTCCGTGAGAAGAAAATTACGGAGATGCCACGACTGTTCCGCCTTAAAACAGTCATAATGAATCTCTAAAGCAAGGTGCCCGCCGGTCGACCCCGTATTTCGCCGGCACCGCTCCGTATTGAACCCGTTTTGTCTCCGCAGCTAAGCAACCGCATCCCGACGGTTGCTCTATCCTTACTGCATGCGCATTCGGCATTGGCCGAAACGATCGCGGACCGGCTTGCCGGTCCGCGATCGACGCATGCCCGGCCTGCCCCCTCCGGCCACGTGCATTTCGGACATGCTGCCGAGAGCCGGGATGGTCATGGCCCGGGAATGACCTGATGGCACAATCTCATGATCGACCTCTGTTACTCAGGCCAAACTCGGCCTAAGGATCGGGTCTCGATGCCGCAGGACCAGACCATGACCGCTGCCCATTCCCTCCCCAATCTCTGGCACACCAGCGCCATTCCCGCGCCGGCCACGACACCGCTCGATGGCACGCTTGCCGTCGATGTCGCCGTCATCGGCGGCGGCTTCACCGGCATCTCCACCGCCCTGCACCTTGCCGAACGTGGCATTGCCGTCGCGGTTCTGGAAGCGAAGACGATCGGCCACGGCGCTTCGGGCCGCAATGTCGGCCTCGTCAATGCCGGCATGTGGACCATGCCGGATGATCTGATCGCCACGCTCGGGAAGGATGCGGGCGAGCGACTGCTGCACGCTCTCGGCAATGGTCCGTCGCTGGTCTTCGACCTGATCGACCGTTTCGGCATCGACTGCGAAGCCGTTCGCAACGGCACGCTGCATCTGGCCGTCGGCTCCGCGGGCGTGACCGAGATCCGCGCGCGCGAGGCGCAGTGGAAGCGCCAGGGTGCGCCGGTCGAAGCGATGGACGAGGCCGCGGCCCGCCGCCTGACGGGCGCGGAGGGCTTTGCCGGGGCATTGCTCGACCGCCGCGCCGGCACGATCCAGCCGCTGTCCTATGTTCGCGGCCTGGCGCGCGCAGTCCTCGACCTCGGTGCCCGGATCTTTACCGACTCGCCGGTTCTGCGGGCGGAAAAGGAGGGCGATGCCTGGCGTCTGACGACGCCGCGCGGCGATGTCCGCGCCACAAGGATCGTCGTCGCCACCGATGCCTATGGCCGGATGATCGACGGCATGCCTTTCACCGACCACACGCAGGAGTTGACCATCCTGCCCTACTTCCAGTTTGCCACCAAGCCGCTCTCCGCCAATCTGGCCGGGAGCATCCTGCCGGAGCGGCAGGGTTGCTGGGATACGGGAATGGTCATGACATCCTTCCGCATGGACCGCCAGAACCGGCTGATCTTCGGCAGCATCGGCCGGCTGGATCCCCTGGCGGCCGGCACGCACAAAGCCTTTGCCGAGCGCGCGCTGAAGGCGCATTTCCCGCAGCTTGGTCCCGTCGAATTCGATCATGGCTGGGACGGCCGGATCGGCATGACCGTCGATGCGCTGCCGCGGCTGCATAGCCTGGCACCCGGCGTCGTTTCGGTCGGCGGCTATAACGGGCGCGGCATTGCGCCGGGCACGGTGTTCGGCCGAGCCCTCGCCGCCCATCTCGCCGGCGAGCCGCAGGCGCTGCCGCTTGCCGAAAGTCCGATCGTTCCCGATCGGATGCGGTCGCTGAAATCCGCCTTCTACCATGCCGGCGCGCAGGCCAAGCACCTGATCGACCGCAGGGTCTGATCAGGCGCCCGGCGCGCTGTGCGTGCGGCCGCTCAAGCCGCGCGGCGGAACCCGGACGGGGCCCGGCGCTGCGGAACGAGCCGGCGAACCTCATCGCCGAACATCCGTGCATTGTCGCGGGCCTTGTCCAGATTGCTGACCCGCGCGGGATCGAGCGTCTGCAGCGTTCCGCCCCAATCGAAGATGTCGCGGAAGGCGGCGCGCTCGATGATCGGCGTCTCGAGCACGCGCACCTGGCGGCTCGCCAGCAGGTCCTTGACGACCTGCAGGGCGCGCGTCGTGACGAGCGAGTTGACCCGCGTCAGCACCACCGAATGGTCGATCTCGATCCCTGTCGTCGCCTTGATCTCGGCAAGCAGCTCCAGCACCTGCGCCCCGCCCTTGGCATCCATGGAGCAGCCCTGGATCGGGATCAGCACATGGTCGGACAGGCCGATGGCGGTGGCAAGCAGGCTATTGCGCGCACCGGCGAGATCGATCACGAAATAGTCGGTCGAGCGGCGGTTTTCCGAAATATGGCCCTGGATCGACGCCAGCGTGATCTCCGAAATCACCTCGATATTCGGGATCACGCCGGACACGGCGTGCCAGGACGAGATCCAGCGCTGCGGATCGGCGTCGAGCACGGTGACGCGGGCGCCCCCGCGCGCAAGCTCCGTTGCCAGGATGAGCGCTGCCGTGGTCTTGCCGGCGCCGCCCTTGGTGTTCGCGAAAGTGATGACTGCCATATGGCCCCCGTTTCAAACGCGGATCGCGCCGCAAGGGCACCCACTGCCCTATCCCGCCTCGAATATTAGCGGCATCGATCCAACACAATCAGAGAGAAACCAAAGGATGGCAAAAAGCAATATGGCAGAACCAGCGCCTTGCCGGCTCTTGACGAAGCAACGCCAGCGATTTTGCAAGATCGGGCATCCGAATCAGCTTGATGCCGCGGCGCAGGCTAGGAGAAGGAAAAACCTTCAGAAACAGAGATTTGAGGCGCTCCCATGTCAGGAACCAGCAGCCTCGTTCGGGAGCTTCAAGACATCGATCATTGCCGACTGACCGTTTAGAAGGGCGTTTCCGACACGGACATTGCTGCTTATGCGAGGATGTAGTCTTCAGCTTGACACAAGCTTCGACCCACTTCTCTCAAACGAGCCCCTCCCCGCCTGCGCGGGAAGGGGCGAGCGTGCGTCGTCAGATGCACTCGGCAAAGAGCGTCTTGGCCGCTTCCAGCGTCAAGGCAACAGGGTTGCCGCCGGCTGTGGGGTCGACGATCGCCATCGCCGCCATCTCGTCGATCCGGTCGGTCCCGACGCCCAGCGCCGAGAGCTTGTCCGGCACGCCCAATTCGGCACGCAGCGACAGGACATAATCGAAGAAACCGTCGAAGCCGCCGGAAATGCCGAGATAGGCCGCTGCCGCCGCGATCCTGGCTTCGACGGCCGAGCGGTTGAAGCGCAGCACCGGCGGCATGACCACGGCATTGGTCATGCCGTGATGGGTGTTGTAGATCGCGCCGACCGGATGGGAGAGCGAGTGGATGGCGCCGAGCCCCTTCTGGAAGGCGACCGCACCCATGGCCGCCGCCGACATCATATGGGCGCGGGCCTCGAGATCGGACCCGTCGGCATAGGCGCGGGGCAGATACTCCTTGACCAGTCGCATGCCTTCAAGCGCGATACCCTGGCTCATCGGGTGATAGAAGGGCGAGGAATAGGCCTCGAGGCAATGCGCGAAGGCATCCATGCCCGTGCCGGCCGTGATGACCTTGGGCATGCCGACGGTCAGTTCCGGGTCGCAGATCGTCACTGCAGGCAGGAACTTCGGATGGAAGATCACCTTCTTCGTATGGGTCTTCGAATTGGTGATGACGCTGGCGCGTCCGACTTCCGAGCCGGTTCCAGCGGTGGTGGGCACGGCGATGATCGGCGCAATGCCTTCCACGCTGGCGCGCGTCCACCAGTCGTCGACATCCTCGAAATCCCAGACCGGCCGTGTCTGCCCGGCCATGAAGGCGACCGCCTTGCCGAGATCGAGGCCCGAGCCGCCGCCGAAGGCGATGACGCCATCATGCCCGCCGGCCTTGAAGGCGGCAACGCCCGCATCGAGATTGACGTCGTTGGGGTTCGGATCGACCTCCGCGAAGATCGCCCGGCCGAGGCCGGCAGCCTCGAGGATATCGAGCGCCTGCGCGGTGATCGGCAGGGTGGCGAGGCCACGGTCGGTGATCAGCAGCGGCCGGGCGATGCCGTTTGCCTTGCAGTGGTCGGCCAGTTCCTTGATGCGCCCGGCGCCGAACTTGATGGCGGTCGGGTAGCTCCAGTTTGCAGCGATGGTCATGCGGTGACTTTCTTCAGGTGGTAGGACTTCGGCCGGGTCAGGTTCTGGAAGCCGATGATGGAGAGCGCGCCACCGCGCCCGGTTTCCTTGACCCCGGTCCAGCAGAGCGCCGGATCGAGATAATCGGCCCGGTTCATGAACACGGTCCCGGTTTCGATCTCGGCGCCGATGCGCCCCGCCCGCTCGGCGTCCTTGGTCCAGAGCGAGGCGGTCAGGCCATAGGGGCTGTCGTTCATCAGGCTCAGCGCTTCCTGGTCGCCCGACACCTTCATGATGCCGACCGCCGGACCGAAGGTCTCGTCGCGCATGAAGGGCATGGTGTGGTCGACATCGACCAGGATCTGCGGCGCGACATAGGTGCCCTGCCCGTCATCGGCCGGGAAGAGCGCGGGATCGACCAGCGCCCGTGCTCCCCGCGCCTTGGCGTCGGCGATCTGCTCGCGCACGGTTTTGGCAAAGCGCTTGTTGGCCATCGGGCCGAGCGAGGTTTCGGGGTCGAGCGGGTTGCCGAGCGTGTAGTTCGAGACCCAGGCGACCGACTTTTCGACGAAGGCGTCGTAGAGCGATTCATGCACGTAAATGCGCTCGATGCCGCAGCAGCACTGGCCGGAATTATAGGTCGCGCCGTCCATCAGCGTATCGACGGCCGCATCCAGATCGGCATCCTCCATCACATAGCCCGGATCCTTGCCGCCAAGTTCCAAGCCGAGCCCGGTGAAGGTCCCGGCCGCCGCCCGCTCGATCGACCGCCCGCCTTCGACCGAGCCGGTGAAGTTGATGAAATCGAAACTGCGTGCGGCAATCAGGGCCGAGGTGGTCTCGTGGTCGAGGAAGAGGTTTTGGAACACCTCCAGCGGCACGCCAGCCTCGTTGAAGGCCCGCACCATGCGCTCGCCGACGAGCAGCGTCTGGCTGGCATGCTTGATCACCACGACATTGCCGGCCATCAGCGCCGGCGCGATCGTGTTGATCGCCGTCATATAGGGGTAGTTCCACGGCGCGATGACGAAGACGACGCCATGCGGCTCGCGGGCGATGCGGCGCTCGAATCGGTCGCTCTCCTCGACGATCATCGGCTTCAGCGCGTCGGCGGCGATCGTCGCCACATAGTTGGACCGCTCGTTGAAGCCCTTGAACTCGCCGCCATACTTCACCGGCCGGCCCATCTGCCAGGCGAGCTCCGGCACCACCTCGTCCACCATCTCGTTGAGACGGGCCACACCTTTCAGCACGAGTTGGACACGCTCTTCCAACGGACGGCGCGCCCAGTCCTTCTGCGCGGCACGACCGCGCGCGATGGCGGCCTTCGCCGTCTCGAAGCTTGCCGCCTCGCGCTCGGCATAGACCGAGCCGTCGATCGGCGAAATACATTGAATGGTGGTCATCTTCCGTCTCCTTCGGCCCAAGGCGCCTTTGCCTAGCAGGCCAGTACCTTCACATGTCCCGCCGCGCCATAAGCCAGAATGGCGCGGTCGCGGGTAATGATCGTCAAATCCAACTCCCGCGCCGTGGCGATGAGGATGCGGTCGACTGGATCGCCATGCACCGGCTCCGGCAGGAAGGACGCGGCAACCAGAATGCTCGCGGTCGCCGCCAACACCTCGACATCAAACCGCGCCGCTGCAATCCGAAACCAGGTCAGCGGGTCACGCTCCAGCGTCAGACGCCCTTTCGCCACGAGCATGCCGATCTCCCAAGCCGAGAAAGCCGACAGAACGATCTCAGTCGGATAGGACGGCAACCCACTGAGCAATGCCTCCACCGGTTCTGATACCGGCTGATCGCCGGCAATGTACAGCATCGCGCAGGTATCGAGCAGATAGCGCTCAGTCGTCATAGACCTTCGCCCACTCCGGATCGGTCGGTGCGGCAAGATCCACCCCAGGTGCGACGGTGATGGTTCCTTTCATACAACCGCGAACGCGGTCATAGAAACTCAAACCCACGTCCGTCCCGTGCAAAGCCTCGATCTTGCGCCTGTCCAAACCCTCCTCATCCATGACCAGCGGCTCTTGCCCGCGCTCTCCGACCCCAGCCCCCGTGCCTCGCCGGCGACGAGCAACGTCCGCGAGCGGCAAACCAAGATAGGCGGTGATGCCATCCTGCTCCTCGGCACTCATCTTCCGCTCCCCGCGCAGCATCCGCGAGACCGAGCTTGGATCAAGTTCAAGGTGACGGGCAAGATCGCGAACCGAACGACCGCTGGCAGCCAATTGCTCATGAAACCAGACCGTATCAATCATGAGAAAATCTCCACACGCGTAGAGATCATATCATCGCCCGTCCGTGACGTAAATTCTGCGCCTCACGCCCGCTCGAACCCCCGCGCCACCTCCCAGTCCGTCACGCGCCGGTCATACTCCTCCTGCTCCCATTCTGCAGCGCGGGTGTAATGATCGATGACATCGTCGCCGAAGGCCTGGCGCAGCATGGTCGAGCCGGTCATGTGGCGGGTGGCGTCGCGCAGGGTCTTCGGAATTTCGCGGATGTCCTTGCCGCCATAGGCGTCGCCAACGAAGGGTGCCTCGAGCTGCAGCTTGCCCTCGATGCCGGCGATGCCGGCGGCCAGAAGTGCGGCCATGGCGAGGTAGGGGTTGAGGTCCGAGCCGCCGACGCGGCATTCGATACGGATGCCCTTCGTACCCTCGCCACACAGCCGGTAGCCGGCCGTGCGGTTATCCTTCGACCAGACCGCCTTGGTGGGGGCGAAGGTGCCGGCCATGAAGCGCTTGTAGGAATTGATATAGGGCGCCAGGAAATAGGTGATCTCGCTCGCATGGGTGAGCAGACCGGCTACATAATGGCGCATCATCTCCGACATGCCGTGCTCGGCCTTGCTGTCGAAGAATTCCGGCGTCTTGCCGTCGAGGCTCCAGAGCGACTGGTGGATGTGGGAGGAGGAGCCGGCGGCATTGTAATGCCATTTGGCGAGGAAGGTGATCGCCTTGCCGCGGCTCCAGGCGATTTCCTTGCACCCGTTCTTGATGACCACATGCCGGTCGGCCATGCTGAGCGCATCGGCATAGCGGACATTGATCTCCTCCTGGCCGGCCGAGGCCTCGCCCTTGGAGTTCTCGACCGGGATGCCGGCGCCCTGCAGGCCCTTGCGGATGGCCCGCATCACATCCTCTTCCTTGGTGGTCTGGAAGATGTGGTAGTCCTCGTTATAGCCACTGGCGAGGCGAAGCTCGCGATAGCCGCTCTCGCGGGCATCGTCATAGCTCTGGTCGAACAGGAAGAATTCGAGCTCGGTCGCCATGAAGGCCTTGAGACCCATCGCCTCCAGCCGCTTCACCTGTTTCTTCAGGATCGCGCGCGGCGAATGCGGCACTTCTTCATGGGTGTGGTGATCCAGCACATCGCAGAGCACCAGCGCCGTGCCCTCGAGCCAGGGAATCCGGCGCAGCGTCGAGAGATCCGGCTTCATCACATAGTCGCCATAGCCGGCCTCCCAGCTTGTCGACTTGTAGCCGGAGACCGTCTCCATCTCCATGTCGGTCGCCAGCAGGTAGTTGCAGCTGTGGGTCTCCTCATAGGCGCTTTCGACGAAATACTCCGCCTGGAACCGCTTGCCCATCAGCCGCCCCTGCATGTCCACCTGGACGGCCAGCACGGTATCGATGCGTCCCTCCTCGACGTCGGTCTTCAGGGCCTCGAAGGTGTAGGGTGCAGTCATGGGGATCGTCCTGTCTCTGGCCGACATCGGCAGCCGGTGGGCGCAAGGGGAGAAAAGCGGGCGCTTTGTCGCGCCCGCCGGAGCTGGTGTGTGCAGCGTCAGGCCTGGCCGACGGCGCGTTCGGCCGCGGCGATCTCGGCAGCCCGCTTGGCAACCTCGTCCCCGATCGGCGGACCGCGGAAACGGCGCTTCTCGAAGCCGAACCAGATGATGCCGGACAGAATGAGGAAGCCAACCGTCACGTAAAGCGCGGCACCGTTCGGCGGCTGCACGCCGAGCACGAAGATCAGGATCATCGCCAGAACAGTCAGGCCGGCAAAGAGCTTGAACAGGCCTTCGCCGAGGTTCCACGGCCCCATCTTCGGCCATTTCGACGTGCCATAGGCAAAGAGCCCGAGCGTGATCGGAATGGCGAAGGAGAAGAACAGGAAGATGACGGTGCAGGAGACGACGATGGTGTAGACCGGCGTGTCGCCGATCGAGATGAGCGACGAGCCCCAGACGAACAGCACCGAGAGCATCGAACCGGTCCAGATAGCCGCGACCGGCGTGCGGTATTTCGGACTCACTTTCGCCAGAGCCTTGGAGGCCGGCAGGCCGCCATCGCGCGAGAAGGCGAAGATCATGCGAGAGACGGAGGTGACGGTCGCCAGACCGCACAGCCACTGGCAGATGAAGATGGCGAGGTAGAGCACATCCTTCACGACCCAGTTCAACTGCGTATCCATGGCCCAGAAGAACACGTTCCAGCCCTGTGCGGCGGCTGCCGTCATGCCGTCGACCACTGCGCCATCGGCAAGCGTCGATTCCTTCGGAATCATCAGCACGAAGGAGCAGAGCATGATGTAGCCGAACAGCGCCGACCAGAGAACGGAGGAGATCATGCCGCGCGGCACGGAGGTTGCGGCCTTTACCGTTTCTTCCGAGGTATGCGCCGAGGCGTCATAGCCGGTGATCGTGTAGATCGGCAGGAGAAGGCCGAGCAGGAACACCCAGCCGCCGGAGGTTTCCGGCCAGACATTGCCGCCCGCGGCACCCGAATAGTTCGAGAAGGTGAAGAGCCGCGCGATGTCGAAGCTGTCGGCGGCGACGAGGCAGGCCAGCGACAGCAGGATCGCGGTCGCGAAGATCAGGTAGCCGGAGAAGTCGGTCAACTTGGCGGTGAGCCCGATGCCCATATGGTTGACCAGCGCCTGGGCGCCGGTGATCACCACCAGGAAGATGATGCGGAAGGTGGTCGTGTCTTCCAGCCCGAAATAGGGCGTGCCGAAGGCGCCCATGAAGAAATAATAGGTGCCGACATTGATGGCGCCGAGCACGGTGACGAGGCCGAGCAGGTTGAACCAGGCGGTGAGCCAGCCGGTGAAGCGGTTACCGAGGATCGAGCCCCAGTGGTAAAGGCCGCCGGCGGTGGGATAGGCGGAGGAGATCTGCGCCATGGCGACGGCGAAGACGGCGGAGACCAGGCAGCCGAGCGGCCAGCCGATGCCGATTGCGGCGCCGCCCGCGCCGGCCGTTGCCTGGGCGAGCGAATTGATCCCGCCCGAGAGAATGCAGATGATCGAGAAGGACACGGCGAAGTTCGAGAACGAGCTCATTCGCCGTTCCAGCTCCTGCGCATAGCCCATGGAATGCAGGATCTGCAGATCCGCATGTTTGTCGACGTCGTTATAGTCCGACATGGTTTTCCCCTGATTGTCCCGGCACCCGGCGGAATTGCCGGACACCCCATCTGCCGACGCCCGCCTGTCTAGCGGTGCGCCCCATCCGCGGACATGCCGCTCCCCAGGTCTTTGTTTTTATCGTTTGCAAGCGCTGCCAGACCATAATCCAGCAGTCTTGCGAGACGGGCGGCCATGACCCGCTGGCCGTCCTCCTCTGCAATCAGATCATTGCGTATTTCGATCATGACATTGGCGATGCCGGTCTTCACGCCATGCTCGATCAGCGTATGGGTGACCCCGTCCTGCGGCCCGTAGGGCGCGTTGCGACGGATGATGATGCCTTGCTCCTGCTCGCCGGCGGCCAGCATTGCGTCGGCCAGGCGGCTGTCCGTGTCGTGCAGGATGCCGAGCTCGACCTCGCGCGGCTTTCCGAAATAGACCGGCGTGAAGGAGTGCATGGTTACCAGCACGGTTTCGATCCCGGCGGCCTGACGGGCCTGGATCAGACCCGCAAGATGGTCCCGGAAGGGGAAATAGAGCGCCTGCGTGCGCTGATCGCGCTCGGCCTGCGTCAGCCCCTGATTGCCGGGAATGGCAAAGATCTCGCTTGTCTGCGGCATGGCGCTCTCGGCCTCGGGCGGCCGGTTGCAGTCATAGACCAGACGGGAGAAGCGCTGGTAGACGAGCGTTGCATCCAGCGCCGCGCTCAACAGCCGGCAGACGGCTAGCGCGCCGGGATCCCAGGCGATATGGCTCGACAGCGCATCCGGGGAGAGACCGAGCGAGCCGATCCGCTCCGGCAGACGCTGCGAGGCGTGCTCGCAGACAAGGAGGACCGGGCTCTTCCCCCCGGTCCGCTCCTCGGCAACCGCCGCCCCATCCTGTGCCGTCAGAAGCGCCCCCATCGGCCTTCGCTCCCCGTGCATGAGCCCCGACGCCTCCGGCATCGGACCAGCGACACCGGCACAAGACCGGAAGCGGCTGGTTCATTCTGAAGAGAATTCTTCATAAAATTTTGGGTGTCAATGGATGCTGAAACGATCTCTTCATGTTTTCGAGTCCGCGCGGCGGGCGCCACCGTGTTCGTGCGCCCTATCGGATCAAGGATGCGCGCGCGGCGCGCCATGCTCAGCCTCAGGATCCCCGACTGGTGGTGAAAAGACCTCTTCACATTCTTTCGACAACCACATCGTCCTGAAACGATCTCTTCAAAATTCGTTTGACACCCCCTGCCCTGCGTTCTTTACTCGGCTCAAAGGGCTGGCACGAGATCGGCCCGGGGGGAATGAGCGCGTATGGGTGCACTGCCGTCTGCCACGGCTGGAAGGGACATGACCGTGTCCGAAGTGATCGCCGCGAATTTCGCGGCGCTGACGCGCGCCGAGCGGCAACTGGCGCAGACCCTGCTCGACAACTATCCCGTCTCCGGCCTCGGCAGCATCACCACCGTCGCGGAGAATGCCGGCGTCTCGACACCCACCGTCGCGCGCATGGTGCAGAAGCTCGGCTTCCGGGGCTTTCCAGATTTCCAGGCGCGGCTCCACAGCGAGCTCGAAGCGACAATCCAGAACCCGATCGCCAAGCATGACCGCTTCGCCTCGCAGGCTCCGACGGCGCATGTGCTGAACCGCTTTGCCGATGCCATTCTCTCCAATCTGCGCACCTCGCTTGCCCAGATCGACCCGCGGGAATTCGACGGCGCCGCAGCCCTCATCGCCGATCCGAAACGGCGGGTCTATCTCGTCGGCGGGCGCATCACGCGGACGCTCGCCGACTATCTCTTCACCCATCTCCAGGTCATCCGGCCGGGCGTGACGCTGATCGCCACCGGCACCAGCCCCTGGCCGCACCACGTACTGGACATGAAGAAGGGCGACGTGGTCGTCGTCTTCGACATCCGCCGCTACGAGCGCGAGATGGAGACGCTGGCGCGCGCTGCCAAGGCCCGTGGCGCAGAGGTGATCCTCTTCACCGACCCCTGGGCCTCGCCGATCGCAGCCGTCGCGCGCCGGGTCTTCCGCCTGCAGATCGAGGCGCCCTCCGCCTGGGATTCCTCTGTCGTGACGCTCTTCACCGTCGAGGCGATGATCGAGGCCGTTCAGGCCGCGATCTGGCCCGACGCCAGCCAGCGGATGAAGGCGCTCGAGACCCTGTTCGATGCGACGCCGCTCTTCCGCAAGCCTTACAGGGAGGACCGTTAGCCGGCCTGCTGATGTCGCGGCCTGCGGCGCAAACCGGACAAGTAAGCCACTGTGTGCATGCAAGGATCACTGTCATGCAAGCGTTACAGGGCCTGAGTATTAGCATCCACGATCGATCAGACCGGCGCAGCCTGCCCCGGCCATGACGACCAAAACCCGAGGAGACTACCCGTGCCGTCGACGACCAAACGCCTTCTGTCCCTGACCACCGCCATCCTGATCGCCTCCAGCGCGGTCGCAACGGCCGCTCCGAGCGAAGAGCTGATCGCTGCCGCCAAGAAGGAAGGCCAGCTGACCACCATCGCCCTTCCGCACGACTGGTGCGGCTATGGCGACGTCATCGCCAGCTTCAAGGCCAAGTATCCGGAAATCACCGTCAACGAACTGAACCCCGACGCCGGCTCCGCTGACGAAGTCGAGGCGATCAAGGCCAACAAGGACAACAAGGGCCCGCAGGCGCCCGACGTCGTCGACGTCGGCCTCGCCTTCGGCCCGCAGATGAAGAAGGAAGGCCTGCTGCAGCCTTACAAGGTTTCCACCTGGGACGAGATCCCGGACAATGTGAAGGATTCCGAAGGCTACTGGTACGGCGACTATTACGGCGTCATGTCGTTCCTCGTGAACAAGGACCTCGTGTCGAATCCGCCGAAGGACTGGTCCGATCTGACCAAGGCGGACTATGCTGGCCAGGTCGCTCTTGCCGGTGACCCGCGCGCCTCCAACCAGGCGATCCTCGCCGTTCTCGCCGCCGGCATGGCCAGCGGTGCGAAGGCGGGCAAGGAAGCCGGTGAAGCCGGCCTGAAGCTGTTCGCCGACATCAACAAGGCCGGCAACTTCGTGCCCACGATCGGCAAGTCCGGCACGCTGGCCCAGGGCGCAACCCCGATCGTCGTCATGTGGGACTACAACGCGCTGTCCGCCAAGAAGACGCTCGCCGACAACCCGCCGGTCGACGTCATCGTGCCGGAGAAGGGCGTTCTCGCCGGCGTCTATGTGCAGGGCATCTCCGCCTACGCACCGCACCCGAACGCTGCCAAGCTGTGGATGGAGCACCTCTATTCCGACGAAGGTCAGGTCGGCTGGCTGAAGGGCTATTGCCACCCGATCCGCTTCAACGCCATGGTCAAGGCCGGCAAGGTTCCGCAGGACCTGATCGACGCCCTGCCGCCGGCAGCCTCCTATGAAAAGGCCTACTTCCCGACGCTCGAGGAAGTGGACGCCAACAAGGCTGCCGTGACTGCCGGCTGGGACAGCGTCGTCGGCGCCAACGTGAAGTAATCTGCGCCTGTTTGCCGCCCGGTGCATGACGCGCCGGGCGGCAACGCGGACGAGCACTGCGCGCCGGGGGCGGCGCCAAGAGGGGATCATCCATGCCGCCAGCCACGACCGCTGCCGGAACGACCGCGCCGGTACGGCGCAGGCGGCGACGCCTGAACCTGACTTGGGTCGGCATCGTGCCCTTCGGCCTGTTCGTTCTGCTCTTCCTCATCCTGCCGACGATGAAGATCGTCATCGGCGCCTTCCAGAGACCGGATGGCAGCCTGACCTTCTCCAACGTCGCCTCCCTCTTTACCCCGTCGATCCTGTCGGCCTTCTGGATCTCGATCCGGATCAGCGTGGCATCCGCCCTGCTCGGCTGCCTGATCGGTTTCGCGGTTGCTGCCGCTCTGGTGCTCGGGGGACTGCCGGCCCGCATCCGTTCCCTGCTCCTCACCTTCTCCGGCGTCGCCTCGCAGTTTGCCGGCGTGCCGCTGGCTTTCGCCTTCATCGCCACGCTGGGCCCGGTCGGCATGGTCACCGTTTTCCTGCGCTCCGAGCTCGGCATCGATCTGCGCATGCTCGGCTTCAATCTCCTGTCCTTCTGGGGCCTGACGATCACCTATCTGTTCTTCCAGATCCCGCTGATGATCCTCATCATCACGCCTGCGCTCGACGGGCTGAAGCGGGAGTGGAAGGAGGCGGCCTCGATCCTTGGAGCGACCGGTGTGCAGTATTGGCGCATGGTTGCCCTGCCGATCCTCACGCCCTCGCTGCTCGGCACCTTCGCGCTGCTCTTTGCCAATGCCTTCGGCGCCGTGGCGACCGCGATCGCGCTGACCGGTTCCTCGCTCAACATCGCGCCCATCCTGCTCTATGCCCAGATCCGCGGCGACGTGCTTGGCGATCCGCATCTGGGCTACGCGCTTGCCTTCGGCATGGTCGTCGTCACCGGCATCGCCAACGCGATCTACATCTGGCTGCGCGCCCGCAGCGAAAGGTGGCTGAAATGAAGAAGATCTGGGCCTGGGGCGCGCTGACGATCGGCCTGCTCTATTTCTTCCTGCCGCTGATCGGCATGACCAATTTCTCCCTGAAGATGCGGCGCGGCGTCTATTCCTTCGACGCCTATGCCAAGGTCTTCGCCGATCCCGCCTTCCAGGCGACCTTCACCTATTCGGTGGTCATGGCGCTCGCCACGATCGTCTTCGGCGTGCTCCTGGTCGTTCCGACCGCCTACTGGATCCGGCTGAAGCTGCCCGGCCTCAGGCCCTATGTGGAGTTCATCACGCTGCTGCCGCTGGTCATCCCGGCCATCGTCATCGTGTTCGGCTATATCCGGCTCTACAACACGGCCAGCTGGCTGCCGCTCACCGGCACTTCGGCCGGCACCAATCTGCTGCTGATGTTCGGTTATACCACGCTTGCCCTTCCCTATATGTACCGCGCGGTCGATACGGGCCTGCGCACCATCGACGTGACGACGCTGACCGAAGCGGCCCAGAGCCTCGGCGCCGGCTGGACGACGATTCTCGCCCGCATCATCCTGCCCAATGTGCTGCTTGCCGTGCTGTCCGGCGCCTTCCTCACCTTCGCAATCGTCATCGGCGAATTCACCATGGCGGCGCTTCTGAACCGCCCGGCCTTCGGTCCATACATGCAGCTGCTCGGCGCCAACCGTGCCTATGAGCCGGCCGCTCTCGCGGTCATCGCCTTTGCCATCACCTGGGGCTGCCTCGGCCTCATCCAGCTTGTCTCGCGCCTCCAGAAGGCCGCTCCGCCCAAGGTGTAACCTCGCCCATGAGCTTCCTGACCCTTACCCACATCAAGAAGTCCTTCGGCCCGGTCCAGGTCGTCCACGATTTCAACATGGCCATCGAGAAGGGCGAGTTCGTCTCCTTCCTCGGCCCGTCCGGCTGCGGCAAGACGACGATCCTGCGCATGATCGCCGGCTTCGAAACGCCGAGCGACGGCACGATCGTCATCAACGGCCGGGACCAGAGCGCGCTGAAGCCCAACCAGCGCAATATCGGCATGGTCTTCCAGGCCTACGCGCTTTTTCCGAATATGAACGTCGCCGACAACGTTGCCTTCGGGCTGAAGGTGGCCGGCGCGCCGAAGGACGAGATCGCCAAGCGGGTCAAGGAGATGCTGGGGCTCATCCACCTCGACCATCTCGCGGACCGCTATCCCTATCAGATGTCGGGCGGTCAGCAGCAGCGCGTGGCGCTTGCCCGCGCTCTCGCGCCCAAGCCGCAGGTGCTGCTCCTCGACGAGCCGCTCTCGGCGCTCGATGCCAAGATCCGCGTGTCGCTGCGCGAGGAAATTCGCCTCATCCAGCAGCAGCTCGGCATCACCACCGTTTTCGTGACCCATGACCAGGAAGAGGCTCTGTCGATCTCCGACCGCATCGTGATCATGAATGCCGGCCGCGCCGACCAGATCGGCACGCCCTTCGAAATCTACAACCGGCCGGCCACCCGCTTCGTTGCCTCCTTCGTCGGCACGCTGAACCTGATCGAGGCCAAGGTCGTGGATCCCGCCGCCAACCGCGTGGCGATCGGCGATCAGGGCGTGACGCTGAAGGAACCGCTCGGGACTGCGAAGGCGGGCGAGACCGTGTCCCTGGCGCTGCGCCCGGAAGCGGGTTCGATCGCCGAAGGTGCCAAGGGCGACACGGCGCTGACGGGCACGGTGGTATCGACCAACTTCCTGGGCTCGGTCATCCGCACCCGCATGGCGGTCGGGCAAAGCACCATTTCCTTCGACATGTTCAACAGCCCCGGACTGACGCCGCCGGCGATCGGCGACACGGTGACGCTGCGCTTCACCGCCGGCGATCTCCTGATCGTTCGGGACTGACCGTCCCTCCTCCGCCCCGCCTGCGGCAAGAACACGCAGTTGCGATTTGACGGCGCGCCGCAAATTCGGCCAGAGTCGGCGCCAGTTTAGCGCGATCGGCGGCCGGGTCTTCCGGTCGCAACCGCTTATCCGGAGCTCTGGCCATGCTTGCTTCTTCCCGCTTCCGCGTTCTCCTGTCCGGCCTGGCGCTCGGACTCGGCATCGTCGCTGCAGCCGTCACGCTGCCCTCGCTGCCTGCCGGCGCCGCCGAGGAAGCCTTCGTCATCCCTGCCCCGTCGCGCGACGTGAAGGCCGAGAGCGGCACGGCCAAGGCCGTCTTCGCCGGCGGCTGCTTCTGGGGCGTGCAGGGCGTGTTCCAGCATGTCACCGGCGTCAAGAATGCCGTGTCCGGCTATTCCGGCGGCGCGAAGGAGACGGCGACGTACGAAACGGTCAGCTCCGGCACCACCGGCCATGCCGAGGCGGTGGAGGTCACCTATGATCCCGCCAAGGTCAGCTATGGCCAGCTTCTGCAGATCTACTTCTCCGTCGCCCATAACCCGACCCAGCTGAACTATCAGGGGCCGGACCACGGCACGCAGTATCGCTCGGAAATCTTCGCCGCGACGCCGGAGCAGGAGGCGGTCGCCAAGGCCTATGTGGCGCAGCTGGACAAGGCTGGCGTCTATCCGGACAAGGTGGTCACCAAGGTCTCGAGCCTGAAGGCCTTCTACCCCGCCGAAGCCTATCACCAGGATTTCCTGACGCTCAATCCGACCTACCCCTACATCGTCTATAACGACCTGCCGAAGATCGAGAACCTGAAGACGATCTTCCCCGCCGTCTATGCCGCCAAGCCGGCCCTGGTCTCGCAGGCGAAAAGCTGATCCACCCTTGTCGCGCCTCATGGGGCGTGGCGGACCGGCCTGAAGTTTGCACGTGCCGGATGCCCTTCATGGCCACGACCCTATATGTCGGGTTCGGGTCGAGAACGGAGCAGCAGGCATGGCAGGCGATCAGGTGGATGTGGCGATTGTCGGGGCGGGTTTTGCCGGTCTCTCGGCAGCGCATGCGCTGAAAGACAGGGGCTTCACCATCGCGCTTCTCGAGGCGCGCAATCGCGTCGGCGGCCGGGTCGAGCCGGTGGAAGCGCCCGATGGCAGCCGCTGGGATGCCGGCGGCCAGTTCCTGTGTGACGACATGCCAGAAGTCACCGCGCTCGCCCGACGCTACGGTCTGGAGACGATCGAGACCCGCTGGCGTGGCGAAGCGCATATGGTGCCCGAAACCGACACGGATGCGGCCTGCGAGGACCTCGACGCCCTGTTCGACGCGCTCGACCACGCCGACCCTTCGGACCCGGCCCTCGATGACGTCAGCGTTGCCGACTGGCTCGACCAACGGTCCGCCTCGGCGGAAGCCAAGCGCCGCTTCACCAGCATGGTCGAGGGGCTTTGGTGCCTGCCGCCGCAGAGCATTCCGTTCTGGCATCTCGCCGAAAGCGACCAGCGCAACACGGCCTCGGTTTCCGAACTGCAGTTTTTCTTGAAGGACGGAATGGCCGGCCTCGCCCAGGCCATGGCCAATGACCTCGCCCCTCATATCATGCTGGGGAGGCCGGTCGAGCGGATCGAGGTCGGCGACGATCGCGTCACCCTGCACACGCGCCAGGGAACACTGACTGCCCGCCATGTCGTCGTCGCCGTGCCGCCGGCCAAGGCAGGCGCGCTGGCCTACGCGCCGCCGCTTCCCGCGCCGCTCGGCAAGGCGCTGTCCGCCTGGAAGAGCGGCATGGTGATCAAGATCCTCATCCTCTACCCGCGCCGTTTCTGGCCGAAGAGCGTCTCCTCCGGCCTGATGTGGCGGGACATGCTCGGTCTCTTCGTGTTCGACGGCAGCGTCAGCGACGAGAGGGCCTGTTTCATCGCCTTCATCGGTGGCCCTCTGGCCGCGCAATGGCAGGACCGCGGCGAGGGTTTCATCCGCGCCGAAATCCTGCGCCGGCTCACGGCCCTGCTCGGGGCAGAGGCCTCGGCGCCCTCGGCCTTCCTGATGCGGGACTGGATCGACGACCCCTGGAGCGGCGGCGGCTATAGCGATGTCATCGTCGAGCCGGACGCGCGGGATGCGGAAACGCGGATTCGCGCCGGCCTGCCGCAGATCACCTTCGCCTGTTCGGAAATCTCGCCCCGTTTCCCCACCTATGTCGAAGGCGCGATCATCGCTGGCCGCGAAGCCGCCGACCGCGCTGCTGCCGCCGTGAAGGCCCCCCAGGTCAGGCCGGGAGAGCGCAATCCGGCGATCTCTCAAACACCGGACGTTTCGGCTGGCCGTGACTCAGCGATCTAGGAAGCTCGGGCGCAGCTTCTCGCCGATCAGGCAATCGCTCGTCTGCATTCCGATGATCGGGACGACGGAGGGTTTTGGCGCGAGGCCGCTGACCTCCAGGACCAGTTTCTGGCGGATGGCGATGGCGAAATCCTCGGCCCTCTGGACCGGAAGGACGAAGGCACCCGGGCCGCCGATGACGCAATCGGCATAATAGCGGTCGAGCGGCGGGCCGGAGGCCGAACCGGATGGCCGCAGCATGATGGCCAGCCCGTTGACGACGACCCCGCTGCGCACCGCGGCATCACGCGCCGGCACCACCGGAGGCCCAAGATTGTTCGGCCCGTCGCCGGAGACGTCGATGACGCGGCGCAGGCCGGAATAGGCGTTGTCGACGATCAATCGGGTGGCGAAATCCAGAGCATTGGAGATAGAGGTCCCGCGCCGCGTCGCCGTCGGGCGTGCCTCGATCTCGCGGGCAAAGGCCTCGGCATCGGCGGCATTGGCAATGACCCGCCACTCGACCAGTGAGGCCGGATTAACGGTGCCGGCCCATTCCACATAGCTGAGCGCGATCCGGCCGGTGAGACCGCCGGTCGCGGCTTCCAGGAATTCCGGGTGACGAAGGGCCTCGACATAGCCTGCCTTCTGCACCCGCGCCTCCTCGATATCCATCGATCCCGACATATCGACCGCCAGAACCAGCTCGACATCGACCTCCGTGCCGGTTGGAGCTGCAGCCGGAAGGGCAGTCAGAGCAAAAATGAGCGGAAGTGCAGCGAAGATCATGTCATCCAATCCCGGCCTTCGTTCGTAATCATACTCCTAGCCGCGACAGACGCGCGCGCGCCAAGGATAGATCAGACCGGGCTTCGACGCGATCTGTAAGTCTCGCCTACCGGTCAAGAATGAGTGAAACCTGCCGCAAGGCAGGGGAAAGAAAAGACGCCTCTTCATGCTCGTTGCCGATACCCCACAGGAGACCCTGCTCGACCAGCTCCAGCAGGGCGCGTTCCGCTACTTCGATGTTCACCGCAGCGAAACGACGGGGCTGATTGCCGATGCTTCGCAGCCGGACATTCCCGCCAGCATCGCCGCCACCGGCTTCGGCCTGGCCGTCGCCTGCATCGCCGCCGAACGCGGCTGGCTGACCCGGCAGGAGGCCGCCCGCCGCGTCGCCACCGCGCTGCGATTCTTCGCCGCCAGCGAGCAATCGCGCGACCGCATGGCGACTGGCTATCGCGGCCTCTACTACCACTTTCTCGACATGGAGACCGGCAAGCGTGCCTGGCGCAGCGAACTGTCGCTGATCGACTCGGCGCTTCTCCTGGCCGGCATGCTGACGGCCGCCGCCTATTTCTCCGCCGACACGCCCGAGGAACGCGAGATCCGCGACCTTGCCGACATGCTCTACGCCCGCGCCAACTGGGCCTGGGCGCTGGACGAGTCCGACACGCTGGTGCTCGGCTGGAAGCCGCGCGGCGGGTTTCTGCCCTATCGCTGGCAGGGATATAGCGAGGCGATCATCCTCTATGCGCTGGCGCTCGGCTCCCGCTCCTACCCGATCCCGGCCGCCAGCTACGAGAGTTTTTCCCGCCAATGCGGCTGGATGGATGTGGACGGCGCGCCCTATCTCTATGCCGGGCCGCTGTTCATCCATCTGTTTTCGCACGCCTTCATCGATTTTCGTGGCATACAGGATGCCGGCATGGCGGAGAAGGACAGCGACTATTTCGTCAACACGCAGCGTGCCATCGCCGTGCATCGCGACTATGCAATCCGCAACCCGCATGGGTTCACCGGCTATGGCGAAGACCTCTGGGGGTTGACCGCCTGCGACGGACCCGAGCGGCCGCGCCGGCTGCGGGATGGACGGCAGCAGGCCTTTTCGGGCTATCTCGCCCGTGGCGCCCCGTTCGGCCCGGATGACGGCACGATGGCGCCCTGGATTGCCGCGGCCTGCCTGCCCTTCGCGCCGGATGCGTCCTTACGCTCGCTCCGCCATATTCTGGAAACCTATCCTGGCGTCATCGACGAGGCCGGCTTCATCGGCAGCTTCAACCCCAGCATTTCCGGAAAGGACCCGGAAGGCTGGCGGAACAAGCGCAGGATCGGCCTCGACCAGGGGCTGCTGATCATGATGATCGAGAACCACCGCAGCGAATTCTTCTGGTCGCTCCTGCGCGCCAACACCGTGCTGCGCCGCGGCTTGCAGCGAGCCGGCTTCTCCGGCGGCTGGCTTTAAAGCGTGCGGGCCAGCTCGGCAAGCTGGTCGGCGCAGGTGCCCCAGCCCTCGTGGAAACCCATCTGCTCGTGGGCATCGCGGTCGGTCTTGGTCCAGTGCCGCACCCGCGCCGTGTAGCGCGTCTGGTCGCCTTCGGGCTCGAAGGTGATGATGACGGTCATGAACGGCTTTTCCGAGGGTACCCAGGCTGCAACATAGGCGTCGGTAAAGACCAGTTTCCGGTCCGCCACCACCTCGAGATAGACGCCGCGATTGGGCATGTCGACACCCTCCGGGCTGCGCATGACGATGCGGTTGGCGCCGCCGGCGCGGAGATCGATCTCGGCCTCGGCGATCGTCCAGGGCTTCGGCACGAACCATTGCTTGAGGAGATGCGGCTCCGTCCAGCAGCGAAACAGCACGTGCGGGCTGGCATCGATCAGGCGGGTGAGGACGAGTTCGAGCTCGTCGGCGGTTTCAAGGGTCATCGGCTCTCTCCTGCTGCATGGTCCGGCGATGTCGCCCGGCCGGTTGAAATCGAACGTCGTCACCGCCCGTCCGGCAAGGCGCGGATGCGACCGGCTGTCGCGGTGAAACGTGGCGCCTGCGGCGGCTCACCCTGGCGAAAGGGGAAGACGAGCGTGACCTTCAGTGGCACCGAGCGCCCCGGCGGCAGCCGCGCGATCACCAGCGCCTGATCCCGGCCCACGGCCCGGCAGGGCTCGGTGGCGCAGTCCTCCAGCCGCACGTCGAGATCGAAATAGTCGAGGAAGGCGGCACTGTCGTTTCGCACGGTTCCGCTTGCCACATAGCTGCCGGCTGGCTGGATCGGCGTGAAGGCAAGATCGATCAGAGCAATATCCTTCGCCTCGATCTGCACCTGCCCGCTGGCAGGAGCCAGGGCCGTTGCCGGATCGCGTTGCGTGTCCGTCCCGTCATTCAGCCAGACGATGAAGGCGGAGAGGAGAAGCAGGGCGACCAGCACCGAGAGAACAGGCTCGGCCACCCTTCGAAACCGTGTGAACCGCGTGGCAAACACCACGATCATCAAGCCCGCAGCCGCGAGCAGCAGTAAAACCATCCATCGTCCTCCTGCCGCCACTATAGGGGTCCCCTCGCCGGGGTCAAAGCGCGAAGAGGTGATGAGAGATTCCCGCATGACGAGTCGGAACAATCGCCCGGGGCACTGGTTCTCAGGGCGTCGAACATATCCACTCCATCCGAGAAAGGATTGAACCCATGGCTCAGAAGGCCCTTGAAGATCTGTTTTACGACATGCTGAAGGACGTTTACTACGCCGAGCGCAAGATCGCCAAGACTCTGCCGAAGATGATGCGTGGCGCGCAGGATGCCAAGCTGAAACAGGCGTTCGAGACCCACCGCGAGGAAACCGAAGGCCAGATCGAGCGCCTGCAGAAGGTGTTCGAAATCTTCGGCAAGCGCGCCGTCGGCAAGACCTGCGCCGCCATCGAAGGCATTATCGAGGAAGGTGAAGAGATTCTTGACGAATTCAAGGGCTCGCCCGCCATCGATGCCGGCCTGCTGGCCACCGCACAGGCGGTCGAGCATTATGAGATCGCCCGGTACGGCACGCTGAAGACCTGGGCCGGGCTGCTCGGCCTCGACGAGGCCGTGAAGCTTCTCGACCAGACGCTGCAGGAAGAAGGCAAGACCGACGAGCTGCTGACCCAGCTGGCCGAGACCGCCGTCAACAAGACCGCCCTCGGCAAGGCCGCCTGAGGTCCACCCTCTCCCTCCGGCACCTCCCGTCGGTGCCGGGACTCCCTTGATCCCCGTCGGCCGGGCAGCGCTCCGGCCGATGCAGACGTCAGTTCTCCGGCAGGCTCGCCCAATAGGCACCCCGGAAGGGAACCGCCGCGAAACGCTGGTTGATCTCTTCCAGCGTCGCCTGCGGATCGACATCCGCAAACAGATCCGGACGGATCCAGGTCGCGAAGGCCTCCGCCGCGACGATGTTTAGCGGCACGGCGTTGAAGAAATTCCACAGACCATGGACCCGCTTGTCGCGAATGGCCTTCAGGTTGGACAGGACCGGCATGGCCGTGATCCCTGACAGCCCCTTCCGGGCATCGTCAAGTGCAACACCAGGACCGATCGACAGGGGGCTGTAGGCACCGCCGGGCGAGGATGTGGCGATATAGACCTCCGGCTCGGCTGCAATCAGATATTCGCTGCTGACCATCCCGCCCTGTGGCGGCAAGTTTCGATCGGCGACATTGCGTCCGCCGGCAAGCGTGATGAATGCGCCGAGTCCACCCGTTCCATAGGCGTAGCAGCATTTTTCCGCATTCGGGAATGCGTCCATCAGCACGGTCGGCCCCTGCCGGGCATCGGCAGCCACACGGTCGCGAATGCGCGCGAGACGCTCCTCATAGAAGGTGGCGAAAGCCTCCGCCTCCGCCGCGCGATCGAGAACGGTGCCGAGCAGTCGCATGGCCGACGGTGTGTTGCCGATCGCGTTGCTGTTGAAATCGACGACGACGACCGGCACTCCCGTCTCCTCGAGCACGGCGATCAGCCGCCGGCCGTCCTCCGTTTCCGCCTGCCAGTTGGCGAGAATGGCGAGGTCGGATCTCAATGTCAGGATCACCTCCAGCGACAGGCTGCCCCCCGTTCCGTCCCCGATCGCCGGCAGATCGGCGAGTTCTGGAAAGCGGGTAGCAAAATCGGCATAGAGCTCCGGATTGTCGCCCTTGAGGTCGGTTGACCAGCCGGCGAGGCGCCGCACGGGATCATCCTCGATCAGCGAGAGGGCAACAAGATTGAAGCCGCTGCCGAGCAGCACCGCCTCCGGCCGCGCCGGGATCGTGACCTGGCGGCCAAGCGAATCCGTTACCGTCACCGGATAGTCGGTCGCCGAAGCGAGGGCCGGAATTAGGCAAAGACAGAGGATCATGAGCAGGCGGACCATCGCGGGCTCCTTCCGATTGGGGTCAGTGTCGCTGGGCGGGCAAGGCGCAGAGCGCGCCGCAGCTCGGAATGCCCGGCAGCAGATAGCGCAGGCAGCACACCTTCCGCCGGCAGACGAGCTGTCCCTGATCCGGGCCGCTCGTCTCTGCCTCGCGTCTCAGGCAGCCCTTGAACGGGTTCGGCCCGCCATCGGCAAGACGGTCGGTCTCGAACAAGGATCGCGATGGCCAGGCGGATGCATCCGCGGCCCGAGCGGTCGCATTGAAGGCATAGTCGAGATAGACGGCGGCGTTGTTCCAGGCGAGCTTGGGCGCCATGCCGGTCGCAGCACTCAGGCGCTCGATGGCCGGCGCCAGATGGTCGCGCACCAGCGGCACGACCACCTCGTCCAGATGCTCCGCGCCCTCCTCGCTCCAGACCCCTTCGTCGCGAAGGCCGAAGGCGCGCGGCAAGCCGTCCTCGCCGAGCGCAAGGCTCATCGTGTCGAGCGCGACGGGCAGCAGCCGGTCGGCCCGCCGCGCAACGATGAAGGGGATGGCGAGCGCCGAAAAATAGTAGAGCGACCACATGGACGCGACGGCCCGCCGGTCGCCCCCCTTATGGGCCGCGCCATAGCGGTCAAGCGCGGTGCGCAGCGCGCCGGAGGAGAAGAACTCGGAGAGCGGCACGGCATCGGCAAGCGCTGCCGAGACCATCATCTTCTCGCCACACCACGCATGCTCGCCGGAAAAGACGCTTTGCAGGCCGGGTGGGTCGAAGGCGGTCTCGGCGCCGAAGGTCGGTGAACCGTCCATGCCGCCTACCAGCTGTATTTCAGCGAGCCGATGACCGCGCGGCCCTGGTCGCGGTAGCAGAAGCCGGCCGAGCAGACGGGGTCGCGTCGGTCGAAGAGATTGGTGGCGTTCACCTGCAGCCGCAGGCCGTCATACTTCGGATCGAGCGCGGCGAAGTCGTAATGCACCGCCGCATCGACCAACGCCCGGGCGCTGTTCCGGAGCGTGTTCTCGTCATTGCCATAGCTCGCACCGATGAAGCGCACCCCGCCGCCGAAACCGAGGCCCGACCAGGCGCCATCGGCCTGCAGCGTGTAATCGGCATAGACCGAGGCCGTGTGCATCGGCACGGAGGAAACGAAATTGTCGATCGTCGCGTCCGGCCCCTCGATGATCTTCATGTGGGTGTAGCTGTAGGCCGCCGTCAGCGACAGGCCGGTGTCGAGACTGGTCACCGCCTCCAGCTCGAACCCGCGCGAACGCAGCTTGCCGCGCTGGACCTGGATATTGGCGGGCCCGGTCGGCAGGTCCACGACCTCGTAATAGAGACCATCCTTCTGGTCGATGTTGAAGACCGAGGCGGTGACGAGGGTGTTGCTGTCGGGCAGGAGAACCTTGACGCCCAGTTCCTGCTGCTCGCTCTTCGTCGGATCGAAGGGCGCCCCGGTTTCCTGGCTGACGCCGGCATTCGGGGAGAAGGCGGTGGAATAGCTCGCATAGGGCGCGATGCCGTTGTCGAACTGGTAGGTCAGCCCGATGCGGCCGGAGAAGGCCTTGTCGGTCTGCTCGGTGCGGGTCAGCGCGTCGGTGGCGAGGTCCGTCGAGCGGGTGGTGGTGTCCACCCAGTCGTAGCGGCCGCCGAGCGTCAGCGTCCAGGCGTCATAGCGGATCTGATCCTGGACATAGGTACCGAGCTGCCACTGGTCCTGCTTGACCTTGGTCTGGAACGGAATCCGATCGACGGGATCGCCGCGATCGGGATCATCGAGATCGAGCGGCGGGGAAATGCCGTTGCCGTTCAGCGAGTGATAGCGCAGCGTCGTCGCGTCGATGCCGACGAGCAGCGTATGGTCGAGCGCGCCGGTGTCGAACTTCACTTCCAGCTGGGTGTCGATGACGCCGGCGTTCAGCCGCTCCTCGAAGGTGCCGGCGCTGCGGTCGATCAGGCGCGGGTCGAGCGCGTTCGGCGCATAGGCAAAGGCCCAGTCGGCATCGGTCTTCAGGGTCGAGAACCGGGCGTTCTGGCGGATGGTGATCCCCTCATCGAAGCGGTGCTCGAACTCGTAGCCGATACGGCCCTGATGCTGGACGCTGTCATTGAAGGCGGGATTGCCGCCGAAATAGTCGGTCACCTCGTTTCTGGCAGCGTCGTAATAATAGGCCGCCGTGCCGCCGGTCTTGGTGCGGGAATATTCGCCGAGCAGAGTGAGCGTCGTGTCTTCATCCGGCTTCCAGGTGACGGCGGGCGCGATGTAGGCGCGGTCGTCCGCGACGGAAATCTGCTCGGTATCGGCGCTTCGGAGCAGGCCGGTCATGCGATAGAGAACGGCCTCGTCCTCGCCGAGCGGGCCGGAGACATCGAACTGCCCCTGCTTGCGCGCATGCGAGCCATACTGGACCTGTACCTCGTGCAGCGGCTCGACCGTCGGGCGCTTGGTGATCAGGTTGTAGAGGCCGCCCGCACCCGATGCGCCGTAGAGCGCCGAGGATGGGCCGCGCAGGATCGATACGCCTTCCAGCCCATAGGGCTCCGTCTTGAACAGCGACGAGCCGGCGCCCGGCTGGCGAAGATTGTCGCGGAAGATGCCGCTATAGGTGACATCGAAGCCACGCACCGTGAAGCTGTCGAAGCGCGGATCGAAGCCATAGGCGCCGATGCGAGTCCCCGGCGTGTAGGCGAGGGTTTCGACCAGCGTCTGCGGATTACGGTCCTTCAGCTGCGATTCGGTGACGGAGGAGATGGACTGCGGCGTTTCCAGGAACGGCGTGTCGACCTTGGCGCCGGTGGCGCTTGCCGTCCCGACATAGCCCTCCGCGGTGATCGTGCCGCCGCTGCCGCTCTTGACCACCAGTTCCTCAAGCTCCGTCGGAGCCTCCTGCGCCTCGGCGGCCAGCGTCAGGGCAAGAAGCGAGGTGCCGGCCGTCAGGACCATGCGGAGGGCGGAGAAGGCAGGGCGAGAAAGGGAGAGAGGCATGCGCAGCGATCCGAGAGAGAAGTTAAGATGAGTCCTTCTATCAAGTTTTTGCCGCAAAGAAAGCCGAATGGTGACAAATTCAGTCAACTTTCTTTCGCTCCTCGCGTGGCTGCCTGCAGGGATACGAATAGCCATGCCGCGACGATGCGCCCGCGACGGCGCGACGATCGCTTAAATTGGGCCGAGCCAGCCTCCTTCGGAAGGGTAGAAAGTAAGGCATGAACCCGGTGGAGCCGATCCCTCGGAAGAGCCTTTCATCCCGGGGTGAGAAGAGACCCTCGGTGCTGGCAGTTTTGAGGGAATGGGGTTCGATCTTTGCTGCAGAGCCTCAACCCGCCATCGCCCTGCCGCGCCTCGCAGGCCTCGAACGTGATGGAATGCGCCAAGGAAGAAGCTCGATCGACGACAGCGACATGATCGTGCCGGCTGCGGCCGGAAACGCGCCGCGGGTAGCCATCGCACACGCTGATTGCGCATTTGCCCAGCACCCGGACACCAGGCAGACCATACCCGGGAGAGCAGCGCGCTTAGTGCGGGGCGAAGGAGGCCATGGCGCCGGAATAGGGTTTGGCGAGCGGGGCGGCGTAGGATCCGCGCTTGCTGGTCGTCAGGCGCTGCGCGACCAAGGCTTCGGCCTGTTTCACCGCTGCCGAAACGCCGTCGATGACCGGGACCTGGTAGATCTGCTGAAGCTCGAAGGCGAGATCGGCCATGCCGGCGCAGCCCAGCACGATCGCCTCCGCCCCGTCCTCATGCAGGGCCCGCTCGATCTGATGGCGCAGCTTGTCGAGCGCGCCCGACCCCTCCTCCTCCAGGTCGAGCACTGGAATATCGGCGGCGCGCACCTTTACCCGGCCGCCGAAGCCGTAATGCCGGGTCAGGTTTTCCAGCAGCACGCGGGAGCGTTCCAGCGTGGTGACGACGGAGAAGCGCTGCGCGAGGAAGCCGGCCGTCATCAAGGCGCTTTCGCAGAGACCGAGGACGGGGATCGAGGCGAGCGACCGGGCGGCGTCGAGGCCGGTATCATCGAAACAGGCGATGACCGCGGCGTCCGCCCCCTGCGCCTCGCCGCGGCGGAGCGCCGCCATCAGGCCGGGAAGCGCCATCGCGCCGTCATAATGCCCCTCGATCGACGCCGGCCCCATGCTGGAAGTGGCCGACAGGATCTGGGTGCCGGCGCCGGCGACCTGGCGCCCGGCCGCGGCCGCCTTCTCGGTCATCGAGGCGGTGGTGTTCGGATTGACGAGGAGGATGCGCATGGAGGGGATCAGACTCGCTTGGCCTGCCGGCGGCGCAGAAGGGTGATCGTGCCGAGCGCGAGCAGGATGATGGTGAAGGAGAAGAGCGTCGTCACCGTTCCCAGCGCATAGAGCACCGGCGTCGTGACGTTGGTGGTCATGCCGTAAATTTCGAGCGGCAGCGTGTTGTATGTCCCGGCCGTCATCAGCGTGCGGGCAAATTCGTCATAGGAAAGGGTGAAGCCGAACAGGCCGACGCCGATCAGGCTGGGCGCGATCATCGGCAGAAGCACGTGCCGGAAGGTCTGCCAGGAGCTGGCACCGAGATCGCGCGCGGCTTCCTCATAGGAGGGCGAGAACCGGTTGAAGACGGCGAACATGATCAGCACGCCGAAGGGCAAGGTCCAGGTCAGATGCGCACCGAAGGCGGAGGAATACCAGGCAGGCTTCAGCCCCAGCTGCTGGAAGACGACGCCGATGCCGAGCGAGATGATGATCGACGGCACCACCAGGCTGGCGACGGTGACGTAGAACAGGGCGGTGGAGCCCGGAAAGCGGCGGCGGAAGGCGAGCCCCGCGAGCAGCGACACCACGACATTGACGACCATCACCATCAGGCCGAGCGTGAAGGAGCGGGTGAAGGAGGCCCCGAAATCGCCGACCGCCTGCTGTTCGAACAGATTGGCGAACCAGCGCAGCGAAACCCCGTTCATCGGAAAGGTCAGCCCGCCATTCGGCCCCTGGAAGGACAGGATCAGCACGGCGGAGAGCGGCCCATAGAGAAAGAGCACGAAGAGGGCGAAGAAGCCGGCCAGCAGGTAGAATTCCAGGCCACGTTTTTCGTGATGCATCTCACAGCTCCTTGCGGATATCGACGACGCGCAGGATGGCGGCGACCATCAGGAGGACGACGATGAGCAGCACGACGGCATTGGCGGCGGCCGCCGGATATTGCAGCAGCGACATCTGGTTGCGCATCATCAGCGCCACCGACGCGCTCTGCCCGCCCGACATGATCTGAACGGTGGAGAAATCGGCCATGACCAGGGTGACGACGAAGATCGAGCCGATGGCGATGCCGGGCTTGGCAAGCGGCAGGATGACGTTCCAGAGGATCTGCCAGCCCGACGCGCCGGCATCCCGCGCCGCCTCGATCAACGACCGGTCGATGCGCATCAGCGTGTTAAAGATCGGCGTCACCATGAAGAGCGTGTTGAGATGCACCATGGCGAGCACGACGGCGAACTCCGAATAGAGCAGCCATTCGATCGGCGCAGGAATGAGCCCCATCTCGATCAGCGTCGAATTGACCAGCCCGTTGCGCCCGAGCACCGGGATCCAGGAAATCATGCGGATGATGTTGGAGGTGAGGAAGGGCACGGTGCAGACGAGGAACAGCACCATCTGCATGGTGGTCGTGCGGATGTGGAAGGCGAGGAAATAGGCGACCCAGAAACCGATGACCGCGGTCAGGGCCCATACGATCACCGTATATTTGAGCGTGTTCAGGTACGTCTTCCAGGTTACCCAGGAGCCGAGCGTTTCCTCGTAGTTCATGGTGAGGAAATCGGGATAGAGCCCGGCGAAGTCATAGTCCCAGAAGCTGACGACGGCGATCATCAGGATCGGCAGAAGGAAGAAGAAGCCGAGAATGGCGATCAGCGGGGTGGCCTCCAGGCCGGAGATCAGCCCGGGCGAGAGGCGGAAGGACCGCACAGTCCCACCGTGCTTCTTCGCCTCCCCGGCGCTCGATGCAATGCTCGCCATGGCGTCTTTCCTCTCTGCCGGCCTTTGGTGTCGTCCGTTCGCGTCTCGTCTCGTCCGGCGCGCGGGTACGCGCACCGGACGAAAGCGGGCACGGCGCGCCTCGATAAGCGCCGTGCCGATCGCCAGGCTCAGGCCGCGATGAACTCGTTCCAACGGCGAACCATGTAGCGGTCCTCGTCCATGACGGAGTTCCAGCAGGCGACCTTGCCCATGCGGTCTTCGAAGGAGCCGCCATCGCGCACGGCGCCGGCCTTCTCCATCACCTTGCCTTCCGGAGACAGGATATCGCCCTGGGCAGGCTTGCCCTCGATCCAGTAGCCCCATTCGTCGGCGGTCATGTATTCCTTCGCCGTATCCATGGCAGCCGAGTAGTAGCCCTGACGGTTCAGGTAGCCGCCGACCCAGCCGGAGGTGTACCAGTTGATGTATTCATAGGCTGCATCGAGCTGCGCGCCGCTCAGATGCGCGGCGAGGCCGAGGCCGCCGCCCCAAGAGCGATAGCCTTCCTTCAGTGGTTGATACTTGCAGGCAATACCCTTGGAACGCACGGCGGCAACGGCCGGCGACCACATGGACTGGATGACCACTTCGCCCGAGGCCATCAGGTTGACCGACTCGTCGAAGGACTTCCAGAAGGCCCGGAACTGGCCGTCCTGCTTGGCCTTGACCAGGAACTCGATCGTCGTGTCGATCTCGGCCTTGGTCATGTTGCCCTTGTCGGCATATTTGATGATGCCCATCGCCTCGCAGATCATCGCCGCATCCATGATTCCGATCGACGGAATGTTGAGGATCGAGGTCTTGCCCTTGAAGGCCGGGTCCATGATATCGGCCCAGGTGGTGATCTCGCGGCCGACGAGGTCCGGGCGAATGCCGAGCGTGTCGGCATTGTAGATGGTCGGCACCATGGTGAAGAACTGGGTCTCGCCCTTGGCGAAGGTCTTGTCGCCGATCCTTTCGACATAGCCGACCGTGTGCGGCGCGGTGCCCTGCGCAATCACGCTGTCGGGCTTCAGCTTGCCGGTTTTGAAGAGCGGGACGATCTTGTCGTAGTATTTGAGCTTGGTCGTATCCATCGGCTGGATGACGCCGGCCGGGAACACCTTTTTCAGGATCCAGTATTCGATGTCGGCAATATCGTAGCTGTCCGGCTGGGTGACAGCGCGCTGGGCGGCGGCGTCGGAATCGGTGGCCGTCATCTCCAGCGTGATGCCGAGGTCTTCCTTGCACTTCTGGGCGATGGCATTGATGTTCGACACGCCGGTGCCGAACTGGCGCAGCGTGATCGGCGTCTGGGCCCAGATGGTCGGGAAGCCGGTGATGGCGCCCGAACCGGCGATCGCGCCGGCCGCCGCCGCACCGGTCTTGAGAAGGCTGCGGCGCGTCAGCCCGCTCGTCTGGCTCTTGGTAGTCTCGGTCATTGCTGCTTCCCCTTTATGTTTTGGCAGGATTGAGTGATGGACGGACGGCTAGTGGGCCCGGCCGAGCAAAACCGCGTCGTCGGGCGACCAGCTGAGCGCGACCGCATCGCCGACGCTGACGGGCTTTGCGAAATAATCGGCATCGCTGAGGATGACCGTGAAATCCTCGGAGCCGCCGCCGAGCACGGTGAGCTTCACCGAGGCGCCGCGATATTCGAGGTTGGTGACGACGCCGTTGAAGCCGAGATCGGGATTGGCCGGTTCGGCGATGCGGACTCGATCGGTGCGGATGCCGATATCGACCGGCGAGCCGACTTCCCTGCCCTCGCCGCGCACGGTGAAGAACTGCCCCTCGCCCACCTCCAGGCGCACCGTGCCCCCCTCGCAGGCCGCCGCCCGGCCGCTCAGCACGTTATGGTCGCCCATGAAGCGCGCGACGAAGGCCGTGGCCGGCCGCTCGAACACCTCGCGCGGCGTCGCCGCCTGCTCGATCCGCCCGTCATTCATGACGACGATCAGATCGGCGAGCGCCATGGCCTCTTCCTGGCTGTGCGTCACATGCACGAAGGTGATGCCGAGGTTTTTCTGCAGCTTCTTCAGCTCCGCCCGCATGCGGATCTTCAGGAAGGGATCGAGCGCGGAAAGCGGCTCGTCGAGCAGCAGGGCTTCCGGATCGGTGATCAGAGCGCGGGCGAGCGCGACACGCTGCTGCTGGCCGCCCGAAAGCTGGGCCGGTCGTCGGCTGGCATAGGGCTCCATCTGCATCAGCTTCAGCATGGCAAGCGCCTTGGTCCGCCGCTCCTCCTTCTCCACGCCCTTCATCTTCAGGCTGAAGGCAACATTGTCGATAAGGTCGAGATGCGGGAACAACGCATAGGACTGGAACATCATCGCCGTACCGCGCCGGGCCGGCGGCAGGTCGGTGACGACCGTATTGCCGAGCCGTATATCGCCTGAGGAAATGGTTTCGTGCCCGGCGATCATGCGCAGCGTCGAGGTCTTGCCGCAGCCGGACGGGCCCAGGAAGCAGCAATAGCTGCCGGACGGGATCTTCAGGCTGATCGCATGGACCGCGGTGGTCGTGCCGTAGGTCTTGGTCACGGACACGATATCGATCTCAGAGGCTTTGGACATGCTGGCTCCCTTGTTGCCAACATCGATGCATCAAGCGTGCCAACCGCAAACAGCGGCGAAGATCGCAACAGTTTCGACCCCTTAACGCCGCACTTACGTTGCCCAGGATTAACGCAGCACCATCCTCTGCCCAATAATTAGCCTATTGCACGCGATCTTGCACAAAACGGTATACAATCCTTGGCAGGGTCGTACGCAATTTTGCTTCTCCTGTTTCCCCCGCAGCGCTACACTGGGCTTTATGAACGACACCCCCTCTCCCTTTCTCGAAACCGCGCTGGCACCGGAGGCGCACGAGGAGGCCGCCGCCCAACCGTCGATCCGTGACGCTCTGCGCGATGCGATCGTCGATCGACGCCTGACGCCCGGCACCAAGTTGACCGAGGTGGAGATTGGCGCGCTCTTCAAGGTCAGCCGCACCCTGGTGCGCGGCGCCTTGCAGGCACTCGCCCATGAGGGGCTCGTCACCGTCGAGCGCAATCGCGGCGCCTTCGTTGCCAATCCCTCGCCCGAGGAAGCGCGGCAGATCTTCGAGGCGCGGCGGATGATCGAGCCGGGGATGCTCGCCGAAACCGCGCGACGGATGACGCCCGCCGATCAGGCCGAGCTCTACCGCCTGCTGGACCTGGAGAGCGGGCTGATGAGCGAACGCGGCCAGAGCGCCCGCCGCGCCGAGATCAAGGCCTCCGGCGACTTTCATCTGGCGCTGGCCGCCATCACCGGCAATGCCGTGCTGCAGCGCTTCATGGACGAACTGATCGCGCGATCCTCGCTGGTCATTGCGCTGTACGGGCAGTCGACCGTCTCCAGTTGCGGCCATCACGAGCATCATGCGATCGTCAAGGCCCTGGCGGCAGGCGACGTCGCAGCAGCAAGCGCGCTGATGGTCGAGCACATCGCCCATATCGAAGCGGATCTCGATCTGCGCGCGCGTTCGGCCGGCGATCTGCGCGCGGCCCTGCGTCTTTAACGCAAGTCGATCGGCACCCTGCCCGGTCGTTCAAATTTTTCGGAATTTGGCCGGAACCCTTCACCTGCACCCGCGTTACCCGCCCGCAATGACGTGCATGGTGTTGAGGCGAGTATGAGTGACAAGCGTTTCCTGCGGCCGGTCCGCATCATCCTTGAAGCAGGCAAGGATTTCATTGTCGCCACCGCCTTCGAAGCTGTCGAGTTCATCCGTCGCCTGTCGGGCGGCGCCATGCTCAAGGCTTTTCGCATCGCCCTTCAGCACTGCCTCGACGCTCTCGATGGCCTGTTGAGCCCCAAGAGGGCCCGCGCCTCCTTCGTGGCTGCGCTGGAACGCGCTGGCATGACGGCAGAAGACGTCGCGACCGCAAAGGCCTGAAACGCCCCCTGCTCGCTCCCTAACGCATGCGTTGCCGATTGAGGCTCGAAGGCCTAAAACCGCAGCAGCGCTATGGATGACGGCGCAAAGCAGGGAGCAAGCGGGATGGCCGAGGATCGGACCCCAGACACGAAACTGACCACGACCAAGCGGAAATGGGCCGATGAGGGCCGCTTCCTCACCGGTCGGGTGGCGCGGCCCGATGAAGATCGGCTGCCGCCCGGCCAGCATCTCGTCAAGAACTGGCCGGTGCTCGATCTCGGCCAACATCCGATCATCGATCCGCAGAGCTGGTCGCTCGCCATTGGCGGTCTTGTCGCCCATCCTCAGCGCTTTGACTGGGCGGGCTTTCAGGCGCTGCCGATGTCAAAGACGCTATCGGACATTCACTGCGTTACCACCTGGTCGCGCTACGACAACCATTGGCGCGGCGTCACGACGCGTGATCTTCTCGATCTCGTCCAGCCGCTGCCCGAGGCGGCGTTCGTCATGCTGAAAAGCTATGACGGCTACACGACCAACCTGCCGCTTGCCGATTTCGCAAGCGAAGACGCGCTGCTTGCCACCCATTGGGAAGGCGAGCCGCTGACGCGGGAGCATGGCGGGCCTGTCCGCCTCATCGTGCCGCATCTCTACCTGTGGAAGAGCGCCAAGTGGATCTCCGGCATCGAGATCCTCGGCGCCGATCGCGCCGGCTTCTGGGAAAAGAACGGCTACCACATGCTGGGCGACCCCTGGAGAGAGCAGCGCTACTCCGAGGACTGACAAAAAAGGGGCGTCCTTTCGGACGCCCCTTTTGTGATGGTCTCAGTTTGCCTTCTTCTTGAAGGGCTTCTTGAACGGCTTGGCCGCGCCGCCCTCGGGCTTGGCGAACTTGGGCTTGCCCGGCCCCTTGGCCCAGGGCTTGCCCTCCGGGCGATCGCCGCGTTCGCCGCGATCGGCGAAGGCCGGCTTGCCGCCCTCCTTGTTGAACCGCGGCTTGGCGTCGCCTTCCTTGTTGAAGCGGGGCTTGGCGTCGCCGTCCTTGCGCATGAAAGGCTTCGGCGAACGGGCCGGAGAAGAGAGATCCGGTGCGCCGTCGAGCTGCGTGACGACGATCCCCTTCTCCAGCATCCGCTTGGCGCCGATCGCCTCGACCAGCGCATCCGCGCCGTCGCGCGTCATTTCCAGGAAGGTGTGTTCCGGCATCATGCGGATCGCACCGATCTCCTGCTTGGTGACATGGCCGATGCGGCAAATGACCGGGATCAGCCAGCGCGGCTCGACATTCTGCTTGCGGCCGGCCGAAAGCGAGAACCAGACGCTGTCGCCGAAATCGCCGCGCGGCCCACGGGCCTCGTTCCGCTCGGGGCGGTCGCCGCGCTCGGAGCGGTCACCGCGCTCCGGCCGGTCACCACGTTTGCCGGGCGCAAAGACCTCGATTTCCATGATGTCCTCGGGCGCCGAGCGGCCGACGCGGGCCAGACGAACGAAGGCGGCCGCGACCTGTTCGGCGCTGTAGCGTGCCAGAACCTTGGCGGCGAAGTCGCCCTCGTCCTCGATCAGCGGATCGGTGAGCGCCGCGTCGCTGAGGATCCGCTCGTCATCGCGAGCCAGCACCTCTTCGGCGGATGGCGGCGTGGCCCAGACCGGCTCGATCCGGGCTTCGCGCAGGATACGCTCGGCCTTGCGGCGCGCCGAGGTCGGCACGATCAACGCGCTCACGCCCTTGTTGCCGGCGCGGCCCGTGCGGCCCGAACGGTGCAGAAGAGTGTCCGGATTGGTCGGTAGGTCAGCATGGACCACCAGTTCGAGACCGGGAAGATCGATGCCACGGGCGGCGACGTCGGTCGCGATACAGACGCGGGCCCGTCCGTCGCGCATCGCCTGCAGCGCGTGGGTGCGTTCGCTCTGGCTCAGTTCGCCGGAAAGCGCCACCACGGCGAAGCCGCGATTGTTGAACCGCGCGGTCAGATGGTTGACCGCAGCGCGGGTCGAGCAGAAGACGATGGCCGTGCGGGCTTCGTAGAAGCGCAGCACGTTGATAATGGCATTTTCCCGGTCCGCCGGCGCCACGACCAGCGCGCGATATTCGATATCCACATGCTGGGCCTTCTCGGCCTCGGTCGAAATGCGCAGCGCATCGCGCTGGTAGCTCTGGGCCAGCGCCGCGATCGTCTTCGGCACGGTTGCCGAGAACATCAGCGTGCGACGATCGTCGGGTGCGGTCTCGAGGATGAACTCCAAGTCTTCGCGGAAGCCGAGGTCGAGCATCTCGTCGGCCTCGTCGAGCACGACGGCGCGCGTCTCCGACAGGTCGAGCGCGCTGCGGCGGATGTGGTCGCAGAGCCGGCCGGGGGTGCCGACGACAATATGGGCGCCACGCTCCAGCGCCCGGCGCTCCGAGCGGATATCCATGCCGCCGACGCAAGAGGCGATCACGGCGCCGGTCATCTCGTAAAGCCATTCCAGCTCGCGCTTGACCTGCATGGCAAGTTCACGCGTCGGCGCGACGACGACGGCAAGCGGAAGGCCGGCGGCCTTGAAACGCTTCGCATCGCCAAGCAGGGTCGGCGCCATGGCGAGGCCGAAGGCGACCGTCTTGCCGGAGCCGGTCTGGGCGGAGACCAGAGCGTCACGCCCGTCCATCTCGGTGTCGATCATCGCCTGCTGAACGGGCGTCAGGGTGGAGTAGCCGCGCTTTGTCAACGCTTCGGCGATCGCGGGGACGATGCCTGCGAATTCGGTCATGGATCCGTCTTTCGGAAATCTGGTGCCGCGCGACTGGTTCGACAGGGAGAGCGGCGTCATCGGGCCCATCCGGGGCTCGCTTCATGGCGCTCTCATACTGCAAGCAGCCACTTTTGTACAGGGCAGCTATCCTGCGACCCGCGCACGGCACCTTTGCAGGCGATGGCGGAACAATTCTGCAATCTGGCGTTCACTTAACCGTTAACGCCGATTGAAACGCCGCCATTTAGGCCTACATTCCTATCATCGCTCGGAACCTTGAGTACGGGCGAACTTGGGAGGAGACTATCATGCAAGCCACTGATCATCTGCGCGTGCAATACGACTTCCGGAGCGGCACCGTGCTGCTTCAATGCAGGGATCGCAGCCATGTGCTGCCGGAGCGATTCCGCACGAAGGAGAGTGCCGAGTCTGCCGCGATGCAGTTCGCCCGCGAAAACTGGGAATATACCGAGCCGACAGCCGGCCCCGCACATTGATGGCGAGCCGCCCTTGAAGTTCGACGAGGGCACCCCATCTAAAGCGTAACGAATTCGTCTCCGGCAGTGACCACGGATGTACTGGCACAAGGCCGTCGAGACGATCTGGAGAGGTCGGGTTTAACAGCCCGGCCTTTTTCTTTGTCTGCGCGAACGAAGAGTTACAGCGCAGACCGGCGGTGACTGAAACTCAGTGGCGGGCCGGATCGACTTCGCGCTGCAGCGCTTCCAAAGCATCGACCGCATCTTCGGCCGACCAGCCCGCTTCGACCGCCGCCTTGATCAGCCGCGCTTCGGCTTCCAATTCCAGGCGCAGGTAAAGAGGCTCCAACGCTTCACGCGCCGTCACCACATGCTGATGGGGCGGGGTGACGGGAAGACTGGCTGCGGCTGAACGCATCGGTTGCTCCTTTGGTTGGATTTCGGACAGAGTCGTGTTCGCAATGCGCGAATCCGCGATCGGTTCCTTTCGACGAACCAATGAACGCGAAAAACCTGGGCAGGAGCGTGGCGGGCTCGAAAGCATCTCCTCCTGCCCGGTCGTTTAGCCTCAACGCTGGGGCTGATGCAGATCGCGCTCGGTCATGCCGAAGTGATCGAGGATGATCGCCAGATTGCGGCGATGCGACTTGAAGAACAGGTCGAAGACATCACCCAGCAGCGGCACGGAGCCGCAGGCCGCATCGACACCGATGTTCGAGATCATTTTCACGATCTTGTGGCGCGGCAGGCCAAGGCGCCGCGCCTCGTTGACGATCGCCAGGCCGACAAGCGCGCCGGCGGCATCGCCGACGATTGGCACGAGACCCAGAACGGAATCAGCGCCAAAACGCAGCCGCGTACCCGGGATTCCGATGGCCGTATCCATCAGGCGCGCGACCTTGGCCAGACGGCGGAGACGAAGCAAACGCTCGGCGGGGGGAATGATCCCGGCGGCACGTTCGAATGTACCTGCTGCTGCAACCATGTCTCGCTGTTCCTTTCAAACCTGGTTCGAAAGGAAGATGGGAATGGTCGACGCGCAACGTAAGAGGAAGTGTACGAAAAAGATGCGCGGGACCAGAAGGGGCCAGGCTGAAACGCGAGTTTTTTGATCCAACAGCACGCGAATTCGGCTCACATCTCGTCGCATAGCGCGAGGAAAACAATCGGCAAGACCATTGTTTTGTTGCATTGGCAAATGTCATGCACCGCAGGGTGGCAAAGAAAAAAGTCAATCCTAACTGGTAGTTAAAGGTTACGCTTTAATGTGGTCCGGCAATGCCTCCCTCATTGGACGTAAACCTCACATGAACATCTTTTCCAGTGCCGACAAGGCGACCCTGCAGGCGCTTGACCAATCGCAGGCGATTATTGAATTCGATTTGACCGGCACGATCCTACGGGCAAATGACAATTTCTGCACCGCCATGGGCTATGCGCATCAGGAGATCGTCGGTCGGCATCACCGGCTGTTCGTCGATCCTGCTGAAGCAGCATCGGCCGATTATGCCGAGTTCTGGCGGTTGCTCGCCAACGGCACGTTCCAGCAGCGTCAGTATCGCCGCATTGCCAAGGGCGGGCGCGAGGTCTGGATCGAGGCGTCCTACAATCCCGTCAAGCGCAACGGCAAGCCGTTCAAGATCGTCAAGTTCGCGACCGACATCACCGAAACGAAGATGCGCGCGCTCGCCGAAGCCGGCAAGCTCGAGGCTCTGTCACGCGCACAGGCCGTCATCGAATTCGACACCGCCGGCCGGATCCTCTCCGCCAACGACAATTTCCTCGCCACGCTCGGCTATCGTCTGGACGAGATCGTTGGACAGCATCACGCGATGTTCTGCGATCCCGATTATGCCCGCTCGGCGGACTATCGCCGTTTCTGGGAAGCCCTGAACCGAGGCGAGTTCGCGACTGATCAGTTCATGCGCTTCGGAAAAGGCGGCCGCAAGGTCTTCATCCAAGCCTCCTACAACCCGATCCTCGACGACCGTGGCCGGGTAATCCGTGTCGTGAAATTCGCGACCGACATCACCGAGCGCATGCGGGCCATGGAAGAAATCGGCGCTGGCCTCGGCCGCCTTGCGGAAGCCAATATCCGGCAGACGCTGGATACCCCCTTTGCTGCCGAATTCGAAAAGCTTCGCTCGGATTTCAACACCTCGATCGGTACATTCCAGGAAACGCTGGAGAAGGTGCTGGCGCAGACCCAGGCGCTGAACGAACACAGCGAAACGCTCCGCGAAACTTCCGACGCCCTGGCCCAGCGCGCCGAACAGCAGGCCGCAGCGCTCGAGGAAACCTCGGCAGCCTTGAGCGAAGTGACCGGCACGGTGCGCAGCTCCGCCGAACGCGTGCATGACACGCGGGACCTGGTGAAACAGACCCGCAGCGCCGCCACCTCCTCCGTCGCCGTGGTCGGCGACACGGTGGCCGCCATGCAGCGCATCGAGTCCGCTTCGGCCGAAATCGCCAAGATCATCGGCGTCATCGACGAAATCGCCTTCCAGACCAATCTGCTGGCCCTGAACGCCGGTGTCGAGGCCGCCCGGGCCGGCGAAGCCGGCAAGGGATTCGCCGTCGTTGCCCAGGAAGTGCGCGAGCTTGCCCAGCGCTCGGCCGGTGCCGCCAAGGAGATCAAGGCGCTGACCGGGAATGCGTCCAACCAGGTGCTCGAGGGCGTGCGCCTGGTCGGCGACACGGGCAAGGCCCTGCATGAGATCGAGGCCTTCGTCGAGAAGATCAACTCCAACATCGACGCCATTGCCGCTGCGGCCTCGGAGCAGAGCGCCGGCCTCAGCGAAATCGCCAGCGCTGTCGGCACGCTCGATCAGATGACGCAGCAGAACACGGCGATGGTCGGGCAGACGACGGAGCTCAGCCATACCTTGGCCGAAGGCGCGGTGACGCTGACGTCTCTGGTCGGGCAGTTCAAGCTCAACCGCCGCAGCCGCCGCCGGGAACCGGGCTCCGACGCTGCCGCGAGCGCGCCCGCCGATCTGCGCGATCACCGCCGTATCGCTTGAGACAGACAAGGCCGGAGCGCTCGTCGCTTCGGCCGTCAGAAACGCGAAAAGGCCGGAAGATGGGAAACCCCATCGTCCGGCCTTTTTCCATGCGTCATCGATCCTGAGGGGCCTTTATCGCGTGTCTTTCGCTCCTGTCCCCTATGAGATCAGGCGGTCAGTGCCTGCGGTTCGCCAGGCGGCAGGATGAGTTCGCCGACGGGCACGGGGCGCCCGAACAGATAGCCCTGCACCTCGTCGCAGCCCTCGCCCACCAGAAGCTGCAGCTGTTCGTCCGTTTCCACGCCTTCCGCCAGAACCGAAACGCCGAGGCTCTTGCCGAGCGACACCATGGCGCGGACGAAGGCCTTGGACTTTACACCGTCGAGCCCGGTCAGGAAGCTGCGGTCGAGCTTGACCTTGTCGAAGGGGAAGGAGCGAAGGGTTTCGAGCGAGGAATAGCCGGTCCCGAAATCATCGATGGCGATGGTGACTCCCATGGCTTTGAGCTGGCGGAGGATGTGGAGCGCCTGGCGCTTGTCGCCGATCACCGCACTCTCCGTCACCTCGAGCTCGAGCCGTGCCGCCGGCAGACCTGTTTCGATCAGGGCGTTGCGAACGGTGTCGATGATGCGGATCGATCCGAGCTGAAGCGGCGAAAGATTGACGGCCACCTTGACGAGGCCGAAGGCCATGGCGTCGCGGCAGGCCTGGCGAATGACAAACTCGCCGAGCGGGACGATCGCCCCGCTTTCCTCGGCGATGGGAATGAAGACATCGGGACCGATCGCGCCCAGAACCGGATGGCGCCAGCGCAGCAGGGCTTCATAGCCACTGATCCGCTCGGCGGCCGCGTCCCGCTGCACCTGATAGGCGAGGTGAAACTGCGCCTCCTCCAGCGCCTTCCACACATCGCGCTGCAGGCTGCGGCGGGTACGGGCGAGTTCGTCCATCGCCGGCTCGTAGAAGCTGATCCGCTCTTCGAGCTTTCCCTTGGCGCGGTAAAGCGCGAGGTCAGCGTTGCTGAGCAGCTTCTCGCGATCCGGCGCATCGTCCGGATAGAGCGCGATGCCGAAACTGGCATTCGCCTGAACCTCTGCCGTTTCGGTGAGGAACGGTTGCTTGAAAATGTCCGAGAAGCGGGCGATGACGTCGGAGACCTCGGCCTCGCTGCGCACCATGCGGGCGATCAGGAAGTCGTCGCCGCCGATCCGGCCGATCATGTCCTGCGGTTTGGCGGCTGCGCGCATGCGCTCGGCGATCATGCGCAGCACGGCGTCGCCGCAATCATGGCCGAAGCCGTCATTGATGTCCTTGAACCCGTGCAGGTCGATGCTGATGGCCACCATGCGCTGGCCGCTGGCGATCTCCGGGAGGGCGGCATCCAGCGCCTCGCAGACCGCGAGCCGGTTGGGCAGGCCGGTCAATCCGTCGTGGCGGGTGATATAGGCAACCTGCGCCTCCGACTTCACCTGTGCGGTGATGTCCTCGATGGTGGTGACGAAGGAGCCGTTCTCGGCCGGCGAATGGATCGTGCGGATGACCTTGCCGGCCGCCGTCGTGCAGAGATGCTCGCCGCCGCCGGGCCGGGTGAACAGCGTCCGATGCTGCTGGTAGAACTCCTCCGAACTGACATCGGCCGTGAACTCATGCTGATGCCGGGCAAGGCACAGCTCGCGGAAGGTGCGGCCGGTCAGCACGACATGCTCCGGAATGTCGAGGATCTCCCGCATCCGCTGATTGTGGAGGATCAAGCGCTCATCGGCATCATAAAGGCAGATCGCGTTGTTCATCGTGTTGAGCGCGATCGATAGATTGTCGGAAGCCTGCTTCAGCCGCGCGGCATCCTGCATGCGCTGCGTGCAGTCGCGGGTGATCTTCGCGAAGCCCAGATGGCGGCCGTCCTCGTCATAGACCGCATCGATGACCACATGCGCCCAGAAGCGGCTGCCGTCCTTGCGCAAGCGCCAGCCTTCGGCCTCGAAGGTGCCCTCGCGCAACGCCGTTGAAAGGCTTGCCTCCGGCAGTCCGGCCAGGCGTTCCTCGGGGGGATAGAAGGTGGAGAAGTGGCTGCCGACGATCTCGTTGGCCTTGTAGCCCTTGGTCCGCTCGGCCCCGGCATTCCAGTTGGCGACGATGCCCTTGGGCGTGAGAAGATAGATGGCGTAATCGGTGATGCCGGCGACGAGCAGGCGAAAGGCGCGCTCGCCATCATTGGCACGCCGTTCGGCCCGCTTGGCCAGCACCACGGCGCCGAGGCCGGAGAAGAGCAACGAAAAGGCGACAGTCGCGATCATCATCACCATTGCGGGACGCGACAGGGTTTCGATCGGCGGCAGATCGTCGGCCAGCAGCACCGGCGACGCGGCACCCATGGCGGTGAAATGCAGGCTGGCAATGCCGAGCAGCATCAGCACTGCCGAGGGGAGCATGCTCCGGCGCGAGGTAGCTCGGTGCTCGGCGATGAGAAAGGCCGGAACGCCGAAAACAGCGGCAAGGATGACGGCCGCGCCGACGAGCGCCTGATCCCAGACGATGACGCCCTGCAGATCGATGCCGGCCATGCCGACGAAATGCATGGCGGAGGTGGCCATGGCGAAGATGATGCCGGCAGCCGCCGCGCCGAAGGGGCCGGCAAGAACGCTCGCCGCCATCAGCGCGGTCGCTGTGCCGGCGATGGCGATGGCGAGCGAGGTCAGCGTCAGCCCTGCTTCATAGCCGATGGTCAGCCCGGGATCATAGGCGAGCATGGCCACGAAGTGCGTGGCCCAGATCCCGAACCCGCCTGCCATGCCGCCGCTGACGATCCAGGTGAAGCGGGCAACGCCGAGGCTCTGGCGCGCCCGGGCGAGCAGCAGGAATGTGGCGAAGGAGGCGAGGAAACAGAGCAGGACGGCCAGGGCGACAAGCGTCGGATCATGCTCCACCAACAGACACGTCACCACTTTGATCATCACTGCACTGCCTATCATGCCTAGCGCTGCTGCCGGCCCCGAACCCGGGGACGCGACGCGTGCGGCGACCATGCCGCCCTCTTTCTTGAGGAGCGCTTAAGGCGGCGGCGGCGACGGCGGTCATGGTAAGCGAAGCGTTATTCTTCCGAGGCTGACCGCTGGAACGCGGTGCGAACGATCCGATGGCGTTGCAGCTTGTCGTAGAAGGTCTTGCGGGGAATGCCGAGCGCCTCGATCGTCCGGCGCACATCGCCGCCGGTTTCCTTCAGCGTCGCCCGGATGATGTCCGCTTCCACTTTCTCCAGCCGCTCGGGAAGCGAGCCGGGCGGCACGGGGTCCGGATCCGTCTCGCGGGCCTGCCCGGGAGCAAGGCCGAGCACCGTGCGCTCGGCGAAATGGGCGAGCTCGCGCACATTGCCCGGCCAGTCATGGCTGTCCAGGTGTCGGCGCACCGCATCCGAGAGCGGCGGCACCTCCCGGCCGAAGCGGCGGGCCGCCCGATCGGCGAATGTGCGGTAGAGCAGCGGAATGTCGTCGCGCCGCTCGCGCAGCGGCGGGATGACGAGCGTGACGACGTTGAGCCGGTAATAGAGATCCTCGCGAAACGCACCCCGCGCGTGGGGATCGCCGAGATCGACCTTGGCCGCCGCCACGACGCGCAAGTCGACCGGGCGGACCTCGTTGGTGCCGAGCGGCGTCACCTCGCGCATCTCCAGCACCCGCAGCATGTGAATTTGCGTGGCGGGCGGCATGCTTTCGATCTCGTCCAGAAACAGCGTGCCGCCGCTTGCGTGTTCGATACGGCCGATGCGCTTCTTCTGCGCGCCGGTGAAGGCGCCCGCTTCATGGCCGAACAGTTCGCTCTCGATCACCTGCTCGGGCAGCGCCCCGCAATTAAGCGCGACGAAATGCCCCCTCGCCCGCCGGCTCCAGCGGTGCAGAAGGGTGGCGACGACCTCCTTGCCGCTGCCGGTCTCGCCCAGCATCAGCACGTCGACATCCGTATCCGCAATCTGGCGGATGGTCGTGCGCAGCCGCTCCATCACCGGGGTCTGGCCGATCATCAGCCCCGCGCCTTGCGCCTCTTCGGCCGCTTGCCTGAGACTGCGGTTTTCCAGGATCAGCCGCCGCTTTTCGAGCGCGCGTCGTACGCTTTGAACGAGCCGGTCGCCGGCAAAGGGTTTGGGCAGGAAGTCGTAGGCACCATCCTGGATGGCCTTGACCGCCATCGGAATATCGCCATGGCCGGTCATGAGGATGACCGGCAGGTCCGCATCAAGCGCGCGGATGCGGGCGAAGAGCTCCAGACCGTCCACCTGCGGCATGCGGATATCGGACACCACCACGGCGGCAAAATCGCGGTCGAGTTGACCGAGCGCGTCGAGCGCGCTGCCGGCCGTCATGACCGTCAAGCCCGCCAGCTCCAGCGTCTGCCGCGTCGCCTTCAAGAGATCGCGGTCGTCATCGACCAGAAGCACCCGTCCGGTTTCGCTCATTGCAGCGTCTCCTCGCCTGCCGCCTTCGGCAGCGTGATGGTGAATATCGTGCCGGCAGGCCCCGTCTCGACGCCGAGCGTGCCGCCGTAATCGGCCAGAATATCCTTGGCGATGACGAGGCCGAGGCCGAGGCCGCGCTCCTTGGAGGTGTTGAAGGGCGTGAAGAGCTGCGCGAGGATTTCGGGCGCAATCCCCGGACCATTGTCGGCGACGGTGATCCGCACAGCCTCGCCCGCTGCCGCAGCCGCCACCCGGACCGCACCATCCGCGCGCGGCGCGACAGCTTCGAGCGCGTTCTGGACGAGATTGATCATCACCTGCTCGAGTCGCAGCCGGTTTGCGGTCACCTGTAGCGCCGGATCGAGCGCCGTGAGCGTGAGCCGGTTCAGCGGCCCGGAGAACCGCGATTTCAACAGCATGACGACGCTGTCGATCGTCTCGGCAACCGACACGGCATCGGCTGGCGCCCGTCCCTTCCGGGCAAAGCCCTTCAATTCGTCGGTAATCCGGCCGATCCGCTCTGTAAGGGCAGCGATCTCTTCCAGATTGTCCTCGACGGCTGGTCGCTGCTCCCGGTCCATAAAGATGCGGGCATTGTCGGCATAGGCCCGGATGGTGGCCAGCGGCTGGTTGATCTCATGGGCGACGCCGGCCGCGACCTGTCCGAGGATTGCCAGCCGGTTGGCATGAACGAGATCGTCCTGCACCCCCTGCAGCTTGGCTTCCGTTGTGCGGTGATCGGCGATCTCGCTTTCCAGCCGATCCCGCGCCCGCCGCAATTCGTCGGTGCGCGCCGCCACGCGCGCTTCGAGCTCTTCGCGAGCGGCAAGTTCGCGGCCGAGCCGTCTGGCAACACTCTGTCGCCGCGCAAGCAGCAGCGCCGCCAGGGCGACGACCGGCGCCACCCCGGCAAGCGCCAGAAGCCGCTGCTCCCGGACCAGGGCCGCCACTGCACCCCGCGTCGCGACCAGCGAATTCAGCTGCCAGCCCGTCGACGGAACCGGAGCGGTGATGCGCAGGAATTCGGTTTCCCGGCCTCCGGGCAACACGCCCCTGAGCCGGTCGACGCCGGGCCCCACCCTCTCGGTGACCGACAGCGGCAAGGGCGTCAAAGGGGCATCGCCGAACTGCAGGCTGTTGCGGATTGCCGCGAGATCGGCGTTCGCCAGCGCCCTGGTCGCCATGAAGCGCCACGAAGGCAGGCTGGTGATCAGCACCACGCCATTCTCGTCCGCCACATAGGTGGGGCGGCGCGCGGCCTGCCAGTCGGCCTCGATCTGGTCGAACTCCATCTTGGCGACAACGATGCCGAGCGGTCCATTCGCCCCCTCCACCCGCTGCGAAATATAGAGGCCCGGCCGCTTGCTGACCGAACCGAAGGCGAAGTGCTCGGCCTTGCCGGCGGCCATGCCCCGAATAAAGTAGTCGCGGAAGGAATAGTCGTTGCCGACGAAGCTGGTCGGGTCCTTCCAATTGCTGGAGGCGATCGCCACCCCGTTGCGACCGACGACATAGATCACGGCGGCATCGGTCCCGGCCACGATGGTGGCGAGCTTGGCGGACAGGGCCTCGTGATCGGCGGGAGACGAACTCTGCAAAGCAGCCGCCACCTGGCCATCCTCGGACAGGAGAAACGGCAGGGCACGCGGCCGCTCGAGGACGGCGCGCAGATGAGCGACCTTCAGGCTAGCGTCCGTGCGTGCCTGCGCCGACAGAGCAGCCAGCGCATCGCCGCGCGCCATGATTCCGGCGGCAAGCCAGGCGGCACCCGCCAGCGCCAGTGCCGCAACGAGAAAGGCGATCCAGACCGGCGAGACCGCCCAGCGGGTTCCTTCTCTCCAAATTCCATGTCGCTGCGTGTCTGATGACATCTGTCTATTGTGCCGAAATCCGCACAGTGAGCAAAGCGGAAAGTGCGGAGAACCGCACAGCAGTGGGCTGAAGGACTGTTCTCATGCAGAACGGATAAGGCGTTCGCGCCTAAAAACAAGGACTTATGCATAGCACGCAGGTCTGGCATGCATGTTGCAAGCATAAGGTCAGGATGACACGGCGCCTCGGGAGAAGCTCGGCAAGAGGCGCGCAAGGAGGACGATCATGCACACCATCCCCGAAAGCACGACGCCAGCCGTCCGGCTGCCGTTCTACCGCCATCTCTATGTCCAGGTTCTGACGGCGATCCTCGCCGGCATCCTGCTCGGCCATTTCTATCCGGATCTCGGCACGCAGTTGAAGCCGCTCGGCGATGCCTTCATCAAGCTCGTCAAGATGATCATCGCCCCGGTGATCTTCCTGACGGTCACGACCGGTATCGCCGGCATGAGCGACCTGAAGAAGGTCGGTCGCGTCGCCGGCAAGGCGATGCTCTATTTCCTGACCTTCTCCACCCTGGCGCTGGCCGTCGGTCTCGTCGTCGCCAATGTGGTGCAGCCGGGCGCCGGCATGCATATCTCGCCGGCCTCGCTCGATGCCACCGCCGTCGAAACCTATGCCGCCAAGGCCCATGATGCGAGCATCGTCGGCTTCCTCATGAACATCATCCCGACGACGATCGTCGGTGCCTTTGCAGATGGCGATATCCTGCAGGTGCTGTTCTTCTCGGTCCTGTTCGGCATTGCTCTCGGCATGGTCGGCGAGCGTGGCAAGCCGGTCACGGACTTCCTCAATGCCGTGACCGCGCCCATGTTCAGGCTCGTCGCCATCCTGATGAAGGCCGCTCCCATCGGCGCCTTCGGCGCCATGGCCTTCACCATCGGCAAGTACGGCATCGCCTCGATCGCCAACCTCGCCATGCTGATCGGCACCTTCTACCTCACCTCGCTGATCTTCGTCTTCGTGGTGCTGGGTGCGGTCGCGCGTTACAACGGCTTCTCGATCCTGGCGCTTATCCGTTACCTCAAGGAGGAACTGCTGCTGGTGCTCGGCACCTCGTCCTCCGAGGCTGCCCTGCCCGGCCTGATGGCCAAGATGGAACGGGCCGGCTGCAAGCGCTCGGTCGTCGGCCTGGTCGTGCCGACCGGCTACTCCTTCAACCTCGACGGCACGAACATCTACATGACGCTGGCGGCGCTGTTCATCGCCCAGGCGACGGATATCCCGCTCTCCTTCGGCGACCAGATCCTGCTGCTGCTCGTTGCCATGCTCTCCTCCAAGGGCGCGGCCGGCATCACCGGCGCCGGCTTCATCACGCTCGCCGCCACGCTGTCGGTCGTTCCTTCGGTCCCGGTGGCCGGCATGGCGCTGATTCTCGGCATCGACCGGTTCATGTCCGAATGCCGGGCGCTGACCAACTTCGTCGGCAATGCGGTCGCCACCGTCGTCGTCGCGCGCTGGGAAAACGAGCTGGACAAGGGACAGCTCGACGCGGCGCTGAGCGGCGCACCCTTGGCCGTGGAACCGGCCCTTCGCCCGGCACCAGCCCTCCAGGCTGCAGAATAGGTCTCCCAAGACCCGCAGGCCGCAAGGCCGAACAGGCCTCCGCTCGCAAGAGCGGGGGCCTTTTTGCTGTGACTTGCTCGAGCAAGGGCATGCTCCCCGCTGATCGGACGGAGCAGGCCCCTGAAACGCGAAACGCCCGCGACAAGCGCGGGCGTTTGGGGACTGTCCGGCCGGAACCGGCAGGACGATGGTCTTGGACTTAGCGGGTGGCGGCGCGGGCGACCGAGCGGATGTCGGCGCGGGCGATACCGAGGTCGTTGAGTTCGCGGTTCGACATGCGGCCGAGTTCGAGAACGGTCTGGCGATACTTGACCCAGTTGTTGAAAGAGCGTGCGACGTTCATGATGATCACCTTTTGATCTTGAGCCTGATCTTGCGGGGCTGACCTTGCGTCTGTCTTTCCCGCTTTCTTGAGAGTGTTTTACGCAGGTCGCGCCGCTGCAACCAGCGCGAAGCCTTCACGGCACCCATGCGGCAGTCGCATGGCTAAACCGTTTTAGACGATTTCGATATGCACTCTTAAGGGATCTGAAAGCTTTTCATGATCTGAGAAGGTCGCCGAAGCTCTGTGCTCCGCACCCCCTCCCCCTCATCGCCGCCGCGCTCACGCGCACGAACACCTGCCTACCGCAGACAGGGAAAGGCCGGCCACGCGGGAGGTGCGTGGCCGGCCGGAACAGGCAGGCGTCAGGGGTCTCGTCTGCCTGGCAGAGGACTTACGACTTCGGCAGCAGGACCTTGTCGATGACGTGGATGACGCCGTTCGACTGCTTGACGTCGGCGATGGTTACATGCGCAACGCCGCCGGTTTCGTCGGTGAGCGTGATCTTGCCGCCCATTTCCTTGGCCTTCAGCACGCAGCCGCCGACCGTCTTCACGTCATGCTCGCCGCCATCGTCCTTGATCATCTTCTCGATGGCCGTGGACAGGGCGTCGGCAGCCACGACATGGCAGGTCAGCACCTTGGTCAGCTGGGCCTTGTTCTCGGGCTTCAGCAGCGTGTCGACGGTGCCGGCCGGCAGGGCGGCGAAGGCTTCGTTGGTCGGGGCGAAGACCGTGAACGGGCCCTTGCCCTGCAGCGTCTCGACCAGGCCTGCGGCCTTCACGGCAGCGACCAGGGTGGTGTGGTCCTTGGAGTTGACCGCGTTCTCGACGATGTTCTTGTCTTCGAACATCGCAGCCCCACCAACCTTCGGGTTGGCGGCATGGGCGGAAACGACCGCGGCGGAAACGAGAGCGGCAGCAGTGACGGTGCGCAGTGCGAATTTCAGCATGATAGGCTCCTCTTCCTCTCTTCTGGGCTCTGCCCGGCGCAATCCGCACCCTGGCAGCAAAGCCGGTCACATCGTGGTGACGGGCAAGAGACGAGAGGTCTTCGGGAAGAGTTTCAGGGAAGCGGCCAATCAACGAAGAAAAATCTTAACCCATTCGAAAGACGGGTTAATTTTTCCAATCAAGGATGCATGGCGCGGCCGGCGACCAGGGGAGCCCCGGACGGACGGCCAGTCGGAGAGCCGCCGAAGGGCTCGAGCGTGATGGCGAAGGTGACCCCATCGCTCAGCTTCGCGCGCAGCGCGTCCGGCACCTCGAAGCTGCCCTCGCCGCTCTGCGGCAGAACACCGATCGCGATCGGCGCCGCATCGGCACCCGGAATGACCCAAAGCTCCAGCGAATGGGTGGGTTCGGCCTTGGCGGCTACGGGGGTCACGGTGAAGCGACCGTTCTCCGGCTGGTAGCGGGCAAGCAGCGACAGGTTGGGATCGGCACCCGACATGGCGGCCACCAGCGGCGCCTGTGGCTCGGTGGGCACCAGCCCGCGCAGCTGCATGCCGAGCGAGATGACGAGGCCGAGGAAGCAGGCAGCCGCCAGGCCGCGCCACAGCGAAACGGAGGACCAGGCGCCGGCTGCGCGCCGGCCGCCCTCGCCGGCACCCGAGGTGCCGAACAGCTGCCGTTCGATCCGCTCGTAGAGCTCCGGCGACACCGGTTCTTCGCCCGTGTCGTCGAGGGTCAGCAGCCTTTCCTCCCAGCGGGTGACGAGCGTGGCGAAGCCGGCATCGCGGCGGATGCGCAGTTCAGCCCGTTTGCGCTCGACGAGCGACGACACGCCGAGAACATATTCGGCGGCAAGAAGCTCGTCGCGGGCGCGATCCTCCCCGCTTTCGTCCGGCATGGTCATCGGTCCAGGCACTCTTTCAGCTTCAAAAGGCTGCGGCGCAGCCAGGTTCTCATCGTATTGAGCGGAACACCATGGCGTTCCGCGAGGTCCTGATAGCTCAGGCCCTCTACATAGGCACTGCGCACGGCGTCCGCCCGCTCCGGCGGCAGCTCCGCCATGCACGTGTCGATCCGCCGCCCTTCGCCGCGCACGATCGCGGCTGCCTCCGGATCCGGCGCCGAATCGGCGACCTCGAGCCCCTCGACGCCGATCGGCTCTCCGAAGGGCCGGCGGGCACGGGCGAGGTCGATCGCGTGGTTGCGCGCAATCGCCGAAAGCCATCCGAGCGGGCTCCCGCCACTCAGCGCGAACGCATCCGCCCGGCGCCAGATCTTGACGAAAATCTCCTGCAGGGCATCCTCGGCGTCCGTCCTGTCCCTCAAGATACGCAGGCAGATTGCAAAAAGTTTCGGTCCGACCTGACGGTACAGCGCCGAAAGCGCCGCCCGGTCGCGCAAGGCGACACGCGCGATCAGATCGGCAATATCGGAGGGTGCCACGCGGCGCCTTTCTCAAACATTCGGTCGGTGATGGCGCGAACCATACCGCGCCTATCCGCCCTGTCCAGAGCTCGTTGGTGAGGAGCGGCTGACAGTCGCGCCGCAGACGCCGTCGTCTAGTAGTTCGCCCTGGCGTCCTTGTAGGTCGCGACCCGGTAGCCGTAGAACAGCACGAGGCCGATGGCGATCGCGGTCGAAACCGGATCGACATAGCTCGACACGACGTCGTACGCCTGGCCCAGCACATAGCCGGCCAGCGCCAGCCCCGCCGTCCAGATCACCGTGCCGATGGCGGAAAACAGTGTGAAGGTCGCAAGCGACATCTGTGCCACGCCGGCCGGCACGGAAATCAGGGTGCGCACGGTTGGAATCAGCCGGCCGACGAGGATGGCGAGCGGGCCGTGACGGCGAAACTTCTGGTTGGCCGTATGCACGTCGTCTTCGGAGAGCGTCAGCCAGCGGCCATGTTTGCGGGCGAACTGCTTCAACCGCGCCTCGCCGAGGAAACGCCCGGCATAATACCAGGGCATGACGCCGAGCAGCGAGCCGATCGACCCGGCGATGATGACGGTGACGATCGACATGTCCCCCTGCGAGGCCCGATAGCCGGCCAGCGGCATGATCAGCTCGGAGGGGATCGGCGGGAAGATATGTTCGAGAAACATCAGAAGCGCGATGCCGAAGGCACCGAAGCTCTGCATCATGCTCTGAACCAAGTCTTCCATTGCTGCGCCCTGACTGTTTCGACAGGCCTAGAATAGGGTGCTGCAGTGCAGCACGGCAAGGCAGGCCCGTTCCCAATTCGCGCTCACGCGATAACGGACGCGTGATCGTCGCGGTCAAAGAACCAGAAGATAGTCCGCGATGAGCTTGATCGAGAGCAGGAACAGGGTCGCCTGGATCAGACGGTAGAACAGCACTTCCGGGATCATGACCGTCAGGCGCTTGCCGACGACGGTGCCGAGGATTGCGGCCGGCGCCAGGATATAGAGCAGCGACGTGTCGAAATGGTCGAACTGGGACAGGGCCCAGTAGGGCAGGATCTTCGCGGCATTGACGATGGCGAACAGAATGGTGGAGGTGCCGGCGAACACCATCTTCTCCAGCCGCTGCGGCAGGACATACATCTGGTAAGGCGGCGCGCCCGAATGCGAAACGAAGCTGGTGAAACCGGTCAGCGCCCCCCAGAACAGGCCGGAGGGCACGTCGGCGCCCTTCGGGGCGCTGCCACGGAAGCGGGCGCCGAACCAGGCGTTCAGGCAAAAGGCAAGACCGGTCAGGCCGACGAGGAAACCGACGAAGAGCGGCGAGACATGGGCGCTGAACGCCCAGCCGATGCCGACGCCGACCAGCGCGGCCGGAATGAGGATCGCGAGGTTCCGGGCGGAGAACTGGCGGCGGTAGAGATAGAGGCCCACCATGTCGCTCGCCACGAAGATCGGCAGCAGCAGGGCCGCGGCCGTGACCGGCGAGATGACCAGCGCCAGAAACGGCACGGCGATGGCGCCGACCGAAGGCAGTCCACCCTTCGACAACCCGACCAGAAAGGCGGACATGACCGCAATGGCGATCACCAGCGGCGTATGCTCGATCATGACGCGTGAGGCTCGATAGAGCGCGGAGGGAGGAGCGGCGCGGCCCCTCGCGCTCCGGGTCCGGCATGCCCATGGATCGCCGACCGCCGCGCCACCGTCAACCCCGCAAGACTTGCCTATGTCAGCCGAAGTCAACATTACCAATGCGCTGCGCCCTCCCCGCCACAAGCGCGCAGTCCGGCGTCGACAAGCAGAAAGCGGGCCGTTAGAGCTGAGCGACTTTTTCCTGCAGGACATGACGATGACCGAGATGACCCCGCCGCCCTTCATCACCGATGCTGAACGGGAGGAACGCCTCTCTCGGCTGCGCGCGGCGATGGAAGCGGTGGGGGTGAGCGGCCTGCTTCTCGGCTCCAGCGAAAGCCTGCGCTACTTCACCGGCCTCGTCTGGCATGGCAGCGAGCGACTGCTGGGCGCGCTGGTGACGGCGGATGCGCTCACCTATGTCGTGCCCGCCTTCGAGGAGAGCCGCGTCGATACGCTGCCGCATCTGCCGGGCGCAATCGCGATCTGGCAGGAGGAGGAAAGCCCTGCCGCCCTCGTTGCGACCCTGCTCGGTGGAGCGGGGAAACTGGCGCTGGACGAAGCCCTGCCGCTCTTCCTCTACCATGCGCTTGCGGCCGCCCTCGGCCCGGAGCGGCTCGTCGATGGCGGACCGCTGATCGGCCCGCTGCGCGCCGTGAAATCGCAGGCGGAGATCGCCATCATCCGCTATGCCATGGGCCTGACGCTCGAGGTTCATCGCCGCGCCCATGCGATGCTGGCGCCGGGCATCCGCGCCTCCGAGGTCGTGCGCTTCATCGATGCCGAACACCGGCGCCTCGCCGGGCGGGGATCCACCTTCTGCATCGTCTCCTTCGGCGCGGCCACGGCGCTGCCGCACGGGGCGGACGGCGACCAGGTGCTGGCCAAGGGCGACGCGATCCTCGTCGACACCGGCACGCGGATCGACGGCTATCATTCGGATCTGACACGCAGCTACATGCTGGACGAGCCGGATGCCGCCTATGCGGCGGCCTGGGCTGTCGAGCGGGCCGCCCAGCAGGCGGTCTTCGAAGCAGCGCAGCTCGGAAGCCCCTGCCACGCCCTCGATGACGCAGCCCGCGCCGTTCTGGTACGAAACGGGCTTGGCCCGGATTACCGCCTGCCGGGCCTGCCGCACCGGGCCGGCCACGGCCTGGGCCTGGAAATCCACGAGGCGCCCTATATCGTGCGCGGCAACCGGACCCCGCTCGCTCCGGGGCACTGTTTTTCCAACGAGCCGATGCTGGTCTATCCCGGCCGCTTCGGCATCCGGCTGGAAGACCACATCACCATGGCCGAGGACGGCGCCCACTGGTTTACCCTGCCTTCGAACAGCCCGACCGAACCTTTCGCCTGATCGCTGCCAGCCTTGCGTTTCTTTGGAGGCGCAGGGCGAATTCGTCCGATCCGCAACTTTCCGGCAATTTAGGCCTGCAGGAAGGGTGGATCGTGCGATCGGCACTGGCAGGAAGGCCGGCATTTCCACACGAAATCGTGTAGCCTCTGGCCGCTCCGCTCAGTCGCTCTACTTCGTTCGCTTCCGGACAAACCCCGCGATCGAGAATGGAGAGAGACATGCCCCCTCCCACATTGATGGAACTGACGCGACGCGATCTTCTTATCACGACAGCCGCGGCATCCGTCGCGGCCAGCACTGCCTCGGCGGCCGGCACGGCCGCGTCCGCTGCGGCTCCACCCGGATCAAAGGAAGGCGCCCCGGTCTTGTCTCAAGTCTCCTTCACCGTCAACGGCGAGCAGAAAACGCTCGACATCGACACCCGCACCACGCTTCTCGATGCGCTTCGCGAGCATCTTCACCTCACCGGCACCAAGAAGGGTTGCGACCACGGGCAGTGCGGCGCCTGCACCGTGATGGTCGAAGGCCGGCGGATCAATTCCTGCCTGTCGCTCGCGCTCATGCATGACGGCGACGACATCACCACCATCGAAGGCCTCGGCCAGCCGGACAATCTGCATCCGATGCAGGCCGCCTTCATCAAGCATGACGGCTACCAGTGCGGCTATTGCACGCCGGGTCAGATCTGTTCCGCCGTCTCGGTGCTTGAGGAGATCAAGGCCGGGATCCCGAGCCATGTCAGCGGCGACATCACCGTTGCGCCGGAACTGAGTGAGATGGAACTGCGCGAACGCATGAGCGGCAATATCTGTCGGTGCGGGGCCTACTCCAACATTGTCGAGGCGATGACCGAAGTCGCCGGGAGGAAAGCATGAGAGCCTTCACCTATGAGCGCGCGACCTCGCCCGCCGAAGCCGCGGCCCTCGTTGCCCGCACGCCCGGCGCCCGCTTCATCGCCGGCGGCACCAACCTGCTCGATCTGATGAAGCTCGAGATCGAGACGCCGACGCATCTGATCGACGTCAACCGGCTCGGGCTTGATACGATCGAAGACACGCCGGAGGGTGGCCTGCGCATCGGCGCGCTGGTGCGCAACACCGATCTGGCTGCCGACATGCGCGTTCGCCGCAGTTACGGCGTTCTGTCGCGCGCCCTGCTCGCCGGCGCATCCGGGCAGCTGCGCAACAAGGCGACCACCGCCGGCAACCTGCTCCAGCGCACCCGCTGTCCCTATTTCTACGACACGGCCCAGCCCTGCAACAAGCGCCAGCCCGGCAGTGGCTGTTCCGCCATTGGCGGCTTTGCCCGCCAGCTCGGCATTGTCGGCGTGAGCGATGCCTGCATCGCCACCCATCCGAGCGATATGGCGATCGCCATGCGCGCGCTCGATGCCACGGTGGAAACGGTGAAGGCAGATGGTTCGACCCGCGCCATCCCGATCGCCGACTTCCACCGCCTGCCCGGCGACACGCCGCATATCGAGACCGCGCTGGAGGAAGGCGAGTTCATCACCGCCGTCACCCTGCCGAAGCCGGTCGGCGGCAAGCAGATCTACCGCAAGGTCCGCGACCGCGCCTCCTATGCCTTCGCGCTGATCTCGGTCGCCGCGATCATCAAGGACGACAGGACCGGCGCGATTGCCGTTGGGGGCGTTGCCCACAAGCCGTGGCGTGTCGAAGCCGCCGATGCCGAATTGCCGAACGGCGCCGCTGCGGTGCGCGGCAAGCTGCTCGCCGAGGCCCGTCCTCAAGAAGACAATGCATTCAAGATCACTCTGGTCGAGCGCACCATCGGTGCCGTCCTCGAAGAAGCGCGAGGCTAAGCCATGAAGTTCGAAAATCCCGCCACCACCAACCCGATCGACCGTCTGACGGTCGTCGGAAAGCCGACGGATCGCATCGACGGACCGCTCAAGGTGTCCGGCCGCGCGCCCTATGCCTATGAGCGCCATGATGTCGTGCCCAACCAGGCCTATGGCTACGTCGTCGGTGCCACCATCGCCAAGGGCAAGATCCGCGGTATGGATCTCGCCGCCGCCAAGGCCGCACCCGGCGTCGTCGCCATCGTCACGGCCGAGAATGCCGGCAAGCTCGGCAAGGGCGAGATGAATACGGCGCATCTTCTCGCCGGGCCGAATGTCCAGCACTACCACCAGGCCGTCGCTCTGGTCGTCGCCGAAAGCTTCGAGCAGGCGCGCGCTGCTGCCAACCTCGTCAAGGTCGATTACGAAACGGAAGACGGAGCCTTCGACCTGAAGGCGGTCAAGGACCAGGCCGTCAAGCCCGACAGCGAGGACCCGGACACCGCTGCCGGCGACTTCGCCGCCGGATTTGCTGCCGCACCGGTCCAGCTCGACGAGACCTACACGACGCCCGATCATTCGCATGCGATGATGGAGCCGCATGCCTCGATCGCCGCCTGGAACGGCGACCAGCTGAATGTCTGGACCTCCAACCAGATGATCAACTGGACCAAGGGCGATCTCGCAAAGACGCTCGGCATCGACAAGGAAAAGGTGCGGCTGATGTCGCCCTTCATCGGCGGCGGTTTCGGCGGCAAGCTGTTCCTGCGGGCCGATACGCTTCTGGCAGCGCTCGGGGCGCGGGAAGCCAAGCGGCCGGTCAAGGTCACGCTGCAGCGGCCGTTGATGGCCAACAACACCACCCACCGCCCTGCCACCATCCAGCGCATCCGCATCGGCACCGACGAGGCCGGCAAGATCCTGGCGATCGCGCATGAGGGTTGGTCCGGCGACCTGGAAGACGGCCAGCCGGAAACCGCGGTCAACCAGACCCGCCTGCTCTATGCCGGCCAGGACCGGATGACGAAGACGCGGCTTGCCGTGCTCGACCTGCCGGAAGGCAATGCCATGCGCGCGCCGGGCGAAGCCCCGGGCATGATGGCGCTCGAAATCGCCATCGACGAGATGGCCGAGCGGCTGAAGATGGACCCGGTCGAATTCCGGATCCTCAACGACACGCAGGTCGATCCGGAGAAGCCGGAGCGTCCCTTCTCGAAGCGCCAGTTCGTGGAGTGCATGAAGATCGGCGCCGAGCGCTTCGGCTGGAATGCCCGCAAGGCCCAGCCCGGCGCAACGCGCGAAGGCTCGCTGCTGATCGGCCACGGTGTCGCCTCCGCCTTCCGCAACAGCATGGTCATGACCTCGGGCGCCCGCGTGAAACTCGACAATCGCGGCGTCGTCACCGTCGAGACCGACATGACGGACATCGGCACCGGCAGCTACACGATCATCGCGCAGACGGCGGCCGAGATGATGGGCCTGCCGCTGCACAAGGTCGAGGTGCGGCTTGGGGACTCCTCCTTCCCGGTCTCCGCCGGGTCCGGCGGCCAGTGGGGGGCGAACTCGTCCACCGCCGGCGTCTATGCCGCCTGCGTCAAGCTGCGCGAAGCGGTTGCTGCAAAGCTCGGCTTCAACTCGGAGGACGTCACTTTCGAGAATGGCGAGGTGCGCTCCGGCAATCGTTCGGTCCCGCTTGCCGAAGCGGCCGGCGATGGCCTGACGGTCGAGGACAAGATGGAGTATGGCGACCTCGACAAGAAGTATCAGCAGTCGACCTTCGGCGCGCACTTCGTCGAAGTCGGCGTCGATTCGCTCACCGGCGAGGTGCGGCTGCGTCGGATGCTGGCCGTCTGCGCGGCCGGCCGCATCCTCAACCCGAAATCGGCCCGCAGCCAGGTGATCGGCGCCATGACCATGGGCGCCGGCGCGGCACTGATGGAAGAGCTGGCGATCGACAAGCGCCGCGGCTTCTTCGTCAATCACGACCTCGCCGGCTATGAAGTGCCGGTGCATGCGGACATTCCGCATCAGGAGGTGGTGTTCCTCGATGACGACGACCCGATCTCCTCGCCGATGAAGGCCAAGGGTGTCGGCGAACTTGGCATTTGCGGTGTCGGTGCGGCGGTGGCGAACGCGATCTACAACGCGACCGGCATTCGCGTGCGTGACTATCCGATCACGCTCGACAAGCTGATCGACCGCCTGCCCCAGGCCTGACGCCTGAGACAAGAACGATCTGCGGCCTCAGGGCCGCAGATCATGCGCGACGATGGCGCCCGGATGCTGGATGACATGGGCCGCCACGTGTGCCGCAAACTGCGCCGCGGCGCGCGGATTCCCATGCGTCGCGAGATGGGCGAGAAACGAGCCGTTGAAGCTGTCTCCGGCGCTGGTCGTATCCACGACGCGCGCGACCGGCTCGGAGGCGACATGGATCGCCTCGCCGCCGAAGGCCAGCGTGACCCCGGACGCTCCGTCTTTCACCACGACATCCTGCGCACCTGCCGCGCGGTAGCGCGCGATCGTGGCGGCGACCGTGCCGTCACCGAAATGGGTTGCCTCGTCGTCGAAGCTCGGCATCAGCAGCGTGGCGGCGGACGCGCCCTCCATGAGCGTCGCGCGCATCGTTTCGGCATCCTCCCAGAGCCTCGGACGGATATTGGGGTCGAAGACGACGCGGGCGCCGGCCTGCCGGGCACGGCGCATGGCGGCGATCAGTCGCTGGCGCCCCTCGCCTTCCAGGATCGCCAGCGTGATCCCGGAGACGACGAGGATGTCCGCACCGTCGAGGGCGCGCGAGAGCGCCGCCTCGTCGGCCGCGAGCTGGCGCGCGGCCGAGGACGAACGCCAGTAGGAGAAGCTGCGCTCCCCCTCATGCACATGCACCATGTAGAGCCCGGGAAGCCGATGCGCCAGGCGCTGGATGGCCCCGGTGCCGATGCCTCTCGCCTCCATGAAGGCGATCATCTCGTCGGAGACCGCGTCGGTGCCGAGCGCGGTCACATAATCGACCGCCCACGAGGCCGGCAGAGCGAGCCGCGCATAGTAAGCGGCGTTGAACGTGTCGCCGGCATAGCCCTTCCGCAGAAGATCGGGCCCGCTTCCCGTCAGCTCCACCATGCATTCGCCGACCGAAACGAAACGTTGCACCTGTCTCTCCATCCCGCTCCTCCCAGAGCTTCTCATGCGGCAGTTCAAGGCCGATCCGGTTTGAACGTCATATGCTTAAGTCCGGTCGGCGGATTCAGTTCGTGAAGATCTTCACACGATGCGTCCACGCGCGACCACTGGCCAGGCCTCCGGTTGCGACCGCCCTTCGCCGATCACATGCACCGCGTCGACCAGGTTGGTGACCACGCAGGCATGGTTGGGCACGATCCGCAGACGATCGCCGACCTTGAGCCCGATCGGGCCTTCACTGACCAGCCGCCCATGCTCTTCCGACAATTGGTCGATGGCGATATCCTCGCGGCCGAGCACGAGGCCGTAGCCGCTGAGGCCGAGAAGATCGGAGGTCAGCGCCTTCGAGCCAGCATCGATGATCGCCCGGTTCTCGGCCGGAACGGAAACGACGGTCGCCACGACGGTCAGCGCGCAGTCCTCCAGCGAACAGGTGCCGAAGGCCACCAGCGAGCGGTCGTTGTAGACATAGGTGCCGGGGCGATATTCGGTCGCGACCGGGGCATCGGCCGCCGTCATCATCGAGGGCGACCCCCCTGAGGTCACGGCCTCGACGGCGATGCCTTTGCTTTCGATCAGGGCCTTGGCCTCGCTCATGAAGGCCTGCACACGCGCCTCACCGCGTGCCGGCGGATAGGTCATCAGGCCGCCCAGCGCCAGACCGGGAGCGGCGGCGATGCGCGCGGCCAATTCGGCGGCGGCCTCCGGCGTGGACACGCCGCAGCGATTGGCGCCGGTGTTGCACTCGACGAACACCTTGAGCGGGGCCGGCTCGCCGGCAAACCGGGCCGAAAGTCCGTCCACGACATCGGCGCTGTCGGCGACGACGGCGAGCGAGACGCGGGTGGCGAGTGCCGCCAGATGGTCGAGCTTCTCGGACCCCAGAATGTTGTAGGTGATCAGGACATCGCGGATGGCCGGGCTGGCGGCCACCATGGCCTCGGCCTCCGACACCTTCTGGCAGGTGATGCCGACGGCTCCGGCGGCAAGCTGCATCTCCGCAATCGCCGGCAGCTTGTGGGTCTTGATGTGCGGGCGGACCTTCAGACCATGCTGATCGGCATAGGCTTGGAAACGCTCGATATTGCGGCGGGCGATATCGAGATCGACGACGACGGCAGGCGTGTTCAGCCTGTCGAGACGAGGATCGGAATACGGCATGGGGCACCTGTCTGAAGAGTCGCAAGAAGGCTACAGGCACCACAGCAAGCCGCCCGACGCAAGGAGAAAGGCATCTTGCCGGAGCGGCCGGCCGATCTCGACGCTTGCAAAATGGTCTGCTAGGACCCTCCGGTCGCCCGGCTTCAGGCTCTTCACCGCGGGAGCTTTGGCGACAGGAGGCAGAGGGGGAGACCGATGATCATTTCCGCACCCACCGATTTCCGCGAGACGGCGCGTCGTCGCCTGCCGCCCTTCCTGTTTCATTATGCCGATGGCGGCGCCTATTCCGAATATACGCTGAACCGCAATGTTGCCGATCTTGCGGAAGTCGCGCTCAAGCAGCGGGTCTTGAAGAATGTCGAGGGCTTGAGCCTGGAAACGGAGCTGTTCGGCCGGCGCATGGCGATGCCGGTTGCGCTGGCGCCGGTGGGGCTGACCGGCATGTATGCGCGGCGTGGCGAAGTGCAGGCCGCGCGCGCGGCGACCAAGAAGGGCATTCCCTTCACGCTCTCCACCGTCTCCGTCTGCCCGATCGAGGAGGTGCAGTCCAAGGTCTCGACGCCGATCTGGTTCCAGCTCTATGTGCTGCGCGACCGCGGCTTCATGAAACAGGCGCTGGAACGGGCGGCTGCGGCCGGGATCACCACGCTGGTCTTCACGGTCGACATGCCGACGCCGGGCGCGCGCTACCGCGATGCCCATTCCGGCATGTCGGGCCGCCATGGCCCCATGCGCCGCGTTCTCCAGGCCATGATGCATCCGCGCTGGGCCTGGGATGTCGGCATTCACGGCAAGCCGCACGATCTCGGCAATGTCTCGCACTATCTCGGCAAGCCGACCGGGCTCGCCGACTATATCGGTTGGCTTGCCAAGAATTTCGACGCCTCGATTGGCTGGAAGGACCTGGAATGGATCCGCGACACCTGGAAGGGGTCGATCGTCATCAAGGGGATCCTCGATCCCGATGACGCACGCGATGCGGTGCGCTTCGGCGCAGACGGGATCGTCGTGTCCAATCATGGCGGTCGCCAGCTCGACGGCGTGCTCTCCTCCGTGCGCGCCTTGCCGGCCATCGTCGATGCGGTGAAGGGCGAGTTGAAGATCCTCGCCGATTCCGGCATCCGCTCGGGCCTCGACGTGGTGCGGATGATCGCCCTCGGCGCCGACGCGGTTCTGATCGGCCGCGCCTTTCTCTATGCGCTGGCGACCGCCGGGGAAGAGGGGGTGACCACGCTGCTCGACCTTTTCGAGAAGGAGATGCGGGTGGCGATGACGCTGACCGGGGTCAAGTCCCTGTCCGAACTCGACCGCAGTTGCCTCGTTTCCGACGCCAAGCCGCTGCCGCTGCCGGCCTCTCCGTAAGCACCGATGACGATCCGGCTGCGTCCGCATCACCTGCTCTGCATGCTGACCTATGTCGGCAAGGGCTACAGCGCCGCCTTTGTCGACAATTACGACCGGATCGCCGCACGGCTCTCGGCCGGCGAAGACATGCTGATCGTCGAAGGGCCGGACGATATTTGCGGACCGGTGGCGGACACGGACGGATCGCACTGCCGCACCGAAAGCGTTTCGACGCGGGATGCACAGGCGGCGGCGGACGCGGGCGCCCTGCTTGGCCAGACGATCCGGCCCGGACTGGCACTCAGCCTCACCGGCACGCAGATCGAAGCGCTGCGAAGCGCCTTCCGGACCGGCCACATCCGGCCTGCCTGCGCCGGATGCGAATGGAGCGCGCTCTGCACGCAGATTGCCGACGGCGGCTATCGGGACGTCCGGATCAACGTCCAGGCTTCCGGATCATTGAGCGGGGCGGGCACGGAAAAAATCCATCCCCGCCCCGCTGACGCCGCTACTTGATCGGTGCGGGACGCAGGGATTCCGGCAGGTCCTGATAGGAGACCGGCCGCAGGAAGCGCTCGATCGCGCGGGTGCCGACCGAGGTGGTGCGTCCGTCCGAGGTGGCCGGGTACGGCCCGCCATGAACCATGGCCGGAGAGACCTCGACACCGGTCCCGAACCCATTGACCAGGATACGCCCGGCCAGCAGTTCGAGCGTCGGCAGCAGGCGACGCGCGTCCGCCTCGTCGGCCTCGTCGATATGCAGCGCGATCGTCAGCTGCCCTTCCAGGGCGTCGAGCACCTGCTCGAGTTCCCGCAGATCCGCGCACCGCACCACGAGACCGGTGGCGCCGAAGACCTCGTCCTGCAGCGCGTGATCGGCCAGGAACTGCGCCGCGCTGGTGACGAACAGGGCGGCGCGCCCCTGCGAGGCATTCCCCCCCAGCCCCTCGGCCACCAGAGACACGGCCTCGTGTTCGGCCAGCTTGGCGCGGTTCGTCGCATAGGCCTTGCTGATGCCGGCCGTCAGCATGGTCTGGGCCGGGATCGCGGAGAGGGCCTCTCCCGCTGCATCGAGAAAGGACTGCAGGCCGGGGCCGTCGACGGCAAGGAGCAGACCCGGATTGGTGCAGAACTGGCCGGCACCGAGCGTCAGCGAGCCCGCGAAGGCCTTGCCGATCGCCTGTCCCCGCGCGGCAAGCGCATGGGGGAACAGCAGCACGGGGTTGATCGAGCTCATCTCCGCATAGACCGGGATCGGCTGCTTGCGTCGGGCGGCGATGTCCATCAGCGCCAGCCCGCCGGCGCGAGAGCCGGTGAAGCCGACGGCGCGGATGCGCGGATCGGCCACCAGCGCCTGGCCGATCTCGAGCCCGCTGTCATAGAGCATGGAGAACGTCCCCTCCGGCATGCCGCTGGCCGCCACCGCCTTCTGCACGGCACGGCCGACCAGAGCCGAGGTGCCGGGATGGGCGGAATGGGCCTTGACGATGACCGGGCAGCCGGCCGCCAGGGCCGAGGCCGTATCGCCACCTGCCACGGAAAAGGCGAGCGGAAAGTTGGATGCGCCGAACACGGCGACCGGGCCGATCGCAATGTTGCGCAGGCGCAGGTCCGGCTTCGGTGCCGGCTTGCGCTCGGGATCGGCCGCATCGAAGCGCAGATCCTGGAAACGGCCGGCGCGAACTTCTGCCGCAAACAGGCGCAGCTGGCCGACGGTGCGACCGCGCTCGCCCTCCAGACGACCGCGCGGCAGACCGCTTTCGGCCATGGCGCGCTGGATCAGCGCGTCGCCGACCGCGAGGATCTCCTCGGCGATCGTCTCGAGGAAAGCCGCCCGGGCCTCGAGCGTCGTTTCGCGGTAGAGCGGAAAAGCCTGCCAGGCCAGCGCCGCAGCCGCTTCGAGGTCGGCCTTGGTCGCGCCGCCGAAGCTTGTCGGCAGACGCTCGCCCGTGGCGGCATCCAGCCCGTAGATCTCGCCATTCGTGCCATGCACGGCCTTGGCGCCGATCAAGAGATCACCGGTAAACATGGTCGTTTCCTTCCTCGCTTCGTCGACCGGCGCTCGGAGCACCGGTTTCGTAAGCTCCTCATGCCGGATAAGGGGGGCGAAAGGCAACAGGCGGCGTGCAGCCGGGTCGGGGCCCAGCTGGAGCATGTTCAGGGATGACGGGATTGATCGGACCTGCTTCATTCTCTCTTTTCCCCCGCTTTGTCCGAAGCCGAAGCGATCGTGCTGCGGCAGGACATGCTCTACCCGAGGCGCGAGGCGGCGCGCGGCGCATCCGGCATGCGCGCGTCGATCCAGTCGATCAGCACGTCCATCGGCACGGGACGCGAGAAGAAATAGCCCTGATAGGCCTCGCAGCCGAGCGCGCTCAGCACGCGCAACTGCTCAGCATTCTCGACGCCTTCGACGATGCACTCAATGTCGAGCGTGCGGCAGAGACCCTGGATCGATGCGACGATCTTGCGGCCGGACACATTTTCCAGGCCCGCCACGAAACTGCGGTCGATCTTGACCTCGTCGATCGGCAGGCGGTGCAGATAGCCGAGGCTCGATTGACCGGTGCCGAAATCATCGAGCGCCACTTGCGACCCGAGCCGACGCAGAAGGGTGATCGATTCGACCGCCGTGTCGAAGTTGCGGATCACCGCGGTCTCGGTGAGTTCGAAGATGATCCGCCGCGCGTCGATCCGCCCCTCGCCGATCGCCGCGATCAGCGCGAGGATGGTGGGAGACGAGGTCACGTCATGGGCCGAGAGGTTGAAGGAGAGCTTGATGCCGGCCGGCATCTTCTCCATCTCGCGCAAGGCCTTGCGGAACAGCGCCAGGGTCAGGGGATGGACGAGACCCGTGCGTTCGGCCACCGGAATGAACTGGTCCGGCCCGATCCGCCCGAGATCCGGATGGTCCCAACGGGCGAGAGCCTCGACCGCGAAGACGGCGTTGTTGCGGCCGGAGACGATCGGCTGGAAGACGACGGAGAATTCCGCCTCGAAATCCGCGCCACGCAGCGCGGTCTCGATCGCCTGGCCGGAGCGGATCTTGTTCTCGTGATCGACCGAGTAGAGCGTTGCAAGGCCGAGCCTGGCGCTTTTCGAGCTGTAGAGCGCATAGTCGGAGCGGTCGAACAGCGTATGGGCGGTGGTGCCGGCCTCGGGAAAGGCCGCCAGCCCGCAGGAGCAGCCGATCGAAAGCGAGATGGCATCGACCTCGTAAGGCTCGGCGAGCCGATCGCAGATCGCCTGCGCGACGATCAACGACTCCGGGCCGGGCCTGGCGATGAGGAACCCGAATTCGTCGCCGCCGAGTCGTGTCACGACGATCTCGTCATTGGCAAAGCTCGCCAGCCGCAGCCCGACCTGGTCGAGCAGCCGGTCGCCGACCAGATGCCCATAAGTATCGTTGACCGGCTTGAAGCGATCGAGATCGATCGTGCCGACCGTGAAGGCGCTGCCGGACGCGGCAGAGGCCGCGATCAAGTCTTCCAGGCGGGTGAAGAAGTAGCGCCGGTTCGGAAGACCCGTCAGCATGTCGGTATGGGCGAGCCGGGCATTCTCCAGCGCGAGACGCTCCGTTTCCGATTGCTTCTGCGCCAGGGCGGCCTGCGACTGGATGAGCCGTGTAAAGCCATAGAAGCTGTTGAACAAAACCTGCAGCATCACCACGGTGACCAGCAGAATATTGAGCGCGATCGCGTAGAAGACCGTATTGCCGAGGTGAATGTAATAGATCGCGTAGGGAATGGTGACGAGCAGCGTCACCACCACCGCCGCCTGCGGCAGATGCATGAGACAGAAGATGCAGCCGATCACGGTGACGGCGATGAAGATCGCCACATGGCCCTGTTCGTAGGGACCGCCATATTCGTTCAGCACCAGCGACCAGGTGATATAGGCGACGGCGATGATCCCGGCCAGCCGCACGGTGCGCCGCAGCTTTGCAACGACATCGCGCGGGTCGGTCTTCTGATGCCGGCGGACAAGCCAGACGAGCGTGCGCACCACGCAGATCGACACAAGAACAAAGGGCACCGCAACTGTCAGCGCCCAGGGCGCAATGTCGCGGTGGGTATAGGCGACGGCGACGGCATTGACGGTCAGGAGGAGATAGAGAAGCGGAACCTGACGCTGCAGCTCGATCAACTGCGCTGCCGCAAGATCCGATTGCTGCGTATCGATCATCAGCCAGGCAAAGAACTTGGACAGTCTCGTCATGATGGGCCGCGCCCCTCCCGTTTTCTCGATGATGACGGGAATGGGCTACATCTCTGTTAAGAGCGGATGCCCAGTCTTCGCATAGTTACCGAAGATTGACGCAATTGCGGGGCAACAGGCGGGCGCGCCGGTCGGCGGGCGCCTTACAGCCCCTCGCGCAGCACCGGTCGAACGAGGCAGGTCGGCCCGCCCTCGCAGGCGATGCAGAGCGCATCGGCTGCGAAGGTCGAGACCGTGCAGCCTGCAGCTTCGAGAGCGGCCTTGGTCTTCGGATAGCCGTCGATCATGATGACAGCGCCGGGACTTGTCGGCAGCACGTTGAGGCTGAGGCCCTGGCTCGCGCGGAACTCGTCCTCCGGCGCCTCGACCAGCGCCAGGCCCCATTCCTCAAGCAGTTGATAGAGCGCCGCCGGCAGAAGAGGCGAATGGACGAGCGCCGTGTCGCGCGTCAGCGGGCTGATCAGCGACAGAAGGTGCAGGCAGGCGCTCTCGCCCTTCCAGCTCGGCAGGTCGTAGCTCAGCACGTCGATGGACAGCGGCGCCAGGATATCGGCCAGCTGCACGATTCCCTCTTCATTGGTGCGGAAACCGCGGCCGACGATCAGCGTCTGCGCGTCCAGCCAGAAACAATCGCCCCCTTCCACCGTGCCCGGCGCCTTGATGCGGCCGAGAATGGGGATGCCGGCCTTTTTGTAGGCGGCCTCGTGCAGCGCGACCTCGCGCTCCCGCGCCGCCTTGCCCATGCGCAGCAGAACCGCGCCCTCCCGGGTCACGAGCGAGGGGTCGCAGGTGAACATGGCATCCGCGAGCCAATCCCCCCGGTCCTCGATCCAGAGGATTTCCGCGCCCGAACGGGCGACGAGGCCGGCAAACTGCTCATACTGGGTGGCCGCGCTTACCGCGTCGAAACCCGGCCCATAATGCCAGGCGGCAGGATCGGCTTTCGAAAGGCTCGGCCCCGGCCGGCGCATGAGGACGCGCGCCAGCGTCTGCGCCATGTCCTGCGCACCATAGTCCGCCATGTCGGTCTCTCCCTGTTCGTTCGGCCGGGACGCTACAGCGCCACCTGGCCCGGCGGCAAGATGCGATCCCAGGCGGGTCGCACCGGAGAGGTCAGGCGGCACCGTCTTCGGCCGACCACCAGGCATGGAAGTGATGCACCGGCCCTCGCCCCGTACCGATGCCGAGCGTGCGACCGGCAGCGAGCGCAGCGGTCAGATAGGCCTTGGCTGCCGTGACCGAAGCGGTCAGCCCCTTGCCGCGGGCAAGGCCTGCGGTAATGGCGGCTGCCAGCGTGCAGCCGGTGCCGTGGTCGTGCCGGGTCTCTATGCGCGGCACCGTGAAGCGGCGCAGGCCTTCGGCATTCAACAGGATGTCCGTGCTGTCCGGCCCTGCCCCATGCCCGCCCTTGACCAGCACCGCGGCAGCGCCGAGCGCCAGAATCGCCTCGCCCTGGGCGATCATCTGCGCCTCGCTTTCGGCCATCGGCAGGCCTGTCAGCAGGGCGGCTTCCGGCAGGTTGGGCGTGACCAGCGCCGCGCGCGGCACCAGCCGGGTTCGCAGCGCTTCGATCGCCTCTTCCTGCAGCAGCCGGTCGCCGGAGGTGGCGACCATCACCGGATCGAGCACCACCGGACCGGCAAAGCCCGCCAGTCCCTCGGCGATCGCCTCGATCGTCGCGCAGCGCGAGACCATGCCGATCTTCAGCGCATCCACCCGCAGATCGCCGAACACGGCGTCCATCTGCGCTGCGACCATGGCGGGCGAAACGTCCTCGACGCCGGTTACGCCCCGCGTGTTCTGCGCAGTGATGGCGGTCACGACGCTCGCGCCATAGGCACCGAGGGCCGAGAAGGTCTTGAGGTCGGCCTGGATGCCGGCGCCGCCGCCGCTGTCCGAGCCGGCAATGGTGAGAGCGATCGCCGTCATGCGCCGCGCTCCGCAAGCGCCGCATCCACCGCAGCCCGGAAGGCACGCGCCGTGCCGACGACGTCTCCCGAGCGGAACAGGGCGGCGATGACCGCCACGCCATCCGCCCCGGCGGCGATGACAGGCGCCACCCGGTTGAGGTCGATGCCGGCAATGGCACCGACCGGCAGGTCGGGCCGTTTCTCCGCGAGGCCCCGGCGCAGCGCGCGATAGCCGTCGAGACCGAGCGGCGGATTCGTATTGACCTTCGACGCCGTGGCGAAGACGCCACCGATGCAGGCGTAATCGATCGGCGCGGCCGCGGCATGCTGCGCGTCCTGCTCCGTCTTGACCGTCAGCCCAATGATCGCGAAGGGGCCAAGCAGCCGCCGGGCCGTTTCCGCCTCCAGATCCTCGGCACCCAGATGCACCCCGTGCGCCCCGGCGGCGAGCGCCACATCGACACGATCATTGATGAGCAGCGGCACGCCACGTCCCTCGATCGCCGCCCGGATCGCCACCGCCTGCTCGACCATGCGGCGGGACGAGGCCTGCTTGTCGCGATACTGGACCAGCGTCGCGCCGCCCCGTACGGCCTCGGCCGCCAGGACGGCCAGATCCGCCACATCGGCGAGCGATCCGTCCACGATCGCATTCAGCCGGAAATCGACCGTCGTCATTCTGCGTCTCCCTGTCCTGCCACAAATCGTCCTGCCGCAGATTGTCCTGCCGCATAGCGCGCCCGCGCCTCCAGCGTCTGCCCATCGAGCGAATAGAGGTGGTCCAGCAAGGCCGTGCCGAAGCTGCCGGGGCCGGATGCGCTTTCCGCGGCCAGTTCGGCCGCCACACCCGTGATCGACAGAGCGGCGGCCGCCGCCGTGAAGGGATCGGGCTCCACCGCCATGCAGGCCGCGATCACCCCGCCAGACAGGCATCCGGTCCCGGTGACCGCCGCCATCAGGCCATGGCCGTTCTTCACGTCGATCAGTCGGGCACCCTCGCGAAGCCGGTCCGCCGGTCCGGTGGTGATGCTGAGGCCGTCGGAGCGCTCGCCGATCAACGCCATCTCCGCCCGGTTGCCGCGCACCGCGCTCGGGCCGCGCTCGATCAGCAGGCGGGCGAAGGCGAGCCGGCTTTGCGAATAGTCGCAATGGACCGGATCGAGCACCCAGGGAATGCCGCGCGCGGCCGCGCCCTCTACCGCCGTCAGGATCACCGCCCGCCGGCCGGCATCCAGCGTGCCGAGGTTGACGGTCAGCGCATCGGCACGTCCCACGAAGTCCTCGATCTCCTCGGGCGACGCGGTCATCGACGGAATGCCGCCGACCGCCGTAATGCCGTCGGCGGTAAACTTCTGGACCACCGTGTTCATCAGGCAATGCACGCGCGGACGCCGGGTTCGCAGCCGTTCGAGGATTTCGGCCGCCTGTCGGCCCGTAAGGATGCCCGTCATCGGCCGAGCTCCACGGCAAGCGAGGCGATGTCAGGCGCTGCCTTCAGAAGGCCTGCCTCGACCAGGAAGGTCCCGAAGCGCCGGTAGCGCGCGGCATCGAGCGCCGCGGGGCGCTTGGCAAAGCGGGGCAGCGTGTCGGCAAAGGCCTGGCGATTGAGCGCATCGTCGAGGGCCGGATAGGCCTTCAGAAACAGATCAAGCGACTCCTGCGGGTGATTGGTCAGGTAGATCGTTGCCTTTTCCACCGCCGCCAGGAGGCGCGGCAGGCGCGGATCGTTGATCAGATCATCGCGGGTGACGAAGATCAGTTCGTCATAGGCCGGAACGCCGTTCTCCTCGGGAAAGAAGGCGCGCCCCTCATGACCTTCGAGCCGCATCTGGGTCAGCTCGAAATTGCGATAACCGCCGATCGTCGCATCGACCTTGCCGCCGATCAGCGAGGGGGTGAGCGCGAAATTGACATTGACGAAGGTGACGGTGGCCGGATCGACATTGGCGGCCGTCAGCATGCGCTTGACCAGCGCATCCTCGAAGCCCGAGACCGAGAAGCCGATCGTCTTGCCCTGGAGATCGGCAATGCCCTTGATCGGGCCGTCCTTCAGCACCGTCAGCGTGTTGAGCGGCGTTTCGACCAGCGTGCCGAACCGTTTCAGCGGCAGCCCGGCTTCGCGATCGAGATAGAGGCTCGGCTGGTAGTGGAGGCCAATCTCGGCCTGGCCAGCCGAAACGAGCCGCGGCACGGAGGAGGGATCGGAAGGCGGCACCAGCGTGACCTCCAGGCCCTCCTGCGCGAAGAACCCCTTCTCCTGCGCCACAACCAACGGCGCGTGATCGGGGTTGACGAACCATTCGAGCATGACGGTCAGCCTGTCCGCTGCAGCGGCAGGCGGGGCGCTTGCCAAAGCGGTCGCTGTCAGGAGAACGGCTGCTGCAAGAAGGCGCAGGATCGGTCGGGGCATCGAATTTTCCTAAAACTGTCAGTCGGATGTGGGTGGGGTTTCGCGCGCCCAGGGGGCGAGACCGGCGGTCAGCCGGTCGATGGCGAGGCGCAGGACCACGCAGAGGAGCGCCAGCAGCGCCATGGCGGCAAAGACCATGTCGGCCTGCATGCGCGCATTGGCCTGCACCATGACGAAGCCGAGGCCGCCGGAGGCGCCCACCCATTCGCCGACGACGGCGCCGAGCGGGGCGAGCGGCGCGGCGACCCGCAGGCCGGAGACGAGGCTCGGCAGAGCCAGCGGCACGCGCAGGCGGGTCAAGACCTGGAACGGGCTTGCCGCCGTCAGCGCCGCCGCATCGAGCACGGCCGGCGGCGTGCGGTTGAGCCCGTCGGCAAAGGCGGAGGCGACGGGGAAGAAGATGATGATCAGCGTCATCGCCACCTTGGAGGCCATGCCGAAGCCGAGCCAGAGAACGAGGATCGGCGCCAGCACGAAGACGGGAAAGGCCTGCAGCACCACGAGCATCGGCCAGGCAATGCGCCCGATCCGGGGACAGGCGGCGAGCCCGAAGGCGACCGCTGCACCGAACAGGCTGCCGAGCACGAGCCCGGCCCCGATCTCGCCGAGCGTGATCGCGGTCTGGTCGAGGAGGAAGTCCCGTTGCCGCCACAGCGTTGCCGCCACCGCGGCGGGCGCCGGCAGCACATAGGAGGGCAGCAGCCTTGCCGCGACTGCTCCTTGCCAAAGAGCGAGGACACCGAGGAGGCCGAGCGCCGCATGCCGCGCCTGCATGGCGGATCAACGCTCTGGCTGGCGGCGGGATCGGCGGAAGGCGAAAAGCGGGACGGCAGCACACATCAACGATCTCCTGACACACATCATGGAGATCCGAGCAAGCGAAGACGGGGGAAGGTGCATCACCGAAGCGCCTGTTTCCGTTCCTACGCCGGTATGACCCGGATCAGGTTCAAGGGTCCAGGCTCCACGCCCATCTCAGCACCGTCCGGTGCTCCCCTCGGAAGAGCCAAGGAGTGGCGGGAAAAGGCGATGATGTCAACCGGGCATCCACCGGATGCTCCGGCGTCGCCTCACACGGATCGTTCCCGCACGGCGTTCGTGTTGTTGATCCGAGCGTCAGCCGGTGGCGGCCCTTGCCGGATAGGCGGGAACTTCGGTTTCCTCTTCGCCGGGCAGCGGGGGGTCGAGCTCCGTTTCGACGCGATTGCGGCCAGCCTGCTTGGCGCGGTAGAGCAGCCGGTCCGCCGTGGTCATCAGCGAGCGCAGCGTATCGTCGGTGCCGACAGCAACCAGCCCGGCGCTGAAGGTGACATGGCGGGTCACGGCCGTTTCGGCGAGAACCTCCACCGTAAAGCGGGCGGCAATTGTTCTGAGAAGCTGCTGGGCGGTGGCGAGATCCCGGCCGACGAGCAGTGCCGCAAACTCCTCGCCCCCCATGCGGGCGACGCAGTCCTCTTGACTGAGGACGTCTTTTGCAACGCGCGCGAAGATCGTCAGCACCTGGTCGCCGGATTCATGGCCGTAGCGGTCGTTGATCTGTTTGAAATTGTCGAGATCAAAGAGCACGAGCAGGGGCGCGGAACCCGCATCCGCCGAATGGGCGGCGATGACGGGCGTCGCGCGCTGCGTGAAGGCGCGGCGATTGTCGAGCCCGGTGAGGAAATCCGTCTGCGAGGCGCGGAGCAGCAGGTGGCGGCTTTCCTCGCGGGTCAGGGAAAGAAGCGCCATCGGCGCCGCCATGGAAAAGAGCACGCCTTCGAACATGGTGAACAGGGCGACGCTGTCGAGAACGCCTTGCTGGTTCAGCGAATAGGCGAAGGGGATGACGACGACGCGCGCCAGATAGACCATGCCGTGCAGGCCGAAGACGACGGATGCCAGGACCCAGGAGCGCGTGGTTCCGGTCGTGCCGTTCAAGACCAGCATCAGCGCCAGCGTGAAGCAGGGGATGGCGATGAAGAAGCTGCCGACCGCGCTCCAGGCCGCGTAGGAGAGAAGCGGCCCGACGAAGAGCCAGATCACGCCGACGACACAGGATATGACCAGCACGGTCCGCGGCAGGCGCACACCCACAAACGGCATGGCGCCCGCCAGCAGCAGCAGATAACCGCTGACGATGAGGATATTGGTCACGCCCTGGCTGACGACCATGGGCAAGGTGGGCCTGCCGAGAAGCAGCGCACACCCAAGCCCCATGATCGCATAGCCGATGGTCCAGAAGGTCAGCTCGCGTGCGCGCTCGGAATTGAAGTGGCGTTCCCAGATCGTCATCACGGCGGCCACGGCCAGCGTTCCGAGGCCGATCGTATAGAGTGTGAAGAGACTCAACTGCATGATGACGTTCCGGTTTCGAATGCGACCATAGAGGCTCGGTTCTTTCCGGTTCCCTACCGCAGCCACAAGATTGCCGCGTTTGGTTGACAGCAGGTTACAACCTCACGGCGCATGCCCAATTCCGGCAATGCCACGGTGGCCAGCCTGTTGACAAGCTGTGGATAAGAGAACATATAGGGAACAGATCGAACGCCCCCGGCACAAGTTCCCTGCCCCGGTTCCGGGGGCGATTCGGTCTTCCAAGCCTTTGACGGCATCCGAGGAATGGATGGCAAGGGCCGAACGGCGGCATCGATCCGCCGGCTGACGGTCAAGCAGTGAGGTCGAGATGGAAGAGCAGATCGAAATTCGCGAGAGCGTGCGCATGCTTCTGGCCCAGGGCGAAGCATCGCGCCGGCGGGCTGAAGCCGCGCGTGAGGAAATGCGGGTTCGCGTGGCGGCCCTCTCCGCCAAGCCGGGCGAAAAGATCCTCGCCGCCATTCGCGAAGCGCGCGAGCGGACCAGCCACTGATCCCCTTCCCCATGGCGGCTGGCATCGGCAGGCCGCCCAACGCCAGGCCTGTCGGCCCCGATCGACATCCGGCGTCAGGAAAGGCCGGCCCGCTCTGCCTCTCGTCCCCTCGTGATGGCACGGGAGAAGTCTGATCGGCCGAGACCAGACGTTTGTTCGTCCTTGCTTCTTATTCCCCTCCCCCTGCGTTCGGCCTTGAAGCGTAATTGAACACGAACGAATCTACGGCGGAGCGACCGCGGCGCCGGCAGCACTCAGCGATCCAACCGGCTTTTCCGCAACCCTGACACTGTATCGACAGGTTGAACCGCGTACTGAACGCGAATTGGTCAGCGCTGTTTTACCACTTTGCGATCTTCGGCGCTCAGACCTTTGACATCATGGTCCGTTTGTGCAACGTCAGGACGCAGCGTGCAAAATTGCGCATATACTGAAAATAATGATACGGTGGAGGCATAAGCCCATTTACGATGGGCGATAATGTACGTAGACACTTACCAGAATTTCAGCACTAGCAAAAATAACTAGTCTGAGGACGTGTCGAACAGATGAGGTCCGGTTGCATAAGTCAATCCGCTCCAGCATCATTCACTGCGTTCTGACAGAACCCTACAGAGGCCCCTATGCCACTCATTCCCGGTAATCCGATCGACGTCTATGTCGGTTCTCGCATCCGCCTTCGCCGCCTGATGCTCGGCATGAGCCAGACGAAGCTTGCCGAACAGCTGGGCGTTACATTTCAGCAGGTCCAGAAATACGAGAAGGGCGCCAATCGCGTCGGCGCCAGCCGCCTTCAGCATATTGCCGACGTCCTGAAGGTGCCGATCAGCTTCTTCTTCGAAAATGGCGGCGAGCCGGAGAAGGAAGGCGGCCTGGGCGAAGCGCAGGATGTTGCAGGATTTGTCAGCACCAAGGAAGGCATGGAACTCAACCGCGCCTTCTTCGCCATCACCGATACGAAAGTCCGCCAGTCGATCGTCGCGCTGACCAAGTCGCTCGCCGGCAGCATGGGAGGAGCCGAAGATGACCAGCGTCGCAGAGCCGGCGGCGATGAGCTTCAGGCTGATCACGCTCGGGGAACTGACGCTTAGGAACGCAAGCGGGGCAGCGGTCAGCTGCCCCGACAAGGTTCTTCTGCTCCTCGCCTTTCTCTGCACACAGCCCGACGGCGCCCGCCATCGGCGGGACCTCGCCAATCTTCTCTGGCCGAATGCCCAGGACGAAGCGGCCGATACCAATCTGCGCTCGGCGCTTCGCCGCATGCGGCTGGCACTCGGCGAGACCCCAGTCGTCATCGCGGAGGGCGCCCGCCTTCGGCGCAACGCGGCCATGTTGTCCTGCGACCTCGACCTGATGCCGACGGCAGACCGGCCGGTGGCTCGGCTCGCCTGGTTGACCGGGGCAGTTTCGCGCGGCTTCCTCGATCGCGATCTTCGCCACGAGCCGGCGATCGAGCACTGGATCACCGGCGTCCGCACGACTCATCTTCTGCTGCTGCGCACCTGCTTCTTTCAGTGCCTGACCGCCCATCGCGGCGCGGCAGGCGATGAGGCCCTGCAGGCCGCGGCCGTTCCCCTTCTCGTGCATGACCCGGCCGACGAGGAGGTACGCCAGGCGCTGCAAGGCCTGTCCGCCGCCGCCCGCCCCGCCGGCAGCCCAGTCCGGTCGGCACTGTCGCTTTTCTCGGCGTCCCCTGGCAGGGATGCCAACGTCCCGCCCGTCCTCGGCAAAGCGACCGATGGTTCGGCGCTGCCTGACGCAAAGCCTGTCCCTGGCCGAAGCCTCATCACGCCGCCCTCCAGCGCCTCGCCCTTCACCTATCCCGGCCTCAGCCCCTCCCCGCCGCCGGCCGAATGGACCGGATTCGCGGCCCGCCAGGACAACCGCAGCTTCTCCGACGAACAACGGACCCGCGCCGAGCGGGGCGACGACGTCGCTCTAGAGCCGCCACGGCCGGTTCTGCCGCGCCTTGCCCTGCTGCCACCGGATCAGGCGCGTGAATCCCGTCAGGCAGGTGCCCTCGTCAATGCCTTGATCGAAGACATCACCATCGGCCTCTGCTCGCTGCGCAGCGTCTCGGTCGTCGCGCCCTTCACGGCAGAGCGCTACCGCGCCTCGGGCGACAAGGCCGCGCTGCTGGAGCGACACGGGGTCACCTACACGCTCGACACCCGCCGTTCGCATGACAGCGTCTTCGCCCAACTCGTCTTCGTTCCCGGCGACGAGATCATCTGGGCAGCCCGCTTCCCGCTGACCGTCGACAATCTTGCGACCCAGCGTGTCGAGATCGCCCGGGCCATCACCCGCTCCACCGCCGACCGCATGGAAGCCAGCAGCGCCAATCATCTCGATTATCAGCGTCGCCCCGATGCCTATGTCGCCTTCCTGCGCGGCACGCAGTTTCTCTCGAGCCTCGAGCTCAAGGATATCCGCAAGGCCCGGCGGATGATGCGCGAGACGCTGCAGCTCGACGCCGGCTTCGCGCCGGCCATGGCCGGCATGGCCCGCGCGCTGATGACCGAATGGCTGCTGACCGCCCGCGGCGACAAGGACCTGCTGCTGACCGCGGAGCGCCAGGCATTGCGGGCCGTGCGCGAGAACCCGGCGCTCGCCTCCGCCTATCGCGAGCTCGGCGTCGTCGAACTCTATCGCGGCCGGCTGGACGAAAGCCTGGAGGCGCTCGACACGGCCGAGAAGATCAGCCCGCACTATGCCGACGTGCTTTACAGTCATGCCGATACGCTGGTGCATGGCGCGCGGCCGCAGGCCGCCTTGGACAAGATCACCCGCGCCATCGACCTCAATCCGCTCTGCCCGGACAGCTATCTCTGGACCGCTGCCGGGGCCTGCTACTTCCTCGGCCGGTTCGAAGCCGCGCTCGCCTATATCAAACGCATGGAAAACCCGAAACCGGCCGACAGATTGGCTGCCGCGAGTTGGGGAATGCTTGGCAATGCACGGCAAGCGCGTGTATATAAGCAGCGTGTCTTGCGTGAACATCCCGACTTCGAGTTGGAGCGCTGGCTCGAGGTCGTTCCCAACCGGGAAAGTTGGCAGCGCGAACTCTATCGCGAAGGCTTGCGGAAAGCCGGTTTCTAGACAAGGGGAATGACATGGCTCAGGTTGTAATTCTTGGAATAGAAGGCGAAGACGGACTGTGGATCGCCGATCTCGGCGCCGGCACGGTCACTCCGTTCAAGGACAAGTCCGCCGGGGCGCTTGCTTCCGGCACCCCGCGCAGCGGGCTGGTGACGAAGGGCGTCGACTTTGCGGTCGCGATCTCCTCGGCCTCCGAAGCTGCCGCCGGCCATTATGAAGGCCGATGAGGCCTTGCGGCCCTGAAACCGGTCCCGCCGTCATCGACCCATGACGACGGCGGGGTCCTACCGGTCACGCGCGCCCGCCGAAACCCTCGCGCTGATCACGCCGCATCTGCCTGCGCTTGGCATCACACGCGTCGGGTCGCAGACCGGCCTTGATCGAGTCGGCATTCCCGTCTGGTTCGCGGTCACTCCCAATGCGCGCGCCATCGCCATTGCCCAGGGCAAGGGCCTGACCGATGAGGACGCGCAGGCCTCCGCGGTCATGGAGGCGGTCGAGCGCGTCATCGCGTCCAGCCCCTCCTGCGTCCGGCGCTCCGCCTCAAGCCGGGACATCGAGGCGGATGGCGGATCCGTCGATCCGCTGGAGACGCTTCTCAGCCCTCGGGCCGAGCCGGTTGCACCGGACGAGGTCATCGACTGGACCCCGGCCGAGAATCTTCTTTCAGGCCACACGGTCCACCTCCCCTTCGATGCCGTTCATCTCGACCGGACGCAGCTGAAGCCGCGCTATTGGCGCTCCTCCGACGGGCTGGCTTCCGGCAATACGTGGGACGAAGCGGTGTTGCACGGCCTACTGGAACGGGTGGAGCGCGATGCGCTGACGCTGTGGCACGTGACGCCGCCCACCCGCCGGCCGCCGGCGATCGATCCGGCCTGCCTTGCCACCCCGACCATCGACGATCTCGTTCAGCGAATCGAGCGCGCGGGGCTCATCATCCGCCTGTTCGACATCTCCTCCGACCTGAACCTCCCCTGCTTCATGGCGTTGATCGCCCCTGCCGCCGTGCTTGCAGGGGGCGCGGTCCGGCATGTCGATCTCACGCTTGGCAGCGGCGCGCACTTTACCGCTGCCGGGGCCGCCGCCCGCGCCATCACGGAGGCCGCACAATCGCGCCTCACCTTCATCGGCGGTGCGCGCGACGACGTCCCCGCCGCCTTCTTCACTGACCCGGCCCCGGAGGACCTCTGCAAGGTCCTGCGCGCGCCGGTCGATCCCCTCCACCGACCCGGCTCCACTGGCGCGCTCCCGGAGCCGAACGAGCGCCTGCCTCTGCTGCTTGCGCGCCTGGCAAGTGCCGGGCTTTCGGAGGCCTATGCGCTGCGCCTCGACGACGGGCGTCTGCCGATCGCCGTCGGCAAGCTCATCGTTCCCGGGCTTGAAAACCCGCCAGGCGCCCAGCGCCAGCGGTTCGGTCCGCGCGCGCTCCGACGGGTGCTGGGATGAAGGTCGTCTTCGTCGGTCCCAGCCTGCCGGATGCTGCGGCCATCGTCCGCGCGATGGGGGCTGAGGATATCGAGATCCGACCACCGGCACAGCGCGGCGACCTGCGCCGTGCGCTCGAGGAGGGCGCCGCGGCGATCGGTCTGATCGATGGGATCTTCGAGCATGTCCGGCCCGTCTGGCACAAGGAGATCCTGCTGGCCCTGTCGCGTGGCGTGCCCGTCCTTGGAGCGGCGAGCATGGGGGCGCTGCGGGCGGTCGAATGCGCGCCGTTCGGCATGCGCGGGGTCGGCCGCATCTACGAGGACTATCGCAGCGGGCGCCGGATCGACGATGGAGATGTCGCTCTGCAGCACGGCCCGGCCGAACTCGGCTACCCGCCCTTGAGCGTCCCCCTGGTGACCGTCGATGCAACCCTTGAGACTGCCTTGCAGGCCGGCGCGATTTCACCGGACGAAGCGCGGGACTGGGCGCGTGCCGCACGCGCCATCCACTTCAAGGAGCGCAGCTGGCGGCGAATCGTCGACATGTTCGTGGGAGCAAACACAAAGAGCATGCAACGGATCCTGGCCCATGCAACGGACCCGAAGCGACAGGATGCGCTTGCGCTTCTCCATGAGATAAACCTAACACAACCTGCTGTTTTTAAACGACTTCCTGATTGGACCCTGCATCTTCTACCGGATTCGGACTGAACGACTGCCCTAAGGGTGAACTAACCACAGGATGAACATCCTTTGCGTGTGCAACGCCGATGCAACGGGCTTTTTCATTGCGGGCATGTTTAATGAAGCCTGTCAGTTACAGGGGGATTCCGTGGACGCAATGGAGAGTACGCAGGAAAGCCGGCGCGAAGAGTTGATCGGCTTGATCCGCGTCATCACTTACGCACGCGACGGTGCGCGGGATGTGAAGGCCTCAGCGGCCGCCCATTATCTCGAGGCCGCTTTGAGTTCGCTTGTGGCTGATCTCAGCAAGGAACTTGGCCCGGTTATTCCCGAGGATCAGGTGAACCTGCTTTTGAGTGAGAAGGCGGGCCATTGCTGAACTGGATTTGCGAGGAGGTCCGCCCCCGCAAATCCGGACGGTACGGCATGACTGGAATGGTGTGAAGCGGCGGGATCGCGCAAGCAACAGTGAGATTCCCCGGCTCGCCGGTGGGGCCTGCGGCCGCAAGACCGCAACGCCACACCGGCGTTTTTTTGGCTGCTTGTCAGCCTCCCTCATGCGCCGATGCCTTAAGGGAAAGGCCCTGCCCCGCGTTCGGCAGGACAGGGCCTTGTTTCATCGATCCGGGACCGGCGCTCAGGCGGCTTTCGGCATGGCGCCGAGCGGAATCTCGACATCGATCTCCAGGATCGACATGTGCTCGTCGCGGTCCATCTTCACGCGCACGCGGTCGGCATCAACCTGAACATGCTTGGCGATGACCGCCAGGATCTCCTCGCGCAGCACCGCCACGAGATCGGATCCGGCCGAGGCGCGCTCATGGGCGAGCAGCACCTGCAGGCGCTCGCGCGCCTGGGGCGCGGATTGCTGTTTGCCGAAAAGGCGGAAAATGTTCATGCGGCCCTCCGTGCGAAGATCTTGCCGAACAGACCACGCTTCTCGCCCGGGATGGTGACCGGCAGCGTTTCGCCGGCCAGTCGGCGTGCGGCGTCGAAATAGGCCATGGAGGGGGCGCAACGCGCATCGGCCACTGTCACCGGCGCACCGAGGTTGGAAGCGCGAAGCACGTCCATGCTTTCCGGAATGATGCCGAGCAGCGGGATCGACAGGATCTCCAGCACGTCCTCGACCTTCAGCATGTCGCCCCGCTCGGCGCGGGCCTGGTCGAAGCGGGTCAAAAGCAAATGCTTTTCCATCCGCTCGCCGCGCTCGGCCTTCATCGTCTTGGAATCGAGCAGGCCGATGATGCGGTCGCTGTCGCGCACGGAAGAGACTTCCGGGTTGGTGACGACGACAGCCACATCCGCGTGGCGCATGGCCAGCGTCGCGCCGCGTTCGATACCGGCCGGGCTGTCGCAGATGATCCAGTCGAAATGCTCCTTGAGTTCGCCGATGACGCGCTCGACGCCTTCTTGGGTCAGGTTGTCCTTGTCGCGGGTCTGGGAGGCCGGCAGCAGGAACAGGGTTTCGACCCGCTTGTCGCGGATCAGCGCCTGCGGCAGCTTGGCGTCGCCCTGGATGACGTTGATGAGATCATAGACCACGCGCCGTTCGGCACCCATGACCAGATCCAGATTGCGCAGCCCGACGTCGAAATCGACGACCGCGACCTTTTCGCCCCGTTGCGCAAGCGCTGCGCCGAGCGCGGCTGTCGAGGTTGTCTTGCCAACCCCGCCCTTGCCGGAAGTGACGACGATAACCTTCCCCATCTTGCTCTCCTGTTGCTGGCCGTTCTGGCTCAATTGAGTTTCTCTGCCTTGATCGCATCGTCTTCGAGCCAGAGCTGCACGGGCTGGCCGCGCAGGCTGGGCGAAATGTCTTCGGCCACCTTGTAGACACCATCGATCGCCACCAGCTCGGCTTCGAGCTTTCGGCAGAAGATGCGCGCCCCGGCATTGCCGATCGATCCCGCCATGGCCCGGCCGCGCAGCGTGCCGTAGATATGGACGGAGCCGCCGGCGATGACTTCGGCGCCGGAAGCGACGGACCCGATCACGGTCACGTCTCCTTCTGTAAAGATCACGGATTGCCCGGACCTTACGGGTTCGTTGATGACGAGTGACGGAGACGACGGCCGCATCTCCGAAGCCGGCGGTTCGATGACGCGCGGCGCTTCCGCCGCGTCCGCCGGCTCGGCCGGATCGCTCTGTTTCACCTCGAAATCGGAGGCCGGACGGCCGCCCTTGAGCGCCGGCGGCATGCCGGGGCTGATCAGCGACGGCCGCGCGCCCTCGATGCCCATGATGCTGACATTGCGGGCGGCGAGCTCGGCGAGCAGTGCCTTCAGACCCGCCTTGTCGAGCTGCAGATCGGCGACATCGAGCACGGCCGGACGGCCGAAAAAGAAGCCAGCCGAACGGGCAGCGAGATCGTCAAGCCGCACAAGCCATTGATCCAATGGCAGATCCGGCGAAAGGACGACGGCCAGGAAGGAACGGCCCTTGATACGGATGGAGCGGGGATCTGTTAGCACTTCGTTCATCGAGGTTAAGAAATCGTTGCCATGTTCTAGGGTTGGAATGGTTAACAAAGGATTAACCATCCTGGCCTGCCCCAGGCTGGAGCCTTGTGCGATTCTTACGTGTTAGCCGCAGTTGACGCTTAGAAAATGGAACCCAGCCGCCTCGATCACGTTTCGTTGAGCCGGCTTGAACCCGCCGGCGGAAGCTGGAGACTGCCATGAACCCCCTTGGAATGCACAAGACGGAGATGCTCGCCAAGCTCGGCTACAGTGCACGCGGAATCGTTTACCTGCTGGTCGGCGCCATGGCGCTGTTCGGATCGATCGGCGGAGGCCGCAATGTCGATTCGAAATCGGCGCTCGACATCATCCTCGAACAGCCGCTCGGCTGGATCTGGCTCGGGCTCGTGGCGCTCGGGCTGCTCTGTTTCGTCCTCTGGCGTGTCGTCCAGGCCGTCTACAATCCGGATCGCCAGCCGGACAGTTCCAAGGGCTATGCCATTCGCGCCGGCCTGGCGGTCAGCGCCGTCACCTATCTCAGCCTGGCGCTCTATGCAGCCGGCCACGCGTTCTCGCTGTCGCTCGGCAGCGATGGCGGCGGCAGCGGCGAGGAAAGCCTTGCCGCCTGGCTGATGAGCCAGCCCTTCGGCCGACTCCTCGCCTTCCTTGCCGGCCTTGCCATCATCGGTGCCGGCATCGCGCAGATCGGCAAGGGCGTGAAGAAGGGCTACAGCAAATATATCTCGATCCCGCTCGACAAGCGCGCCATCCTGGAGCCGGTCTGCACCTTCGGCCTGCTCGCCCGCGGCGCCGTGTTTCTTATCACTGGCGTCTTCTTCCTCTATGCCGCCTGGCGGGTGGATCCGAGCCAGGCCGGTAGCCTTGCCGATGCGATGGACTGGGTCCGTGCCCTGCCCTTCGGCGGCATTCTCTATGCGATCGCGGCCCTCGGCCTCTTTGCCTTCGGCATCTACAGCCTGATCGAAGCGCGGTATCGCCATATCGCCCGCGTCGATCCGACCGCCGTGCCGAAGGAAATGGCGAGCAAGCTCGGCGTCAACACGGCCACTCTCGGCCCGCGCTGAGGGTCCTGAGAACCGACCTTACGAAGGGCGTGGCTCTATCGGCCGCGCCCTTCGTCCGTTGTATCGGGCCGCAGCGTTTCTCGCCTTGCAGGAGCAACGCAAAACCATTCCCCACAAGCCGTCCTTGGCGACCTTCTTCTTCTTTGTCTACAAAATTGATAGGCTATAGCGTGGCATCAACCGCTCCGTGCCGCCGGCACAATCTTGAGAAGGATGATTCATGAGCTCCGCGCGCCTTGCCCACACCCCGGCCCACACCCTTGTCCCGTCCGATTTCTCTGCAGATCCCATCGCGAAACTCGCCCGCTCGGCCCCGCCGGCCGATGCGCCGGAGCGCCTGAAGTCGATCATGCGCCATGTGGCGGCCACCGTCTCGGTGGTCACCGCGGGGCATGAGGACCGGACCGGCGCCACGGTGACCTCGGCCACCGCGCTCAGCGTCGACCCGGCACGGATGATCGTCAATATCAACCGCACCTCTTCCACCTATCCGGTCATTCTCCGCCACGGGCATTTCTGCGTGAACATCCTCTCCGCCGCGCAGCAGGAGATCGCCGACCGCTTTGCCGGAAAGGGCGGGCTGAAAGGGGCAGAGCGGTATGAGGGGGCGGCCTGGACGACGCTCGCCAGCGGCGCGCCGGTGCTGCTCGCGGCGCTGGCGGCGGTCGATTGCGAGGTCGAGGAGATCATCGAGCGCCACAGCCACGGCATCATCATCGGCCGCGTGGCGGCTCTGGCGGAGACCGGCGGCACGCCGCTTCTCTACCGCCAGGGCGCCTATGGCGGCTTCGTGGCCTGACGCACAGAGAGACGCGATTGACGTCATCGAGCCGCTTGCCCCGCGAGCTTGCTCTTGGGATAAGCGGGGATGGCCTTCACGCTCCGCCAGCTGCAATATTTCGTCGCCGTGGCCGAACAGGGTTCGGTCACCCGCGCGGCGCAGAACCTGTCGATCTCCCAGTCCTCGATCACCGAGGCGATCAAGGAGCTGGAGACCGATCTCGGCGTATCGCTGTTCGAGCGACATCCGCGCGGGCTGCACATCACCCATAACGGCCACCAGTTCCTGCGCCATGCGACCAAGATCCTCGCCGGCGTGCAGGATGCCCGGCGGTCCTTCGGCGCGGTCGAGGAACGCGAAGGCGGAAAACTCAATCTCGGCGTCACCTCGCTCGTCGCGGGCTATGTGCTCTCCGACCTTCTCGCCCGATTCCGCCGCGCCTGCCCGCGCGTCGATGTGAGCGCGATCGAGGACAATGGCTCCTATCTCGAACATCTGCTGATCGGCGGCGAGCTGGATGTGGCGGTCATGGTCATTTCCAACCTGCGCGACCGCATGGCCCTGCAGGCGGAGATCATCGAAACCTCGCCCTATCGGCTCTGGCTGCCGCTCGGCCATCCGCTGGTCTCCGCCGATATCATCTCGATCGCCGATGTCGCGCGCGAGCCCCTGATCATGCTCACCGTCGACGAGATCGAGGAGAACACGGGCAAGCTTCTGACCGCGCTCGGCGCCAGGCCGCATGTGGCCTTTCGCACGCGATCGGTCGAGGCGGTGCGCAGCCTGGTCGCGACCGGCGCCGGCATCGCACTGCTGCCGGATCTGGTCTACCGACCCTGGTCGCTCGAGGGCGACCGGATCGAAAGCCGGGACGTGTCGGGCGCCCTCCCCGTCGTCCAGGTCGGCATGGTGTGGCGCAAGGGATCGGGCCTGCCGCAATCGGCCCGCGACTTCATCGGCGTCGCCGAAGCGCTGCGCAGCGGCCGAGCGCGCTAACCATTCGGAATTTCCGATATCGCCGTTCTGTTAAATGAATTTGCGAAGGCTCGGAAGGCGAGGCACCTTTTGCCTGGGAACGAACGAGCCGCCAAGCGGCCGCCAAACCGGGAGCCGACCGATGATCAAGATCCTCAAATCCTGTACTGCGCTTGCCCTGTCCATGAGCCTCGCCACCGCGGCGATTGCCCAGGAACCGCTCAAGGAGCTCGGAAAGGGCGAAGGCGCGCTGTCGATCGTCGCCTGGGCCGGCTATATCGAGCGCGGCGAAACCGACAAGAATTACGACTGGGTCACCGGCTTCGAGAAGGAGACCGGCTGCAAGGTCTCGGTGAAGACCGCCGCCACCTCCGACGAAATGGTGGCGCTGATGAACGAGGGCGGCTTCGACCTCGTCACCGCGTCCGGCGATGCCTCGTTGCGCCTCGTGGCCGGCAAGCGTGTCCAGCCGATCAACACCGACCTCATCCCGTCCTGGAAGACGCTGGACGCCCGCATGCAGGACGCGCCCTGGCACACGGTCAAGGGCGTGCATTACGGCGTGCCCTATGTCTGGGGCCCGAACGTGCTGATGGTCAACACCGAGGCCTTCAAGGGCGAGCTGCCGAAGAGCTGGAAGGTGGTCTTCGAGGAGATGACGCTGCCGGATGGCAAGTCGAACAAGGGCCGCGTGCAGGCCTATGACGGGCCGATCCATGTGGCCGATGCCGCCAACTACCTGATGGCCCACAAGCCCGAACTCGGCATCAAGGACCCCTACGAACTCAACGAGGAGCAGTACAAGGCCGCGCTCGACCTTCTGCGCGTCCAGCGCACGCTCGTCAGCCGCTACTGGCACGACGCCATGATCCAGATCGACGACTTCAAGAACGAAGGCGTCGTCGCCTCCGGCTCCTGGCCGTTCCAGGTGAACCTGCTTGAGGCCGAGAAGCAGCCGATCGCTTCCGTCTTCCCCGAGGAAGGCACCACCGGCTGGGCCGACACGACCATGCTGGCCGCCGAAAGCGAACACCCGAACTGCGCCTATCTGTGGATGGAGCATTCGCTCTCGCCCAAGGTCCAGGGCGATGTTTCCGCCTGGTTCGGCGCCAACCCCTCCGTCGGTGCGGCCTGCAAGGGCAATGCGCTGCTGACGGACGAAGGCTGCAGGACCAATGGCTACGAGCAGTTCGACAAGGTGAAGTTCTGGAAGACCCCGGTGACCAAGTGCGCCAGCCAGGGCGAATGCGTGCCCTACCACCGCTGGGTTTCCGACTATATCGGCGTCATCGGCGGCCGATAAAGGTTGCCCCTCGACGGCAGACCGATGCGGCGCCTGACCCAAGATTGTCATCCTCGGGCTTGTCCCGAGGATCTAACCACGCCGCTCCGGACAATCAGCCTCGATCCCAGCCTCTCCACCGGCAGATCCTCGGGACAAGCCCGAGGATGACGGAGAGGTGACGGAAGGGGCCCTGGGGGAGAGACAGCAGCGACGTGAGGCAAAGGCGACGGGATGCGAAAAGATCGGCGGCGCAGAAGAAGCAAGGAGGCGGCTCACCGCTCGACCGTCATCCTCGGGCTTGTCCCGAGGATCTAATCACGCCGCTCCGGACAATCGGCCTCGATCCCAGCCTCTCCACCGGCAGATCCCCGGGACAAGCCCGAGGATGATGGAAGGTTCCGTGGAAGTTCCGGCCTTGAGCGGCTGGATGGCCCGGCAGGAAACAACCCTGGCGCGTGTGCCGTCACAGACCCATTTGAGAAGGAGCCATCATGACTGCTGTTCTGTTCCAGTCCGTGTCCCGCCACTTCGGCGCGGTGCGCGCGGTGGATGGGGTGGATCTGGCAATTGCCGAGGGCGAGTTCTTCGCCATGCTCGGTCCTTCCGGCTCCGGCAAGACCACATGCCTGCGCCTGATCGCCGGCTTCGAGCAGCCGACGGCCGGACATATCGAGATCTTCGGCGAAACGGCGGAAGGCGTCCCGCCCTATCGCCGGGCGGTCAATACCGTGTTCCAGGACTACGCGCTCTTCCCCCACCTCACCATTCTCGACAATGTCGCCTATGGATTGATGGTCAGGGGTATCGGAAAGGCGGAGCGGCGACGCCAGGCAGAGGAGGCGCTCGCCATGGTCGCCCTGCCCGGCTATGGCGCCCGCAAGCCCGGCCAGCTTTCCGGCGGGCAGCGCCAGCGCGTGGCGCTTGCCCGCGCGCTCGTCAACCGGCCGCGCGTGCTGCTGCTCGACGAGCCGCTCGGCGCGCTGGACCTCAAGCTGCGCGAACAGATGCAGGAGGAGTTGAAGAGCCTGCAGAAAAGCCTCGGCCTGACCTTCGTCTTCGTGACCCATGACCAGAGCGAAGCCCTCTCAATGGCCGACCGGGTTGCGGTCTTCAACGAGGGCAAGGTGCAGCAGGTCGGAACGCCCGAGGAAATCTATCGCCGGCCGAAGAGCCGTTTCGTCGCCGGCTTCGTCGGCTCCTCGAACATTCTTTCGCAGCGTCTCTGCGCCCGGCTGGGGCTCTCCGCGCCTGCCGCCAGCCTGAGGCCGGAAGCGATCACGCTCTCGGCACCCACCGCCGACGGGCTTGGCCTGCGCGGCCGGGCGGTCGGCGCCAGCTTTCTCGGCCCGGTCACGCGGCTGACGGTCGATTGCGAAGGCGAGCGCCTGATCGCCGCCCTGCCCGCCAGCGGACCGGTTCCGCCGGAAGGGAGCGACGTCACGCTCTCCTTCAACCGGCACGACCTGCATCTGATGGAGCGTGCGTGATGGCGGCGCTTTCGACCCCTCTTGTCGGGCGCGAGCCCCGACCGGGCCTTGCCGGACGGCTGTCGGATCTCTTCTGGCGGCGGCCGGGGCTTCTGCTTGCGCTGCTGCTGGCCCCGCCGCTTCTCTGGCTCGGCATCGTCTATCTCGGCTCGCTCGCGGTTTTCCTGGCGCAGAGCCTGTTCTCGATCGACGACTTCTCCGGTCTCATCACCTATGAGCCGACCCTCGCCACCTATGCCCAGCTTTTGACGGATGCCAATCTCGACATCATCCTGCGCACGCTGATCATGGCCGGTGCCGTCACGCTCGCCTCGATCGTCATCGCCTTTCCCATCGCCTATTACGCCGCCCGCTATGCGCAGGGCGTGTGGAAGGCCGTCTTCTATCTGGGCGTCATGCTTCCGCTCTGGTCCAGTTACCTCGTCAAGATCTATGCCTGGAAGCTGATCCTCGCAAAGGAGGGCATCCTCACCTGGGCCTTTGCGACACTGCATCTCTCGCCGCTGCTCGATGCGGTGCTGGCGCTGCCCGTCATCGGCGGCAATTCGCTGTCCGTCAGCTATCTCGGCACCTTCCTCGTCTTCGTTTATGTCTGGCTGCCCTTCATGATCCTGCCCATCCAGGCCTCGCTGGAGCGGGTGCCGGGATCGCTGATCGAGGCTTCGGCCGATCTCGGCGCGGATCCGCGCCAGACCTTCCGCCATGTCCTGCTGCCGCTTGCTCTGCCCGGCATCGTCGCCGGCTCGATCTTCACCTTCTCGCTGACGCTCGGCGACTATATCATTCCGCAGATCATCGGCTCCTCGCGGCTCTTCATCGGCCAAGCCGTCTATGCCCAGCAGGGAACGGCCGGCAATGTGCCGCTGGCGGCGGCCTTCACCGTCGTGCCGATCGTCATCATGGGCGTCTATCTCGCGGTTGCCCGGCGGCTGGGAGCCTTCGATGCGCTCTGATCGAACCGCCGAGACCCCGCTCGCGCTGAAACTCTCCGCCGCGCTCGGCCTCATCTTCCTGCATGGGCCGATCCTGCTCATCTTCCTCTATGCCTTCACCACCGAGGAAAAGAGCTATCGCTTCCCGCCGCCGGGGCTGACGCTGCAATGGTTCGCGGTGACCTGGAACCGCCCGGATGTCTGGGCCGCGCTGACACTCTCCCTGAAGGTCGCGACGCTCGCCACCGCCATCGCGCTGCTGCTCGGCACGCTCTGCGCCGCTGCCGTCTCGCGTTCGGCCTTCTTCGGCCGGGAGGCCGTATCGCTCTTGGTCATCCTGCCGATCGCGCTTCCGGGCATCATCACCGGCATCGCGCTGCGCCAGGCCTTCTCGCTGGCCGAGATCCCTTTCTCCTTCTTCACCATCGTGCTCGGCCACGCCACCTTCTGCATCGTCGTCGTCTACAACAATGCGGTCGCCCGCTTCCGGCGCCTGTCCGGCTCGCTGGTCGAGGCGTCGATGGATCTCGGCGCCAATGGCTTCCAGACCTTCCGCTACGTGATCCTGCCCAATATCGGCACGGCGCTGCTTGCCGGCGGTATGCTGGCCTTCGCGCTTTCCTTCGACGAGGTGATCGTCACCACCTTTACCGCCGGCCAGCAATCGACCCTGCCGATCTGGATGCTGGAGGAGCTGATCCGCCCCCGCCAGCGGCCGGTGACCAATGTCGTCGCCATGGTGGTGGTGCTCGTCACGCTGCTGCCGATCCTGCTTGCCTATTTCCTCACCCGCGACGGCGACCGCATTGCCGGCGGGGGAAAATAATGCCTTCTTCACCGACCATACTGGGAGATCGACCATGGATACGGACCTTCTGATCGGCGCACGTTTCGAGCCCGGCACCGAGGCCGAGGAGACCATCCTCAACCCCAAGACCGGCGAGACGATCCTCAGCCTCGCCGAAGCCTCGCATGCGCAGATCGATGCGGCGGTGGACGCGGCGGAAGCGGCCTTCACCGGCTGGTCGCGCACCACGCCCGCCGAGCGCTCCGCCTATCTCCTGAAGATCGCCGACGCCATCGAGCGCGATGCCGACGGGTTCGCCGCGCTCGAGGCGCTGAACTGCGGCAAGCCGATCAATGCCGTGCGCAATGACGAGTTGCCGGGCATCATCGACTGCTGGCGCTTCTTCGCTGGCGCCATCCGCATGCTGCACGGCCCCGTTTCGGCCGAGTACCTGCCCGGCCATACCTCGATGATCCGGCGCGACGCGATCGGCGTCGTCGGCTCCATCGCGCCCTGGAACTATCCGCTGATGATGATGGCCTGGAAGCTTGCTCCGGCACTTGCCGGCGGCAACACGATCGTTTTCAAACCTTCCGAGCAGACGCCGCTGACGGCGCTGAAGATGGCGAAACTGCTTGCCGATATCCTGCCCGAGGGCGTGGTCAACATCGTGCTCGGCCGCGGAGAGACGGTCGGCAATGCGCTGATCAACCACCCCAAGGTCGCCATGGTCTCGATCACCGGCGACATCGCCACCGGCAAGAAGGTGCTGACGGCGGCGGCCAAGACGGTCAAGCGCACCCATCTGGAGCTCGGCGGCAAGGCACCGGTCATCGTCTATGACGATGCCGATCTCGAGGCCGTCGTGTCCGGCATCCGCACCTTCGGCTATTACAATGCCGGCCAGGACTGCACGGCCGCCTGCCGCATCTACGCGCAGGACGGCATCTACGAGAAACTGGTCGCCGACCTCACCAGCGCCGTCTCCACCATCCGTTATGCCGGCGAGGACGACAGCCAGAACGAGATCGGCCCGCTGATCTCGCGGCGTCAGCGCGACAGGGTGGCGAGCTTCGTCGAGCGGGCGAGCGAGCTCGGTCATATGGAGGTCACGACCGGTGGCGCCAAGGGCAGCAGCGACGGCTTCTTCTTCCAGCCGACGGTAATCGCCGGCGCGCGGCAGGAGGACGAGATCGTCCGGCGCGAGGTGTTCGGCCCTGTCGTCTCCGTCACCCGCTTCTCCGAGTCCGAGCAGGCCGTTGCCTGGGCGAACGACAGCGATTACGGCCTCGCATCCTCCGTCTGGTCCAAGGATGTCGGCAAGGCCATGCAGGCCGCCGCCCGGCTGCAATATGGCTGCACCTGGATCAACACCCATTTTGCCCTGGTCAGCGAGATGCCGCATGGCGGGCTGAAGCAGTCCGGCTACGGCAAGGATCTCTCGGCCTATGCGCTGGAGGACTACACCGCCGTGCGTCACATCATGATCAACCACGGCTGAGCCTCCGACGAAACTTTGGCCTTGCGAAGGGGTTGATGTCTCGACCGACCCATTCGCAAGGAGACCGACGATGACCGAAAGCAAGAAACTGGCCGAGGAATATCTGCGCCTCGGCGGGCGCCGCAAGGCCAAGGTGGACGACAACATCGTCAGCACCCGTATCTGGGATGACGAGCCGGCCGAGGCGGATGCCTATTGGTCGGAGAATATCGCGCCGCTCGACGACAAGCGCCGCCGCGAGGTGGAGCTTCTGCTGCCGAGCATGAACGACGTCTGATCGCGTTCAACGAGACAGGGCTGTCGGGGTCCCGGCAGCCCGGTTCAGCCCTTGACGAGGGTTGCATCGAGACAACCGCCGCCCGGCGCGCCACCCACCAGCAAGGCACCGCGCAGGTAGAGCTGGAGCGGCCGCAAGCGATCGTCGAACCGGACCTGCCAGAGCCGCCCATCGGCACTGACCGACAAAACCGCTCCCCCTGCCGCCTCTACCGCAGCCATCTTTCCCCCTTCATCGAGACCGGCCCGAAACAGAACGGCTTGCGCGGCATCCGCCGGCGCCGGCCATAGCCCTGCGGCCCCGATCAGAGGCGTGGCGAAGGCCAGCAGCAGCATGGCCGGGAGCGGCCCACGCCCGTCCGGTCTGCGCCGCAGACTGAGGACACCGAGCGCGGCCGGCAGGACGCCGAAGACCAGCAGCCAACCAAGATCCCAGGCGAGCGGCGAAACCGTGTCCATCCGGATCCGATGTAGACCGAGCAGCCAGTGGGACAGCAGCGCATCGAGCCCATGCCAGACACCGAACCCAAGGGCTGCAGCGCCGAACATCTGCGACGCACCGAGCCGAACCCGGCGGCTGCGGTAGAGAAGCACAAGACCGATCAGGAGAACGCCATACATGGCGGCATGAAACAGCCCATCCGCCAGGATCTGCAGTTCGAGCTGCGAGGAGATCGCCTCGATCCCGGAGAGCAGATGATGCCATTGCAGGATCTGGTGCAGAAGCACCCCATCGAAGAAGCCCCCCAGCGCAAAGCTCAGCAGAGATGCCGCAATCAGGGGATGGTGGCGCGTGGTCATGCCCAGCTCCGCTCCCGTCGGTCATTTAGAGCGACGGCTGGATCGTCGAGGTCGTGAAGCGGCCGGCGCCCCGAGAGGCGCCGGCCAGCCTTCATTACGGGTTGATCTGTTCTTTCTGCGCGCCGCTCATTGGCTTGGCCGGGCCCAGCACCGGCTTCTGGCCAAGCGGCGTCGCCTGCTGCGGCTGGAAATTGCCCTTGCCGTCGATCGACTTGCCGTCCGACCAGCGCCCCGGAGCCGGCACGCTGCCATCGGCCATGAAGCCGAGCCAGGCATAGCTGAACTCCTGCTGTTCCTGATCCTGCGGGAAGCTGTTGGGGATCGGGAAGGCCCCGGTGGCGCCGCCCAGCTCCTCGAGCGCGGCCATCCACTGGTTCTGGTGCATGGTATCGCGCGCGATCAGGAAGGAGAGCATCTCCTTCATACCCGGGTCGTTGGTCATGTTGTAGAGCCGCACGGCCAGCACGCGGCCGGTCGATTCGGCTGCGATATTGGCCGTCATGTCGGCCGCGATATTGCCGCTCGCATAGATATGCGACATGTCGAAGGGCACGCCGTCGGAATCGACCGGCATGGCCGAAAGCCCGCTCGAGAGCAGGTTCTTCATGTTGATCCCGTTCAGCACCGAACCGCCGACGGAATCGGCGCTGATGTCTTCCTTGACGCTCAAAGGCGCTCCTTCGAGGTTGAGTGCCACGGCTGTTGCCAGCATCTCGATATGGCCGAACTCCTCGGTCGCCGTGTTCAGCAGCATGTCCCGGAATTTCGGGTTGCCGCGCGCGCCGCAGGCCTGGAAGAAATACTGCATGGCCACGCGAATCTCGCCTTCCACGCCGCCGATCGCCTGCTGCAGGGCACGCGCAAAGAGGGGATCGGGCGTCTCCACGCGGACCGGAAACTGAAGCTTGCCGTCGGTGTAGAACATAGAACTCTCCTTTGGTTGGGAGCCCGCCGAACAGGCGATGCCGAGCGAAGTTTCCGCCGCCGCTCAACTTTTCTCCGTTTCAGCTGCGTCCCTGCACGTCTGGAACCATCGCCCTCTCGGCCGGTTCGCCTCATCCCCTCTCGGCCCCATGCAACGAAGGAGACGGCGATGACCACGCAGCTTGGCCTCAGCGAGGAGGCCCGCGCGCCCCTGACCGACCCCGGCGACGGCACCCATGGCGTTCTGCCGGATCTTGCCCTGCGCACGCTCTCGATCGTCAACGTCCTCTTCTACGGCAATCCGGCGGAGGGTGGCCGGTTCGTGCTGATCGACACCGGCCTGCCCACCTCGGCCGATACGATCCGCGATTGCGTGGAGCGGCGCTTCGGGCGTGATGCCCGGCCGGAGGCGATCATCATGACCCATGCCCATTTCGACCATGCCGGATCGGTGGAGAGCCTGGCGCGCGGCTGGGACGTCCCGGTCTATGCTCATCCGCTCGAACATCCCTATCTCAACGGCCAGGCTTCCTATCCGCCGGCCGATCCGCTGGTCGGCGGCGGCGCCATGGCGCTGCTCTCGCCGCTCTATCCGCGCTCGCCGGTCGATGTCGGCGCGCGGCTGCACCGGCTTCCGGCCGATCTCTCCGTTCCCGGCATGCCGGGCTGGCAGTGGGTCCATACGCCCGGCCATACGCCAGGCCATGTCTCGCTCTGGCGCGAGAGCGACCGGACACTGATCGCGGGCGACGCCATCGTCACCACCGGCCAGGAATCTGCCTATGCGGTCATGACCCAACGTTTGGAAATGCACGGTCCGCCCCGCTACCTCACCCCGGACTGGATGGACGCGGAAGCGTCGGTCAAGCGTCTCTCGGACCTCAAGCCCGAGCTCATCGTGACCGGCCATGGCCAGCCGGTCCAAGGAGCGGAAATGCGCGAAAAACTCGCCCTCCTCGCCCGGGATTTCCGCGCGATCGCCGTGCCGGAAGGCGGGCATTACGATCGCAAGCCGGCCATGCCGGGCAAGAGCGACAGCGACGCCTATCGATAGCCCGGTCGGCAGCATCCTGCGCGATCACCTCTCGGCCAAAATCCCGGCCGGCGACATCGCCGCTCCCTGCGGACTTTTTCGCAGCCATGTCCTCACCGCCTTCCGGCGTCCGAGGCCGTGCGCTCCAGCCGTTCTGATGATGGGCCAATGCTTCGTTTGGCGAACAGTGCGTTCAAGGCGTGGCGCTGTCGGCAGCCCTCGATCCGTGCGAGACTGCGCCATAGCGACAACCGGCAAAGGGGATCATCATGACCAAGACAATCGGCTTCCTGTCCTTCGGCCACTGGGCGCCCTCGCCGCAATCGCAGACCCGCTCGGCGGGCGATGCGCTGCTGCAATCGATCGATCTGGCGGTGGCGGCAGAAGAGCTCGGCGCGGATGGCGCCTATTTCCGCGTCCATCATTTCGCCCGCCAGCTCGCTTCGCCCTTCCCGCTGCTTTCCGCGGTGGCTGCGAAGACGAACCGGATCGAGATCGGCACGGCCGTTATCGACATGCGCTACGAGAACCCGCTCTACATGGCGGAAGATGCAGGGGCCGCCGACCTCATTTCCGGTGGCCGGCTGCAGCTCGGCATCAGCCGCGGGTCGCCCGAGCAGATCATCGACGGCTGGCGCCATTTCGGCTATGCGCCGGCGGATGGCGAGGACGAGGCGGACATGGCGCGCCGCCATGCGGAGGTGTTCTTCGACGTGCTGCGCGGCGAGGGCTTTGCTGCGCCCAATCCGCGGCCGATGTTTCCCAATCCGCCCGGCCTCCTGCGCCTGGAGCCGCATTCCCCCGGTCTGCGGGATCGGATCTGGTGGGGCGCCAGCTCGAACGCCACTGCGGTCTGGGCGGCCAGGCTCGGCATGAACCTGCAGAGCTCGACCCTGAAGACCGATGAGAGCGGCAAGCCCTTCGCCGAGCAGCAGGCCGAGCAGATCCGCCTGTATCGCGACGCCTGAACGGCGGCCGGGCATAGCCGCACGCCGCGCGTCTCCGTCAGCCGCAGCATCTTCCCGCTGACCACCGACCGCGATATCGCCTATTTCGGCCGGCAGGGCGAGGGAAGCGACACGATCGGCTATCTCGACGCCACGACGCGGGCGATCTTCGGCCGCAGCTATGCCGCAGAGCCCGATCGTCTGGTGGCCGAACTGTTGAAGGACGAGGCGATCGCCGAGGCCGATACGCTGCTCCTGACCGTGCCGAACCAGCTCGGGGTCGCCTACAATGCCCATGTCATCGAGAGCGTGCTCACCCATGTCGCACCGGCACTCGGCTGGCAGCGCCAGACGCCTCCGCCGTTGCGGGCCGCGTGAGGTTCAGCCTTGCCGCCCACCGCGTCTCACTGCCGCCGCCGCAGGGAGATGCTGTCGGCGGCGCGCGGCCGAACCCGCACATTGACTCAAGGAATCTTAAACAGCGGGAACTTAAGCGGCAGCGCCGCGTTAAGGGGCGCTCACGTGGAACGGCAGGCGTAACGACGGCCGGCATGTGGGTCGAACGGTAAGGACCCGCCATGACAACACACATCAATTCTCCCGTCGGCACCGACACCTATGAAAGCGCTTCGGCGACGTCGGCTTTCCACAAAGTGTCGTGGGGCGCGATCTTCGCCGGCGTTGCGCTGGCGCTCGCCATCCAGTTTCTCCTGAACCTGCTCGGCGTCGGCATCGGCGCGGCCGTCCTTGATCCGGCAACGTCGGACAATCCGGCAGCGGGCACCTTCTCGATCGCCGGCGGCGTCTGGTTCATCGTGTCGGGCATCATCGCCTCCTTCATCGGCGGCTATATCGCCAGCCGTCTGTCCGGCCGTCCGAGCCGCTCCACCGGCGGCTATCATGGCGTCACCGCCTGGGCAGTGACCACACTCGTCGTTCTCTATCTCCTGACCACCTCGATCGGCACGCTGGTTGGCGGCGCCTTCTCCGGCATCACCAGTGTCGTCAGCGGCGTCGGCAGCACGGCAGCCACCGCTGCCACCGCAGCCGCCCCGTCGATTGCACAGAGCGCCAACCCGATGGCCGGCATCGAGCAGCAGATCCGTTCGGCAACCGGCAATGACCCGCAGGCCCTGCAGAGCGCCGCCGTGTCCGCCGTCCAGGCTGTCGTGACCGGCGACGAGGCCCAGGCCGAGGAAGCCCGCAACCGCGCCGCCGAGGCCGTTGCCCGCGCCCAGAACATCCCGGTCGACCAGGCTCGCCAGCAGGTTGCCCAGTATGAGCAGACCTACCGCGCCAATATGGAAGCCGCCAAGCAGAAGGCCGTCGAGGCTGCCCAGACCGCAACCGCCGCCGTTTCGGCCGGTGCGATTGCCGGTTTCGTCGCTCTCGCCCTCGGCGCCGTGGCAGCCTGGTTCGGCGGCATGGCCGGCACCAAGCGGCCCCGCGTCCGCGTCGCCTGAGGCGGCAAAGCACTGCTTCCAGCATCACGATCAAGACCGGCAGCGCGAAAGCCTGCCGGTCTTTCCTTGCGCGCGCGGCGCTGCCCTTGCGGACGCGCTGTTTTTGTTCGGTAATAGGCAACTGACAGACGCGAGGCGCATGCCATGAACTTCTTCGAGACCCTGCTCGTCCTGCTCCTCGTTGCGGTCCTGCTGTTGCAAGTCGCGCGGCGGCTCTCCGTGCCTTATCCCTCCATGCTCGCCATGGCGGGCACGGCCGTCGCGCTGGTACCGGGCGTGCCCTATATCGCGCTGGATCCGGAGATCGCGCTGGCGCTCTTCATCGCCCCTGCCCTGCTCGACGCCGCCTTCGACTTCCCGCTCGGCACGGCCCGACGCTATTGGGTCCCGCTCGTCGTCTTCGCGGTCGGCGGCGTGGTCGTGACGGCGCTCACCGTCGCGGTGGCCGGCTGGGCTTATGCGGGCCTGCCGTTCGCGGCCGCCCTGGTGCTTGGCGCCGTCGTTGCCCCGCCGGATGCGGCGGCGGCCACGGCGGTGCTTTCCGGCATGTCGATCCCGCGCAACACCGATGCGGTGCTGCGCGGCGAAAGCCTGTTCAACGATGCCGCCGCGCTTTTGATCTTCTCCGCGGCCCTGGCCGTCCAGACCACCGGCAATATCGGCACCACCGTCGGGCTGCAATTCGTCATCGCTGCTCCGGGCGGCATCCTGCTCGGCATTGCCACCGCCTTCCTCTTCCGCAGGCTCGGCAAGGCGGTGGCCGGCACGCTGGGCGGCAATCTTCTCCAGTTCGTCCAGTGCTTCCTGCTCTGGATCGTCGCGGAACATCTCCACCTTTCCGCCGTGCTCGCCATCGTCGCCTTCGCCATGACGATCGCACGCAGCCCGGATGTCCGTTCCTCGGCGCGCATGCGCGTCCAGTCCTATGCGGTGTGGAGCGTGGTGGTCTTCGTGCTCAACGTCATGGCCTTCCTGCTGATGGGCATGCAGGTGCGCGACATCCTGGGCACCATGCCGCACGGCCATCTGGGCGATGCCGTGCGCTTCGCGGCGCTGACCGTCGTCATCGTCATCGTCACCCGCTTCGTCGTCTGCATCGGCTTCAACCGCATCCATGCGATCGTCATGCGCAGGCGCGGCGAAACCGATATTCCCTCGACCAAGCAGGCCATCCTGTCCAGCTGGTGCGGCATGCGCGGTCTCGTCACGCTGGCGACCGCCTTCGCGCTGCCCGCCGATTTTCCGCAGCGCGACGTGGTGCTTCTGGCAGCCTTCGCCGTGGTGCTGGCCACGCTGGTCTTCCAAGGGCTGACGCTCGCCCCCCTGATCGTCCGCCTCGGCCTCGACCGCCGCGATGATGGACCACGCGAGCTGGCAGCGCTGAGAACGGAGATCGCAAGGGCCGGCTATGTCGTCATCAAGGACGAGACCGGCCCGGAAGCCGAGCTCATTCGCTCGAAATTCGTCATGGAAAAGCAGGCCCTGTCGGATACGGACAACAAGGGGGCCATGCGCGCCTACCGGGCTTTGGCCCTGACAGCCATCGGCGCCCAGCGCGACAGGCTCGAACAGCTGCGCATCGAAAACCGCGTGACCGTCGACGAATACAATCTGCTGCTCGAAGAAATCGACTGGCGCGAACTCGCCATCCTGCCGCTGGAGGAACGCCGGATCGAGGAAATCTGACTGCCTGACCGCAGAATGAGCTAGCTCGCCACAACCTGCCGTGGCGCGGTGAATGTCGCGGTGAGGCCGGTATGGCCGTAGTCGAGCGCTGTGCTGCGGGCGCCGTTGATGCCCATTTCGATCAGGCGCGAGCCGAAGCCGCGTCGCTCGGGCCGGGTCGCCGGCGGACCGCCCTCCTCGCGCCAGACCAGGCGGAAGACGTCGTCTTCAAGCGTCCAGGCGATCTCCACCCGCCCGCCCTCTACCGAAAGAGCGCCATATTTGAGCGCATTGGTGGCGAGCTCGTGCAGCAGGAGCGAAAGCGACAGCGCGGTCTTGGCGCCGACCGTGACATGCGGACCCGCAAGCACGAAACGGCCCGGCTCCGCCTGGAGGCTGAGGACGCCAAGCGTGAGTTTCTCGACCGTCGAGGTTTCCCAATTGCTCTGCAGCAGAACGCCATGCGCCTGGCTCAGTGCCGCCAGGCGGCTCTGCAGCGTTTCGCTCAGGCTCGGCTCAGCCTTGCGCAGCGTCTGCGCCACGATCGCCTGGACGACGGAGAAGGTGTTCTTGACGCGGTGCGCAAGCTCGGCCGTCAGCAGCTCCCGCTCCTGCTCGGCCGTCTTGCGAGCGGTGATGTCGAAGAACAGGCAGAGGAAGCGGCCCTCGCTTTCACGCGCGCAGCGCACATCGAACCAGCGGCCGAGCTGGGAAATATGGATCTCGAAGGACTGCGGCTCGCCCGTGTCCACCGCAATCGCGCAATGGTCGAGCAGCTGCTGCGGCACGTCGCTGACATAGGCGCGGATCGTGGTGCCGACCGCCGAGGCGGGAATGCCGGATTGGGTGGCGAAGGCTGGGTTGATCTCGATGAAGCGATAGTCGATCGGCAGCTCGCGCTCGTCGCGGATCAGTTCGCCGATGAAGAAGCCCTCGGCCATCTGCTCGAAGAGTTCACGCCAGCGCTTCTCGCTCGCTTTGAGCCGTTCTTCGGCCAGACGTTGGTCGGTGCGGTCGCGCAGGATCTTCACATAGCCGACGAGTGCGCCGTCCTCGTCCTTCAGCGGCATCATCTCGCCATTGGCCCAGAACAGCTCGCCGGATTTGCGCAGGTGCCAGCGCTCGTCCATGCCGCGGCCGACCGTGTAGGCGCTTGCCATCTCTTTCGTATGGATCGCATGCTCGCGGTCCTCGGGCGTGAAGAACAGCGACACGTCCTGCCCGATCACCTCCTCAGGCGTCCAGCCGAGGATGCGAACAGCTCCTTCGTTCCAGTCGCGGATGATGCCCTCGCGGTCGAGGACGACGATCGCATAGTCGACCGCACTGTCGAACACGGCCCGATAGCGCCGCTCGCCGCTCTCCGCGCTCTGCCGCGCAGCACGTTCAAGCCGCGCAAGACGGCGCAGCTCGAGCTGCGCCATTGCCTGGCGCGCCAGGCCCTTCAGGGCCCGCTTCTGCATGTCGTTGAGCTGCCGGGGTCGATGGTCGAGCACGCAGACGGTGCCGATCGGCACGCCTTGCGGCGTGGTCAGCCGCGCGCCTGCGTAGAAGCGCAGATGCGGCGGACCGGCGACCAGGGGGCTGCAGGCAAAACGCGGATCCTGCATCGCATCGGGGACGATCAGCATCTCTTCTTCGAGAACGGCCTGCCGGCAAAAGGCGCCGTTCAGGGGCGCTTCGCGCGCCCCCAGGCCGACCTCCGCCTTGAAGAACTGCCGGTCCTGCGCGATCAGGTTGACGACCGCGATCGGCGTCTCGCAGATATCGGCAGCCATTTCGGCGATCTCGTCGAAATCCTGCTCGCGCGGCGTATCGAGAATGCCGTAGTCCAGCAGCGTCTGCCCGCGGCGCTGATCCTGCGCCACCCGATCCTGTCCGTCCACGCGATCCAACCCGTCTTACCGTCTCTCGAGCCAGTCGCAATGGCGATGGCCGGCCGCAGCCGCACCAGGGAAAGGCGCGACTGGGCTTCCGGCACGCTAGATAGGGGCGCCAACGCGCTTTTGCAGCCGTCATTTGCAAATATTGAACGCTGTGACGAGAAAACCCCCGGCGCCGCACACGCCAGGGGCCTCATCGATCCTGGCGGCGGATCGTTGCCGAGCCCGCCGCCAGCCGGAGGAACCCACTCCGCCGATCGATCCTTAGCTGTTGCGCACGCGATCGGCCTCTTCCATCACGCGGTCACGCGCCGTGTCATGCAGATCGGTCGCGACCTCGGCAGCCTTTTCGGCAACGCTCGCTGCAATGTCCTGGCCCTTGTCGGCGAGCGTGGCCGCCTTATCGGCAAGGTCCGAACGCAGCGCCGCCGCGGCATCGCCCATCGCCTCGTCCTCGATCTCCGTGTTCGGCAGCACCGCGCCGATCGCCGCACCAAGCGCAAAGGCGAGCGCGCCGCCGATAAGCGGCTGATCGCGGAAGGTGGAGAGCAGCGTCTCGTTCAACCGGCCGGAGCGGTCCATCAGTCCAGAGCCGAAGTCAGAGGCGTGGCCCGAAGCGCTTCCGGCGGCGCGCCGCATGGTTGCGCCGGCTCTCGCACTCGTCTGGCTTGTCGTGTGCGTCACGCTGTCGACCGCATGGGAAAGCCAGCCGAGCGAGGCATCGAGCATCGATCCGGCCTCGTCGAGGATCGAGGTCACCTGCCGGCCGGTGGCATCGGCAAGGCCGCGATAGGTCTTGCCCGCCTCGTCGACAAAGTGCCCGGCCCGCCGGCCACTGCGGTCCGTCAGCGCCTTCAGCTTCGTGCCGGAGTCGTCGGTGAAGTGGGAATAGCGCGCGCCGTTGCTGATCTCGGGCGGGCCGATGCGCCGCACGGGACCTTGCGCCGTGTAGAGCGGATAGTCGGGGCTGGCTGCAGAACTGCCGGAGGTTGTGGAAGCGGCATCCCCGCTGTCCGCCCGTTTCGGAGCGGCCATCAGCCAGGCGAGGCTCACGCCCATCAGCGCCAGCGGAATCGGATTGGCCTTGGCCTGGCCGCCGAGGCTGCGCAGATAATCGCCGCCGCCGCTGCCCTTGGCATAGGCGATCACCTCATCCACCATCTGGCCGGGCGACATGCGTTCCTGGATCGCCCCGAGGCGGTCCTCGATCCGGCGACGATCGTCCTCGATTTCCTGCTGGAGTTCCGCGGAGGATTTGTCGGTCATGGGCGTGTCTCCTTGATCACGGCGGCGTCGCGGCGAAGCGAGTCTGCCGTCCGCTCGAGCTTCAAATTCGATCCGCGCAGCGGGGCGAGACCGCGCGAGATCATGCCCCAGGCGATGAGTGCGATGACGACGCCGACGATCAGCGCTGCCAGCGCATCCGCCGCGACCGGGCCGAGACCCATGGACACGAGCAGGGCCGCAACGCCGCCGACCAGCGCGCTCAAGAGCACGCCGACCGCGCCGATGGCGAGGACAGTGCCGATCAGAAGGGTCTCGACGCCGCTCAAGGCATAGGAGACCTTTTCGGATGCTTCGGTCTTGGCAAGATCGACTTCCTTGCGCAGCAGGCCGGAGACGTCGCTGACGAGGCCGCCGATCAGTTCGGTCAGCGAGACATTGTCGGAAGGATTAGCCATCGATCCGGCCTCCCGTCGTGTTCAGGCCCTGCGCCGAGCCTGTGGTCTGGCCGGGCGCGGGATGCGCCGAGGTGGCGGGTGTGCGCGGCGATGCGGACGGGGCACCGCTGCCAGCCTGACCGGACGTCGCATGGCCGGCAGTCTCATGGCCGCCAGTCTCATGGCCTGATTGACCGCTGCGGTTGACCGTGGTGCCGGCAAAGGAACCGGAGACCGCGCGTCTGCCGCGCGAAGAGGCGGTGATGAAGCGGCTGGCGGCCAGGCCTGCCAGGGCGGCCATGCCGAGGAAGGCGACCGGCTGGCGGCGGCCGAAGTTTTCGGCCAGCTGCATGATCTCGCCGGCATCCTTGCCTTCGATGTCGCGCGCGAAGGACTGGACGGTCTCGCCCAGACGGCGCGCGGTCCGTCCGATCTGCGCCTGATCGCCGCCTTCCAGCTGCTCGCCGACCTTGGTCAGCGCATCGGCAACGCCGGCCACCTGGCGGGCGGCATAGCCGGCTTCCTCATTCAGCGTTTCCTGCATGCGGTCCATGGCGGAATGGGAGTAGGACTTGAGCCCCTCGCGCGCCTGTTCCACATCCTCGTGCAGGCGTGCCTTCAGATCGCCGACCGCCGCCTTGGTACCGCTGCCCGTCGTGGAGCCTTGAGCACCCGTGGCATGGTCGTCGGTTGCGCCGGATCCCTGCCGGGCTCCACCCTGCCCGCCGGACGAAGCCTGTCCGCCGCGGTCGTGGTCGCCGGTCGAGGACAGGCCGAGTGTGGATGCCGTTTTGTTTCCGCCGGCGTGCGGAGCGCCCGTAGGATTTAAGGTGGGGCTGGACGTGGCCTGTGTCGAAAAGCCCTGCGGCGTTGGCGAGGCGGGCCTTGTGCCGCCGCCGCCCCGTGTTGTCTCGTCGGTCATGTTCGTCTCCGGGTTCGTCTTCAGACGCGGTCGCGGGGGTGCCACCATCGCCAGGACCCTCCAACCGAGGCAGCCGTCGACAGTTCCCGGAAATCTTGCTGCAACCTCAGTTTCGGCCGCCCGCAACGCTCCCAACATGGGATCGGCGTAAATCCTGCCTTGGAGGCTGAACCTTTTGCCCCTTTCGCGATTTGTGCCCCGGTCCGTCCACGATGCTCGAAAGGCACGCTTCTCCATGGATTTTTCCTTCGGTCCCGTTCTCTCCCCCGATGCCGCCCTGTTTCGCCTGTGGGCTCCGTTGCACGAGGAGATCATGCTGGTGATCGACGGCGAGCCGCCGCGGCGCATGGAGCGCTCCGCCGATGGCTGGCACAGGCTTCGTGTCGACGGCGCCGGGGCCGGCACGCGCTACCGCTTTCGCCTGCCGGACGGCCTCGACGTCCCGGACCCTGCCTCGCGCCACCAGCCGGAAGACGTGCATGGGCCGAGCGAGGTGATCGATCTCGCCGCCTATGACTGGACCAGCACGGCGTGGACCGGACGCCCATGGGAAGAGGTGGTGCTCTACGAACTGCACATCGGCACCTTCACCCAGGAAGGCACGTTCCGCGCGGCGATCGACAAGCTGGACGGGCTGAAGGAAGTGGGCGTTACGGCGATCCAGATCATGCCGATCAGCGATTTTCCCGGCGGGTACAACTGGGGCTATGATGGCGTGCTGCCCTACGCCGCCGATAACAGCTACGGGCGCCCGGAAGATCTGATGGCGCTCGTCGATGCGGCGCACCAGCGAGGCATCTGCGTCTTCCTCGATGTCGTCTACAATCACTTCGGCCCGGACGGGAACTACCTGCCGCTCTATGCGCCGCTCTTCACCGAAAACCACAAGACGCCTTGGGGCAACGGCATCAATTATGACGGCGACAACTCCAAGCCCGTGCGCGATTTCGTCATCGAGAACGCCGTCTCCTGGATCACCGAGTTCAGGATCGACGGTCTGCGGCTCGATGCCGTCCACGCGATCAAGGACAACAATGGCGAACATCTGCTGGTCGAGCTTGCCCGCCGCGTGCGCGAAAGCGCCGGCAACCGCCACGTCCACCTCGTCGTCGAAAACGAGGACAATGACAGCGACCTGTTGACACGCAACGCGGATGGCTCCGTGCCGCTCTACACGGCGCAGTGGAACGACGACATCCACCATGTCCTCCACATCGCCGCCACCGGCGAAACCTTCGGCTATTACGCCGATTATGCCGAGGACCGGCCGGAGAAAACGGCGCGGGCGCTGGCGGAAGGCTTCGTCTTCCAAGGCGAGCACATGCCCTATCGCGGCGAGGCGCGCGGCAAGCCCAGTGCATGCCTGCCGCCGACCGCTTTCATCTCCTTCATCCAGAACCACGACCAGATCGGCAACCGGGCGCTGGGCGACCGGATGATCGTTTCGCAGCCGCTGGAGGCGATCAAGGCGGTAGCCGCGGTCTATCTGCTCGCCCCGCAGATCCCCATGCTGTTCATGGGCGAGGAATGGGGCGCACGCGAACCCTTCCCTTATTTCTGCGACTTCAACGAGGAGCTGAACGAGAAGGTGCGCAAGGGCCGACGCGAGGAGCTCTCCCGGCTGCCCGGCTTCGATGCGGAGGATCTCATGGACCCGACCGCGAAGGACACCTTCTCCTCCGGCACGCTCGACTGGAGCCAGCGCGAGACGCCGGAGGGCCGCGCGCTGCTCGATTTCTATCGCGCGCTGCTGACGCTCCGTCGCGAAAGGATCGCACCCTTGCTGAAGGGCGTGGGCGGCGGCAGCGGCCGTTTCGACGCCAAGGGCGAGACCCTGTCCGTCACCTGGACGCTCGCCGGCAATCGTCGCCTGACGCTTGCGGCGAACCTGTCCGACACGCCGGCGAGCCTGGCGTCCCCCGATGAGAATGGCGCAGTGCTCTACGCCCTCGGCACGCTGGAAGGCAGCCAGCTTTCCCCCTGGTCCGTCCGCTGGACCCTTGCCTGACGGGGTCGGGCTTCGGCCCGGCTTCTCTTTTACGCTTACGAAAGGACCCTGCCATGACCGCTGCCGCTCGCTCGAAGGCCGCCCCCTCGCTGAAGACCGCGGCGGCCGACAGCCCGCTGGATGCCGTGGCGCGGCGGCATGGGATCGACCTGATGCGTCCGGGCCTCAACGGCACGCAGACGCCGATCTCCGACGAAACCAAGCGGCAGATGCTGGAGGCGCTGGGGATCGATCCCGCCGACACGGCCTCCGCCGCACCGCCGCGGCGGAGCAGGAAGCCCATTCCTGCAAGCTATGTCCCGGCCTTCCTGGCCGAGGAGAAGGTCTGGGGCCTCGCGCTTCAGCTCTACGAGCTCCGCTCGGCCCGCAACTGGGGCATCGGCGACTTCGAGGATCTGGCTGTCATGGCCGATCTTGCAGGCAGGCTTGGGGCGGACTTCATCGGGCTGAACCCGCTTCACGCCCCCTTCCTCGCCGATCCCGACCGCTGCAGCCCCTATGAGCCGTCGAACCGCCAGTTTCTCAACCCGCTGATGATCGCGGTCGATCGCCTGGCGGGCTACAGGCCGGACATGGCTTCGGAAAAGCGGATCGCTGCCCTGCGCGCCGGGCGAAAGGTCGATTATGTCGGCGTCGCTGCGGCCAAGCGCGCCGCGCTGCGCGCCGTTTACGACGGTTGGCCGGCCAATAGCGATGACAGGGATGCGGAGGCGCGGTTCACCGCCTTCATCAAGGAGCGCGGCGAAGCGCTACGTCGGCACGGGCTGTTCGAGGCGCTCTCCGAGGTTCGGGGCGCCGCCGGCGAAAGCACCGGGTGGCATGGCTGGCCGAAGGCCTATCAGGATCCGCTCACCGACGAGGTTGCTGCCTTTGCCAGGGAGCACGGCGATCTGCATCGCTTCCACATGTGGCTACAATGGGTTGCCCATGAACAGCTGACCCAGGCGGTCGACCGCGCCAAGGCGGCGGGCTTGCGCATCGGTCTCTATCTCGACCTTGCGGTCGGGGAGGCCCTGGACGGTTCGGCCACCTGGAGCGAGCGCGACCATTACGTCGCGACCGCTACGATCGGCAGCCCGCCCGATCCCTTCGCGGCCGAGGGCCAGGACTGGCGGCTGGCCGCCCTGCAGCCGGCGACGATCGCCGCGGGCCGGCATTCGCCCTTCGAGCGGATGGTCAAGGCGGCAATGCGCTACGCCGGGGCGATCCGCATCGACCATGCGGCGGCGCTCCGCCGCCTTTTCCTCGTTCCGCTCGATCTGAAGCCGGACGGGGGTGCCTATGTCGAGTATCCCCAGGATGCCCTGCTGTCCATTCTCGCCCGCTGCTCGGCCGAGCATCGCTGCCTGGTGATCGGCGAGGATCTCGGCATCCTTCCGCCCGGCCTGCAGGACGATCTCGCCAAGGCCAAGATCCTGTCCTACCGCATTTTCTCCTATGAGCGCAGCGAGACGGGCTTCAAGCCCGCCGAGACCTATCCGGAGCTGGCGCTCGCCTGCATTTCCACCCACGACCACCAGACGCTGGACGGCTGGTGGCGCGGCGCCGATATCCGCATGCGCGACAAGCATGGCCTGCAGCCGCCCGAATTGACCCGGGAGCAGCAGGCGCAGCGCCGGTCGGAGCGGCGCGATCTGATCAAGGTTTTGGGAGCAACCGGGCTCGACGCTCCCACGCGCCTGTCCGCGACCTCGCCCGACGATGCCGCGCTCGAAGACCTGATCGTCGGTGCCCACCGTTTCGTCGCGCGCACCCCCTCGCTGCTCGTCGCCGTCCGCCTCGCCGATCTCACCCGCGAACGCGCACCGACCAACATCCCCGGCACCAGCAGCGACTATCCGAACTGGAAGCCGAAACTCTCGGTGACGCTGGAAGAGCTGCCCACGATACCCCTGCTGCGTCGCGTGACCGAAGCCCTGTGCGAGGAACGCCCGCGGCGGGGGTGAACGGCGGTCTTTGACCTCCGTGGAGGCTCGCAAACGTCCCGCCATGCTCGTCGCTGGTGCCTGCCCCCACATCCAAGCACTGCGCCTGAAGCAGGCGCCGGGTTCACGCGCGCCTGACGAGCGGAACGAAGACGTCCGGAATTCCACGGCCGTCATGCTCGGCCTTGTGCCGAGCATCCGCCCACACATCCCGGCATTGGACATCGAAGAGACGCAAGGAGCGGCCCATCTCAGCGCCCGCAGCCGCCGCGGCAGATCCTCGGGACAGGCCCGAGGATGACGGTCGGAGGGCGCAATGCGTGTTGAATTCCGAGGCCTCCCTCGTCACGAAGGCCGGAATTCCAGGGCCGTCATGCTCGGCCTTGTGCCGAGCATCCGCCCACACATCCGGGCATTGGACTTCGAAGAGATGCAAGGAGCGGCCCATCTCAGCGCCCGCAGCAGCCGCGGCAGATCCTCGGGACAGGCCCGAGGATGACGGTCGGAGGGCGCAATGCGTGCTGAATTCCGAGGCCTCCCTCGTCACGAAGGCCGGAATTCCAGGGCCGTCATGCTCGGCCTTGTGCCGAGCTTCCGCCCACACATCCCTGACTTGGACATCGAAGAGATGCCGTGCCGCCCGTCAATCCTAACGCACGAAGCCACCCCAGCGAATCCCCGGGGCAAGCCCGAGGGTACGGTTGGTGGAGCGTCGTCGATCAGTCCCGGCGCCACCGCAGGAAGATGGTCGAGAGGGGTGGGAGGGTCAGGAGGAGGGATTGGGGCTTGCCGTGGGCGGGGTCCGGCGTGGTCCAGGCTTCGACATTGCCGAGGTTCGAGCCGCCATAGACGCCGGCATCGGAATTGAGCACCTCTTCCCAGCGGCCTTCCTCCGGCACGCCGACCCGGTAGCCGTTTCGGGGAACCGGCGTCATGTTGGAGAGCGCCAGGATACGGCTTGCGCCGTCCTTCGCGCTGCGCAGCATGCCGAAGACCGAATGTTCGGCATCGTCGCCCACCGCCCAGTCGAAACCGGCGGGATCGAGGTCGCCGAACTGGAGAGCCGGCTCGCTTTGATAAAGGTGGTTGAGATCGGCGACCAGGCTTTGAATGCCGCGATGCTCCGGCTGGTCGAGGAGGTTCCAGACGACGGAACCGTCATGGTTCCACTCTGTCGTCTGGCCGATCTCCTGCCCCATGAACAGGAGCTTCTTGCCGGGATGGGCCCACATGAAGCCGAAATAGGCGCGCAGGTTTGCCCGCTTCTGCCAGGCATCCCCCGGCATCTTGCCGATGAGCGAGCCTTTGCCATGCACCACTTCGTCATGCGAGATCGGCAACATGAAGCGTTCGGAATAGGCATAGACCATGCCGAAGGTCATCATGCCGTGGTGGTAGCGGCGATAGACCGGATCTTCCTGCATGTAGTGCAGGGAATCGTGCATCCAGCCCATGTTCCACTTGAAGTCGAAGCCGAGACCGCCATCGACGACATGGGCAGTCACCCCCGGCCAGGCGGTCGATTCCTCGGCGATCATCAGCGCATGCGGGCAGCGCTGATGCACGATCGAGTTCAGATGCTTGAAGAACTCGACGGCCTCGAGATTCTCCCGTCCGCCATATTTGTTGGGGATCCATTCTCCGGCATTGCGGCTGTAGTCGCGGTAGAGCATGGAGGCGACCGCATCGACCCGCAGCCCGTCGACATGATACTCCTCCAGCCATTCCAGCGCGCTGGCGATGAGAAACCCCTTCACCTCGTTGCGGCCGAAATTGTAGATCAGCGTGTTCCAGTCCTTGTGGAACCCCTCGCGCGGGTCCTCATGCTCGTAGAGCGCCGTGCCATCGAAGCGGGCAAGCCCCCAGACATCGGTCGGAAAATGCGCTGGCACCCAGTCGAGGATCACGCCGATGCCGGCGGCATGGCAGCGATCGACGAAATAGGCAAAATCCTCCGGCGTGCCGTAGCGCCCGGTCGGTGCGAAAAGGCCCAGGGGCTGGTAGCCCCAGGAGCCGCCGAACGGGTGCTCCATGATCGGCAGAAGCTCGATATGGGTGAAGCCCATGGTCTTGGCATAGGGGATGAGCCGCTGGCTGAGTTCGATCCAGTCGAGCGAGCGGCCATTCTCTTCGAGGATCCGCAGCCAGGAGGCGAGATGAACCTCGTAGACGGAGATGGCCTCCTCGCCGGACCGGTTTTCGGCGCGCATCCGCATATAGGCGTCATCGGTCCAGGGATAGGGTGCCGAGGACGCGACGACGGAGGCCGTGGCCGGTGCCGCCTCGCTGGCGCGCGCGATCGGGTCCGCCTTCTGCGGCAGGAGATTGCCCCAGGCGTCGAGCACCTCGAACTTGTAGCGTTCGCCCTTGCCGAGGCGTGGCAGAAACAGTTCCCAGACGCCCGCGGAGGGGCGAAGGCGCATCGGGTGGCGCCGCCCGTCCCAGGCGTTGAAGTCCCCCACCACCGACACCCGTCGCGCGTTCGGCGCCCAGACGGCGAAGCGAACACCGGCCACGCCATCGATTTCCATCGGCCGCGCGCCAAAGGTGCGGCCGAGGCTGTAATGGGTGCCCTGCGAGAAAAGATGCAGGTCGAGATCGCCAAGCAACAGGCCGAAGGAATAGGGATCCTCGGTCTCCTGGACCGCATCCGGCCAGTGGATGCGGAACAGCGGTCGTGACACGCTGTCGACCACGGCCGCATAGAGGCCGCCGGGATGGGCGAGCGTCATCGGTGCGATCACCGCATTCGTCCCGGGATCGACGAGTTCGACCGAGACGGCGCCCGGAACGAGGGTCCGGACAACCGTTCGGTCGCCCTGGGGATGGCGTCCGAGGATCGAGAACGGGTCACCATGACGCCCTTCGACAAGGGCGGTCACGGCCTGCGGGTCGAGGCCCGAGAGGGTATCCAGACGCTCAAGCATTCTCTGTCGGCTCCGACAATCTGTGGACGATGGTGGCGAAGCCCTCGAGCGGGATCGGCAGCCATTTCGGCCGGTTGCGGGCCTCGTAGGCAATCTCGTAGGCCGCCTTTTCGAGGAGGAAGAGATCGAGGATGCGGACCCGCTGGTCTTCCGTCAGCGCCAGCGCTTCGGAGGCGGAGGTCGCCTCGAAGTAATTGCGCAGGAACGACTGGTGCGCCGTCCAGGTGAAGTCGCGGATCAGCCCCGGCCGGCGCGGGTCACCCGGATCGCCGACGCCCTCGACGTCGAGTTCGGCGGTCGCCGCGAGGTAGCCGAGCGAGCGCAGGAGACCCGCCACATCGCGCAGCGGATTGGTCTTGGCGCGGCGCTCCGACAGATCGCGGGCGGGTTCGCCTTCGAAGTCGATGACGAAGGCGTCGGATTCCGCCACCAGAACCTGGCCGAGGTGGAAATCGCCATGGTTGCGGGTCATCAGCGTGCCCTCAGCGGACCTGGCCAGATCCGCAACGATGGCCATTGCCGCGTCGCGGCGCGCCAGCAGCGCATCGGCGGCCTGCGCCACCTCCGGCTCCAGCTTGGACCGTGCGTCGGAGAGGATCTGCAGGCTGTCGGTGACCTGCGCCAGGATCGTTTCGCGCCAGCTCTCGATCTCGGCTTGCCCCGCCGTCACCGGCGCGAAGGCCTCGTCCTCGGTCGGGCGGCTCAGCGCCACATGCAGTTCGCCGAGCCGCTTGCCCACCATGCCGGCGAAATCGACGAGCGGGCGGAAGTTTTCCGCGCTGCCATCCACCTCGCCCTCGGCGAGCAACACTTCGTCGAGCGCGCGGCGCAGATTGGTGAGCATCCAGTTCCACGCATCGCCCTGGTTGCGGATCGCGCCCTGGATGATGATCAGGGTCGTGCGGACGCCATCGGCATTGGTCCGCGCGACTTCGCCGAGCAGCGGCGCGGTGTTCTGATAGCCGACTTCGGTCAGATAGCGGGTCATCTCCACTTCCGGATGGATGCCGGGGAAGATGTGGCGGATGAGCTTGACCATGGCGAGATCGCCGACGATCAGCGAGCTGTTCGACTGTTCGGCCGAGAGCCAGCGCACCGGCATGTCGTCGGTCACCGCCATGCAATCGAGCTGGTCGGTGCCGAGAAACTCCAGCGTGCCGTTGCGCCCCGAGATCGTGGCGCGTTCGCAGAGCCCTTTGATGACACCGCGCGCGAAACTCTCCATCGCGAAACCATCGGTGAGGAAGCCGACGCGGCGACCCTGGCGGATACGGGCGAGCGCCAGTTGCTGGGCGAGTGCCGGCGGCTGCGTCTCGTCCCAGGCGACGGCAAGCGGCAGGAGATAGGTCTCGGTATGCCCGTCCATCTCCGCTTCCAGCTCGCCGAGCAGGACATTGTGCGGAAAGCCCATGGGCGTCGCCGCCACCACCTCGGCGCGCTTCAACCGCTCGCCCTTGGAGCCGAACCAGCGGCGCTTCTCGAGATAGGTCGGCAAGACATCACGCGACAGCACGCCGGCCAGCCGCGGCTCCTCGACCACCTCCAGGAGATCTCTCCTCATGACCATGGTCACGAAATCGGGGAGCTGCTCCGGCGGATCGGTGCGCCAGACCGGACCATCGGCTTCCGCCACCAGCTGGAACCAGAAGAAGCCATAGGGCGGTAAGGTCAGGAGATAGGTGAGCTGGCCGATCGGCGGGAACGGCGACATGCCGGTCAGTTCGATCGGAACGCGACCTTCGAAGGCCGAAAGATCCAGCTCGACGGCCTGCGGCAGGCGCGAGAGGTTGAAGACGCAGAGGATCGTCTCGCCGTCATATTCGCGCAGATAGGTCAGGATCTTGCGGTTGCCGGCATTGATGAATTTGAGCGAGCCGCGCCCGAAGGCCGTATGGCGGCCGCGCAGCGCCAGCATCCGCCGGGTCCAATTGAGCAGCGAGTGGGCATCGGCCGACTGCGCCTCGACATTGACCGCCTCATAGCCATAGAGGGGGTCCATGATCGGCGGCAGCACGAGGCGGGCCGGGTCGGCGCGCGAGAAGCCGCCATTGCGGTCCGGCGACCATTGCATCGGCGTGCGCACGCCATCGCGGTCGCCGAGGTAGATATTGTCCCCCATGCCGATCTCGTCGCCGTAATAGAGAACGGGCGTGCCGGGCATGGAGAGCAGCAGCGCGTTCATCAGCTCGACGCGGCGCCGGTCGCGCTCCATCAAGGGCGCAAGCCGCCGGCGGATGCCGAGATTGATGCGGGCCCGCCGGTCGGCGGCATAGGTGTTCCAGAGATAGTCGCGCTCGGCGTCGGTGACCATTTCGAGCGTCAGCTCGTCATGATTGCGCAGGAAGATCGCCCACTGGCAATTTTCCGGGATCTCCGGCGTCTGGCGCATGATGTCGGTGATCGGGAAGCGGTCTTCCTTGGCGATCGCCATGTACATGCGCGGCATCAGTGGGAAGTGGAAGGCCATGTGGCATTCGTCGCCGTCGCCGAAGTATTCGTTCGTGTCCTCCGGCCACTGATTGGCTTCTGCCAGCAGCATGCGGCCCGGATGGCTGGCATCGAGCGCGGCACGGATGCGCTTCAGAATGTCATGGGTTTCCGGCAGGTTCTCGTTGTTCGTCCCTTCCCGCTCGACGAGATAGGGGATCGCGTCCAGGCGGAATCCGTCGATCCCTGTCTCCAGCCAGAAGCGCATCACGGAGAGCAGCTCTTCCATGACCAGCGGATTGTCGAAGTTGAGATCCGGCTGGTGGGAGTAGAAGCGGTGCCAGTAGTACTGGCCGGCGACCGGATCCCACGTCCAGTTCGACTTTTCCGTATCGAGGAAGATGATCCGGGTTTCGGGAAACTTCTGATCCGTATCCGACCAGACGTAGAAGTCGCGCTCCGGCGAGCCGATCGGCGCAGTGCGCGCGCGCTGGAACCAGGGGTGCTGGTCGGAGGTGTGGTTGATGACGAGCTCGATGATGACCTTCAGGCCCCGCTCATGCGCAGCGGCCACGAAGGCGCGGAAATCGTCCATCGTCCCGTAGTCGGGGCTGACATTGCCGTAATCGGCGATGTCATAGCCATCATCGCGGCGCGGCGACGGGAAGAAGGGCAGAACCCAGATCGCGGTCGCGCCAAGCGAGGCGATATGGTCGATCTTGCCGAGCAGGCCCTGGAAGTCGCCGATGCCGTCGCCATTGCCGTCGCAGAACGACTTGATGTGCAGCTGGTAGATGATCGCATCCTTGAACCAGAGCGGGTCCATTTGCTCGGTCGCCGTCACGTCCGGGCCGGCCGTTTCGGCATGGGGTTCGTTCTCGGCCCGGCTCTCGGCGGTCGTTGCATCCATTCTCATCTCTCCCATCATCTCACGCGCCAAATGCCGAACGGCAGGTGCGGGCCGAAGCGCAGGCGCTGGATTTTTCCTGTCCAGGTGAAGGCGCGGTTGGCGATCAAATCTTCCATGGGAAGGGATGCACTGTCCGGAAGGTTCCACGACCAGAGCGGGATCTCGACATCGGCTTCCTGGTCGTGATGCGGATCGAGGCTGATGCCGACCAGCACGACATTCTCCCGACCGGCGCTCGCCTTCTCGAAGAACATCACATTGTCGTTCCAAGCCGGCAGCAAGGTCAGGCCGAGATGCGAGTGAAGGGCCGGATTGTCGCGCCGGATGCGGTTGAGCATCGCGATCTCGCCCTTGATATGGCCCGGCCGGTCATAGTCCCAGGCGCGGATCTCGTATTTCTCGCTGTCGGCATATTCCTTGCGCTTGGCATCGGGGCGGCCTTCGCACAGCTCGAACCCGTTATAGACCCCCCAGAGCCCGGACAGCGTCGCGGCCAGCGCGGCGCGGATCAGATAGGCCGAGCGCGGCGCGTTCTGCAGGAAATCCGGGTTGATATCGTGGGTGTTGACGAAGAAGTGCGGGCGGAAGAAGTCCTTCGGCGCCTCGGTCGTGATCTCCCGCATGTATTCCTCCAGCTCCCACTTGGTGTTGCGCCAGGTGAAGTAGGTGTAGGACTGCGAGAACCCGACTTTCGCCAGCCGGTACATGACCTTCGGCTTGGTGAAGGCCTCCGAGAGGAAGACGACCTCCGGGTGCCGGGCGCGGATATCGGCGATCAGCCATTCCCAGAAGGGAAACGGCTTGGTGTGCGGATTGTCGACGCGGAAGAGCTTGACGCCCTGATCGACCCAGAGCTGGACGGTGTCGCGCAGCTCGGTCCAGAGCGAGGGCACGGCGTCCTTTGCGTAGAAATCGACATTGACGATGTCTTCGTATTTCTTGGGCGGGTTTTCCGCATAGCGGATCGTGCCGTCCGGCCGCCAGTCGAACCAGCCGGGATGCTCCTTGAGCCAGGGATGGTCGGGCGAGGCCTGGATGGCGAGGTCGAGGGCGATCTCGAGGCCCTGCTCCGCCGCCGCGGTGACCAGCCGGCGGAAATCGTCGAAATCGCCGAGCTCCGGATGGATGGCCTTGTGCCCGCCAGCGTCCGAGCCGATCGCATAGGGGCTGCCGGGATCGTTCGGCCCGGGGGTCAGCGTGTTGTTGCGGCCCTTGCGGTTCGTGGTGCCGATCGGGTGGATTGGCGGAAAATAGAGGACGTCGAAGCCCATCTCGCGGATCGCCGGCAGGCGGGAGATCACGTCGTCGAAGGTGCCATGCCGATTGGCGTCGCCGCTCTGCGAGCGCGGGAAGACCTGGAACCAACTGGCAAAGGCTGCCGCCTTGCGCTCGGCATCGAGCGGAATCACGGCCGAGCGGACCCGATGCGGCCGCCGATCGGCGCGTGCCATCAGCGCCGAGACATCGGCCGAGAGCAGCAGGCTCGTCCGAGCAGACGCGTCCGCCGCCTCCAGTTTCGCAACGAGAGCCAGGAGCGCCGCTTTCGTCTCCGCCGGCCCTTCGGCCGCAGCACGGCTGACAAGGTTGATGCCTTCCTGGTTTTCGAGCGTCAGGTCGAGCCGCGCCTCGTGCTTCTTGCCGAGCTCGTAGCGGAAGATGGCGAAGGGGTTGCGCCAGGCCTCGACGACGAATTCGTGCCGGCCCATGCGCCGCGGCGTAAACTCCGCGCGCCAGCGGTCGTTGACCACCAGCTGCATCGCAACCTCGGACCATTCCGCCTCATCCGCCGCCCGCCAGAACAGCGCGGCTGCAAGCGGATCATGGCCGTCACCGAAGATATCCGCCTCGACACGGACAGTCTCCCCGACGACGCGCTTGACGGGAAAACGTCCGTCGTCGACCGAGGGTGTCACGGCCTCGATGGCAAGCCGCGGGGACGCGGCCGCCTGCGTCGCGTCGACAGCGAAACCCTCCAGCCGGATGGCGCGCGAAGCCCGCCCTTCGGAGACCCGAACGGCACCGGGCGGCAAACGCAGATCGGCATCCAGCGTCAGCGACGGATCATCGGCAGACACGAGCGGAAGAAAGGCGGCCGCAGCCTCGCGCAACGCGTTGAACGGCACGCGGGCGCTGTTGCGCAGATCGCGGTTGTACAACACGATCTGTACCTGTTCGGCGAGGCGAAGGTCCGGCTTGTCGCCTATGAGCAGTGCCGAAACCGAGGATTGCGAGGCCGTCAGCAGCTGCGGCGGCGGGCGGCGCAAGGGACGCGTGGCCGAGAGCATCTGGTTGACGCTGCGGATTTCCGCGGAAAGATCGAAGGCACCGCGGTCTTTCAGGCCGCGCAGGCCCTCGGCCTGTCCGAACAGCGGATCGAGCGGGGCGGCAAGCCCGAATTCGAAGCCCATCGGTACCATCAGCCCGCCGCCGAGGAGCGCAGAGAGACGCAGCATGCGCCGCGCCCGGCGCTCCAGCACCTCGGCGCTTTCCGTTCCGTGCGCCACGCGCTTGGCAAAGGGCGCCTCGGGGGCGGCAATCTGCAGCGGAAAGGCGTTTTGCACTGCGGCTTCCTCTAGGAACCAGCGCTCCTGCAGATCCCACCAGGCAAAGGAGGAAAAACATCCGTCGAAGCCGGCCCCGGCCAGCGCCACACGGGTTGCAAAGGCCGTTCCCGGCGTCCAGGCAAGGAGGCTGAAGTCCGGCGCGGAACTGCGCACCCGGGCAACCAGCGCACGCCAGGCATCGGGATCGGCCTGCTCCAGGCCGAGGCAGCGCACGCCGCTCAGGCCAAGAGAAGCGAGGCGCGTCAGCCGCTCCGCCAGATGCGTCACGCCCTCCCCCTCGCCGATCGGTGCGAGCGGACGGCTGCCGGAGAGAAGCGGAGGAATTCGGGGATCGAGCGCCTGTCGCGCGCCGCCGGTCTCTTCGGCGATCCGGTCGACGACGAAATCCATCATCAATCGGACGCCGGCCGCGCGGGCGGCATCGGCGAGGTTCAGCATTCCGCGTTCGAGATCGTCGCCCAGCCCGTAGGCAGGGTCGAGCCGATCCTGACTGCGGCTGACGAAGACGCTGGCCCCTTCGCCGCGCGGATAGAGCGGCGCAGTCAGCACCGTATCGAATCCGAGCGAGCGGGCGTGATCGAAGAGGCCACGCCACTGGTCCAGGCCGCCGACGAGCAGCGGATGGATATAGTAGATGCGGGGCGGCTGGGTCAGGCGGGCGGTGGTTTCGGGACGGGCATGTGCATTCATGAGGACGTCTCGCAGCTTTTGGTCCAAAACCCCGGGGAGCCGGTTCGGTTCCTCACGATCTGCTGCAGTGCGGAAGAAAGATCATCCGCACTGCAGCCGATCGTGCGGGCGTCCGGCTCAGGCTGGACGCGGCGCGGCACGCAGGTCTGAGAGCTGGCGCGGCGGCGTGACGCCTGCCCCGCGGGCCGCGGCAACGCCCTTGGGAAAGCCGGACCGGTCGGAAAAGTCGCGCCCCGTCGGTCCCGCCGCGGTGCGCGCGTGGCGCGCGGTGGCGGCCTTGGTGGCCACGAGATCCAGCGCGGTGATGCCGAGTACGACGGCCAGAGCCGCGCCGACATTCTGCCGCTTTCGATTGTCCTCGCCCATCGCACCCATCAGGGTGACGATGTCGAGCCCATCGCCGGCCACCCGGCTCATCAGGCCGGCCTGGCTGTCGACGGAAAGGGTCAGCATGCCGGCGCCGATCTCGCGGATGCCGTAGGCGCGGATCAGGTTTTCCTTGCCCTCCATGCCGAGCGTGCGGGCGATGCGGCCGGGCGCCATGAGTTCGGCCGCGCCGAGCGCCAGGCTGAACCAGCCGAGCCCCTTGGCGAGGCTGTCGGCGGTCGAGCGCGAGCTGGGGCCGGTCGAGATCACCTTCGGATCACCTTCCGACCGGGTCAGATTGGACAGGAATGTCATGGACAACCTCCTTCAAGGTCTGGGAGTGGGGCGGGAGGATCAGGGTTTGAGGACGACCTTGATGCAGCTGTCCTGCTTGTCGCGGAACACCTTGTACATCTCGGGCCCCTCCTCCAGCGTCGCCGTATGGGTGATGACGAAGGACGGGTCGATCTGGCCTTCCTCGATGCGGCGCAGGAGATCGTCGGTCCAGCGGCGCACATGGGTCTGGCCCATGCGGAAGGTGAGACCCTTGTTCATGGCTTGGCCCATCGGGATCTTGTCGACGAGGCCGGAATAGACGCCGGGGATCGACAGGATGCCGCCGGGACGGCAGACATAGATCATCTCGCGCAGCACATGCGGCCGGTCATTCTCCAGCATCATCATCTGCTTGGCGCGATCGAGCAGCGTGTCCGGCTGACCTATCGAGACGTGGGCTTCAAGGCCGACACTGTCGATGCACTTTTCCGGTCCCTTGCCGGAGGTCAGCTCGTTCAGCCGCTCGACGACGCTCTCTTCGGAAAAGTCGATGGTGATCGCGCCGGCGGCGCTGGCCATCGAGAGCCGTTCGGAGATGCAGTCGATCGCGACCACCTGCTTGGCGCCGAGCAGGATCGCGCTGCGGATCGCCATCTGGCCAACCGGGCCGCAACCCCAGACCGCCACCGTATCGGTCGGCTCGATGTCGCAATGGACGGCGGCCTGCCAGCCGGTCGGGAAGATATCGCCCAGGAACAGCACCTGCTCGTCCGTCAGGCTGTCGGGCACCTTGATGTGGGTCTCGTCGGCAAAGGGCACGCGCATATATTCCGCCTGCCCGCCCGGATAGCCGCCGGTCAGATGCGTATAGCCGAAGAGCCCGGCCGTCGTGTGGCCGAAGGCCTTGTCGGCGATCGCCTTGTTGCGGTTGCTCCGCTCGCAGACCGAATAATTGCCGCGCTTGCACTGCTCGCATTCGCCGCAATTGATGGTGAAGGGCACGACGATGCGATCGCCCTTCTTGAGCTTGCCGCGCATGTCGGACCCGGTTTCCACCACCTCGCCCATCATCTCATGGCCCATGATGTCGCCCGGCATCATGGCAGGGATGAAGTTGTGGAAGAGGTGCAGGTCCGAGCCGCAGATGGCGCAGCTGGTCACCTTGATGATCGCATCGCGCGGATCCTCGATCTCGGGATCGCTGACCCTATCGCACCGGATGTCTTCCTTGCCGTGCCAAACCAATGCCCGCATGATGAAACCCGCCTGTTCTGTTTCTGGTGTCTGTCGCTCGAAGTCCGAGAGCCCGACCAGGTCCCCGGCTGCAGGGTCGTCCAACTGAGGCAGGCGCAGATAGTTTCATTCCCACCGACAGGTTTCGGGCAACGGCATTGAAGAGGCGCGCGCGGCAGAATGACGCCTCGCAGGCGACCGCCGCTCTCCTATATTCCGGAGTGAAGGCGACAGAACGGGCAGGAGCCGCATGGTCATCGCAATGACGGACGTGTCGAAGACCTATCGGACGGCGGAGGGGCCGCTGACCGTGCTGGACGGGATCGACCTTTCTTTGTCCGCCGGCGAAAGCCTGGCGCTGACCGGCGAATCCGGCAGCGGCAAGAGCACGCTCCTGCATCTGGCCGCCGGCCTCGACGAGCCCGACCGCGGGCAGATCCTCATCGATGGCGCTGACATGGCGGCGCTCGGCGATGCCGGCCGCGCAGCGCTCCGACGCAGCACGGTCGGGCTGATCTTCCAGCAGTTCAACCTCATCCCCTCGCTCACCGTCGGTGCCAATCTTGCCTTCCACGCCCGGCTTGCCGGCCGGCACGACCCCGCCTGGAACGCCAAGCTCGCCGAGCGGCTGGGTCTCGCCTCGCTCCTCTTGCGCTATCCGGAACAGCTCTCCGGCGGGCAGCAGCAGCGCGTGGCGATCGGCCGAACGCTGGCCGCCAGGCCGAAGCTGGTGCTGGCCGACGAACCGACCGGCAATCTCGACGAGGCGACGAGCGAGCAGGTGCTGGCCCTCATGCTGTCGCTCGTCGCCGAAACGGGCGCCGCGCTGCTCATGGTCACGCACTCGCAGCGGCTGGCCGACCGTCTGGATCGTCGCGTCCATCTGACCGCCGGGCGCATCGCATGAGCTGGGCTGCCGCGCTCGGCGCGCTGCTTTCCCATTGGCGGCGGCGGCCGATGCAGCTCCTCATGTTGCTCGTCGGCCTCTCGCTCGCCACGGCGCTCTGGTCCGGCGTGCAGGCCATCAATGCCGAAGCCCGGGCGAGCTATGATCGTGCGGCGCGGCTGATCGGCCAGGACCAGCTGACCCAGCTCGTCCATGCCGATGGCCGTCCGATTGCGCAGGCGACCTATGTTTCGCTGCGGCGCGCCGGCTGGCTGGTCTCGCCCGTCCTCGAAGGAGAGCTCAAGATCGGCAGCACGCGGTTGCGGCTGATCGGCATCGACCCGGCAACGCTGCCCGGCGAAGCCGGCGCGCTGTCCGGCGAAGCGCTCGGCGATTTTCTGCCCTTCATTACCCCGCCCGGCCTGATCTTCGTCGCACCGGAGACGGCAGCGTCTCTTGGCCTCACGTCGCCTGTGCCGCTCAAGGCCGAGGCCAGCATGGTGCCCGGCACCGGCACCGCCGATATCGGGATCGCCCAGACGCTGCTGAACCGACCCGGAGAAATCAGCCGGCTCCTGCTTGCGCCGGAACAGCCGGCAGCGCGCCGGCCGCTTGCGGAAATCGCCCCGGACCTGACCTTGAAGTCGCCGGAGGCCGGCGGCGACATCTCGCGCCTGACCGACAGCTTCCACCTTAACCTGACCGCCTTCGGCTTCCTCGCCTTCGCCGTCGGCCTGTTCATCGTCTATTCCGCCATCGGCCTTGCCTTCGAGCAGCGACGGGCGACCTTCCGCACGCTGCGCTCGCTCGGCCTCTCCGCCCGCGCGCTGACCGTGCTGCTGGTCGCGGAGCTGCTCGCCTTCGCGACGCTTGCCGGCCTTGCCGGCGTCGCGCTCGGCTATCTCGTCGGTTCCCTCCTGCTGCCGGGCGTGGCGGCGACCCTGCAGGGGCTCTATGGCGCCTCGGTGCCCGGCACGCTGACGCTGAGGCCGGAGTGGTGGCTCTCCGGCCTGTTGATCGCGGTTCTGGGCGCGCTCGCCGCGGCGGCGCAGAGCCTCTGGCGCGTCGCGCATATGCCGCTTCTGGCGCCTGCCCAACCGCGGGCCTGGGCGCGGGCGTCCGAACGGGCGCTTCGCATCCAGGCGCTGGCGAGCCTGCTCCTATTTGTGGCGTCGGTCGCGCTCGCGGTCTGGGGCTCCGGGCTGGTTGCGGGCTTTGCCGTGCTCGGCGCGCTGCTGCTCGGCGCCGCCCTCCTGCTTCCGGTCGTCCTCACTCTCCTCCTTTCCGGCATGGAACGGCTCTCGCGCCGGGCGCTTGCGCAGTGGTTCTGGGCCGATACGCGCCAGCAACTGCCCGGCCTGTCGCTGGCGCTGATGGCGCTGCTGCTCGCGCTCTCGGCCAATATCGGCGTCGGCACCATGGTCTCGAGTTTCCGCCTCACCTTCACCGGCTGGCTCGATCAGCGGCTCGCTTCGGAACTCTATGTGACCGCGCGCAGCGAGGCGGAGGCGGCAGCCCTGCGCGCCTTCCTGCCGGGCAAGGTGCAGGCGATCCTGCCGATCTGGAGCGTCGAGGGGACGGTGGGCGGCCAGCCGGCCGAGATCTACGGTGCCGCCGACCATGCCACCTATCGCGACAACTGGCCGCTCCTCGACCGCGCCCCGGACGCCTGGGACCAGGTGGCGCGCGGCACCGGAGCCCTGGTGAACGAGCAGATGAGCCGGCGGGACGGGATCGCCGTCGGCGACCCGCTGGTGCTGCCCGGCGGCTGGAGCACGCGCGTCGTCGGCATCTATTCCGATTACGGCAATCCGGTCGGCCAGGTGATCGTCAATGTCGAGGCGCTGGCCGCCCATTATCCGGAGGTCGAGCGGCTGCGCTACGGGTTGCGCCTGCCACCCGCCGACGTGCCGGCGCTCAAACGCGCGCTTGGCGATCGCTTCGGCCTGCCCGAGACGGCGATGATCGACCAGGGCGCGCTCAAGCGGCGCTCGCTGGAAATCTTCGAGCAGACCTTCTCCGTCACCGCGGCGCTGAACGTGCTGACGCTGGGTGTTGCGGGGCTTGCCATGTTCGCGAGCCTGATGACGCTGTCCACCATGCGCCTGCCGCAGCTTGCCCCCGTCTGGGCCATGGGGCTTACGCGCCGGCAGCTGGTCTGGCTGGAACTGGTGCGCACGCTGCTGCTGGCGCTGCTGACGCTGATCGCCGCCCTGCCCGTCGGCCTGGGGCTTGCCTGGGTGCTGCTGGCCATCGTCAATGTCGAGGCCTTCGGGTGGCGGCTGCCGATCCACATCTTCCCGTCCGACTGGCTGCGGCTCGGCGCGCTGGCGCTCTTGGCCAGCCTGATCTCAGCCCTCATCCCGCTGCGCCGGCTGGCGGTACTCTCGCCGGCCGATCTGCTGAAGGTCTTCGCCAATGAACGCTAGCGCTCCGCTCGGCCTGTCGCGCCGCCGCCTGCTCCTTGCTGGCCTTGCCGGCCTTGCCCTGCCGCGCACCGGCCTGACCCAGGGCTTTGCCGGCCTCGGCACCACGGCGGAAGGGTTTTCGGTGCCGGCGCCGGGCAGGCCCTTCCTCTTCCCGCGCGATCACGGGGCGCACCCGGATTTCAGGATCGAATGGTGGTATCTGACCGCCAATCTCGAAGGCCCCGACGGCACGCCCTACGGGGTTCAGTGGACGCTGTTCCGTTCGGCGCTCGCCCCGCGCGAGGCGGAAGGCTGGCAGAGCCCGCAGATCTGGCTCGGCCATGCGGCGATCACGACGCGGGAGACGCAGTTCGTTTCCGAGCGACTGTCGCGCGGCGGCATCGGCCAGGCGGGCGTGACGGCGGCCCCCTTTGCCGCCTGGATCGACGACTGGCGCCTTGCCCGGCGGGCAGATGCCCCGCAGAGCACCGACCAGCTCGCCCATGTCACACTGCAGGCAAGCGGCGCGGCGTTCTCCTACGATCTCTCGCTCACCGCCACCGGCCCGCTCGTGCCGCAGGGGCAGAACGGCTATTCGGTCAAATCCGCAGCCGGCCAGGCGAGCTTCTATTATTCCCAGCCCTTCTACCGCGTCGAGGGCAGGCTGACGCTTCCCTCCGGCCCTGTCACCGTCACCGGACAGGCCTGGCTCGACCGCGAATGGTCCTCGCAACCGCTTGCCAGCGACCAGACCGGATGGGACTGGTTCTCACTGCATTTCACGAGCGGCGAGAAGCTGATGGGCTTTCGCCTGCGCGATGGCGGCGCCGGCTATACCTCCGCCACCTGGATCGCCGCCGATGGCACGCCGACGCCTCTCGCCGCCGGCGCCCTCAGCGTCTCGCCGCTCGGCCAGAGCCCTGTTGCGGGGCGGGACGTTCCGACACGCTGGCAGGTGCGCCTTGCCGACCGCGGGCTCGACATCGTCACCGAACCTTTGAACCCGCAAGCCTGGATGGCCACCCGAACGCCCTACTGGGAAGGGCCGATCTTCTTTTCAGGCAGCCATGAAGGCCGCGGCTATCTGGAGATGACCGGCTATTGAGGCCAAGCCGCGGGAACCTCGGCAGGGACGCGCCGTTCTGGCTCGATCGGCATCAGGAGGAGGAGACCGGGCATGAACACGGCCAATCTGCAGCTCGAAGGCTTGACCATGGCGGTCGCCGCCATCACCCGCATGCTGACGGAGAAGGGCCTGGCGACGCATCAGGACATCCGCAGCGCTCTGAAGAATGCGGAGGAGGAAGCGGCGGCCAGCGCCGGCAGCGAGCTTTCGGGCTCCAACCAGAAGGGCATTCTCTTCCCGATCCGCCTCCTGAGCCTCGCCAATGACGCGGCCGAGCGCGGCGAAAGCGCGAGCTTCAAGACCTTCGCCCGCCAGGTGGGCTTGAGCGACAGGCCCTGAACAGGACAACGCCCCCGCCGGGTGGCAGGGGCGTGTCAATCGATCGGACGATCGCGGAGTCGTTACTCGGCGGCGAGCGGCAGGGCGAGCTGCGGCTCGTCCTTCTCGTCCCTGCCGGCATAAGCGCCATGGGCGGGATCGATTTCCTCGACCGTACCATGGTTCTTCAGCGGCCGGTTGCCGGACAGCAGCCGGACCAGCACGTAGAAGATCGGCGTCATGAAGATGCCGAACACGGTGACGCCGATCATGCCCGAGAACACGGCGACGCCCATGGCGGCCCGCATCTCGGCACCGGCACCGGTCGAGATGACCAGCGGCACGACGCCCATGATGAAGGCCATGGAGGTCATCAGGATCGGCCGCAGGCGCAGACGGCTCGCCTCGACGGCCGCCTGAACCGGCGTCCGTCCGGCAAATTCGAGCTCGCGCGCGAATTCGACGATCAGGATCGCGTTCTTCGCCGAGAGCCCCACCAGCACCACCAGCCCGATCTGGGTGAAGATGTTGTTGTCGCCGCCGGTCAGCCAGACGCCGGTCAGCGCCGCCAGCACACCCATCGGCACGATCATGATGATCGCGATCGGCAGCGTCAGGCTCTCATATTGCGCGGCCAGCACCAGATAGACGAGCAGCAGAGCGAGCGGGAAGACGAGGATACCGGAATCGCCCGCCAAGATCTGCTGATAGGTCAGGTCCGTCCATTCGAAGTCGATGCCGGAGGGCAGCGTTTCGTCGGCGATCCGCTCGATCGCCGCCTGAGCCTGGCCGGAGGAGAAGCCCGGCGCCGACCCGCCATTGACGTCGGCGGCGAGGAAACCGTTGTAGCGCGTCGTGCGCTCCGGCCCGGTCGTCGCATCCACCTTGAGGAGGGCCGACAGCGGGATCATCTGGCCCGATTGCGAACGGACCTTCAGCTGGCCGATATCCTCGGGCTTGGCGCGGAACTTCGCATCCGCCTGGACGCGCACGCTGTAGGTGCGGCCGAAGGCGTTAAAGTCGTTCACATAGAGCGACCCCAGATAGATCTGCAGCGCATCGAAGACCTCGGTGACCGATACCCCCAGCTGCTCGGCCTTGGTGCGGTCGAGATCAGCATAGAGCTGCGGCACGTTGATCTGGTAGCTCGAGAAGATGCCGGCGAGTTCCGGCGTCTGGTAGGCCTTGCCGATAAAGGCCTTGGCCGCTTCGTCCAGCGACTGGTAGCCGAGGCCGGCGCGATCCTCGATCTGCAGCTTGAAGCCGCCCGTCGTGCCGAGACCGTTGACCGGCGGCGGCGGGAACATGGCGATGAAGGCATCCTGGATGCCGGCGAACTTCTGGTTCAGCTGCATGGCGATCGCCCCGCCCGAAAGCTCGGGCGTCTTGCGGTCCTCGAAATCGTCGAGCACGGCGAAGACGATGCCGGCATTGGAGCCGATGGTGAAGCCGTTGATCGACAGGCCCGGGAAGGCCAGCGCATTCTTGACGCCCGGCTGTTCGAGCGCGATCGCGCTCATCTTCTTGATCACCTCTTCCGTCCGGTCGAGCGTGGCGCCATCGGGAAGCTGCGCGAAGCCGATCAGATATTGCTTATCCTGCGCCGGCACGAAGCCGCCGGGCACGGCGTTGAACATGCTGTAGGTGGCGCCGGCCAGCGCCAGATAGATCACCATGACGACGCTCTTGCGGGTGAGCAGCCCGCCAATGCTGCGGCCATAGCCACGCGACATGGCGCCGAAGGCGCGGTTGAAGCCGCGGAAGAACCAGCCGAGCGTCTTGTCCATGAAGACGGTCAGAAAATCCTTCTTGGCATGATGGTCCTTCAAGAGCAGGGCGGCCAACGCCGGCGACAGCGTCAGCGAATTGATCGCCGAGATGACGGTCGAAATCGCGATCGTCAGCGCGAACTGGCGGTAGAACTGGCCCGAAAGACCGGTGATGAAGGCGAGCGGCACGAAGACGGCGACCAGCACCAGCGCAATCGCGATGATCGGACCCGAGACTTCCCGCATCGCCCGATAGGTCGCCTCGCGCGGAGAGAAGCCCGCCTCGATGTTGCGCTCGACATTTTCGACCACGACGATCGCATCGTCCACCACGATGCCGATCGCCAGCACGAGGCCGAAGAGCGTCAGCGCATTGATGGAGAAGCCGAAGACATACATGACGGCAAAGGTGCCGACGATCGAGACGGGGACCGCGATCAGCGGAATGATCGAGGCACGCCAGGTCTGCAGGAAGAGAATGACGACGAGAACGACGAGGGCCACGGCCTCGAGCAGCGTATCGATGACCTTGTCGATCGAGGAGCGGACGAATTCGGTCGTGTCGTAGACGATCTCGTAGCTCACCCCTTCCGGCATGGCGAGCTTCAGCTCCTTCATCGTCGCCTGGACTGCATCCGAGATGGCGATCGCGTTCGAGCCCGGCGCTTGGAAGACCGGCACGGCCACGGCCGGCTTGCCGTCGAGCAGGGAGCGCAGCGTATAGTCGGCTGCGCCCATCTCCACCCGCGCCACATCGCGCAGCCGTGTGATCTCGCCATTGGCGCCGCTTTTCACGATGATGTTGCCGAACTGCTCCGGCGTCTGCAGGCGGCCTTGTGCGTTGACCGAGAGCTGAAGATCGACCCCGGGCAGGCTCGGCGAAGCGCCGATCGTTCCGGCGGCGGCCTGAACGTTCTGCTGGCGGATGGCGTTGGTGATGTCGCTTGCGGCAAGATCATGCTCGGCCGCCTTTTGCGGGTCGATCCAGACGCGCATGGAATAGTCGCCGGCGCCGAAGACCTGGACCTGGCCGACACCCTCGATGCGGGCGAGCCGGTCCTTGACGTTCAGCACCGCGTAGTTGCGCAGATAGGTCAGGTCGTAGCGGTCGCCGGTCGAGACGAGGTGCACGACCATCATCAGGTCGGGCGAGCTCTTGACCGTGGTGACGCCCAATGCGCGAACCTCGGCCGGCAGGCGCGGTTCGGCCTGCGAGACGCGGTTCTGCACCAGCTGCTGGGCCTTGTCCGGATCGGTGCCGAGCTTGAAGGTGACGGTCAGCGTCAGCACGCCATCGGAGGTCGCCTGGCTGGACATGTAGAGCATGTCCTCGACGCCGTTGATCGACTCTTCCAGCGGCGTCGCCACCGTCTCCGCGATCACCTTGGGGTTGGCGCCCGGATAGGTGCCGCGCACCACGATCGACGGCGGCACGACATCGGGATATTCGGAGATCGGCAGCGCGCGCATGCCGAGCAGGCCTGCCACCAGGATGAGCACCGACAGCACGCCGGCAAAGACCGGCCTGTCGACGAAGAAACGGGAAATGTTCATATCGAAACCCTCTCCGGGAATGAACGAGACTGGCACAGGCTGCCGCTCGCGGATCCGGCATGGACCGCAAGGGCAGGCACTGGCTTCAAGCGTGGGGTGCATGCGGGCCCCAAGGCCCGGTGCGAAATATTACTTTTGCGCGAGTTCCGGCTCGCTCGACGGCGCGACCAGTGCTCCGGGGCGGATGCGCTGCAGGCCGTTGACGACGATCCGATCGCCGGCGTTCAACCCGCTGGTCACGATCCGCTGTCCCTCGACCGCCGCGCCGAGCGCCACCTGGCGGTAAGCGACCGTGTTGTCGGCGCCCACGACATAGACGAACTTCTTGTCCTGGTCGGTGCCGATCGCCCGCTCGCTGATCATCAGATGCTCCTCGGCCTTGGGCTCGCCCATGCGCAGCCGCACGAACTGGCCGGGAATCAGCCGTCCGCCGGGATTGTCGAAGACGGCGCGCAGCCGCAGCGTGCCGCTGGCAGCGTTCACCTCGTTGTCGACAAGTTGCAGCGTGCCATGCACGGGCGTGCCGGCGTCGCTGGCGAGCCCGAGTTCGATCGGTACCGCGCCGAGATCCGGCGTTCCATCGGCACCGGGCGTCAGCGCGGCAAGCGTCCGGCCCACCAGCTCCTCATTGGCATCGAAGCTCGCATAGATCGGGTCCATGGAGACCAGCGTCGTCAGCGGCGGCGCCTCCGAACCGGCGGCGACGAGATTGCCCTCGGTGATTTCGAGACGGCCGACGCGACCGGAAATCGGCGCGCGGATCTCAGTATAATCGAGATTCAGCTGGGCGGATTTCAGCGTGGCGAGGGCCGATTGCAGGGTGGCTTCCGCTTCCTGATAGGCGCTGCCGCGCTGGACGAGATCGGTATCGGGAATGACCTGCTTGGCAGCCAGCTTCTCGCCGCGGTCAAGCTCGGTCTTGGTCAGTGCCAGCCGGGCGCGGGCCGAGGCGACCTGGCCTTCGGCCTGCTCGACCACAGCCTTGTAGGGCTCGGGATCGATGGTCACCAGAAGATCGCCGGCCTTGACGAGACCGCCTTCCCGGAAATGGACCGACTGGATGGTGCCGGCCACCCGCGGGCGGATCTGCACGCGGCCGACGGCTTCGAGCCGGCCGGAAAAATCCTGCCAGGTCGAGACGCGCTTCGGCTCGACGGTGGTGACGGTCACCGGCGTTGCCGGCGGCGGGGCGGCGGCTTGCGTCGTCTCCGCGCTCGCATGGCTGCCGAATGGCAGGTCGAAGGTGACGGTGGCGGCTGCGATGGACGCAGCAAGGCCCAGGCCGGCGCCCGTCAGGGCCCAGCGGTTGCGTGTCGCTGTCATGATGCTACTCCTCGGCCGGTTCGGGCCGTTCTCAATCACTCATCAAAAAAGAGGTGTCAGGTGGGGACGACGGCCCCCGCCCGCAGACCCGGCCTGGCGCCGGGCCGAAGCTCCTCGACAAACTGGCTGAAGGCCGTGCGCAATGCCTCGACCCAAAGCCCGGTCTTGCCCCTGTAGATGCCGGTCCAGCCGAAACTGTCCGGCAGGATCGTCCGCCTCACCAGCGATCCGCCCTGCGCGAGCCGGTCGGCATAGCCGAGCGCCTCGTCCTTCAGCGGATCGTCCTCGGATGTCAGCACCAGTGCGGGGGCAACCCCCATCAGCCGGGAACAGAGACAGGGCGCCGCATAAGGATGCTGGGTGCCGCAGAGCGTTTCGCGCAGATAGTTGCGCCATCCGTCCGACCAGCGGTCCAGCATGCCGATCTCGCTCGCCCGGCGGATGGAATGCGTGGTCATGCGCGGATCGATCATCGGCGACAGGAGGATTTGCCCCGTCAGGCCGCCTGGCATCTGGTCTCGTGCCTTCAGCGCCACGCCGGCCGCGACATTGCCGCCCGCCTCGGTGCCCGCCACGAAGAGCGGCGCCTTGACCCCGCCGCCGAAGTGCTTGCGCTTGGCCGAGACATGCTGCAGCGCCTCGAAGGCGGTGTCCAGCGCCTGCGGGAAGCCGTTGCCGGAGGCCGTGGCGTAATCGGCCTCGAGCACGATGGCGCCGCCGGCGCCGAGCGCGCGCACCGCAGGGCCGGTCTCCTGCGGCAGGCCCTTGTCGAGAAAGGCGCCGCCGCCGAGGAAGAGCACCAGAGGCGCGCATTTGCCGACCGCCGCCGGTGCATGCAGGCGCAGCGAAAGCGGCACGCCGCCCTGCCCCTTCACCGCCATCTCGCGCCACTCGCCGGTCATCGTCGATCCTTGGACTGTAAGCCGTCACTTGCGGCTTTGTTGGTTTGCATATTATTATTCCGCAGAAACGACACAAGACGCGGATCACGACATCACTGTTCGGGATCGGCGAACAATGACGCAGCGCAGCAGGAGCGGAGCATGGACCAGATCTCGGCAATGCGGGCCTTTGTGCGGGTGGTGGAAACCGGCAACTTCACCCGCGCCGCCGCCACGCTCAACATTCCCAAGACCTCGGTCACCACCCTCGTGCAGGGGCTGGAACAGCATCTGCGCACGACCCTTCTCAACCGCACGACCCGGCGGGTGATGGTGACCAATGACGGCGCGCTTTATTACGAACGCGCCATGCAGATCCTGGCTGAACTCGACGAACTCGATTCCAGCCTGTCCAATTCGCAGACGCAGCCGAGCGGGCGGCTGCGGGTGGAGATGGCCGGCGCCTTCGCCGACCTCATCGTCGTACCGGCGCTCTGCGACTTCTATGAGCACTATCCGCAGATCCGCCTCGATATCGGCGTCGGCGACCGGCTGGTCGATTACATCGCCGAGAACGTCGATTGCGCGCTGCGCGCCGGCACGCCCGGCGACCAGTCGCTGATCGCCCGCAAGGTGGGAGAGATGGCCATGGTGCCCTGCGCCGCCCCGCTCTATCTCGAGCGCTTCGGTATGCCGGAAAGCCCGCAGGACCTGACAGGCAGCCACTGGGCGGTCGGCTATCTCGGCGCGCAGACCGGCCGTATCTACCCCATGGAATTCCGCCGCGGCGAGGAGCTCGTGGAGATCACGCCCAATTACGTGGTTTCGGTCAACGATGCGCGCTCCTATGTCAGCGCGGCGCTCGCAGGCATGGGCGTCGTCCAGTCGCCCCGCTTCATGGTCGCCGAAGCGCTGCGCAAGGGCGAGCTCGTCCGCATTCTGCCCGACTGGTCGGGCGAAAGCATCCCCCTCTACATCGTCTACCCCCAAACCCGCCACCTCTCCAACAAGGTCCGCGTCTTCGTCGACTGGCTTGCCAAGCTGATCCAGAGCCATCGGGCCGAGGGATTGTGAGAGCGGAAAGTCGCCTTCACAGACCACGCGAACACGCTCCGACTCCGTCTCACGAAACTTACGCAAGACTCTGCCCCGACTCACCTTTCGGCATGCGCCCGCACAGTGCGAAACGCCGCCCTCCGGCGGGAAGGCGGCGTTTCGCGGTGGTCGATTCGCTCCGTTCGCTCAGCCTTCGCTGAGCGCCATCGGGCGGCGGCTGCCGAGGGTGATGGCGGTGGCGCCGAGGAGGGCGGCGATGCCGGTGAAGGCGAAGACGCCGGCCGGCCCCTGGGTTTCGACGATCAGCCCACCGAAGATCGCGCCGCTGGAAATGGCGATCTGGAAGGTCGTGAGCATCATCGCCCCGGCGCTTTCCGCCTCGTCGCCGGCAGCCTTGGTCACGAAGCTCTGGACGCTGACCGGCAGTGCGCCGAAGAAGAAGCCCCAAAGCGCGGTGACCGCCGCAACCAGCCCGGCATGGGCGCCGGCAAAGGCGAGGATGAAGGCCATGGCGGCGATGCCGCTGGCGGCGAAGATGATGGCCCGCGGCGTGTTGCGCTCGGCCAGGAACCCGCCGGCCAGATTGCCGATGAAACCGCCGATGCCGAAGGCGAGCAGGGTCGCGGAAATGCCGGCGACGCTCATCTGCGGCCCGCTTTCGAGGAAGGGGCGGACGAAGGTGAAGCCGGCGAAGTGGCCGGACACCACGAGCAGCACGGTCAGAAGCCCGAGCCGGATCGCGGGACGGCGCAGCACCGCCGCCATGGTCGAAAGGCTCGCCGAGCCCTTGGGCGGCATGGCCGGCAGGGTGAGGATCTGCAGGAGCAGCGCGGCGAGACCGAGGACGCCAGAAATGACGAAGGCTGCCCGCCAGCCGAGCACATCGCCCACATAGGCGCCGATCGGTGCGGCACAGACGGTGGCGGCCGAGACGCCGGACATGACGATCGCCATGGCGCGCGGCATCAACCGGCCGGGCACCAAACGCATGGCGAGCGCCAGCGACATGGCCCAGAAGCCGCCGAGCCCGATGCCGAGCAGCGCACGGGCAAGCAGCAATTGCACCAGCCCATCGGCCGTGGCGGCCAGCGCGCTGGAGAGAATGAGCGCCGCAGTCAGGCCGAAAAGCACGAGGCGGCGATCCTGCCGCGCCGTGCCGATGACGATGCCGGGTCCGGCGAAGGCGGCGACGACGGCCGTGACCGTCATGGTCTGGCCGGCGGCGCCGAGGCTGACGCCGAGATCCTGCGAGATCGGCGTCAGCAGGCTGGCGGGAAGGAACTCGGCGGTGACGAGGCCGAAGACGCCGAGCGCGAGCGACGCGACGCCCGCCCAAAGGGCTGGCGCTTCATCGCCCCGGTCGGCGAGCAGATCTTCATCGAGGGTGGAAAGGGAAGGTGCGGTCATCAACAATCTCCTTGGGAGGATGACTGGAGGCTAAGCGTGACGCCCTGGCGTTTCTATGCTAGTAAATCCAAAATTCTTGACCATTCGTCCAACAGATGAGGCCGGCAATGCATGATCCCTTGACCGAAATGTTGCGCGGTCTTCGGCTCGATGGGGTGGAGTATGGGCGCTGCCAGCCCTCGCATCCCTTCGCCACCAGTTTCCCCGCCAAGGAGGAGGCGCATTTTCATTTTCTTGCGGCCGGGCATGCCTTCCTTCAGGCGCCGGATGGCGGCTGGATCGAGCTGAGACCCGGCGATGCGGTGCTTCTGCCGCGCGGGGATGCGCATGTTCTGGCGAGCAAGCCCGGCCTGCCGCCGGTGCCGGTCGGCACTATGCCGCGCAAGACGGTTTGCGACGGCATTATCGACCTGCAATGCCCCTGCGCGGAAAAGCGCAACACGCTGTTCTTCGCCGAAATGCGCTTCAACATCGACAAGCGCCACCCGCTCCTGCAGATGATGCCGACGGTGATGGAAACACGCAACCTTGCCGCCAGCGAACCGACGATCCCGCCGCTGCTGGACGCGATGATGCGGGAGGTGGATATGGACCGGGTGGGCGCTGGCGGCATCCTGGCCCGGCTCGCCGATGTGCTGACGGCGACGCTGATTCGCACCTGGGTGGAGCACGGCTGCGGCGATTCCTCGGGCTGGTTGGCCGCGGTGCGCCATCCCGATGTCGGCCGGGTGCTTGCCGCCATCCACCTCGATCCGGCGCAGGACTGGAGCGTGGAGGCGCTGGCGCGCGAGATGGGCGCGTCTCGCTCCGGTTTCGCCCAGCGCTTTGCCGAAGCAGTCGGCGAAACGCCGGCGCGCTATGTGGCGCGCATGCGGATGCAGCAGGCGCATCAATGGCTGCGCGAGGGGCAGCGCGTGGCGCTGGTGGCGGAGCGGCTCGGTTACGAGTCGGAAGCCTCCTTCAGCCGCGCCTTCAAGCGGATCATCGGCACCTCCCCCAGCCGTGCCCGCAGCCCGGTCGCCGCGCCCCTTGCCGCGGCCGAATGAGGCGACCCTCCCCTGTCGAAGGACGCGCACTAGATTTCGAGGGACGCGCGTCGATGCGTGCCGGTCTGAAGGAGCGAGCAGCCATGAGACGGAGATCGCCTCTCGAACGGTCGGGCCTCTGCCTCGCCGCCCTCCTTGCGTTCTCGTTCCCCGCCTGGGCAGAGGGCGGGGATGCGGCACGCGGGGCGGCCACATTCAAGGCCTGCTCCAACTGCCACGTGGTGCAAGGGGATCGCACGGTCTTCGGCCCCAGCCTGCAGGGCGTCGTCGGCCGCAAGGCCGGCAGCGTGCCGGGCTATCGCTATTCCGAGGCGATGTTGGCGGCGGGCGAGCAGGGGCTGATCTGGACCGAGGCCGATCTCTCGGCGTTCCTCTCCAGCCCGAAGCGCAAGGTACCGGGCACGAGCATGCGCTTCTGGGGCTTCTGGTCGCAATCCTCGATCGATGACGTCATCGCCTATCTCAAGGCCAATCCCTGATCGAGACGGTGCCCCCGGTGGCATGCGCTCCGGGGGCCGCGCGCTGCCTACCAGCGCTGGTGCACATGCGGCTTTATCAACCGCGTGTAGATCTCGCGCGCAGCGCTCATGACATCGGCCGAAAGCGGCGCCAGGTCGGCGGCGGCGGCATTGCCGCGCGCCTGCTCTGCATTGCGGGCGCCGGGGATGACGACGGTGACGGCATCGCTCATCAGGATCCAGCGTAGCGCGAAGGCGGCCATGCTCGCGCCTTCCGGCACCAGCGTGCGCACCTCCTCGACCGCCTGCAGGCCGACCTCGAAGGGTACGCCTGCGAAGGTCTCGCCGACATCGAAGGCTTCGCCGTTGCGGTTGAAATTGCGGTGGTCATCGGCGGCAAACTGCGTCTCGGCCTTGATCTTGCCGGAGAGCAGGCCGCTTGCCAGCGGCACGCGGGCGATGACGGCCACGTTCTTCCGCCGCGCTTCGGTGAAGAAAAGATGGTCCGGACGCTGGCGGAACAGGTTGTAGATGATCTGGATGCTGACGACGCCCGGATATTCGATCGCCTTCAGCGCTTCCTCGACCTTTTCGACCGATACGCCATAGCCGGCGATCTTGCCTGCCGCCTGCATCTCGGCCAGGCCTTCGAACACCTCCTGGCGATAGAGCACCTCGGTCGGCGGGCAGTGGAGCTGGACGAGGTCCAGGCACTCGACCTTGAGATTGGCGAGACTGCGATCGATGAACCCTTCGAGATTGGCCTTGGTGTAGCCGTCCGCCACATGCGGGCTCAGCCGGCGCCCGGCCTTGGTGGCGACCATCGGACGCTCGCCGGAGCGCTCGGCCAGCACCTCGGCGATGATCTTCTCGGACCGGCCATCGCCATAGACATCGGCGGTGTCGATAAAGGTAATGCCGGCATCGAGTGCCGCCGTCAGCGCCGCGCGGCCATCGGCCTCGCTGATTTCGCCCCAGGATCCACCGATCTGCCAGGCGCCGAAGCCGATATTGGAGACGGTGAACGGCATCCGCCCAAAGGAATGATATTTCACGTGTGCGACCTCCGCGAAGCGCGGCACCGACAATCCGATGCACGTCACTCAAGCCGCAAGCCTATGGCCGACGCGCTTTGGCTTGGCAAGTCGGCGCCGACCAAGGCAGACGATCGTCATGGAAAAGGGGCCGGTTTCCCCGGCCCCTCCCCCCTTTGTCGCTCGTCCGTCTCAGGCCGCGCGGCGGCGCGGTGCGGCCATGTCCTGCGCGCCCGCCAGCTGGAACTGGGCAAGGAGCGCATTGAGGGCAGCCGCTTCGGAGGCGAGGCCGTGGCTTGCCGCCGTCTGTTCCTCGACCATGGCGGCGTTCTGCTGCGTGCCCTGGTCCATGCTGTTGACGGCAGTGTTGATCTCCTGCAGCCCGGTCGACTGTTCGCGGGTCGCGATGACGATCGCATTGACGTGGCCATTGATCTCCTGCACCTGGCCGACGATCGCCTGCAGCGACTGCCCGGTTTCGCCCACCAGCGTCACGCCGGCGCGCACCTGGTCGCTGGAGGTGGTAATCAGCGCCTTGATCTCCTTGGCGGCATTGGCGGAACGCTGCGCAAGCTCGCGCACCTCCTGGGCCACCACGGCAAAGCCCTTGCCGGCCTCGCCGGCACGTGCCGCTTCGACCCCGGCATTGAGCGCGAGCAGGTTCGTCTGGAAGGCGATCTCGTCGATCACGCCGATAATGTTGGCGATCTCGCCCGACGAGCGCTCGATGCCCTGCATGGCCTGAACCGCCTTGCCGACGACATCGCCCGACTTCTCGGCACCAGCCCGCGTGCGAGCCACCAGCGCGCCGACCTCCTCGGCCCGCCGTGCGCTGTCACGCACGGTGGTGGTGATCTCTTCGAGCGCTGCTGCCGTTTCTTCGACCGAAGCCGCCTGCTGCTCTGTGCGGCGCGCCAGATCGTCGGCCGCGTGCCGGATCTCGCTGGCGCCGGCATCGATTGCCTTGGCATTGCTGCCGACCGTGTCGAGTGCGTCGTGCAGCTTGCCGACGGCATTGTTGAAGTCGGCGCGCAGCCGGTCGAGATGCTGAACGAAGGGGGTCGCGATCCGATAGGCGAGATCGCCATCGGCCAGGCGTCCGAGACCGGTCGCCAGTTCCTCGACCGCATGCTGGATATCGGCGGTTTCGCGGGCCTTCATCGTTTCGCGCTCGCGGCGCTCCTTCTCAGAAAGCGAGCGCCCGGTTTCGGCCTCGCCTTCGAGACGCAGGCGCTCGAGCGCATTGCTGCGGAACACGGCGACGGCCGCGGCCATGGAGCCGATCTGGTCGCGGCGCTCCTCGCCCGGAATGGCGATATCGTACTGGCCGGCGGCAAGCTTTTCCATCGCACCCGTCATTTCGGTCACCGGGCGGATGACGAGCCGGCTGAGCAGGGTCGCCAGAAGCGCGATCATGATGCCGACGGCCAGCAGCGTCGCCACCGCCGCGGCCGTGCGGAACTGGCCGACGCCGGCATAGGCCGCTTCGGAATCGACCGCGAAGCCGACATACCATTCGACCGTCGGCAGGCCGGCGACCGGCACGAAGCTGACAAGCATCGGCTTGCCGGAAAGTTCGGTGGTGGAGATGCGGCCGTCGATCGCCGGTGTGGCGACCGGGAAGGCCTCGGCAAGCGGTTTGGTCACCAGCTTGGCATCGGGATGGACCAGGATCTGGCCGGACTTGTTGACGAGAAAGGCGAAACCGCCCGGTCCTGCGTCGATGGAGCGGATCATGGAGACCAACGTCTTCAGCGAAAAGTCGCTGCCGGCGACACCCAGAAGCTTGCCATCCTTTTCGACCGGAACGGCGGCGCTGATGATCAGCTCGTTGCTGGAGGCGTCGATATAAGGATCGGTCAGAACGGCGCTCCTTGCCTTTACGGCGTCCTGATACCACGGCCGCTGGCGCGGATCGTAGCCTTCCGGCATCGGGCTGTCCGGCCACATGGTGAAGCGGCCGGTCTCGTCACCGACATAGGTAGTCATGAATTCCTTGACCAGGACGTCGTTCTTCAGAACGCGCAGCAGCCCGTCGGAGCCCTCCGCGCTGCCGGCGGCCTGCGCGGTCATGTCGGTCAGCGTCACGCGGCCGTTCAGCCAGTTGGCGACGCTTTGCGCCGCCTGCTTGCCCGATGAGGCCACGGTCGATTCCACGGCCTGCGTGGCCGCGCCGTGCTGCAGCGAGTCGATATAGATGGAGAAGCCGGCAAAGGCGCCGGCCACGGCGACGGACGCGGCAAGGAGAATGCGCGTCATCAGGTTGGACCGTCTGGGCAAGTTCAATTCCTTCAACAGCGACCGCGCAGCCGAAAGGGTGCACGCGCGGACGGGCCTGCGCAATGGGCAGTACGGGGTGAAAGCGGAGATCAATATGCGCGAGGACATCATGCCGCGTCCGGCATCATCGGCCGCATCATGCGTCCGTCCCGGCCGATCGAGCGGCCTTGGCAAGTTGAAGCTAACCTTGCAACCTTAATGCGATCTAAACATCCAATCGTCTTCGTCTGGACGCCATCGGATGTCCGGTCCTGACAAAAGCACTCGCGGTGCAGGCGGACATGGGTTAATCGCTCTCAAAAGACGCAGGCGCGCCGCTGCGCTGCCGGATTGCGAGACAGGAGAAGACCAGCGTGAGCAAGGATTTCGATGTGGCCGTGATCGGCCTTGGCGCCATGGGCAGTGCCGCGGCCGCGCATCTGGCTGCACGCGGAGCGCGTGTCGTCGGCATCGAAGCCGCTTATCCCGCCCATCCGCTTTCCTCTTCGCATGGCGATAGCCGGTTGATCCGGCTCGGCTATTTCGAAGATCCCGCCTATGTGCCGCTGCTCCACCGCGCCTACCAGAACTGGCGCAGCCTCGAACAGTCGCTGCGTGAGGAGATCCTGACACTGACCGGTGTGCTACAGATCGGCAAGCCGGACAGCGATGTCGTGCTCGGCACGCAGAGGAGTGCCGAGCTGCATGGCCTGACGATCGAAACCCTGGACCGGGCGGAGGTCCAGCGCCGCCACCCGGCCTTCGTTCTCGAAGAAGGAGACGTTGCCTGTTTTGATCCGCAGGGCGGCTATGTTCGGCCCGAACGGGCCATCGCCGGCCATCTGCGGCTGGCGGCCGCCGCCGGCGCGCAGCTTCGCTTCAACGAGCGCGTCACGGCGATCGAGCCGGATGATGCGGGGGTGACGCTCTCGACCCCATCCGGCACGCTGCGTGCCGGCAAGGTGGTGGTCGCCACCGGGCCCTGGATCAGCCAGCTGGTTCCCGCGCTGCGCAGCCATGCCGTGCCGATCAAGCAGGTCGTCGCCTGGTATCAGCCGGAGGACGGGTTTCTGACGGTTCCGGGCCGCATGCCGGCCTTCATCATCGACGAGGGCACGAACGGCGCCTATTTCGGCTTCCCGGTCATCGGCCCCGACGGATTCAAGGTGGGACGGCATCTGCATCTGGAAGAGGTGATCGACCCCGACCAGCCGAACCCGCCGGTCGATGCGGCGGATGTCGCGCTGATCGACACGTTCATCGCCCGCCGCCTGCCGACCGGGCATACACGGCGCAGCCGCGCGGTTGCCTGCCGCTACACGATGCTGCCGAACGAGACCTTCCTGCTCGATACTCTGCCGGGCGAAGACCGGATCGTGGTCGCCTCGCCCTGTTCGGGCCACGGCTTCAAGTTCGCGAGCGTCATCGGAGAAATTCTGGCCGATCTGGCGCTCAAGGGCGAAACCGCCCTGCCGATCGCCCCCTTCTCCTTCAGCGCGCTGGCGGCGCGGGCGGCCTGATCTCGATCAGATAGGCGTCCGCTTCCCGGTCTGCTCGCACCTCGACGGACGCCGTGAGGATCGCGGCGTCGAACCGGTCGAGGCGCTCCTCGCCCACGATCTCCACCGGGTCGAGGGCCAGGAGGAGCGTCGTCGGAGCCTCGGCATCGAGTCGCGCTTGCTCGCCGATCGCGAGCCGCCTCACCCTGTGGCCGGTCACGCCGCGCCGGGTCATGACATTGAGGTCCAGGATCGGGCCGTCGATCAGCCGCGCCTCGGTCGGCCGATCCGCTGGAAAAACAAGCGGCGGGGATTGCCGGTGCATCACGAGCGCCTCGCCGCCGTCGATCGTGAGCGCCATGCCGGCTCCCTCCAGGATCGCCAGCGTCCGCTCGACGCCGGGGAAGCGGGAAAACGGACCATCGCTTGCCACCCGCGCCATGCTGACGCGCCAGAGAAAGTCGTCCAGTCCGGCATCGGAAGGAAACACGGCGATTTCCGTGGTCTCTCCGCCGCCATTCTTCCAGGGCATGCGCCGGTGACCGGCGCTGCGCAGGATCGTGACGCCGCCCATCGGCTCAGGTGCCGAGAATGCCGGGCAGGCGCAGGCCCTTGTCGCGCGCGCAGTCGAGCGCGATCTCGTAGCCGGCATCGGCATGGCGCATGACGCCGGTGGCCGGATCGTTCCAGAGCACGCGGGCGATGCGCTGATCGGCAGCCTCCGACCCGTCGCAGCAGATGACGACGCCGGAATGCTGCGAGAAGCCCATGCCGACCCCGCCGCCGTGATGCAGCGAGACCCAGGTGGCGCCCGATGCGGTGTTGAGCAACGCATTGAGCAGCGGCCAGTCGGAGACGGCGTCGGAGCCGTCCTTCATTGCTTCCGTTTCGCGGTTCGGCGAGGCGACCGATCCGGAATCAAGGTGATCGCGGCCGATCACGATCGGGGCGCTGAGTTCGCCATTGCGCACCATTTCGTTGAAGGCGAGGCCGAGGCGATGGCGGTCGCCGAGACCGACCCAGCAGATGCGGGCCGGCAGGCCCTGGAAGGCGATCCGCTCGCCCGCCATGTCGAGCCAGCGATGCAGGGCCGCATTGTCGGGCAGAAGCTCCTTCACCTTGGCATCGGTCTTGCGGATATCCTCCGGATCGCCGGACAGTGCCGCCCAGCGGAACGGGCCGATGCCGCGGCAGAAAAGCGGGCGGATATAGGCCGGCACGAAGCCGGGAAAGGCGAAGGCATCCTCCAGCCCCTCGTCCTTGGCGACCTGGCGAATATTGTTGCCGTAATCGAGCGTCGGCACGCCGGTGTTCCAAAAGCCGACCATCGCCTCGACATGGGTGCGCATCGAGGCGCGCGCCGCCGCCTCCACGGCTTTGGGCTCGCTCTCGCGCTTCGCCTTCGCCTCTTCCACGGTCCAGCCGATCGGCAGATAACCGTTCAGCGGGTCATGCGCCGAGGTCTGGTCGGTCACGATATCCGGCCGCGCTCCACCGGCCTTCATGCGGGCGAGTAGTTCGGGAAATATCTCGGCCGCATTGCCGAGCAGCCCGACCGATTTGGCCTCGCCGGCCTTCGTCCAGCGGTCGATCTTCTCCAGCGCCTCGTCGAGCGAGGTCGCCTTCTCGTCGACATAGCGGGTGCGGATGCGGAAATCGATGCGGGTCTCGTCGCATTCGACGGCCAAGCAGCAGGCGCCAGCCATGACGGCGGCGAGCGGCTGGGCGCCGCCCATGCCACCGAGCCCGCCGGTCAGGATCCATTTGCCGGTGAGATCGCCGCCATAATGCTGGCGCCCCGCCTCGACGAAGGTTTCATAGGTGCCCTGCACGATGCCCTGGCTGCCGATATAGATCCAGGAGCCGGCCGTCATCTGGCCGTACATGGCGAGGCCCTTCTTATCCAGCTCGTGGAAATGGTCCCAGGTGGCCCAGTGCGGCACGAGGTTGGAATTGGCGATCAGCACGCGCGGCGCATCCTTGTGCGTGCGGAAGATGCCGACCGGCTTGCCCGACTGGACGAGCAGCGTCTCTTCTTCCTCGAGATCGGTCAGGGCCGCGACGATCCGGTCGAAATCCTCCCAGGTGCGGGCCGCCCGGCCAATGCCGCCATAGACGACCAGCTCATGCGGGTTTTCGGCCACGTCCGGGTCGAGATTGTTCATCAGCATGCGCAGCGGCGCTTCGGTCATCCAGCTCTTGGCGGTCAGCTCCGGACCGCGAGGCGACCGCACGTCGCGGATATTGTGGCGCGGATTGCTCATCGATCGTTCCTCTCTTCGTCGTCAGTCCGGCCGGCGCGACAGCGCAAGCGCCCGGGTCTCAAGGGTGGTCAGGATGGTGCGAAGCGGGACGCGCAGGCGCTCCGCCTTCGCCTCGTCATAGGCAAAGGGCGGCGCCTCGCGGGCGAGATGGGTGGATTGGGCAAGCTCCATCTGCAGGGCATGGACGCCGCGATCGGGCCGTCCATAGTGGCGCGTGGTCCATCCGCCCTTGAAGCGGCCGTTGAGCACGCGCGTATACCCGTCTCCGTCGCACGCCCCCTCATAGGCCGCGGCCTCGAAGGCCGCATCGCAGCTCGTGCCGTCATTGGTGCCGATGTTGAAATCCGGCAGAATGCCCTCGAACAGGAAAGGAATACGCCCGCGGATCGAATGGCAGTCGTAGAGGACGGCGATGCCGTGCAGATCGCGCACACGCTCCACCTCGGCTGCGAGCGCGGCATGGTAGGGTGCGTGGAACGCCGCGCGGCGCGCTGCGATCTCCGCCGCATCCGGCGCCTCCCCCTCGCGCCAGATCGCCAGGCCGTCGAAATCGGTTTCGGGCACGAGGCCGGTCGTGTTCTGGCCGGGATAGAGGCTTATCCCTTCCGGATCGCGGTTGGCGTCGATCACATAGCGGTGGAAGAGCGCGCGGATCGTCGTCGCCCGCGGCAGCAGCCCCTCATAGAGGCGATGAATGTGCCAGTCCGTGTCAGCGAGCAGCCGGCCATTGTCGTTCAGCCGGTCGTAGACGCGCTCGGGCACCGCCGTGCCGGTATGGGGGAAGGCGAGGATGACGGGCGAGGTTCCCTGGCGAAGCTCGAAGACAGCCATTCATGCCTCCAGCTGCGGCAGGAGGCCGGCGGAGACCGCAGCGGCAAGCGCGCCGGTGGCAACCAGCGCACTCGCCGCCGCCAGGTCGTTGGCCATGTAGCGGTCGGTCTCGAGCGTTTCGACGACGCCGCGGATCGCGCCGATGGCGTTCTGCAGTTCCGGGCTGGTGGCAAGCGGCGCGCGGAACTCGACCCCTTGCGCGGCCGTCAAGGCCTCGATGCCGATGATGCCGAAGAGATTGTCGGTCATCGGCAGCAGGCGCCGGGCGCCATGGCAGGCCATGGACACATGGTCTTCCTGGTTGGCCGAAGTCGGCGTCGAATCGACCGAGGCCGGATGGGACATCTGCTTGTTCTCGCTCATCAGCGCCGCCGAGGTGACTTCGGCGATCATCAGGCCGGAGTTCAGTCCCGGCTTCTTGGCGAGAAAGGCCGGCAGGCCGTACGACAGGGCGGGATCGACAAGAAGCGCAATGCGGCGCTGGGCGATGGCGCCGATCTCGCAGACGGCGAGCGCGATCTGGTCGGCGGCGAAGGCCACCGGCTCGGCGTGGAAGTTACCGCCGGAGACGACGCTGTCGTCGGAGAGCACCAGCGGATTGTCGGTTACCGCATTGGCCTCGATCTCCAGCGTCCGCGCCACCGCGCGCAGGAGGTCGAGGCAGGCGCCGTCCACCTGCGGCTGGCAGCGGATGCAATAGGGATCCTGGACCCGCTCGTCGCCCTCGATATGGCTCTCGCGGATGACCGAACCGGTGAGCAGGCCGCGCAGGACCGCCGCCGCATCGATCTGGCCCCGGTGGCCGCGCAGCGTGTGGATATCATCATGAAACGGCGCGGAGGAGCCCATGGCGGCATCGGTCGACAGCGCACCGGTGATCAGCGCCGCCTGCGCGGCGCGGTGCGCACGGAAGAGACCGGCAAGCGCCAGCGCCGTCGAGGCCTGGGTGCCGTTGATCAGCGCCAGACCTTCCTTGGCGGCAAGCACAACGGGTTCGAGCCCGGCCCGCTCCAGCGCTTCGCGACCGGGAAGCCGCGCGCCCTGAAAGACCGCCTCGCCCTCCCCCATCATCACTGCTGCCAGATGGGCAAGCGGCGCCAGATCGCCCGACGCCCCGACCGAGCCCTTTTCCGGAATGACCGGCAGAACGCCCTGCTCCAGCATCGCCTCGATCAGCCGGACCAGCTCCAGGCGGACGCCCGAGGCGCCGCGACCGAGCGAGATGAGCTTCAGCGCCATGATCAGCCGCACGACATCGTCCGGCAACGGCGCGCCGACACCGCAGCAATGGGACAGGATGAGATTGCGCTGCAGCGTTGCCACATCCGCCGCATCGATCTTGATGCTGGCGAGCTTTCCGAAGCCGGTGTTGATGCCGTAGACCGGCGCGTTGCCGGCAGCGATCTCGGCAATCCGCCGCGCCGCCTTCTCGATCCCTGCGTCGAAGGAGCGATCGAGGCGGGCCGGTTCGCCGGTCCAGTAGAGCGTTTCGAGTGTCTTCAGCGGAACGGAGCCGGGGGTGAGAACGAGGGTCATGGGTCTTGGGTCCTGATCGTCAGCGCTTGCGTGTCAGTGGCCGTTGCGGATGCGGGCATGGAGCGGGTTGAAGCCCATGCGGTAAACGAGCTCGGCCGGCCGCTCGATCGTCCAGATTGCCAGATCGGCCCATTTGCCGGCCTCCAGCGTTCCGACCTCATGGCCGATGCCAAGCGCGCGCGCCGCTTCGCGGGTCACGCCGGCCACGCACTCCTCCACCGTCAGGCCAAAGAGCGTGGCCGCCATGTTCATGGTCAAGAGCAGGGAGGTGAGCGGCGACGTGCCGGGATTGCAGTCGGTCGCCACCGCCATCGGCACGCCCGCCTCCCGAAACAGCGCGATCGGCGGCTTCTTCGTTTCGCGGATAAAGTAATAGGCACCGGGAAGGATGACGGCGACAGTGCCGCTGGCCTTCATGGCGGCGACGCCTGCCGCATCGGTATGCTCCAGATGATCGGCGGAGAGAGCGCCGAAGGCGGCGGCAAGCTTCGCGCCCTCAAGGTTGGACAGCTGGTCGGCATGAAGCTTGACCGGCAGGCCAAGCGCCTGCGCCGCGGTGAACAGCTGTGCCACCTCCTCCGGCGAAAAGGCGATCTCTTCGCAGAAGGCATCGACCGCATCGGCCAGCCCTTCCGCCGCGATGGCCGGCAGAATCTCTTCGATCAACAAAGAGAGGTAGCCGGCTCGGTCGGTTTTGAACTCCGGCGGCAGGGCATGGGCGCCGAGAAAACTGGTGCGCACCGAGACATCGCGCAGATCGCCGAGCTGCCTGGCCGCGCGCAGGGTCTTCGCCTCGTTCTGCCGGTCGAGGCCGTAGCCGGACTTGATCTCGATCGTCGTCACGCCTTCGGCGATCAGCGCGTCGAGCCGGGGCAGGCTTTCGGTGAGCAGTTGCTCCTCGCTGGCCGCGCGCAGCGCCATGACGGAGGAGACGATGCCGCCGCCCGCGCGCGCCACCTCTTCATAGGTCGCGCCGGCAAGCCGCATCTCGAACTCGTTCGCCCGGTTGCCCGCATGGACCAGATGGGTGTGGCAATCGATCAGACCCGGCGTGATCCACCGGCCTTCGCAGTCGATCACCTCGCCCGCCTCGCCTGCGCCGAGCGACAGCTCCGTTTCCGGACCGACATAGGCGATCCGGCCGTCCCTGACGGCAATGGCTCCGGCTTCGATAAGGCCCAGACCCGGCAGGCGCGGATCGAGCGTCGCCAGCCGCGCATTGCGCCAGACCCGGTCAAAACGGCTGCCGGCTGGGGATGAGGAGTTCTGAGGGGTCATGGAAGACATGAATCTTGCGCCTTTCCGGTTCCTGACTTATGTATAGACATAAGATAGAGTTCGGCAAGCGGAATTTGCCGAACGGGACGAGCACGGTTCGCCAGGCACCGCGTCTTGCAAAGCCGGGCACCGGTTGCACTATGCGGCGCGAGGGAAGGCTCGGGATGGCGAAAGGCCGGCGGATGGCGGACGATCAGACGATGGATGGTGCAGCACCCTCTTTGCCCGGCGCGCAGGCGGCAGGCAGCGAGGGCACGCTGCACCAGCGCATCTTCCGCGACATCGAAAGCCGCATCCTCTCCGGCGCCTGGCCCCCCGGCCACCGGATCCCGGCGGAAACCGCGCTTGCCAAAACCTATGGCTGTTCCCGCATGACCGCCAACAAGGCCCTGTCGGAGCTCGCCCGGCTCGGCCTGATCGAGCGGCGGCGCAAAAGCGGGTCGACCGTGCGCGCGCCGGTCTCGCAATCGGCCATCCTCGAAATCCACGAGATCCGCGCCGAGGTGGAAGGGCTCGACCTCGCCTATGACTATCGGCTGCTGTCCCGCAAGCGCCGGCTGGCGACGGGGCAGGATCGCGACCGGCTGGGCCTGGCGGACCGCCGCCCGGTTCTCGACCTCGCCTGCCTGCATCTGGCCGGCGGCCGGCCTTTCTGCCTGGAGCAGCGGCTGATCAACCTTTGCTGCGCACCCGGCGCGCAGGACGAAGGCTTCGTCGAGACAGCACCCGGCGCCTGGCTCCTGACCCTCGTTCCCTGGAGTGCGGCGGAACACACGATCCGGGCGCTCGCGGCCGATGCCGAGATGGCCGAGGCGCTGGGCTTAAGCCCCGGCGCGCCCTGCCTCATCGTCGAGCGCCGCACCTTCAGCACAAGCGCCACCATCACCCATGTCCGGCTGATCTATCCTGGCGACCGGCACGCGCTGACGGCCAGCTTCGCCCCCTCGCAGCCGAAGGAGCGGTAGGCGTTCGCGCGGCCAAAGGGGTCGTGTTTGGGGCGGTCAGGACCTCGGATGGTCTTCGAGCCGCAGGCGGATCCGATAATGATCGAGCGTGCCGGGCATGGCTCCGGGCGCAAGCCCCGGCGCCGTGGCGACCAGACGCTTGCGCGACAGAACGAGGCCGAGGGCGAAACCGGCGATCATCGGCACGAGGTCATGCGCCGGGCAGCGGGCCGGGCCGGCGCTGAAGGGCACCAGGCCGGCGAGCGGCAGGGCGTGATCCGCCGCACCCTCCCAGATCTCCGGCGCGAAGCGGTGCGCATCGGCAAAAGTCTCCTCGTCGCGGTGAAAGAAGGGGGTGAAGATGAGGACGAGGCTGTCTGCCGGAAGGCTGCCGCCCCGCCAGGCGACCGGCCGGCGCGTTTCCCGCAGGATGGCCGGCGTGGTGGGCCAAAGCCTCAGCGATTCCATCAGGCACTGGCGCGCGAAGGGCCTGAACAAAGCGCCGCCGTCCGCTTCGGCAAGGCATCGGTTCCGCGCGTCCGGATGGGCTGCCAGCAGGGACAGGGTGCGGAAGGTCGCCATGCCGGCGGGATCGAAAGCAAAGAGCCATTGCGCGATCTGGCTCTCCGGCGCGATGGCCGGATCGGCCGGCATGCGGGCGGCCAGCGACTGCGGGTCAGGGTCGGCCAGATAGCGATGAATCACATCATGCAGCCTTTGCCGCATCCCTTTGGACTGGCGGCGGAAAAAGGCCCAGTTCGCGCGCCGCCTCAATTCGTTCAGGCATTCGGTCAGGGCTTGGTCCTCGCGGGCGCGGCGTCCGAGCACGAGACGCCGCACCAGAAGGGACCAGCCTTGCGAGAAGGCCGTCCAGTCGAGTTCCCAGGCGCCGGACAGGAGGATGGGACCAAGCTCCTCCTCGACCGCCCGACGGAACGCCTCGCCGCAGGGATGGACCGGCTCGCCCGTCGCCAACGCCGCTTCGTGCAGCGGCCGCAGGGTGGCCCGGCGGGGCGCGTCTGAGATCAGCACATTGCCGGGCTCGAAATGGCCGAGCGCCGCGCGCTTCTCCCATGTGTTGGTCTCAAAGGGATCGGGCGTGTGCGTCAGCACCGCGGCCACATCCGCCGGATCGAGCAGCAGGATGATGGGCCGCCCGGGAAGGGGAAGTCGCAGCGGCAGGCTTCCGTGCTTGCGCCGCAGCGCCTGCATCGTCTTGACCTCTCTGGAATCCAGCGCGAAGCGTTCGGCAAGTCTTTCCATTGAAGGACGGCGCAGGATCACGCCCTTGCCGAAGGTCGGCAGGACCACCCGCGTCATGACCGAAAGGAGATCGGCGAGATCGGCCGCCGGCAGCTTGGGCGGCATTGCGGCGTCGGTAGTGGTGCGCATCAGGCCTCGCCCTGTCCCATTTTCCGGTCGTCCAACCGGCAGAGGGCGCGGGAGTTCCTGGCCTTAAGAAAGCCGGGGGTGCCTGAAAAAGCCTTCCTCCGTAAACCTCCCCTTAAATTGCGGAGGATAGCGTGCAGCCTCCATTCTCAGCGAGCCCCGTGCGGGCTCAGACATCGCTCGAGGCGTTCCATGCAAAATATCCCGATTATTGGAAAATTTCTGGCCTTGATGGGCCTCTTCGCGCTGTTCTCGCTGGGGGCCGCCCTTTATTCGGGCGATCGGATCATGAGCATTGACGACGCCTATAGCGATCTTCTGGTCAATGAGAGCCGGGCCGCCACCGAGCTGGCACGCGCCAACCGCGCCTTCCAGGCCGCCCGTGCGGCCGCAGGCACGCTGATGATCGTCAGCAGCGAAGAGGCGACGAAGACGGCGGCGGCCAATCTCAAGACCATGCATGACGAATTCGTCCAGCACGCCGACACCGCGCTGGAAGCCAGCGGCGGCAACGCGGCCATCGCCAAGCTGAAGGCGGACGGGCTGGCCGTTCTCGACCAGAGCTGCGCCAATGCCTTTACCCGTGGCGCCGCAGCGCGCGGCTCGCAGGACCGTATCAGCGCGCAGGCTGCCTATCTGCGCGAATGCGAGCCCAATTTCCCGCCGATCTCCAAGTCGCTGACCGAGGTCACCAACACGCTGCTCGCCGGTGTCGACGCCCGCAGCGATGCGCTGACGGCGTCCTCGATCGCCACCTATTGGACGACGCTTGCCCTCGTGATCGGCGGTACGCTGGTCGTCGTGCTGGTCGGCCTCTTCGCGATCCGCAGCTGGCTGATCCGCCCGATCACCTCGCTCTCGGGCGTCATGACGACGCTTGCCGGCGGCGATCTGACGGCAAGCGTGAACGGCACCGCACGGCGCGACGAAGTGGGCGGCATGGCCCGCGCGGTCCAGATCTTCAAGGACAATGGCCTGAAGGCGCGCGATCTCGAAAGCGCGGCCGAACGTCAGCGCACCCTGTCCGATCAGGAACGCCGGAGCCGCGAAGAGCAGGACCGCCACCGCGCCGAGGCCATGGCGCAGGCGACCACTGGCCTCGCCAGCGGCCTCAAGCACCTTGCCTCCGGCAATCTCGCCTTCCAGCTGACCGATCGCTTCGCCGAAGAGTTCGAAAGCCTGCGCGCCGACTTCAACCAGGCGGTGGACCAGCTGCGCACCACGCTGGCGGCAGTGTCGGACGCCACCAGCTCGATCGACGGCGGCTCGCGCGAGATCAGCCGCAGTGCCGACGATCTGTCGAAGCGCACCGAGCAGCAGGCGGCCTCGCTGGAAGAAACCGCCGCCGCGCTCGACGAGATCACCGCCAATGTCTCCAATTCCTCCAAGCGGGCCGAGGAAGCGCGCACCGTCGCCATCCAGGCCAATGACAGCGCCCGCCAGTCCGGTGCCGTCGTCGCCAATGCCGTCGATGCGATGAGCAAGATCGAGCAGTCCTCCAACCAGATCTCCTCGATCATCGGCGTGATCGACGAGATCGCCTTCCAGACCAACCTGCTCGCACTCAACGCCGGTGTGGAAGCCGCCCGCGCAGGCGAAGCCGGCAAGGGCTTTGCGGTCGTGGCCCAGGAGGTGCGCGAGCTTGCCCAGCGCTCGGCCCAGGCCGCCAAGGAGATCAAGGACCTGATCCGCAATTCCTCCGGAGAGGTGCAGAACGGCGTCAAGCTCGTCAGCCAGACCGGCGAGGCGCTGAAAACGATCGAAGGCTACATCGTCACCATCAACCAGCACATGGATTCGATCGCCACCTCGGCGCGCGAACAGTCGGTCGGCCTGTCGGAGGTCAACACCGCCGTCAACCAGATGGACCAGGTGACCCAGCAGAACGCCGCCATGGTGGAAGAGACCAATGCGGCCGGCGCGACGCTGGCGATGGAGGCGACGCGCCTCAAGGAACTCGTCGGCCAGTTCCAGTTCGGCGGTGTTTCGGCCGGTCGCGTCAGCGCGGCAAACGGCAATGCCGGAGCGCCCGCGCCGTTGGCCGTCCGTCGCGGCCCGTCGGCCGCAGCGCCCATGGCCCGCGCGGTCCCCTCGCCGGCCCGCAGCATGGTCAGCCGCATCGCCAGCTCCTTTGCCTCGAAGCCGGCCTCGAGCGCGGCTCCGGCCGGCGACAACTGGGAAGAGTTCTGAGACCGCGAACAGGTCCCCGGCCGCAGAACGCGGCCGGGGACCTTCCATTTCAGGCAAGTCTTGAAGGCTTCGCCTCCGGCGGTCAGTCCAGCGTCACCTGACCCTCCAGCCGGACAATCTCGAAATCGCTGACCACGAGGTCGAGCCGGAGCGACCAGCGGCCACCGGCCGGCAGATCGAGACCTTCAATGCGCCACGCGCCGCTCGCCTCCCGCACCGCCGGCCGGCGGATCGGCTCGATGCCGGCCTCGGCCTGGCTCATCACCAGCCCCACCTCCAGCGGGTCGAGCGAACCTCCCCCCTCCTTTGCGAGCGTCACCTCCGCCCTCCCCGCCGCGCGGTCGAGCGTCACGGTCGCGGCAACGGTCTCGTCGGAGAGTTTCACGATCGCGGGCGGCACCTCGGCGATCAGCACGCGCGGTGGCGGCGTAAACCGCCAGACGGCGGCCGTGGCGAAGATTAGCGCAACCAGCACGGTCTCCACCATGATGATCCGCAGCACAACGCGACGCGCCACGGCGTCGCCCGCCTGGACACGCGCCGTCAGCCCCCAGCGATTGAAGGCGGCCAACAGGAACAGCGGCAGCAGCAGCGCCAGCTTGACGAGGAAGACGCGGCCATAGTCGGTCGACAGCAGCGCTGCCGGGCTGCGCAGTTGCACGATCGCCAGAACAGTGCCAGCAAGGACGAGGACAAGAAGCAGGAGCGGGATCACCCGCGAGAAACGCTTCAGGGCCGGCAAGGCCCCTTCGCTGCGCAGGACGGCGAAGAGAACCGGGAGCGCACCGGCCCAGACGGCGATGGTGACCGTGTGGAAGAAGACCGCCGGCCGCATCAGCCATTGCGGATCGGCGGCACTGGCATGGCCGCTGAGGCTGAGCGCCAGGCCGGCAGCCACAAGCGCGCCGAGCGAAATCCAGCGGCCGCCGGCCCCCGGCCCCTGCAGCAGGGCGAGGCCGGCGCAGGCGAAGGCGGCACTGGCGAAGACCAGGCTCGCCCCGAAACTGGTGGCGAGCCCTGCGCGCCAGCTCTCGCCCTCGCTCAAAGCGGAGAGCGATGCGCCCAGCGCATCGAGCCCCTGAAACCCGGCCGACAGGGCAGCGCCGACGAAACCGACCGCCAGCGCAGAGACCGGAACCGCCAGGCCTGCCCCCCTGCCGTCAGCAAACCAGCTGCGGGCGAAGGCACCGCCGATCCCGAAGAAGAGGCCGAAATAGAGCGCCAGCTTCCCGACCCAGAGGCCAGCCTGCACCGCCCGATCGTCGGTGACGGCGGCAGCGCTGGCGGCCGGCCCTTGTCCCAGGGTGAAAAGCACCGCCCCGCCGATCGGATGGCCGTCCTGCGACACGACCCGGTAGGACAGGACATAACCGCCATCGGCGAGCGCCGGCGGCGGCACGATCTCCAGCGTCGTGCCGGCGAGCCGCGTTTCCGTCAGCATGAAGGGCTCACGGTCCGGGCCGGTCAATGTCAGCCGCGTCGGCGAGACGGGCTCGCTGAAGGTCAGGCGGATGAGGGCCGGCGGGGCGGCGAGCCGCGCCCCATCGGCCGGCTCGGCGCGGTTGAGCGCCGCATGGGCATAGGCCGAGGCGGCCATCAGCAGCCAGACAAGGCCAACGCGCCAGACGAGGGCAGCACGAAAGAACAGGCCCGAGCGCCCGCACGCTTGCCCAAGCCGGAGGCCTTTGCCGATCGTCGGGATCATCCCGCTCTCCTTTCCGTCTCGATCAGGAGGCGGCGGGGCAAGAGGTTGCCCCGCCGCTCGGCCAAGGGCTTAGGAGCCGGACTTCGGCAGGAGCAGGATTCCGGGTGCCGGCAGCTCGAGATCCTCGCTCGTCTGGCCCTTGGCCGGCCGCTCGACCCAGCGTTCGGTCGCGCCGTCCGGGCATTCCTGCACGACGGGGAAGAACAGGGTTTCACCCGGCTTCAGCTCGGCCGACAGCGTGCCGCGCAGAACGAATTCGTCATACTCGTCGTCGGCGAGGCTGCCGCCTTCCCAGATGACCTCCTTCACGCCCTCCTTCATGGGCGTGCCGTAATAATCATAGGCCTTTGCATAGGCACCCTTGACCTTCTCGAGCGTCCAGCCTGCCTTGGGCTGCGCCTTCACGCCGATGAAGCCTTCCGGCACCTGGACGCGCAGTTTTGTGGTCGGCTTACCCTCGCAGCCGTGCGGGACGCGCAGCACAGCCTTGAAGGTGGAGCCGACAGGCGCCTCCCTGGCTTCCAGGGAGACATGGGCGGAGGCGCTGCCGGCGAGAAGCGCGAAGGCAGCGGAAAGAAGAAGCGTTTTCATGAACAAGGATCCATCATGTGCCAGCGTTGGAGCGCCGGTCGCGTGCAAAACATCCGGCGTCGCCGCAGCGGCGAAACCGGGATCGTGAAACGAACGAAACGCACCGGGAGGAGCGCCGCGAGCATGGCTCGCTGCGCCCACCCCTGCGGTGTCACAGGATGGAAGGGGGTGCGCGGGGATTTTCGGGATCTGTTTCCGGGCGCAGGACGGTGCGCACGCCGCGCGACAGGCCCCGCTCCGGCGCGGCAAGTGCAGCGACCGCCGGGTGGAGCGGCGCAGGCAAGGGGCTCGGCGCAAGGCCGGAAAAGACCATGCTGCAGGCAACGCCGCAGCAGCCGGCAAACTTTCCAGACCCGTGGTCGCCGGCATGACCCGTGTCGCCCTTGTCGACCACATCGGCGAGGCAGAGCGGGTTGCCGAAGGCATCCAGCCTTGGCGAGGCGGCGGCACCGGCCGCCATGGCGGTGCCGAGCAGCAACTGCAGAACGAAAACCACCGCCCCCAGCATCAGCCAGGCCTGTCGCCACGTGTCTCGGGTTCGCCGTCTCATGCCTGCCTGCCAATGTCTGCCGTTTGCAGCCAGCGACACGTGCCATGGAAGCCCGGCCCTGTCCATGCGCCAAACCGCCACAACGAACAAATGCACGAGCCTTCCTCAGATACGATTGTGGATCGAGGTCATCCACCGCTCCCAAACCGCTTCGATGACACGAAGGTTCGGCCGGAGATGGCGGATGGTCATTTCATAGGTGGAATCTTCGTAGTCCTGCCGCGTCTCTGCTGTATTTCGCGCGATCACTGCTTCGAAACTCGCGGTCCAGAGCGCGAGAAGCTCCTCGTTGGTCAGCCGGACATGGCGCCGGCCGCACTGCCAATAGGCTTGCAGGCCCTCCGCCGTGCGCAATGGCAAAGGGGCGGTGGGCTCGTCGTCAATCCCGCGCGCGCGCGTCGCCGTCATGGGTCAGACCGAAAACAGCAGGCGGGCAAGCGTGTCGTCTTCAACGCCCGGCTCGGGAAGATCTGCGACCGGGGCCAGCGGCAGCGGCCCCCTGCCCGGCCGGCCGAGCAGGAAGCCCTGGGCATGCCGGCAGCCTTCCTCGACGATCATGCGATACTGTTCTTCCGTTTCGATGCCCTCGGCCGTCACCGGCAGGTTCAGGCTGCGGCCGAGGCCGACGACGGCATGCACGATGGCGCGGGCGTTCGGGTCGCTCTGCATGGACGCAATGAAGCTGCGGTCGATCTTCAACCGGTCGAAGGGGAAGGCCTGCAGATTGCTGAGCGAGGAATAGCCGGTGCCGAAATCGTCCATGACGATCTGCACGCCGATCGCCTTCAACTGGCGAAGCGTTTCGATCGTGGCGCGCCTGTCCTTCAGCAGGGCGGATTCCGTGACCTCCAGCTCCAGCCGCGCCGGCGCGAGGCCGGTTTCGTTCAGCACCGTACAGACGAGGAAGGCGAGGCCTGGCAGGCGGAACTGCACGGCGGAAATATTGACGGCCACCTTGCAAGGCTCCCGCCAGCCGGCCGCCTGCCGGCAGGCCTCGCGCAACACCCACTCCCCGATGGAAAGAATGATGCCGCTCTCCTCGGCGATCGGAATGAACAAGTCCGGCGAGACATTGCCGCGAACGGGATGATCCCAGCGCAGCAGGGCTTCGTAGCCGACCACCGTTTCATCGGCGATTGACTGGATGGGCTGGAACAGCAGGTGAAACTCCTCCCGCGCGATCGCCTGTCGAAGATCGTTCTCAAGCTGCCGGCGCTCGCGCGCTTCGTGGTCCATCGTCCGGTCGTAAAAGGCATGAACACCGCGGCCGCTGTTCTTGGCGCGGTAGAGCGCCACATCGGCGGAATGCATCAGCGTCTCCGCGTCCTTTCCGTCTTTCGGCGAAAGCGCGATGCCGATGCTGACGCCGACAGCGGTCGGATCGGCCAGCAGGTCCATGCGTTCCCGGAAGATGGCGAGGATCCGCTCGGCCAGCGCGCCATAGGCATCCGCTCCGCCGACGCGCCGGGCAAGGATGATGAACTCGTCGCCGCCGAGCCTGGCAACCACATCGCCCTCGCAAATGGCGCTGCGCAGGATCTCGGCAACATCGCGCAGCACTCGGTCGCCTTCGGCATGGCCGAAGAGATCGTTGACGGCCTTGAACCGGTCGAGATCGAGAGAGAGCAAGGCAAAAGCCTCGCCGGTCTCGCGGCTCAAGGTCAGCGCCTCTTCCAGCGCCTCCTGGAACATGGAGCGGTTGGTGAGCCCGGTCAGCATGTCGTGACGGGCCAGATACTCCACCTTGCGCTGCGCCGCCCGCTTCTCGGTCAGGTCGCGGATGGCGATGACCTGGCACGGCCGGCCGCCATAATCGATCGTATGGACGGCGAGTTCGAAGATACGATGGCGCTCGCCGATCTGCGGCGTGGCTTCGACCGGGCGCTGGCGGGCGGCATCGACCGGCTGTCCGTCGTTGGCCTTCAGCAGCAGGTTCGGCGGCAGGCCGACGATATCGCCCTCCCGGCGCTCGCAGAGCTGGGCGAATTTGGTGTTGATCTCGACGATCCGCCCGTCCTGCACCAAGGCGAGGCCATCGAGCGTTGCATTGGCGAAGCCTTTGAGGTCCACGAGATAGCGATCGACCACCACCGCAATGGCCAGAACGAGCAGCACCAGAAAGGTGACCGCGCTGATGGCACTCGTCAGCCAGATCCGGTCGAAGACGCCGGTCTCGACCGCTGGCAGGGCCGGATCGGGAGCGAGGATGGTGGCGGACATGGTGGTGAAATGCAGCGTGCAGATGCCGATGACCGCAACGCTGCCCGGCACGAGGATGCGCCGCCAACCGGCGAGCCGCATGAAGGCGGCAAGCGCGCCGGCAAACATCACGAAGGCGACGACAGCGCCGACCGCGATCGACAGCCAGTCGAAGCGCACCTGCGCCGCTGCCCGGACGCCGGCCATGCCGACGAAGTGCATGACCGCGACGGACATCGTGATCAGACCCGCCGCGCCGAGCAGAAGCCGGGGACGACTGAGGCCGATTGCCAGCGCCAGGCGGAATCCTGCCACCGCCAGCGCCGAGGAAAGGGCCGTAAACAGCCAGTCGAAGCCGATCGCCACCGTGCCTTCATAGGCGAGCATGGCGACGAAGTGGGTGGCCCAGACACTGAGCCCGCCGGCGAAGGCGGCGATCAGCGCCCAGTTTCGCCGGCGCTCCGCAGCGCTCTCCTCCGCACGCAGCATCAGGTGGAAGAAGGCGAACATGCCGGTGAGCGCAATGGCCGCAGCCACGAGGACGATGGAAGACTGATGCTGTTGGGTGACGCATTCCAGAACGGTGAACATGGCGAGCGACCTTCACTCGGGGATCATTGGACGAGAACGGGAGGGGAGCAGCTGACGCCCGTAACCCGCAGATCCGCCTCCCCCACCCGTACGCCCGCCGTTGCCAGAAGCCGGTCGATCAGCGCGTCGAGACTGGGCGTGGCGGCGGCCAGGGTCTTGGCCAGAGCGGCCTGGATCAGCTTGGGCGAACCAACGGAAAGAAAGAGAATGCGGATATCCACCTCGAGCGTGGACAGAAGCGATTGGGTGGCTGAAGTCACCATCCCGTCGCTCGACACCGTCTTGGTGGTACCGACGGCAATCTCGGTGGGCGAGAAGCTCAACCGGCGATGCTTGAGCGCGCCGACGTCGGTCTGCGCGATCCCATCGATCGAGAGCAGCCCGCTGTCGACGAGCCGCGCCTTCGTCACCCGCGGCGTCCGACCGAAATTGCGAAGCACCGTCGGATCGACATCGCCGATCGAAAGCTCCGCCACGCCCGGAACGGCGTCGAGGATCACGGTCGCATTGGCCGGCGCACGGCTGTGGCACTGGATATCGGCAAGCTTCGCCTCGGCATGCGCCACCTCGAGATAGAGCGGCAGGCGAATCTTGATGCCGGCCAGCTCCGCCAGACCGTCGATCGTCACGGTTGCTGCCAGGCGCACCTGGCTGGTACGGACCGCATCGCCCAAGGTGCCGAACCGGTTCGGCGGTGTGCCGACGGGCGGCTCGCCGATCGCAAGCGCCAGATCGACCTTTCCAAGTCCCGGCAGCCCTGCCGCCGTTTCCACCGAGACCAGCTTGCCGCCGCTGGCGAGCGCCGCGCTGGCCTGCAGGAGATCGAGCAGGCCAAGCCTCATCTGCAGGCCGGATCCACTCTGGACACGAAGCGGCTCCTTGCTGCCGAGATCAAGCAGCGACGAGAGCTTAAAGGTTGGACCGGATTTCGGCAGGGATCCCACCAGGCTGCGGAGCAGAGCGCCGGCCGGAGAGGAAAGCCCGGGCGCCCGCGCGATCCCGCCGAGCAGCTGCGCCACCGAGATCTCAGCATCCAGCAGGTCCTCGTAGGTCGCGGTGGTGAGCGAAAGCTCCTTCATCAGACCTTGTGCCAGGTCCGTCGCGCCGACATTTGCGGCGGCAAGAAGGCGGTAGTCCACCGCCTTCAGGCTGATGGTCGTGCCGAGCATCTGGCTGAGGATCGCATTGAGAAGTCCGCCATCGAGGCTCGCGAGCCGCGAGCCGATGGAAAAACCCGCCTGTTTTTGAGCGGCGGAGGTGCCCGTCGCCGCCATGATCGGCGCCGTCGTGAACAGGCCTGCAAAGAACAGCGTTCCCGCCTTCTGAACCGTAACCCGCGCGCCGTCATGCGGCTGCGCACCCACGGTAAACCGAAGCGCGACATCGGCCGAACGGTCGGCGATATAGCGGCCCTTCTCGATCGTCACGCGGCCGAGACCGGGAGGGACCGAAGCCTCGTCATAGGTCTGGCCCGAGGCATCGATCCAGCCGCGCGGCGTTTTGACCACCACATCGACGCCGTTGTCCTGCAGATGCGCCATGGCGGCCTGTTCGGCATTGGCGAGGTTGGAGGCAACGGCGATGGAGGCGAGATCCGCGACGGTCTGCAACTGGCGTCGCTCGAGTGCCAGGTGACCGAAATCGACACCGAGTGCCATCAGCCCTGCGCAGAGCGGCATGAACAGAGCCGTCATTACCGCGACATTGCCGTCCCGACCTCGCAGACAGTCGCCTATCCGGTTGCATGGCATCACAGACCGCCGATCCGGATCGAAGCTGTGCGGACGATGACGTGGTCCGGGAGCGCAAAAGTGAGGAGGTTCCAGATCGGCAGGTCGCCTGCATCATAGGACAGGGTGACGGTGAACTGGTTCGGCCGGATCCTGTCGTCCTCAACCGATACGTTCAAGCGGCGTCCATCGACCAGCGTGAAGCCGCTGGCTTCGCTGCTGATGTATTCATGGGCCAGAAGCTTTCTCTCCTCGGCCGAAAGTCCAGCCACCGCCACCCGGACAGTATCGGAGGCCATGGCCTGTAGAGAATGGCATGTCGCGATGTAGAAACCCCACGCGATCATGCTGAAGAGGCAGAGTATGAACAGCGGGCAAATGAGCGCGAACTCAACCGCAGCCCCGCCGCTGTTCTGGCGACGTAAGCGTGATACAGACATCATCACGAGACCTGGATTTGTTTTCGGCACCAAACCAACCGGGTGCGCTATAAAGTTGTACTCCACAACTTAACAAGAAATGAACGGCGCATCCCTTGGATTAGGTAGGAAATTAACACTTCTACCGGGGGTTACAGGGGGTGAAATCCTTACTTTCGAAAGAAAGTGCTGACCAAGCGATTGGTTTTTCGTGTCAACCGGAAAATTGGGGTAGAGCCAGATCGGCTGCCGAACTGGTTCCACGCGCAGACGATCGGTCTGTTTCTAACACTCGGGCAAACGGACGCCATCGCCCAGATTGAGCGAAAATGCAGCTTCAAGAGTAAAGAATGAACGGTATCAACCAAAAGGGGCACCAACACACTCCGGTGCCGGTGCCCCTTCGGTCGGGTTTTAAGCCTGTCCCGCCGCGTCAGCCTTGCGGCTCGAGGATCGGGCAGCCGTTGAACCGGGCGCGGAAACCGGCGGAATGCTCATAGGGCTCGCGGCGGGCGCGATTGATGTTGCCGAGGGGCTGGTGGGCGGCAAGGCCGGTCCAGACGCTGAAGCGCATCTCCTCGTTCACTTTCTGCACCTGCTCCGGGCTCCAGCTGTCCTGGGGCGCCGCGGCGAGCGTGGCGACGGTCAGGAAGGGGGCGTCCTCCTCCTTCCACTCCACCGTCGGATCCTCGATCGGCTGGGCTTCGAGGTCCCGGCAGAGCTGGACCTGGAACTCCCAGACCGCCTGCGTGTCGCGCATCTCGGCCTGCACGGTCTCGCGGATCGCATCCTCGCTGGCGCTGGTATCGATGATCGTTCCCGTGCGCCGGGTCAGGTCCGGGGAAACAGGCTTGACGCGAAACTTCGCGACATGGTCTCCATAGCGAAAGGGTGTGACGCTGAAATAGGTCTCGCCCAAGGGATCGACATTCGGCGCGCCGCCGAGCGACTGGACCGCCGAGCTCGACAGGCCGACCGCTTCCAGCGCCGTGTTCACGCCGCGCAGCACGCTCGACATCACCACCTTCGTGCCTTCCATGCGGTCGGTCGTCTTGGCGAGAAGCTTGAGGTTCTTCAGGAACTTGTCGGCCGTCTTGGCCTGAAAGACCGGCCCGTTCACCATCACGAAGTCCTGCGACACGCCGTGCGCACCGGCAAGGCGCTCGCCTTCGACCCCGACGATCTTGATCGCCAGGCCGCGTGGCAGGGAAATCGTGTCGGGTAGGATATCGCCGGCATTGGTCGACATGCGCAGGAAGGCCGTGTAGCGGCCGGGCTTCGCAAAGAGCCCTTGCGCCAGCTCGGGCGGCAGGCCGTCATGCACCTCCATCGTCCCCTTCAGAATGCCGTGGGATTTGGCATGAACGGAGCGGACGGCATGGCCGTAGTCCTCGGCCGTTCTTTGAAGGATCGTGTCGAAGGCCTCGTTCAGGCCGGCAACGACCTCCGTCTCGTCGGGATCGATGGTCTCGAGGCTGGGTGAAAAGCGGATGGGAGCGGTTCCGGTCATGATGACGTCCTTATGATGACCGCTAACAACGCCGCAGCGCCTTCTCTCGTTCCTTCACAACCTGCAGATATGCTTACAGAAGCGGCGGCAGCCTGGCGCAAGGCGTAAGGGGTTGATTACCTGTTCCGCGCGCGGTGATCATGGGCGGCGTGCGAATCCCTTTCGGGAACGCTGCACACTCCTCAGGCGTGAAAGGCATGTGGACTGAATGCGTCAACACCGATCCTCCGCCTGGCTCGACCGGCTGCTCGTCTGGTCGCTGGCGCATCCCGTCAAGCCGCTTCAAGGCTTTGCGGCGATCGTCGTGGCGGTGGCGCTCGTCGCGGTGATCCGGGTCTATTTCGTCACCTCGGTCGCGCCCTGGATGCTGTTCATCCCGGCCGTGGTCGCGGCCGGGCTGCTGATCGGCCGGGAGGCCGCCATCTTCGCAAGCCTGCTTTCGGTCATCACCGCAAGCCTGACGCTCGGTCAGGCGAGCAATCCCACCTGGATGACCATGCCGCAATGGGGCGGCACGCTGCTCTTCCTCGTCATCACACTCGTGCTGGGCATTGTCTCGGCGGGTCTGCGCAACGCCTTCGCCCGCCATGCCAAGCTGGCCGAGGATCATGCCCGCACGAACGAGGCGCTGCGCGAGCGCGAAAGCTTTCTGGCCAGCATCCTGGCAAGCTCGACCGACTGCATCGAGGTGGTCGATCGGGACGGCACGATCCGCTTCATGTCCGAGGGCGGCCTGCGGACGATGCAGATCGACGATCCGGCTTTGGTCGTGGGCAGACCCTGGCTGGATTTCTGGGGAACGGCCGAGCACGACAAGGCGCGCGCCGCGCTGGCGCGGGCGCGCGATGGCGGCTCCAGCCACTTCATCGGTCAGGCGCCCACCCTGGATGGCACGCTGCGCTGGTGGGACGCGGCCGTCACGCCCATCCCCGGACCGGACGGACGGGCGGAGCGGATCCTCTCCGTTTCGCGTGACATCACGCTGTCCCGGGCCGACGAGGCGGAGCGCCGCAGGCTGAGCCGCATCGTCGAAACCACGACCGACTTCATCGGCCTGGCCGATGCCGGCGGCACCGTCTTCTTCCTCAATGACGCCGCGCTCCAGCTGCTCGGCCTCGACAAAAGCGCGTTCGGCACGATCCGGCTCGAGGATTTCTTTGCTCCAGAGCAAGGCGGGCAGTCGCAGGAGGCGCTGCTCGGCAGCGTCGCCGCCGAGGGCAGCTGGTCCGGCGAGCGCCTGTTCCGACATGCAGGGACCGGCGAAGCGATCCCCGTTCTCTGCACGCTCTTCCCCGTCACCGCCAGCGACGGATCGCTGATCGGCTATGGCACGGTTACGCGGGATTATCGCGACCAGAAACGGATGGAAGCGCAGCAGAAACTCTTGAACGACGAGCTCAGCCACCGGCTGAAGAACGTGCTGTCCGTCGTCCAGTCGGTCGCCTCGCAGACACTCCGCCAGGCGGACGATCTGGCTAGCGCCAACCGTGCGCTCTCCGCTCGGCTGGTGGCGCTCGGCGAAGCGACCTCGGTTCTGACCGCCAGCTCCTGGTCGTCTGCCGGGCTGGAGGCGATGGTGCAGTCCGTGCTCGGCCATCACGGAACGATCGGCGAGCGGATCCGCCTGTCCGGCCCGCCGCTGACCCTTCGCGCCAATGGCGCGCTTGCCTTTGCGCTCGCTCTGCACGAGCTTGCCACCAATGCCTCGAAATACGGGGCCCTCTCGACCGAGAGCGGCTATGTTTCGCTGCACTGGTCGGTGAGCGAAGAGAGCGAGGCGGCACCGCGGCTTCACCTTGTCTGGCAGGAGATCGGCGGGCCGCCGGTCAGCCCGCCGGCCCGGCGCGGTTTCGGCTCGACAATGATCGAGCGCTCGCTGCAGGCCTATTTCCAGGGCGAGACCCGGCTGTTCTACGATGTCGGCGGCCTGCGGTTCGAGATCGACTGCCCGCTCGATGCCGCCGCCCTGCAGGGCTGACGGCGGCCGGGCGGCGCTCAGTCGCGGGCGCGATAGGCGTCGGGGACGGTGAAGACCTCATCCGCCCGGGCATAGCCGCCATCGGCGATATCCTCGATCAGCACCATGGTGTGCGGCCGGGCGGCCTCGGAGAAATAGCCGACCATCATATCGGTCGTGCGGTGGACGAGCTCTTCCTTCTGCGCGCGGCTGAGCGCGCCTTCCGGCAGTTTGAAATTGACGAAGGGCATGGGAAATCCTTTCCGGCCGCGCCGGATCTGGGGTTGAAGCCTGTGTGGAAGATGGAGGGAGCCGGCCGGTGCCGGCGCCCGGAGGCCGTGTCAGATGGCGCCGCCATTGACGCGGATGGTCTGCCCGTTGATCCAGCCGCCATCCGGCCCGACAAGGGCGGAGACAACACGCGCAATATCGTCCACTTCGCCGAAGCGGCCGAGCGGGATCATGCTGCGCAGGCGGTTGAGCGTCGCTTCGTCCTTGCCGTTGAAGAACAGCTCGGTGGCGACCGGGCCGGGAGCGACCGTGTTGACGGTGATCCGACGGGGCCCGAGTTCCTTGACGAGCACATGGGTCATGGCCTCGACGGCCGCCTTGGTGGCCGCATAGACACCATAGGTCGGCGGATAGAGACCGACGACGCTGCTCGAGAAGTTGACGATCCTGCCATCATTGCGAAGACGCTTGGCCGCTTCGCGCAGTCCGTTGAATGTGCCCTTGAGGTTGATCGACACCATCCGGTCGAAGGCATCATCCGTCATTTCCGACAGCGGGGCCAGCGACAGGATGCCGGCATTGTTGATCAGCATGTCGACGCCGCCAAAGGCCGTCTCCGCCTGATCAAAAAGAGCGCGCATGGCCGCCGTGTCGCTGACATCGGCCTTGATCGCCCTCGCCTCGCCGCCAGCCGCCGCGATCTCCTCGACCACCAAGGCGGCCGCCTCGGCGCTGCCTGCATAGTTGACGACCACCCGCAGCCCATCGGCCGCAAGCCGCCTGGCAATGGCGGCGCCGATCCCGCGTGATGCGCCGGTGACGATCGCAACCTTCTTGTCCATCTCGCTCATTTCAGTCTCTCCTTCTGCCTAGCCCGACTGACCGTGCGGACCAGCCGGATTGCAGGAGCGGATCTGTGGCCCTTTCCCCTCCCATTCGGCCAGGAAAAGCCGGCCCATCCGGAAAGGAGGATCAACCGCCCTGCCTTCTGAACCTAATTGTTTGCGCAAAGACCCGGTAGCTGCGGCAGTGCAACTTCATCATTTCAAAATCGGCAACAATCGCCTAAACCACCCCGCATGGATCGACTGGACATCATGCGGCTTTTCGTGCGGATCGTGGAGCGCGGCAGCTTCGCGCAGGCGGCGCGCGACCTGCAAATCCCCCGCCCGACCGCCACCCACGCCATCCAGAGGCTGGAGCGTGACCTCGGCGTGCGCTTGCTGGAGCGCACGACGCGCGCCGTGCGGCCGACGCTGGACGGCCTCTTCTACCGCGACCGCTGCCTGCGCCTCCTGGCCGATCTCGAGGAGATCGAAACGGCGTTTCGCCAAAGCGCGCCGCAGGGCCCGCTGCGCGTCGACCTGCAGGGCACGATCGCCCGCTTCTTCATCCTCCCCGCCTTGCCGGACTTCGTCCGCCGCTACCCCGGGATCGCCCTGTCCTTGAGCGAGGGCGACCGGCTGGTCGATCTGGTTGCGGAGGGTGTGGACTGCGTGGTTCGTGCGGGAGACCCGGCCGTGCCCTCGCTCATCGGGCGGCGCATCGCGCTCCTGCCCCAGGCAACGCTCGCCAGCCCCGATTATCTGCAGCGGCAGGGCACGCCGCAAACGCCGGACGATCTGCCCGGCCACCGCATGGTCGGCTATTCCGCCGCCGCCACCGGCCGCGCCTATCCGCTCGATTTTACGATCGACGGACGGGTCAAGGAGGTGGCGCTGCCGCATGACGTGCTGGTGCGCGGGGCGGAGCTCTATACGGCAGCCGGCCTGGCAGGCTTCGGCCTCTTCCAGGTGCCGCGCTACCGCGTGCGGGCGCCGATCGCGGCCGGCGACCTGGTGCCGATCCTCGAGGCCTTCGCCCCGCCACCGGTCCCGGTCTGGGCCCTCTACCCCCAAAACCGTCATCTCGCACCCCGGCTTCGGGTGTTCCTGGACTGGCTGATCGACCTGTTCGACCAACCCGCCACACGCGCAATGCTTGCCGAGCCGATGTGCGGGGGCAAGGAAAAACATCTGTAATTGAAACGCTTGCACGCATCATGCTTGCGCCGATGCTTTGTTCGATGCGGAGTATCTTGCGGGTACCGCTTCAAGATGTAAGGCGCGCAAAGGCAGCCTCCAAGGGCAGGTTCTCGCCGCCGATATCGCGCAGAATAGGTAGTTTTTGCTTAACCCGATCTTCAAATGTTTTATTCAACTTACGGACTTTCCTTGATGACAAGCAGGCAGTCCGTGGCGAACGCAACCGTAAAACATCCACTCTGGATCAAGATCACCGCTTACGGCTTTGCCGCCGTTTTGTTTTCTTCGATGACGATCGGCGCGATCGCCTGGTACCGGCAATCCGCCTCCACGGCGGATACGGTCAGCCGGGAGGCGGCGGCGGATCTGGCTTTGATCGAGACAGACATGGACGGCCAGCGCCGCAGCACGGCCGCCCTGGCGCTGGCGCTTGCCGGCGAACCGGACATGGCCGGGCTCATCGAGAGCAATGCCCGCGACGCCCTCGTCGCGCGTTATGGAGCCGCCATGCCGTCGATCGTCAAGCAGGGTGGCATCACCTTGATCACGGCGGTTAACGCCAAGGGCGAGGCGGTGGCGCGCATTCACGCGCCGGAGAAGTTCGGCGACGACATGACAACGCGGCGCAAGACCATTGTCGACGCGCTGAAGAGCGGCAGCCTCGTCGCCGGCATCGAGCCGGGCCGCACCGCGGTCAGCATGTTTGCCTCCGCACCGATCAAGCGCGGCGACACGGTGGTGGGCGTCATCGACGCCGGCACGGCGCTGACCAATGATTATTTCAAGGCGATCGCCGGCCAGATCGGCGGGGAGATCGTCATCCACGTCCTGCAGGAGGGCAAGTTCGTCAAGCAGGCGGCAACGATCGACAGCGACCTGCTCGACGAGGCGGCGTTGAAGTCTGTCTTCGAGGGGACGCCGCTGCGCCGCGACCTGACGCTCGGCGACCGGCACTTCGTCATCGATGCCCAGCCGCTGAAGAATTTTTCCGGCAGCATCATCGGCGTGATGGAAGTGGCTTCGGACGTGACGGCCGTCATCGATGAGGCACAGGAAGCCGTGTTCATCACCATTGCCAGCACGGTGGCGGTCTCGCTGCTTTCGCTGATCGGCTTCTTCGTCTTCGCCCGCGCGCTTGCCTCGGTGCTGGCCCGGATGACCGAGACCATGACGCAGCTCGCCGGCGGCGACCTGTCAGCCGAGGTCTCGGGCGACAAGCGGGCCGACGAGGTGGGCGCCATGGCGCGTGCCGTGCAGGTGTTCAAGGAGAATGGCCTCAAGGCGCGCGCGCTCGAAACCGAGGCCGAGCGCCACCGTGCGGCAAGCGACGAGGAGCGTCGGCGCAGTCAGGAGATCGAGCGGGAGCGCACCGAGGCCATGGCGCAGGCGACAGGCGGCCTCGCCAACGGGCTGAAGCACCTTTCGGCCGGCGATCTCGCCTTCCAGATCACCGAAACCTTCCATGCGGATTTCGAAAGCCTGCGCGCCGACTTCAACCAGGCGGTGGACCAGCTGCGCACGACGCTGGCGGCAGTGTCGGACGCCACCAGCTCGATCGACGGCGGCTCGCGCGAGATCAGCCGCAGTGCCGACGATCTGTCGAAGCGCACCGAGCAGCAGGCGGCCTCGCTGGAAGAAACCGCCGCCGCGCTCGACGAGATCACCGCCAATGTCTCCAATTCCTCCAAGCGGGCCGAGGAAGCACGCACCGTCGCCATCCAGGCCAATGACAGCGCCCGCCAGTCCGGCGCCGTCGTCGCCAATGCCGTCGATGCGATGAGCAAGATCGAGCAGTCCTCCAACCAGATCTCCTCGATCATCGGCGTGATCGACGAGATCGCCTTCCAGACCAACCTGCTCGCGCTCAACGCCGGTGTGGAAGCCGCCCGCGCAGGCGAAGCCGGCAAGGGCTTTGCGGTCGTGGCCCAGGAGGTGCGCGAGCTTGCCCAGCGCTCGGCCCAGGCCGCCAAGGAGATCAAGGACCTGATCCGCAATTCCTCCGGCGAGGTGCAGAACGGCGTCAAGCTCGTCAGCCAGACCGGCGAGGCGCTGAAGACCATCGAAGGCTACATCGTCACCATCAACCAGCACATGGATTCGATCGCCACCTCGGCGCGCGAACAGTCGGTCGGCCTGTCGGAGGTCAACACCGCCGTCAACCAGATGGACCAGGTGACCCAGCAGAACGCCGCCATGGTGGAAGAAACCAATGCCGCCGGCGCGACGCTCGCCAGCGAAGCGGCGCGGCTGAAGGACATGGTCAGCCATTTCCGCCTCGGTGGCGCCAGCGCCACGCTCGTCCGGCAAGCGGAAAACCAGGCCCCGGTTGTGCGCGCTGCATCCCCCGCGCGCACGCTGGTCGGCAAGATCGGCCGTGCCTTCTCCGGCCGGGCGGCTGCCGCCGCACAGCCCGCCGGCGACAGCTGGGAAGAGTTCTAAGGCGCGATAAACCTTTCGGCAGGATTCACGCGTCGCCCGTCTCCGGGCGGCGCGTTTTTGCGTGGAGGTGGCATCCCGGTCTTTCTTCGCCACAGCGCTCAGGCGCGAGCGCGGATCATCCGCATCAGCGTGCCGTCCTTGACCACAAACTGATGGAACAGTGCGCCGGCGGCGTGCGCGAGGATCAGCACGATGAAGACCGGCTTGGCGGCGGCGTGGATATCGCCGAACTCTTCGGAGACGTAGACGGCGAGGAGGCCGGCGATCGGGGTTGCGAACAGCAGGGCGTAGAACAGCCAGTGCACGGTCGTCGCCGCCTTGCGGGTCAGGGCAGTGCCGGCCGGTTCGGGTGCGCCGTGGGTCAGCCGCGCGACAAGGCGGACCAGGACCAGCGCAAGAATCGACAGGCCGACCCAGTAATGGGCGGAGGCCAGAAACTGGTCGGAGCCGGAGACCGTCGCCCCCTCCTCCGCCGCATCGACGACGTTTGTCATGCTCTCGCCGAAGACGAGCTGGAACAGCACGGCCGCGGCGATCAGCCAGTGCAGGGCGATTTGCAGGGTGGAATAGCGGGCGGATGCAGCGTCCATGGGGTCCTCAAAGACTGGAGTGGCGATCCGTCCTGCTAGACCGCGGCATCCGTCGAACGCCTGTCTGCGAGGCGTAGCGGCCGCCGTTGCCGCCGCTTCGACTATCGGGTGGGATGGCGCGGCGGCGCCACGGTCGCGCGCTCGATGAAGGCGCAGGCGACCTTGTGCGGCGCATGCGGCAGAGCCTCCGCTGCCGGCGGATGGTCCAGGCGACGCACGGCCCAGGCGCCCATGGCGCGATGCGGCAGGTCGAGCGTCGTCAGCTGCGGCCGGAGATGGCGCGCCAGTTCCTCGTCGTCATAGCCGATGACGGAGATATCGCCCGGCACGCTGAGGCCCGCCTCGCGCAGCGCCGTCATGCAGCCCCAGGCCATCTTGTCGTTCTGGCAGAAGATCGCCGTCGGCCGCTCGGGCAAGGCCAGCAGCTGCTGCGTCGCCTCATAGCCCGAGGTCGGCGTCCAGCTGCCCTGCGCGACCAGCCGGTCGTCATAGTCGATCCCGGCCTTGCGCAGCGCCTTGCGATAGCCGATCAGCCGGTCCTGCGCGGCCTCCATGAAGCTTTCGCCGGTGATGGTGCCGATACGCTGGTGGCCCTTGTCGATCAGCGCGCTCGTCGCCAGTCTTCCGCCATTGATTTCGTCGGGCACGACGGAGGGGAAGCGGTTGTCGCTCGTGTAGCAGTTGAGCAGCACCAGCGGCACCGGCAGCGTCTCGAACATCGGATCGAGCGCCACGCGGCGCGTGAAGATCGACATATAGATGAGGCCCTGCACGCCCGCCCTCGAGAGACGATCCAGAGCGCGCCGCTCATGCTCGGCGCGGCCCTGCGTCTGGGCGACGAGAATGGTCACGTCGGCCTCCCAGGATTCCTGCCGCGCCCCTTCGATCGCGTTCACCGCTTCCGTGGTCGTGGCGAGCTGATCGACCACGAAGCCGATGCAGCCGCCGCGCAGCTCGTCGAGCCCCGCCCTGCGCAGGAAGCTCTTCTGCCCGTAACCGAGCGTACGCGCCGCCTCGACCACACGGGCCCGCAGCTCCGCGGAAATCTTGATGTCTGTGACGTTGTTCAAGACGACGGACACGGTGGCCTGCGAGCAGCCGGCGGCCTTCGCCACATCCATCATGGTCACGCGCTTCGAAGTCTTCTGGCTGCTCACGGGTTCGTCCATTCGAAAGTTCTGAACCGGTCGTAACCCGGACGGAACGGATTTTCCATTGACTAATAATTATTAGTCGCGGTAGGCTGTATAGGTCGAGGAGGACACATCATGAATGCACATGCACAATTCGACTATGATCTCGCCGCTCACCTGAAGACGCTGTCCGAGGATGGCATCATCGGCCTCAAGGGCGCCTTCTCCCCGCAATGGGCGGACGAGATGCGCGAGGACATGATGACCGCCTTCTGGTCGGCCATCCAGCGCCCGGGCGGCGCCGTCGGGCGCGGACCACGCCGCTGGTATGTCGAGATCCATCCGCAGGACTTCCGCGGTTTCGTCGATCTCATCACCCACCCCTGGGTCGTCGATGTCTGCACCAATGTGCTCGGACCCGACTATCAGATCGTCGAGATCGGTCTGGACGTGCCGTTCCAAGGTGCCAAATACCAGCCCTGGCACCGCGACTTCCCCTCGCCGGTCGATACCTATCAGGATCGCCGCATCACCTCGCTCGCCTTCAACCTGACCGGCGTCGACGTGACGGAGGATATGGGCCCCTTCGAGGTGGCGCCCGGCACGCAATATGACGACGGCCGCGAGTGGAAGCACGAGATGTTTCCGGACAAGGCGCTCTGGGGCCGTTTCCAGGAACGCGCGACCCGCAAGTTCCCCAAGCGCGGCGACATTTCCTGCCGCTCGGCCCTCACCGTCCATCGCGGCACCGAACATCTCTCGCCGATCGCCCGGCCGGTCATGGTGCTCGGCGTCGATGCGCCGGGCGCAGGCCATGCCGAGCTGCACGACATGATGGTGACCAAGGAATGGCACGACGCCCTGCCCGAGATCGCCCGCAAGCACCTCGTTTGCCGCGTCGTCGACGAGCTGATCCCGATCACGCAGAAGCACGATATCGAAGGCTTGGTCATGGGCGCCGACCCGGCCTGAACCGACACGGCAGCAGGCTCTTCTCGAACGGTCGGCAACCGCGTTGCCGGCCGTTTTGCGTCTTGCCTAGCGGCGCCAAGCGGCGGTGGTGGCGCGGGTGACGACCGGGCCGTCGACCTTCAGCACCATCGGCCGCACCGGCTTGCCATGCACCGCCATGTCGATCAGCAGTTCGCAGGCCTTCTGACCCATCTCGTAATTCGGAAGCAGGATGGTCGTCAGCGGCGGATGCGTGTAGCGGGCCAGTTCCTGGTCGTCATAGCCCATGATCGACAGATCCTCCGGCACCCGCAGCCCCCGTTCCGACGCTGCCTCCAGCGCCCCGATCGCCATCAGGTCGTTGCCGCAGAGAATGGCGCTCGGCGGGTCTGGCAGGGAGAGAAGCTCCAGCGCGGCCTCGTAGCCACGCAGCGGCAGCCAGTCGCCATCGCGCAGCAGCGCCGGGTCGAAGGCGATATCGGCGGTGGCCAGCGCCTGTTTATAGCCCTTCAACCGGTCGATCGCCGCATCCATCCACGGCTCGCCATTGATGAAGCCGATGCGCCGGTGGCCGAGGCCGGTCAGATGCGCCGTCGCCGCAAAGCCGCCCGCCACCTCGCCAGGCACCACGGACGGAAGGGCACGCGCTTCGCCCACGCAATTGAGCAGAACGGTCGGCAGCGCCTTCAGCGGCTCCGGCAGGCTGATGCGCCGGGTGAAGATCGTCGCATAGATGACGCCGATCACCGACGGATCGGCCAGGATGGCGGCAAGCACCGCCGCTTCCAGGTCGGGATTGGAACGGGTGACGTGGGTGGCGACGAGGAAACCCTGCTCGAAGGCGTGATCACGCGCACCGTCGAGACTTATGACCGGATGCGGGCTTGTGGAAATCTCATCGACGATGAAGGCGACCGTCGTGCCGCGCACGGGCTGGTCGCTGCGCGTCTGGTGGCGGATGCCGGGTAATCGATAGCCGATTTTATGAGCGGCCTCGCGCACCTTCATCTGCGTCTCCGCCGAAATGCGGGCCCCGGTCATCTCGTTCAGCACCAGCGACACGCTGGACTGCGAAACCCCGGCAATCCGGGCGACATCGGTCATGGTCGGCCGTGATGGACCGCCGCGCCGGCTGCGCCTGCCTCCGCTTGCCCCTGCGTGATCCACCGTCCCCTCCCGCTGCAGCGCATCCAGTTTTGTGCGGCAGCTAATAATTTTCAGCTTGACTGTTAATATCATTAGCAACAAGTTGGCCGCTGTGAAGCGCCAAATGCTTCCAACCGATCTGAGGAGGTCGGAAAATTTCTGGGAGGAGAAACTGAGATGTCCGCATTCTCACGTCGCACATTCATGCTGGCCGCCAGCGCGCTCGGTGCCGTCACCGTTCTGGCCGGCGCGGCCGGGGCGCAAGTCCCTGCGCTTAAGCAGAAGGACAGCTACAAGGTCGGCTTCGCGCAGACCGAATCGAACAATCCCTGGCGCATCGCCCAGACCGAAAGCATGAAGGCCGAAGCCGCCAAGCTCGGCTACCAGCTGGTCTATACCGATGCCGCCGGCTCCGCCGCCAAGCAGGTGGCCGACGTCAATTCCATGATCGCCCAGGGCGTCGACGTCATCTTCCTTGCGCCGCGCGAGGAGAAGCCCTTGATCCCGGCCGTCATGGCCGCCAAGAAGGCCGGCATCCCGGTCATCCTGCTCGACCGCAGCGTCGATCCGAAGCTTGCCAAGGCCGGCCAGGACTACCTGACCTTCATCGGCTCCGACTTCATCAAGGAAGGCCAGCGCGTGGCCGAGTGGCTGGTGAAGAATGCCGGCGGCAAGACCAAGATCATCGAGCTCGAAGGCACGACCGGCTCCTCGCCCGCCAATGACCGCAAGAAGGGCTTCGACGAGGCCATCAAGGCGGCCGGCGGCTTCGAGATCGTCGCATCGCAGTCCGGCGATTTTGCTCGCGACAAGGGCCGCCAGGTGGCCGAAGCCCTGCTCCAGGCCCATCCGGATGCGAACGTGATCTATGCCCACAACGACGAAATGGCGATCGGCGCCATCTCGGCCATCGAGGCCGCCGGCAAGGTGCCCGGCAAGGACATCCTGGTCCTCTCGATCGATGGCGGCAAGGAAGCCGTGGGCCTGGTGGCCGAAGGCAAGATCGCCGCGGTCGTCGAGTGCAACCCGCGCTTCGGGCCAAAGGCCTTCGAAACCATGGCCCGCTACGCCAAGGGCGAGACGATCGAGCCCTGGGTCATCAACGAAGACAAGTTCTACGACAGCTCCAATGCCAAGGCCGAGCTCGCCAACGCCTATTGATCGCTGATCGACGCCCTGCCCGGCCGCCTCCGCGCGGCCGGGCGGAGGCTTGAACCGGCGAGCCTGCGGGCCCGCCGGCTCTAGTGGAATGAATTTGACATTTGATACCCACCCGCAGCGATCTCGCTGATCAAATGTCAAATTCGTAAATTCCACTAGAAACATAAACTTACCTAGTGGTCTTCATGATTTTGACATTTGCTTTTGAGGGTTCAGCAAGCGGTGGCAAATGTCAAAATCAGACCACTAGCCCCTTCCAAGGCTTTCATGAGGATCCCCATGCTGCTCTCCATGCAGGAGATTTCCAAGTCCTTCGCCGGCGTGGCTGCCTTGCGCAACGCCGCGCTCGATGTGGACGCGGGCGAGATCATGGCGCTGGTCGGCCAGAACGGGGCCGGCAAGTCGACCCTCATCAAGATCCTGACCGGCGCCTACAGGATCGACAGCGGCCGCATCCTGTTCGACGGGCAGGAGCGCGCCTTCGGCTCGCCCGCCGACAGCCAGGCAGCCGGCATCGCCACGATCTACCAGGAGATCAACCTCGCCGCGCAGCGCTCGGTGGCCGAGAACATCTATCTCGCCCGCGAGCCGCGCCGCTTCGGCTTTCTCGACCATCGTGCCATGCGCGACGGCGCCCGCGAGATCCTCGACACCTTCAACCTCGACATCGATGTCGACCGCCCGGTCGCCCAGTTCAGCGCGGCGACGCGGCAGATGGTGGCGATCGCCCGCTCGGTGATGCAGAAGGCCAAGCTGCTGATCATGGACGAACCGACGTCCTCGCTCGACGAGCGCGAGGTGGAGATCCTGTTCCGCACCATCCGCACGCTGAAGGACAAGGGCGTCGGCGTGATCTTCATCGGCCATCGCCTCGACGAGCTCTACGCGCTCTGCGACCGGGTGACGATCATGCGCGACGGGCAGACGGTCGCCGTCGGCGCCATGGCCGACATGCCGAAGATGGCGCTGGTCCACCATATGCTGGGGCGCGAACTCGCCGCCTTCGAGGCGATCAGCAGCGGCATCCAGACTCAAGACACGCGCCCCGCACGCCTCACGCTCACCGGCGTCGGCTCCGGGCTGCGCGTGCGCGGCGTGGACCTGACGGTGCGCGAAGGGGAAATCTCCGGCCTGGCCGGCCTGCTCGGCTCCGGCCGCAGCGAAACCGCGCGCATCGTCTTCGGCGTCGATCCGCTGGAAAGCGGGAGCCTCGAGGTCTCCGGCGCCGCCCGCACCTACCGCGAGCCGGCCGACGCCATTGCCGATGGCATCGGCCTCGTTTCCGAAGACCGGAAGGTGGACGGCATCGTGCCGGATATGAGCATCCGCGAGAACATGACGCTCGCCCTGCTCCCACGGCTGCGCAAGGCCGGCATTGTCGACCGGGCGCGCGAGGATGCGATCGTCAAGCATTTCATCGCCGCCCTCCGGATCAAATGCGCCTCGCCCGACCAGCCGATCAAGGAGCTGTCCGGCGGCAACCAGCAGAAGGTTCTGCTTGCCCGCTGGCTCTGCACCGACCCGAAAGTGCTGATCGTCGACGAGCCGACGCGGGGCATCGACATCGGCGCCAAATCCGAAATCCTCAAGCTGCTGCGCACACTTGCCGACGAAGGCTTGAGCGTATTGATGATTTCCTCCGAGCTGGAGGAGCTGCTGGCCGCCGCCGACCGCATCACCGTGCTCAGCGACGGCCGCTCCGTCGCCGTTCTGCCGCGCGAGGCCATGTCGGAAAAGGCGCTGCTGGCCGCCATGGCGCATCAGGAGACGGACGCCCCAGGAGATCCGCGATGACCGTAACCGAGACCTCCCCCGCGCCGGTGGCCGAGCGCCGCCGTCTTTCCGCCCTTCAGCTCGCCAGCCGCTACGGCACGATCTCGGCCCTGGCGCTGCTGATCCTGTTCAATCTGGTGGTGACGCCGAACTTCCTGTCCTGGCAGACGCTGAACGTCAATCTGACCCAGGTGGCCGCTATCGTCATCGTCGCGACCGGCATGACGCTGGTGATCGCCACCGGCGGCATCGATCTCTCCGTCGGCTCGCTGATGGCGATCGCCGGGGCCGTGGCGCCGATGATCTTCCTGGGAACCCTGCTGCCGATCGACAACCCGGTGCTGAGCCTGACCCTGGCCTTCCTCCTGCCGATCCTGATCACCATGGCGTTCGGCTGGTTCAACGGGCTCCTGGTCACCCGCTATGCGATCCAGCCGATCGTCGCCACGCTGGTGCTGTTCATCGCCGGGCGCGGCATTGCGCAGGTCATCACCAACGGCAATCTGCAGGTGTTCAAGAACCCTGGCTTCCAGTGGATCGCCATGGGCCATGTGGCCGGCATTCCGGCACAGGTGGCGCTGATGCTGGTGGTGGCCGCGCTTGCCTGGGCGCTGATCCGCTACACCATGTTCGGAAGGCAGATCCTCGCCGTCGGCGGCAATGAGCGCGCGGCGCGGCTTGCCGGCATTCCGGTGCGGCGGGTCAAGTGCCTCGTCTATATCATCTCCGGCGGCCTGGCCGGGCTGGCGGGCCTTGTCGTGGTGGCGCGCAACTCGGCCAGCGACGCCAATCTCGTCGGCCTCGGCATGGAGCTGGATGCGATCGCCGCTGTGGCCGTCGGCGGATCGCTGCTGACGGGCGGGCGCGCCAACATCGTGGGCACGCTCATCGGCGCACTGGTGATCCAGCTGGTGCGCTACACGCTGCTCGCCAATGGCGTGCCGGATGCGGCAGCGCTCGTCGTCAAGGCCGGGCTGATCATCCTCGCCGTCTATGTCCAACAGCGCGCAGACCGTACTTAGACCGGGCGGGGCGAACGCCGCTTCGCCGCTCTCGGTCTCATTCTTTTGTTTTCCGCATGATCCGACGACGAGGCGATCCCGCTTCGTCTGGACAGGCTCAGGAGCCCCGCGATGATCCCCGCCTTTCTCCGCCCGAAAACCTCCGGCGATCTGGCGCGCCTCGGCGTCCTGGTGGCGCTGGCCGCGCTCATCCTCTTCGCCACGCTGCGCTACGACAACTTCCTCTCGCCTTTCAACATATTGAGCTTCCTGCGCTACAACTCCATGTTTGCGCTGATCGCGCTCGGCATGTGCTTCGTCATCATCACCGGCGGCATCGATCTCTCGGTCGGCGGGGTGGCGGCGTTGGCCTCGGTGGTCTCGGCCTTTGCCTCGCCCTATGGCTGGGCGGCGGGGCTGCTGGCCGGCATGGCGGCCGGGCTCGCCTTCGGGGCGCTGAACGGGATCGTCATCACCCGCATGCGCATCCAGCCCTTCATCGCAACGCTTGCCGCCATGCTCGCCTCCTACGGCCTGGCGCTTCTCCTGGCCGACAACCAGTCCGTTTCGGTCTCCTACGACACCGCCTTCACCATGCTTGGCCAGGATGATCTCCTGGGCTTCCCGATCCCCGCCTGGATCGCCCTCCTTGCCTTCGTGCTCGGCTGGCTGTTCCTCGAACGCCTGCCGGCCGGCCGGCATGTTCTGGCGGTGGGCGATGGCGAGGCGACGGCGCTCCTGATGGGTCTGAAGGTGCGGCGCACGGTCTTCTGCGTCTACGCCGTTTCCGGGCTGCTGGCCGGGCTCGCCGGCACGATCCTCGCCGCCCAGTTCGGCGCCGGCCAGCCGACAGAAGGCGTGGGCTGGGAGCTCTTCGCCATCGCCTCCGTCGTCGTTGGCGGCACGCTGCTGACCGGCGGCGCCGGTTCGGTCGGCGCGACGCTTGCCGGCGTGCTGCTGCTCGGCATGGTCTTCAACGTGCTCAACTTCGAGAACGGCCTCGGCGTCATCTCGCTGTCGGCCTACTGGCAATCCGTCATCCGCGGCCTCTTCCTCCTGGTGGTCGTCATCCTCCAGGCCAAGATCGCCAATCGAACGAGCGAGACGGCGTGAGCGCGCGCGCCTACATCGTCTTCAGCACCCGCAGCAGGGCCAGCATTTCGAGCGGGGTGCGGCGTTTGAAGGCGATGTAGGTGGGGACTTCCTCGCCGTGGAATCGGCGCTTGAAGGCCGCCTGGCCTTGCAGGTTGAAGAAGCGGGCATTGATGCGGGGCGAGGCATAGGCGCGGGAAAACAGCCAGGCCCAGACCGCGCTTTCCGGATAGCCGCTCGGCCCGAGGGAGGCGAGTGGCGAAAGACCGAGCGTCAATCGCTCATGACCTTCGCTGCGGAACCGGTCGGCCGCGAATTTGGTGAGACCGATCTCGGCATGCGAGGAGGCATCGGGCAGCCGGCGCTTGAAGGCGGTCGTGTAGCCGATCACTTTGCCATCCCGGAAGATCGGATCGAAATCGATCACTGCCATCGGCTCGCCGCCTGGATGAAGCACCAGGAAGCGGCGCATGTCGGGCATGAGTTCGCTGAGGAACGGCCGGTTGAGAAAGGCCATTTCGCGCCGATGGACGACACGGCCCGCCCGCCATTTTTTCGACAGCGCCTTCAGCGCTGCCCGTTCCCCCACCGTGCCGTCGCATTCGACCAGCCGGTACCCCTGCTTGATCAGCCAGCGTTCGGAATAGCGCACCGTCTCGTTGCGCTTGCCGGCAAAGCTGTGCCGATCGAAGGCGAGCACGGTATCGATGCCGATCTGGTTGATTCGATAACCGAGCCCTGCCAGCACCTGCGCCGTTTCGGGGCCGATCTGCACGAAGCAGGGCGCCTTGGCCTCGGCGACGAAGGCGCGCAGATAGGTCTCCCTCGCCTCAGGCGCGGCAACGGGATCGCCGAGCACGAAGCTGTGGCCCATCTTGGTCGCATAGGCGAGATAGCCCGCTTCATCGCCGAAATAGCGCAAGCCCTGCTGCATGGCGGCCGAATAAGCGACCGAGAAGTCCCCATGCTGGCGGCAGAGCGCAAGGCGCCTTGAGGGGCAGAGCCCGGTTTCGGCAACCGCGGGAAGCCGCGAATCCAGTGCAGCATCGATGATTCGTCTTGCGCTTAGAACGGCCACGTCCGCCTATTGCCCTTTGGTTGCGAGGCCTCATCAGCCCCTTGCCCGCCACCGGACGAAAATCCGTTGCGCGAGGCTGATCCGAGTTTCGGGAAAAGGGTTGCCAAGGCGGTCTGCCTTGCCCATGGTCTCCCCCATGCATGCCTTATACAGAGACCCGCCTGTCCTTGTCATCGGTGCTGGCCTGGCCGGGCTCACTGTTGCGCATCACTTAACGTTAAAACATGTGGATTGCCTTGTTCTGGAGGCCGCCGAGACGGTCGGCAGCAGCTGGGCAAGGCGTCATCCGCAGCTGACACTCAACACCCATCGCGACCTCTCCTCCCTGCCCGGCCTTCGCTATCCGAAGGGCACGCCTGCCTTCCCGCCGCGCGATGCCGTGATCGCCCATCTCCGCCGCTTTGCCGACAACGCGCCCTTTCCCATCCGCACCAATGCGGCCGTGCAGACGATCACAAGGCGCGAGGCTGGTGGCTACACCCTGACGCTTGCCGATGGTGCGGCGCTGGAGGCGGCGCATCTCGTCATCGCCACGGGGCGCGACCGCCTTCCGCTGCGGCCCGCTCTGCCTGGGCTTGAAAGTTTCAGCGGCACCCTCCTCCACGCCGCGCAGCTGGAGCGGGCGAAGGACTATGAAGGCCGCCGGGTTCTCATCATCGGCGGCGGCAATTCCGGCTTCGACGTCGTCAACCATCTCTCCCGCGTCAAGACCGACTGTCTCTGGCTTTCGGTGCGGAGCGGCGCCGCCGTGCTGCCGAAGCGGCTGAAGGGGCTTGCCGTGCACCGGCTTTCGCCCATCATGGAGCGCCTTCCCTCCAGCCTCGTCGACCCCGCCATCCGCCTCACAGAGCGACTGGCCTTCGGCCGGCTGACGCAGCTCGGCTTTCCCGAGCCTGCGGAAGGCCCCGCCACCAGACTTCGAAAGAACCAGATTGCCATTCCCGTCGACGACGGCACGATCGCCTCGATCAAGACCGGCCGCACACGCCTGATCGGGCCTGTCACGCGCATCGAGGGCGCGACGGTGCATCTGGCGGGCGGCGAACAGATCGAACCGGACACGATCATCCTCGCCACCGGCTACCGCCCGGGCCTGACCGATCTCCTCGGCTCCCTCGACGTTCTCGACGACACCGGCCACCCCCTCCAGCCGAACGGCGGCCCGGCAAGCCCGGACCCCACCCTCTGGTTCGCCGGCATGCGCCCGAACCTCGTCAGCTACTTCTGGGGCGCAGCGCGTGATGGCGCCGAGATCGCGCAGGAGATTGCGGGGCGGAGAGCGGCAGCTGTAAGCTTGCCTGCAATCAACACAACTTAAAGTCGCACGCGCCATTCGGCTGTTGCAAGATACACACATCCTGAAGACGACCACACATGAGTCATAAACGGATATCAAAAAAGACTCGACAGGTTTGCAGCGCAACATCATGCTGCACTGCATAACGATCTCATTTCATTTCTATGACCAAGCCTTTTGGCCGCCGTTCCCAGAACGGCGGCCGTTCTGTATGGAGTAGCGTATCGCTCGATGCGGCTGGTCGAACACTTAGCAGGCGCAAGTTTACACGAGGGGGGTGGACAGAGCGCGCTTTGGATCAGGACATCCCATCTCGTAGCGGAACAGACGCGAGCCATGAAAACCCTGCACCCTGTTGCCGATAAGGCTAAAAGTCCGAAAAAATAAATCCTATCAGGGGCTTCTCTTGTTGATGGTGGGCCCGGAGGGTCTATCACGACTGCGAAAAAACAGTGGGTTAACTAACCAGTTAGCCGCCTGTCTTCCCCCTCCGTTCCGGATCTCAGGGCTAACCGACCTTGCAGGATATTCGCCACAACTGAGGCGTGTTGAGAGCCACCGTTGCTCCTCGAGGAATCTAAGGGGATCAGATGTGGCTTAAGAGCGTCTAGCTAGTCCAAGCGTCGACACGACGCCGGGTAGGCGGCAAGTTCCGGCCTTCGTTCTAAGACATTGCCGATGTTGTACATGAATAGTTCATTCAACCATCCGGCCGTGCCACCAGCCCAGTCTATGAACAGACTATACACATATTTCGGCCGGAAGTCCCGCGTTCCCCATTCAGCGTCGCCGAAGGCCATGCGAACCCGAGACATCTGCGCCTTGGACTCAATCTCAACCTCGCTGAAGTACCAAGTTTCGAATTCAACGCTTGCCCTGTTGTATGGGAGGATGTCAACCATATCGTCCTTGGACGATTCACTGTCGATTCCGTTCACGTTGTAAACGTATGGCGGCTTTGTATCGTCGAGATCGAACGACAGGAATTTCGGTAGTCGACCATGTGGATCATCCACACGACAAGACGCCTTCCTGGCCTCCGCCTGCGTCGTGAGCAAAAAAGCTGCGCAGGCGACTGCACCAAAATAACGTAACATTTTTCCCTCCTAAATCAATACTAAACTTATTAAAGCATATACATAAACGTCTTGCGATGAATTATTTAGCCAACCATCACTGCCTCGGCTTTCAGCTTGGGAAGCTTCCAGAACACGGAGGCTTTTCAAGGCGGCGTGTCACTCGATCGGCGTTCAGGTTGCCTCCGCCTACCTTCAGGTGACACGCATCCGGCACAGCTTGACCTGCGCAGAATTTACGCCAGTTCACCGACAGCATGATCGGAAGGCGAGCAGGATCGCCCTGACCAAACGCGGGAGACACCATGGCAAAGCCGACCAAGCTCATAGTCCTGGCAGCATTCGATAAGGATGACGAGGGGAACCTGCTGCAGGCCTTCGACCCGCGGCAGATGGATTCCGAGGAGAAGGCCAAGCGGGAGGCACGGCTGCTTGCAGAGAAGCACTCAGGCGTGGTTGCTTGGAGCCGCGATGCAGATCCGGACATCGGCGAGTACGGCCCGCCGATCGTGCTTTTCCAGTCGGGCGACATTCCGGAGCTTGAGTAGCGCCCCACGTCCCGAACGGCGTAGGCTTCGCGCAAACCCACCTTCTCTGGGGCAAGCGGGCATGGTGTGTTCTCGTTTGTTCTAGTTCTGTCCGATGAAGCGGTCCGCAAAAGGTCCGCTCAGTCGAGCGGCCCTGCATCGTCAAGCTGCCGCCAGACCATCGTGACTCCGGCGGGGTTGCTGACGAGCCCTTCGTAAGAACGAGCAACGAAGGCGATCATGAACTCGTGCTTCAGGCCATTCTGCTTCGCGGCTGCGTCCAGCTCAAGGTGGCTCATGACATCGTCGGTGAGGATGTCCCCGTCTGCCCCTGTAATCACGCACTGGTATCTACTCATCCGCTCGCCCTATTCGCGCCCGCAGGATCTGAACCTCTGTCTGGGCATTTGCTCCAAGTCCGAGCAGATAGTTCTCTACCAAGTTGGAGATGGCAATAGCGGTTTCTGCTGGTGTCCAGCCGGACGAGGCGGCGTCCTCGAACATGACGATCACGTCGTCCTCTAGAGCCTCCTCGCATTCGAGCATCCTGTCTGGGTAAGCGCCTGCCTCACGCGGTGCCTTAATCGCCATGTCATCCTCCTGCGGACGTCGGCGGCCAACTGCATGCTGCCACCGCGGTTCCGCGCGCCGGATAACGATTCGGTGTGGATCGAGCAGCACCTGCGCGCCGTAGGAATTGACTCCCCGCCAAATAGGAACATAGTCGGAACATCCGGTCATGACGGCCGCTTATCAGCCAGTTTCGCCCCGCCAGAACACGCCCTCGCGTGAAGGATAACCTATGTCCAGAGATTCCCGCTCGACCGTCGAACTGCAGATCGCCATGGCGCTGGCGCTGACAAAGCAATGGCAGCGAAGGAATTATGGAGGGATGCGGCCTGGAGTCGGGCGGAAGATGGACGTGGTGATGGGGCTGGCGCAGCAACTCACCGGCCGGCTGCTCTTCGCCGTAGAACTCTATCGGGAGGGAGAGCCTGTGCCCGATGGCAAGGTCGAGCAGCGCATCGCGGAGGTGCTCACCTCGTTCCCCGAGGGGGATGCCCACGTCATGGCGGGGCGGGACAGAGCAGTAGCGCATGCTGCGCGCGAAAGGTTGATCGCGCAGATCGTCGAGCAGGTGATGACGAGCTATGATGTGAGGGTGAAGGTGTCGACCGGGCTCCCAGCGATCGCGCCGTCGGGGAAGCACATGACGTCGTTTCGTGTCTGAGATCGCCCCGCAATACATGACGCGCGGGGCGGCTCAAGCTCGCCACATCCGGGATTTATGTCACAGGCATGCTATGTCAAATGACACAACCGTGCGTGCGGCTTGCTACTCGTCAAAGCGATCGAGCGGGCCGCATATCGCATCGGCACCATAGGTGTGCTCATCGTTCACGGTCACGGCGAGATAGACGCCCTCCTCCGCGCTCCACCCCTCGTACTCGATGAACTCGCCGTCGCGGACGACCTCGCAGTCAGGCATGCTGAAGATCAGCGCTGTCAGAGCGCGCGCCTGCTCCGCGTCGAGCTCCTGGCTCGGCGTGTAGTTGTGCCCCACGATCGCGCGGAACTGCTGTTGAAAGGATGACATGCCAGAGGATCTAGAAGCCGCTCTGCCCGGCGCCCAGATCCAGAACGCAAAAAGGCCCGCACGACGCGGGCCTTTCGTTGGGGCGGACCCCATCAGATGAGCTTGGGGCGATGCATATGCGCGACGTTTGCGGGTCACTGAACGAACCGCACCAGATCGTTTTCTACGAAGTGATTTGGTCGCCAACTCGCGAACAGCCTATCTATCAGGAAGGTGTCTGCCACAGCCAAACCCAACCCCACTGCGGTTGCTACCCCTCCTGTTGCGAAGACATCTAGCAACACACCCGCTCCTGTCATCGCAGTGAACCGACTACATTTAGTTGGAAGACGCTCTATCCACGAGGTTTTTGTAATAGCTTTGTAGTACTCAGTGAGTAGCCCAACCTCTGGGTCAACGCCCGTCAACCAACCCTTGAATTTTCCGGCATTTTCAATGATCTCTATAACATCGGAGAAATTTTTTTTCCCACTATTCACAGCTCCACGGATATTATTTGTCTTCAACATTACATGGTTGAAAAGTCTTATATCATCGTGACTTTTTTCCCTAATTTTACTAAGCAGATCAAATTTGACCTGCATCATACGGGATCGCAACGGAGATGTTACTGGTTCAGCCATTTGTTTTGCTGAAAATACCAGATCGCCTCTGGTCTCTAAAATATCATTCAACACGGTCGCTGTACTTATTTCTCCGCACCAAGGACACAACTTCCGCAAATAATCGAAATCGTAATTAGTTTCGACGACAAAGAAAAGTCTGTCTCCTCGCGGCCCCGCCGTTTCGTGAATTACAAAGGTCCAATGGTCCGGGACCCTGAACATCGGAAACCTTGATTCGATCGAAATTTTCGCAGCAATCTGCGTATAGGGTCGGTTCAGGAGATCCTGCATCGCCATCTGAAGGACAGGAAGGTCGCGCCCGGAAAAGCGCCTATTTTCATTAGGAGCGATGTCTAAAAGTTGCCGAACGGCCTTGCTAGCTTCAACGGAACCAAATCCAGCCCTAACTAGGGCGTCAGCAATCAGGCGCTCCTGAGAAAGAGTTCCCTCTCTGACTGTGTCTTGGAATGTTCTCGTAGCCTCTACGACAGCGTAGATTGGCAGCCCATTATGGCTGTCTGTGACCACCCCTAATTCCTTGCTCTGATAAGATAATCGGCAGTGGCCGTCTTCTACCATACGCTTCAGGCCATCGATGCCTATGTGCTTCAGCAGCAAAAATGAGGTGGGGGCGTTAATTAGGAGGAGTGTCTCCTTATAAAAAAGCAGTGTCTCGGCAAATAGCCCGAAATCAAAGGCTGATAAACCCGACAGATGGCGGACAATCGCTCTCTCAAACATTCGAGACTCATAGAGAGGTGGTTCGGTTTGTCTGAACAGTTTCGGGCGTTTTGCTAAGTGGATTTCCGCCTCGATTATGCCGCCACCATCATCGGTGCCAGCGCGTTAAAGTAGGCCTGATCCGGCGTCTGCCGGCCAAGGGATGAATGTGGGCGTCTGGTGTTGTAGAAGTTCAGATATCGGCCGATGCCAGCGCGTGCCTCGGACACAGTCTTGTAGGCATGGAGGTAGACTTCCTCGTATTTGATCGAACGCCAGAGCCGCTCGACGAAGACATTGTCTCGCCAGGCACCCTTGCCATCCATCGAGACGGCGATCTGCGACCTCTTCAGCACGGCGGTGAAGTCGATGGAGGTGAACTGCGATCCCTGGTCGGTATTGAAGATTTCCGGCTTGCCATGACGGGCAAGTGCCTCCTCCACCGCCTCGATGCAGAAGGCTGCTTCCATCGTGATCGACAAGCGCCATGACAAGACCTTCCGGCTGAACCAGTCCACGACGGCGCACAGATAGACAAATCCCCGCGCCATGGGGATGTAGGTCAGGTCCATTGCCCAGACCTGATTGGGCCGGGTGACTGCCAGCTTTCGTAGGAGGTAGGGATAAATCTTGTGCCCTGGCGCCGGTTTCGAGGTGTTCGGGCGGCGGTAGATCGCCTCGATGCCCATCTTCTTCATCAGCGTGGCGACGTGTAGTCGCCCGGTCTCCAGACCTTCTCCTCTCAAGAGCCCCTGCAACATCCGACTTCCGGCAAAGGGGTAGTCGAGATGCAGTTCGTCAATCCGGCGCATAAGGGCCAGATCGCCGTCAGACACCGGACGTGGAGAATAGTAGACGCTGCCACGGCTGAAGCCGAGAAGCTTCGCCTGGCGCACGACGGATAGCTTGTGCTCGCGGTCGATCATTTCTTTCCGCCCAGCAATCCCGCCTTGCCGAGCGCACCGGATAAAAAATCGTTCTCCAGTGTCAGTTCGCCGATTTTCGCGTGCAGCGTTTTGACATCGATGGTCGGACCCGACGGCTCCGCCTTCGTTTCATCGCCGAACACACCCGTCGCCCCCTCAAGGAGCTGGTCTTTCCATTGCTTGATCTGGTTGGCGTGCACATCGAACTGCTGGGACAACTCCACCAGCGTCTGCTCACCTCGGATGGCGGCAAGTGCCACCTTCGCCTTGAAAGCCGGGCTATGGTTCCGGCGCAGTCGTCTCGTCATGGTCTCTCCTGTTCCCGGCATCTAAGCCGAAGTCAGGCAGAAACTCCACTCATCCCCGATGTGCAGATTTCCCGAGCCAGCTCTGCCCCTGCACCATCAGTCGATCTCCTCGACGATGGCTGTAACCTGCACCACGCCATGCGCGGTCTTTGCATCCGCATCAAGGAAAACGCGTGCGAGCTCCAACCGAAATTCGAGAACGAAGCCATCCGGTATCTCGTCGGCGTCACCTCCCTCCTTAACCAACGCTCGGACGACTGAATCAACGAGCGCTTTGCACGGCCAGAGGCGCGCGTTGTCCTGCGACCAGCAGTCAATCTGCACCGTCTCTTCCCTGCCCGACACGCAATCGGCATCATCCAGCCGAAGGTCGGTCGCGCCGAGGCTGACATAGGGATAGGCTGCCGTCGTCGGCACGCCGTCGTAAATCTTCTGCCCAACGAGCGCAGCGACAGCGTCGCTGCCTCTCAGGCGGGCAAGAATGATGTCTTGCAAACCAACCGAGGCACTCATGGCGCGACTGCGAGCCCGGTCTCAGCAGTGATTTCCACAAAGCGCAGGTCTTCGGTAGTGATCACCGAGCGGATCGCAAATACTGTCCCCGCCTTGACGTCTCGCACCCGCCAAGCTGCCGTGATGCCACGTGTTCGCACGTTTGCCCTTACGGTAATGATGACTGGCTGACGGTTCGCAAGGCGCGAAGCCAGCGCAGTTTCGCCGCCACGAAGATACTTGAAGTGGGCCCGCTCCTTCAGAGCTGCACCCTCGTCGGTCCAGGCAGTTTCCGTCCCACCGTGCCCATCTGGCTGGTCGACAAGCTTGTCGAAGGCAACTACGTGCCGGAGATCCTGCGCGGTGACCGGCATCAGACAGAGAACCTTCGATACTTGCTGAGCAGGTTCGCTTCGACCCGCTCGAGCGTCGTCGATCCGCCGGTGGCAGCCTCATCGTAGTGCAGCTGCACGCGCATCATGATTGCGGTCCGCAAGTCGGCTGGTGTCGTCGCCTTCCCGGCGTCTACCGGCCAACCGGCTTTGTAGCGAACCAGGACGGCCTCATCCTCGTAGAGATCGGACGGCAAGATGAAGGCGTTGGCGAAGCGAACGAAGCTGCGGCCGGCAGCATCCGTCTTCAGCGAATACACACTATCGTTGATCGTCGTCGACAGCTCGGATCTGTTTCGGTATGCGAGCGACGCAATGCTCAGCACCGGCCCAACGAGCAGCGGCAGGATCTGCGAGAAGCTGTCGAACTTCTGCTCCCACTCGCTTTCGACCAGGCTGATGCCGAGCGTGCCATTCCAGCCGGAATAGTGATCGACTGCCGCCTGTATCAAGGTCTCGATGAGGCCATCATCATCATGCGGCTCGACGGCCCCATCCTCGCCAACGACAGCGATGCGAAGAGCCGCTTTCACCTCATCGACGGTGACAGGCAAAACGGTTGCTGGCGTGACGAGAACGGGACGCGTCATGTTCAACGGTTCCGGCGCTTGGTCGTGGAGGCGACGACATCCTTGTTGGCGACGTCGGGCGCCATCTTGTTCTCGACGGCAGGTGCTGCCTTCTCTTCCGGCTGCGAAGCGTCGTCGCCAGCGCCCTCGGCGGCAACTGCTGTGGCGATCTCCTCCGGCGTGCTGCGCGCAGCATAGCCGCTCGGTGGATATGCCGAGGCCTTGTATCCACGAGCCACGAATTCAGCGACGGTCGGGCCGTCGAGGCGCAGCTCATCTGCATGCTGCACATTATTGCCATCCGCACGGCGAACAGCGTTCATTTTCACCAGAAAGTCGAAGTCCGCCTGGTCGAACTCACGCTCGGTGCCTTCCGGGTCACCATCGAGCGGCTTCAGCAAAACTGCCTTGATCATGATCGTCTCCATCGTTCCGCAAGGGAGCAGGCGCCGCTGGTCGCGGCGACTGCCAGAGCACTCCGCCTTAGGCGACGCGGCCGAGATCGCCGTAGATGAGCGACTGCGGGCGGTAGATCGCCAGCGCCAGACGCTCTTCGGCGCGGATCGTCACCTTGTTGCGGATGAAGTTGTCCTGATCTTCGGTCGAAACGTCGATCGTCGCGTCCTGACGGTCGAAGATCTGGGCAGCGAGATTGAAGGCCCCGACGAGCGCCTTGTCGACGCCGATCGCCTGCGTCGCGACCACCGGCAGGCTCCAGAGCGTCGGGGAGATCGTGCCCTGCGGGTTGCCGATGATGTAGTTGCCGCCGGCATCCTTCGCCATTTCGATCGCGGCCCAGTCGATCGGATTGATGACGATGCCATTCGGCGGGAACTCGGCAAGCGCCGCCTGCAGAATCATGAGGCGGAGCACGTCAACCTGCGTGGTCGCCGTCAGGCTGCCAGGCGCCGCGTAAGCGGTGGCAGCCGTGATCAGGCCGAGCAGGTTCTGACCAGTGCCGGACCCATTGAGCAGCTGGTTTTCCTCGACGAGCGACAGGCCGTAGCGCAGACGCTGGTCGATGATCGACCGCAGTGCCGGCGCATCGGCGAGGATCTGGACCGACGTCCGCATCCAGTGCGCGATCGTCCGCACGCTCGCGACCTTGTCCTCGAACTGCAGCTCGGACTGCGGCTTGGGGGCGCCTTCGGCGACCGGCGCAGCGGCATTCGTGAACAGCTTCTCCTGTTCGTACTCGATCTGGTTGCTGGTCGTCTGACCGGGCAGCAAAAGCGAGCGAACGGTCAGGCGGCGCTGCGGCTGTTCGACCTGCAGGCCGCGGCGGTCGGAGTTGACCAGCGCACCGGCCGAGCCAGCAGCATCGGTCGTGAGCGAGGTGATGTCCTTCACGTCGACCAGGACACGGCCGCGCGGACGGGTCTGACCGGCGAAAGACTTGAAGGATTCGTCGTTGACGAAGCGTTCGCCGGCAGTGCGCGGGGTGTCGGTCGGATCGGTCCGCCGCGCCATCTTCTGCTCCATCTCATCGAGACGGGCCTTGGCTTCGTTCATGCCTGCAATGGCCTGGTCGGCCAGTTCCTTCGCCGTGGTGGCGAGCGGCGTGCCCTTCCCGGCTTCGGCGAGCGCCTTTTCGGCGATCTCCTTCACCGCGTCGTGCTTGGTGTCGAAGTCGCGGCGAACTTCGGCCGCAAGCTCCGCAGCCGTTTTGCCGCTATGCGTGCCGCTGTCCGGCGGCGCGAAGACGATCTGCGGGGCGAACCGCAGAACTGCCATGGATGCCACGGCAAAGGCGATCGAGCCGCAGCTGAGCGCGGCCAGTTTCTGTCCCGACATGGGGAACCTCCAGTTTTCGGTTGGGATCGGGCCTTAGCCCACAAGCGCACGCAGGAAAGCGGCGCCTTCATCAGCCGCGTCGACAAGGTCCCCTTGTCCTTTCAGGTGGAGGCGCGCGGCGCGCTCCGCCTGCGAGTTCGAGAAGCCCAGCCCCTTGAGCCAGGTCTCGAACTCCCTTTCTGTCAGCCGGTCCCCGGCCTTCAGCTTTTCCATCAGGTCGTGCGCGGCCTTCGCCGCCTTGACGCTCTGCACGACGGCGTTCTCGTTCGCGCCGACGGAAACGACACTGACCTCGACGAGATCGAGCTTTTCGAGCGTCCAGACACCGCTTTCGGTGTCGACGCTATATTCCTTGATGCGGTAGCCGATCGACAGGCCGTCAATGTCGCCGGCCTTCAGGAGCGCGTAGGCTTCCTGGCCACGCTGCACGTCCATGTTCAGCTTGCCGCGCAGCAGAAGACCATGATCGTCTTCCTTCGCTTCGAGCCACTTGCCGATCGGCTGATCGGCGTTGTGCTGCCAGAAGAGCTTCGGCATCGTGCCCTTCGCCTTGTGGGTAACGAGGCTGTCGGTATAGGCGCCGGGGGCGATCACATCGCCGTAGGCGTCCGGCTCGCCGCCAAACGTGGAGCCGTAACCTTCGAACTCGCCACTGTTTTCGAGCTTCTTGATCTCAAGCAGCGGGGCTGTTTTCTTGTCCATTGCCTTCTCCACTGATCACGTTTGCGAGCGGGACGTCCTGCATCTGGACGGTTACGATGTCGCCGCCGGCGATCGGCGGCAGGTTTTCGAGAGCGCGGCACTCGTTTCGCGTTGCCAGGCCCATTCGGATTGCGCGCTCGTAGGCCTCATAGCGGCTGGCCGTATCGCCGCGGAGCAGCCCCTCGAAGTTGAACTCGATCACGAGGCCTTGCGTCCTGCGCTCTGCGAGCGGCACGAGCTGCTTGAGGAGCGCCTGCTCGATGCGCTTCATGCGCTTGCGCAGAGTGAACTTCTGGAAGCCGAGGACATCGACCTCTTTGCCGGTGCCCCAGTTCGAGGCCTTGTCGCCGAATCCGACCATGGCTGGTGGCACACCGAACAGCCTGCAGATCTGCTCGCCGCTGAACTTGCGGGTTTCGAGCATCTGCGCGTCCGTGGGATCGATAGACAGCGAGTTCCACGTCAGCCCGCCATCAAGGAGCATCGGGCGACCGCTGCGGATCGCGCCCTGATGCTTTTCCTGCAGGCGCAGCTCGAGCTCTTCGCGCTGCGGGCCAGTGAGCCGAACATCAGCCGGTGTGGACAGAATACCGCTCGGGCTGACGCCGTTGCGGAACATGACACCGGCGGCAAACTCGGCCGAGAGCGCGTCCTCGAACACCGATCGGCATGCTGAGAGGGTCGACGCGCCCGAGAGCGCATCGCCAAGCGGCCCCCGAATGTGGAGCATCTCCTGGCTCGTTTTGACGTTATGCCGGCCATTCTCGGTCCATTCGTACTCCAGATCGCCGCTGGTGATACGCCGCACGGTGACCAGATCCGGACGGATCGGATGGAGCGCGTTAAGGGCGCCGCCCGTCCGCCGCTCCATGACGGCGAAGGCATTTCCGTGCAGCTCGATGCTCGCCGCCATGATCTCCCAGAAGTCGACGGCGGTCTGGTCGTAGTTGGGGCTGTCGTGCAGCACGAAGTAGAGCGGATGGTCCCGTGCAACGCGGCGGATGCCATCGCTGTCGGTCCGGTAGACCATCAAGGGCAGCGAGGCGATCGTGCCGGCGATCAATTGGACGCATGCCCAGGTGGCTGAGAGTCCAACCGCACCGCCTGCCTGACCGGCTCGGCTGTCCTGATAATTGGCAACCGTCACCTGGTTGGTGGTGAAGTTATTCCCGTTCTCAGTCGAGACCTGACCACCGCGCCAAGCCTCGATATCCTTCACGCCGTCGCGCCCGAACAGTCTGGTGAGCCAGCTCATGCATAACTCGCAATCCACGCATCAGCGTCAAAGGTCGCAACGGGCTCAGGGTTCAGGAACATCAGCATCGCCGCGTTGAAGAGGGCCATCAGGTTGTCGATCTTTGCGGCGCCGGAGACTTCCTTGGTCACCACATAATTGCTGCCGCGCAGCGTCTGCTTGGCGTTGCCGACTGACCACGCCATGATCGACTGGTCGCCATGCACGAAGCGCTGGTCCTCGAGCTTCAAAGGCACGGAAGAGATCGCCGTCTGCAGCTTCCAGCCCTGCAGAACGGCCTGTACCAGCGGCTCAACAAGCCCGGCATCTTCCAGCGCGTCGAGCAGCAGCGCGACGCCGGCACTGTCGAGGCCGATCCCGGCCGCTTCCGGCAGCTTGCCAGCCTCGAACACCTGCTTACAGATCGCGGCCGCCGAGGCCGCTTGCTCTTCGCCAGTGTCGCAAACGACCAGGTCGCCGGCCGTCTCGAACTCGCGCAGCTTCGGCACGATGCTTTTGCGGCGCTCGAACACGGAGGGTCGTGCCCATGCTCGTGTCCAGCCGAGCCAACGCCGCGAGCCTTTCTCCCGGCCGATGACGTAGAGGGCTGCCAGGTCGTCGGCGCCGCCCCAGTCTATGCCGATGGTGCAGACCTCCGAGCGGCGGAGCAGCGCGTCGAGCCCGGTCAGCTTCGCGTCGACACATGACTGCCAGTGCATTGCCCCGGACCATCCGTCCCCGCCGAGGCCCACGCCGATCTCGATGTTCAGGTGCTGGCTCGTCCAGACCTGCTCGGTCTCTTTGCTGACCTTGCCGTTGTTTTCGTAATCGTCGATGAGCGCTTGCGGGTCGATCGAGCGCCCGAGGTTCGGGAGCAGGAAGCTCCAGTTGTTCTGGTTGCGCCAGAAGTCCTGATCCATTTGCCGATAGCGCGGGAACTCGTAGAGCACCGGAAGCATGATCGGCGACGCACCACCTTTCCCGTCCCGGATCGCCCGGGCCTTGTCGAGTTCGGTGCGCCAGATACCGGACGGGATGTCATCCGACTGGGTCGTGATCATCAGCACCTGGCCGCGCTGCTTCGTGATCCCGCCGCCGCGGATCTGCTGCATGACGCGCGTCGCCTTGGCGTTCTTGCCGAGCTCGTGCAGCTCGTCGATGATCGTCAGCACCGGGATTTCGCCAGTGACGATTGACGTGTCGAACGTCTTGACGTTCAGCTTCGTGCCCGTCTTTTCCCGCGTGATGCACTTCAGGTGATCCTGAAGCTTGAAGATCTCGTTGAGCTTCGGATCGAGGCGGATCATGCCTTGCGCCTGCTCGAAGCACCGCTCCGAGATGTTCTGGCTGGGCGCCACGATCAGCATCTGACGGTTCGGGGCATCCTCCATGAACAATGCGGTCAGCCCGAGCGCAGCCACATAGGTCGTCTTCGAGTTTTTCTTCGGGACCATGCAGAGCAGCTCCCAGACGAGCCGGCGCTTGGTGTCCGGATCTTCGCTCGCCAGGAAGGCGCAGAGGATATCGCGGAACCAGTCACCGCAGGCTTCTGAGAGCGGCGGGTTGCCGGGCACATCAGGCAGCCGGAGGCGATTGAAGAACGCCAGCGCCTTGCGAGCCTTCTGCTCATTGAGCGGCACGTCTGCCATCGGTGTCTCGCCAGCCTGCAGCTTGTCCCACCAATCGGGGCAGGCGAAGCGCGGCAGATCGTCAGTGGCGAGCATTCCGGTTGGCTTCCTGTTCAAGCTCGGTCATCAGCTCAGCGTCAGCGTCGAGGGCGCGCTGAGCATCCATGGCTTTTTTGCCAATCCGTGCGTGAGCCTCTGCCGGCGCATCGGTCTTGCCGGTCTGAGAAAGCTCGCGCTCGATCTCCATGCGATCGTTCTTTTCGAGCAGCCGGCCGAACTCTTTCATTGCACCGACATTGCCGGCCTCGGCCGTCCGCCAGGCCAGTTCGAGGCGTCTTGCCTCTAGTCGGTCGCGCATGGCATCTCTCGCCTTGAGCTCAGCAAAATAATGCTTCCGCAGCGTCGGCAGAGTGATGGCGAGAGCATTGGCGATCCGCTCATTGCTCCATCCAGCCGCTAGTAAGATGCTGACACGATTGCGGTTTTCGATAGTCGGGACGTGCTCTGGCCGTCCGCGCTTGCCTCGGCCGAGAGGAACCGGGTTGCCGAAGAGGTCGAAAATCGTGTCCACGAGAAAAAAATCCCTGAATGCGGGGGACGCGGGTCCGGAAGCTGGCGGCTTGGCAGACTTTCTACCCCCCCCACCCTTTAGAGACACCTAACGTTAGGCGTGCCTTTGAAAGGGGTGCTGAGGCTGTCGCCTCACCATCGAGGCCCCGACCGCTCCTGCCTTTGCTTCTCGCTGTCGTGGTAGGCCTTGCTCACGGTCTGCAGGTTATCGAAGTCCCAGAACAGCGCCTCGTCACCGCGATGCGGCACCTTGTGGTCAACGACCGGGCTGTCATCTGCTGGGTAGCGACCACTGCAGAGGACGCCCGTCTGCTTGCAGGTATAGAGATCGCGCAGGAGGACCTGCTCCCGCAGCTTGCGCCAGCGCTCAGTCTTGTACCAGCTGCGCCATGTCACCGTCTGATCTCTCTCCCGAAGCCGGGCTGCTTCATCACCAGGCGCTCTACCCAAGCGAGGTGGCGCAGCGGTTAGTCGAGGCGGAAGCGACTTGAGACGAGGCATACTCTAGACGCGCAAAAGGCGACCTCTCGGCCGCCCATCGTCTTCGCATAGCAGTAGCACTGACCCTGAATCGACGCCTCATCTTAAGGCTCTCAAGGCTGGGTCCGACCGGCGTACCGACCCCAGACTTACGTCCCGCCTGCTACGGCGTTCTCAGGGGCTCACTACAGGATCATCGGATCATCCGTGGCGCTATGGCTCTCACATTTTTTCGATCTGCGCAACATCCATTTCAACCGGGACGAGTCCTGAGAAGATACGCACTTCCACTTCGACCCGGCACTTCTGGTAGTCGGTCGAGAGGATCTTTCCGAGGTAGCTGGCGAAGGGGCCATCAACGATCCTGACGCTTTCGCCAACAGCAAACTCGACAGGCGCTGCGGCTCTGTAATCGTAAGCGCCGGCCTGCACCTTTTGCAGGAATCGTTCAATGAAAGCAAAGGGAACGCGGAACGGTCGCTCTGGGTCACCTACGATCCCAACCACCCGTTTCTGCCGGTCGAAAGTGAGCAAGCCTTGAACTGATTGTGCTGTTGGAACGCATCGGACCAAGACATATCCTGGCATGACCGGCAGCATCGGCGCCTCAACGTTTCGGTGCCTTCGCCGCATTTCCGGCCCTTTGTACCGCGGCACGAGAGCGTGAACTTTTTCCTCAGCAAGGAGATCCTCAATCGCCGATTCGGCCCGAGGGCGCACCTGCAGACACAGCCATGCAGCGAGTTCAGGATGATCGTCGGCGATCTGGCTCATTGCCATGCCGATATTCGACACCCTGATTCGCTCCGCTCGAATCGCCTTGTCCTGCTTGAAGTCGGCATAAGGCCGGATGACGATCGGCTTGGCATTTCCAAACCCCTTGCCTCTATGCTGCATGGTCATCGCCCTGTCTCCGAGAGGTAAGGTAAGCCGCAACCGCATCTGCGAAACGGCCAAGCGCGTCGGCTGGCGTTTCGCCTTCGGCGATCGGCGGGAAATAGATCCATTCGGGCAGGCGCTGGCGGTCTGGCATGGGCCACCCTCGCCGCGCTTGCTCACTCATCCATGCCTCGAACAGGTCGCTGTCTCGATGCACCTGTCTGAACTCAGCCGCCACATCTTCCAAAGCCAGTGGGCACAGCGAGTGCCGACGATCAGCAGCCGTTTGATGCATCTCGTTGACGCGCGGCCACCCGAACCGTTGGCGCTTTTCCGCCATGACGGCGTCGAGCGTCGTCCGGCCCGCTCGGATCTGCGCCTGCTCGAAACCGGTAGGCGTCGGCAGCATCTTCGAAGGAGGAAGCAGCAGCTCTGCAAGGCGGGTTGCCATCCAGAGCTTGCCATAGGGCGCAGCGACAGCCGTTGTTGGCCGAGCCTCCTGCGCTGGATCAGGCGCGGCATTCCAGAGCTTTTCGCGGAAGTAGGTGGTCGGCGCAGGAACGTGCTTTTTGCCCTGCGCTTTGAGCATCGCCAGCCAGGCCGGGAAACGAGCGACGGCCTGCTCGCGCTCTTCGTCCGTGAGCTTCATCCACACGACAAGCGCCGGCTGTTTCGGCATCCCGTCGAACTGCGGCCAGTTCTTCACCAAACCCCAGAACACGGCTTCCGCCTTCTTCGGGTCAGCCGTTGCGCCCTCATCTCCTTCCGAAGCCTCGCGCATGCCCTCTCTCGAATTTACTGGTTCTCTTACTGGTTCCCTTACAGGGTTACTGTCCAGATTCTGGACTCGGCTTTTGCCGTTTTCTGGACTCGGCTCGGCCTGATTTCTGGACACAGCTTCGGCCTCGCCGTGTCCAGATTCTGGACACGGAACATCCGTCTTTTTCGGCTCGAAACCCTTCTCGAACGGGAAGCGGTAGCGCGTCGAATCCTGCCTCTTGTTGCCCTTGTCGCGGCGCTGCTCGCGCATGATCAGCCCGGCCGCTTCCAGGTCGTTGAGATGCACGTTCAGTGTCGAGCGCGGCAGCTCGCAGTCCTCCGCAAGCGTCTCTTGGCTGGGGAAGCAGCCATGATCAGGGTGATAGCGGTCGCACAGGTGCCACAGGACGATCTTCGCCGCAGGGCGCAGGCCCCGTTGCTTGATCGCCCAATTGGTCGCATCGAAGCTCATTGAGCGGCCTCCGCCATCACGGCAAGATGACCGCAGTTGGCTGCCACGATCGCCGCGTAGGGCGGCGGCGAGACACTGTTGCCGACGCAAGAGACCTGAACGGACTTGGGGAAGCTGAGCCACGTTGGCCCCTGCCCGCCTTGGGAATCCCAAGCACCGTCAATCACGTAATCCGCAGGAAAGCCCTGGCAGTTATAGAGCTCACGCGGCGTCAGCATGCGCATGCCGATATCGACGATGATGAAGGCCTGTCCATTGATCATCAGCGTCACGAACTCGCGCTCATCCCAGAACCCATGAGATCGCAAGAGTGACGCGACCTCCCTTGCTGTGGCTTCTTGCGCTTCGGTGAATGGAGGTGCCGCAAGCCCGGCCTCCACATGGCCGTGTCGATCCTTGGTCGTGATCGTTCGGCACGGCTCGTCCTCGCCACCACCGTCGCCTGTGCCGTAATAGGCCTGCAGGTAGGGCGCAACGAGCTGCGACTTGCCTGCGCCATCGGCCATCACCGTTCCGGATGGAGCCTCGATTGCATGACCGGTCGAGGTTCCGAACTGACGGGCGACGAAGGCTGACACTAGGTTCTGATGGCTGCCCGACTGGGTTACGGTAGACAGCGGGTCGTCGACTGGCCGGCCCGGGTTCACGCCACCATCGCGGCGGCAATCGTTGTTGTGCTGAGCGAGAAAGGCCACAGAGACGCAAGCGTCAGCCTTGGCTGTGATAGTAGCCGCTGGCTCATCTCCTCCGCGTGGCCTGCTTTGCGCCGCTCGGCCGCCACATCCTACCAGTGTCGGCACGATGACGGCGTTCTGGTCTTTGGCGCTAGCAGTGATGGTTCCATGAGGATCTGCAGCAGAACGCACCGACCCCCCGTGCTGCGCAGCGGTCATGACCGGCGCGATCACGCCAAGCGGCGCGGCGCGCCCAGGTCGCTTGATGAAGCTGTTTGCCGTGATAGTGGACAGCGGTTCGCGGGCGTCCTGACCGGTCGCGCCGGTGTTGAAACGGACAATCGAAGGCGAAATGACTGCCTTTTCCCCACGATGAGCCGCTGTGATTGTGTTAAGCGGCTGCTCCGTGTCTTCGAGCCGTCCGCCGTGGGTGAGGTTCACCAGAAACGGTCGCTCGGCGTCCAGCACGTAGCGTTTCATGCCTCTGGCAACCCTCGCCATGGTCGCAGGCGCGAGCGGACGCACGGCGCGCAGTTTATGCTTGGCCATGATCTCGGCCGAGCTATCGAAGATCGACGGACAAGGCAAAGACCAGTCAATGCACTCCGCTGCGGTGCGCCAAGCCTTCTTTCGCCCTGCGACGACGTCCGGATCGGTCGGCCGGCCGTGGGTGGGCTCTGGCCAGACTATCGGCCGGCCGTCTCGCCGTGCGATAAGGAAGAGGCGCTTGCGGATGGTCGGCGCGCCATAGTCGCAGGCACGGATCTCGCGCATCTCGATCTTGTAGCCAAGCTTGCGCAGTGCCTTCGACCACTGCTGAAAGGTCTCGCCGCGACGTTCTGGGTCGGGCACGAGGCCCTTTTCTGTCTCGATCAGCGGCCCCCAGTCTTTCCATTCCTCGACGTTCTCCATCGTGATCACATCGGGGCGCGCGCGGTCGGCCCACAGGACGATTACCCAAGCGAGGTCGCGGATGTTGCGCTCGACCGGCTTGCCGCCCTTGGCTTTCGAGAAGTGTTTGCAGTCAGGCGAAAAGTGCGCGAGGCCGACGTGCCGACCACGCACGTAATCCAGAGGGTCGACGCGGTAGATGTTTTCCGACAGGTGCATCGTTTCGGGATGATTGGCGGCATGGAGAGCAAGAGCCGCCTCATTGTGGTTGATGGCGATATCCGGCGACCGACCAAGGGCCATCTCGATTCCGGTTGAGGCGCCGCCACCACCTGCAAAACTGTCAACGATCAGCGGTCGGCCATGATCTGGTATAAGCGCGCTCGCCGCCATTGCTCCGGGATCAAACAGCAGCATGGGAATCCCCCTCCTGAGGCACCTTGACCTCTTCACTCGACGCAATTTGTTGAAGCCGTCCGCGAGCCGCCTGCAGGCGCATCGGGATCGGTTTTGTGAGGGCACCTGGCGAGCGGAGCCAATCGAGGACAAGGCGCACATACTGAGCCCCTTCGCGGAAGCCCGACACATGGCAGCGATTCAGGATCGTGGACTCGTACTTCAGCAGCATGCTCAGGCGGCAGGCGAGCAAGGCGTCTGCGCGCTCGGCATGAGTGGTGGCATCGGCAAAGCGCTCGATATCGTCGATCAAAGCTGTCATGCGGCCACCTGCTCGGCCGGGAGTGGAGCATGTCGATCGTCAAGATCAGCCGGCGAGATGAGGCCGTTTGCCACCATCTCGTCGATCAAGGCGGCTGCTACGCTGTCGCGAACGCCGATTTCCCGCCGTAGCTCGGCCCGGTCGAAACACTCACGCCCTGCCACCCAGCCGATCGCCGCTGCTCGCGCCGCATTGATGCGCTCATCGAGCGTCATGCGTGGCGTCTCGCGCGTCAGGTCTTCTTCGAAGAACTCCGCATTGACGAAAGAGCCGCCCTTGCCAGGCGTGAGAGCGTCGGCGTCGGCGTAGTCCGCCCAGTCTACCCGGCGCATGACGGTCGTCGAGCCATAGGTGCCGTCCGGCTGCAGCTCCCACACGAACCAGGCGGTGTTCATTCTGCTGGAGGCCTTCGGCCCTTCCCAGCCCTCACGATGCATCATCGGGAGGCGGCGCTTGAACACGTGAACGCGTGCCGGGGGATTTTCATCCATCACGAAGCCGCGATCCTCGCTCTTGAAGCCGCAGAGAAAATTGAGGTTGAGGAGCAGGGCCATCTTGCGCGGCCGGTGGACGCGGAGAGCGTGCGCCACGAACTCGTTCAACACCTCGCCATAAGGCGGGTTGGTGACGATGTCCGGCGCAGCGCCGGCCGCGCCTGGCGCGCTCCGCAGGAAGTCGCCGACAGCCTGCGCCTCGCCATCCGCAGTCGCCGTGCCCCGATCGACAAGGTCAGAGATCCGGACCTCGTAGCCCTGCGCTTCCAGCACGCGTGAAATCGCACCGAGGCCGCAGGCCGGCTCCCAAATCGTCGAGGAGAAGCTTTCGAGGGCCAGCAGTGTCAGGGTTGCGGCTTCAGGGGTCTGGTAGAAGTTCGCGCCGCGATCCGCTTTGGAGGCCGAGGCCGTTCCGACCGCAGCGCGCAAGTTGGCCTTTGGCGGCGCGACGATGCGTTTAAGCTCGGCCTTCGTAGGCTCGGCGCCCGTTGCCAGAATGCCGTCGAGCGCACGCCGGATAATGCCAGGGTCACTTTCGATCGCATCGCGCAGCTGCCGCGCCTCGAACACCTGCGTTTTGGTCAAACCGATCTCGGCGATGGTAGGTATTTCAAGGTTTTCGTCCGAAACCTTGAAATTTCGCCCGCCGCCATGGCTCGCGACTTCCCCTTGCGCCTGCGCCTGGTCGTATTCGTCCGCGAGGCGACGCTTGGCGAGGCTCTCGATCTCCAGCGCGTCGGCCTGCGCGCGATAGACGGCCGCAACAACATCATCATGGGCGCCTTTCGCCCGCAAAAGCCGCGCAGCTGATTTCGCCTGATCATAAGCAAACGCGGCTTGATCCTTCGCATCGAGAACATCTGCCGCTGTGACCGCGCGCGCCAGGGCGTCGGATGCGCGGTCGATCAAGCTTCGGATTTCGCCGGAGGCGGCGGGGGCGAGAGCGAGCGCGGAGCGACCCACATGGGCAATCGAGCTTTTCATGTCCGGCCCGCCTCCCGTGCCCGCTGAAGACGCTCCTGCCGCTGCGCTTGGTACAGTTCCTGATAGGCGATGTTTTTGGCCTGCCGCGTCGCTTCCGGAACGGATTCGCCCCTAGCCTTAAGGCTCTTGTAGCGATTGAGGGCAAGTCGAAGCCCGCAGCGCGAGTTCCTATCGTCGCAGTCCGGCAGCACGCAGGAGAAACAGGGGTGGATTTGCTTGAGATGCCCTTCGGGCACGGAGCGGAGACCCATCATGGTTCACCGCCGATCCGCTTCACCAAGCGGCCCACAGCGCGCTTGAGGCGATAGCACTTCTCGACGATCGAGCGCCGCTCCATGGCGTCGACTTTGCCATCCTCCAGCGCCGCGAAAATCTCTTCCGCCAAAGACATCGCTTTGCGAGCGATCGAGTGCGCATCGCCTTCCGAAACCGGGCCTTCGTCCGACTGCTCATCCGGGGTAGCGACGACCAGCTGAAAGCCGAGCATCTCTGCATAAGCCGTGATGATCACCGGCGATCCCGCGGCCCGGTCGACCTCGATCGCCACGTCAAGCGGGATCAGGGTCTCCCCATTTTCCGGGTTCGTGGAGGCGTATTTCGACAGCTGGCTGATGCTCGCGCGCGTACGCGTAGCGACCACACTGACCCCGCCAGCAAGCCGGTAGGCGGCCTCGGTTGCCTTCTTGATTGTCCGCACCTCTTCGCCGGAGATGCCACGGATCATGTCTGATTTCAGGCGCACAAAAACACCCCGCGAATAGCAAGGAAAAAAACTGAAGAAAGGATTCGGTGAAGCGCGCGGGGCGCTGGCCTATCAAACCCACATCAAATCACGGAGGGCCTTGAGGCCATGACGAACACGAAAAGGATGCCCCGGAACGCGGGAGGAGAGCGCTCCGGGGCGGAACGGCAAGGCTTGGTCCGCTACAGCCTTGCCGATGACCATTCGACGGAGACCTCATTCGCCCGCCTCCGTGCTCGCCAAAGAACACTCGCTGCGATTGGCACGCGAAATGACCGCGAGCATCTTCAAGGCAGGACCACGCGGCTTCGTTTGTCCGCGCTCCCAAAGAGACACGGTGCTTTGATCAACGCCCAGTTCAGCCGCGAGCTGCGCCTGAGTCATGCTGAGGCTGTCCCGCAGGTCTTTGATGTTGAGATCGGCTTCCATGGCCGCAATCTATGAGTTTTCCATAGATCGATGTCAATGAGTATCCCATATTAAAATATGAAATAGTCACACCATGGAATTGCACGAAAGATTGACGGAAGCCCGGAAACAGGCTGGTTTCGAATCTGCCCGCGAGGCGGCAGATGCCTTAGGCGTGCCATACCCGACTTACGCCGGTCATGAAAACGGCAGCTCTGGCTTCAGAGCCGACAAGGGCGAGATCTACGCCAAGAAGTTCAAGGTTCGATTCGAGTGGCTGATGCGCGGCACTGGACACATGAAGGACCTGGCAACGAAGTACCGCGAGATCCTGCTCACTTACGACAGCCTTCCTCCTGATCTTCAGGAGACGTATGCCGATGTTCTGCGCAAGCTTGCAGCGCCTTACCAACAGCCAGAGCTTGATCCAGCACGGCCTCAGGCAAAAGCAAAATCATCTTCAGAGTAGTGTCCCGTTCGACGATCTTGCGCATTTCATAGAACGAGAGATCCTTTGCAAGGCCTCGAAGGCCTTGCAGAGTCTCATCTCGTTTTGATACCTCGCGCCTTTTGTAGATGATCACCCGAGCAATCCTGGCTTGTCCTGCTCAATCAATGTGACTCAAAAACGAGAACATAACAAGAACCCGTTAGGACAATGAGCCTTGGCTGATTCGCCCATGAACAGCTGCCTCCTATCACATGTTATGGCTTTTCCATATTTTATGTTGACGAGATTATGAGTTTCACATAGGTCTTAATGCGCCTCCGAAGATGAGCGGCGCGGAAAAAGATCATGCGTGCCGCGCCGTTCGCTCCGGGGGTTAAGAAAACTAGCCCCTCGGAGAGCACCATGAGCAACCGCATCCACGAACTTTTCCACACCTGCAGCACCCGCGCCGAGCGAGTTGCCTGTGTCGGATCAGCCATGCGCCGCCTCGGCGAAGGCTGCACTGACACCGATCTGATGACCCACCTCGGCATCACGAAGTCCGACCTTCTTTCGGTCGCTGACGATGCGCGCGCCAAGGCAATCATTGACAGCTCACGCGAGACGATCGCACGCCGCGCCGCCTGATCCCTATCCGCTTCGGTGACCGCCCGCTCGCCGGACGGCATCCGAAACGGATGAAGGATCGTTTTCTCATGACACGCAATGCTTCTCCCCACGTGGAGCCCTCAGGGCTCAGCGAACGAAACTCTGCGCCTCTGCGCTGGAACGTCGCCAAGCTGCTGATCATTTTCGGCGTGGGCATCGGCCTCTGTGGTTATGTGGTCACGGCCGTGTGGGCCTATGGTCTCTTCTTCGGAGGCAGGCCATGATCCAGCTCGAGCCGATCGTTGGCGCGAACCTCGAGCGCCGCACTGCCAGCCCTTCCCGCATCATGCTCGCGTCCCTGTTTGGCGTCGCATTTCTAGCGCTGTTCGCGTCCGTCGCGCTCGCCGCGGATGGTCTTGCGCGCATCGAGGCGCACTATGCAGCGGAGGCGCGGGTATGATCTCCATCACCCCACGCATGGCGCGGGCCTTGTTCTCCTGCTGCGCCACCCCGGATCGGATGTTTGCCGAGATTGCCGCTGAGCACGACGTTGATCGTGAAGAGCTGCAGGAAGTCTGGTTCGACCTGATGAACCTGTGCAGGGCGCAGGCGCATCGTCCTCCTCAGCCGCAGAGCCAGGCGAGGGCCGCAAATGGCTGAGCCCCGCCCCATCCTGCCGTTCCGCGTTCACTTCGTCGACGAGACGCTGCCTCCGATCGACGTGGACGCATGCGACGCCGACGAAGCGCGCGCAATTGCCGCCCGGCGCGTTCCAGGCGCCTTGATCAGCAAGACCAAAATCGTGCGGGAGAAGATCTGATGGGGCGGCCGATGACGAGCCAGCGAGTTGCAGCGCAGATGCGGCTGGATCGCATCGATCTCCGCCTTGAAGACGCCTCTCCGGAGCTCTCGGTCATGGTGGATGCCTCCGGCACCCACTTGATCACCGGTCACGCGCTCGAGCCCGTTATCGTCGCTACAATCCGCCCCGAGGCTGCTGAGGTCGACCGCGAGCTGATCCTGCACGCGATCGACGATCTACGATGGTTGCGGTCGACCTACGCCAGGCTAGCCGCTCGCTATCGAAAGCTGGTCGGCGAGCCGGAGCCCGAGCCGCGCAAGGCAGGAAACTACGCAGCGCAGTGCGCGATGATGTGCGACCGGCAGGCATTCCGTAATTACCTCGCGACGGTGCTTGGCAAGGATGTGTCGGACGGCGAGCGCGTCCGCGTTGCAGTGCACGAAGCCCTCTCGATCGCGTCCCGCAAAGAGCTCAACACCGATCCCGCCGCCACCAGGCGCTGGCAAAACCTTCTCGGGGATTTTGAGGCGTGGGAGAGGACAGGTCGATGACAGTTAGCCGACGCGATCAGATCCGCGCGCGCATCTTGGAACGGGTCGTCATCGACCCTGAAACGGATTGCTGGATCTGGACCGGCCCGACTTCCGGCGATGTCGGCCGAGGCGCCAACTACCCGCGCATGAGCCTCTCCGGCCAGACGGTAGCCGTGCACAAGGCCATGTGGACCAACGAGCATGGCCTTATCCCGTCGACCCGGCAACTCGATCACGTCTGCCGCAACCGCCTTTGCGTCAACCCCGACAATCTCAACCACGTCCAGCTCGTCACCCGGAAGCGCAACATGCTGCGCATGTGGGACGCTCGCCGGGCTGCGATGCAATGCGAGGAGACAACCCGCCATGACGAAGCATGAAACGAGCGGCACCCCCGCGCCCCAAGCAGAAGCGCTACCGGTTGAGATACTTTCGCAAGGCATTGAAACGCGGCAGGACTGCCTCCTCCGTCGTCAAATGCGCAAGAACCAGACCGCTTTCGTCCAAAATCGAGATGCCTTCAAGCTGGACATTTCTTCCAACCTTGAGGCTCTCGCCTGCGATCTCACAGATGGACAGTTCAGCAATCTCGACGGCTGCGTCCAAGTCTCTAACGTCTTGGCCGTCCATGTCGTCGATTCGGCAATTCTGGGTCGTCAGACTGAAAAAATAGCGGGGCATCGAAAATTCCTACTTGCTCTGCAGCTGCCAAACACCCAGCGACGAGCAGAGTTTCACAGGAAAATCAACGCAGCCCCGGCATTCCAAACTCAAGAGCTAGGTGTTCGATGCTTGTCGCCAATCTGCAATGGCTTCTGCGGCTTCGAGATGAGCGGCGTCCTCGTTAGGGAACGGACCGAGGACGCGTGTTTCACCCAAGTAAGTCACAGCCACCGTGTTTGCGCCGTGATGGTATACGACCTTACTTCCGAACGGTGTCATTCGCGTATTGTCGTGCCGAGCGAGCATGGAAGCTTGGGAGCTTTCATCGAAAAGCTTCGCCGCTTCTGCCCGACCAATGCTGAAACCTGCCAGCCAAGCAAACCGCTCGTCAGGGGTGTTGTGACTGTATGGGCACTCACTTGCCTGCGCCAAATTCACTGCACCGGCAACTCTTCCAAGTTCGCTAATACGAGCGAGTTCGCTGCTGCTGATCATGGGCCAGCTCCCTTCCGAAACGACGAGAACGGCTGTCATGAGGATCGTCATGGTCACGACATTCCGCCAACGCAGTGCGAGCGGTGGATGGAGGTTACTTCACTTTCAGCGAGATTCCTAAAAGAATCATCGACTGCCCCATCGCCCCAAACCCATCTGACGCGCCTCGTTGAGGCGGCGAGGGATGTCGTCTCTTCGGCATCCGACACCTATCGAAAGCGCAATGGCCACTTGGACAGCTTCGAAGACGACAGCGGCGAGAAGTGCTGGATCGTGCCGTTCGACGCTTTTGAAAGCTTGCGTTCAGCCTGCGCCGCCCTCGCCGCTACGGAGGGCTCGGCCAATGTCTGATCGCCCGATCCTATTCTCCGCGCCGATGGTGCGCGCTTTGCTGGACGGCAGGAAGACGCAGACGCGGCGGACGCTGAAGTTTCAGCCCGCTCCAGAGATCAGCATCGTCCGAACGACAATCCGACCGGACGACGCAGAACCCTTTCATTCGTTCGAGCGTCGCAGCCTTTACGGTAACTATGCTGGCGAGATCGAGGTCAGGATTAAGCGCGGCGATCGCCTATGGGTAAAGGAAACCCATGCCATTGTCCCTCGCACTGCTTATCGCATGAGCGAAGGAGTGCAGCAGACGCTTCGGCCGGGCGACGATCACGATGCGGCAGTCTATGCCGCGAGCTGGGAGCACTCGAAGCCAGGACGGTGGCGTCCGTCCATCCACCAGCCCCGCTGGGCATCCCGCCTCACCCTGACTGTCACCGACGTGCGGGTAGAGCGCCTACAGGACATCAGCGAGATCGACGCGATTGCGGAAGGCTGCGGGCAGTATTCGAGCTCGACTAAACTCTCGCGCCCTTTCAACTCCGATTGGAAGGGCAGCTATCGCGAGGGCTATGCCGAGCTCTGGAATCAGATCAACGGCGCTGGCGCTTGGGAGGCTAATCCTTGGGTTGCCGCTTACACCTTCACCGTCCACCACGGCAACATCGACAAGATCGGCGGTGCAGCATGACTGACCAAACCCCCGCACCCCAACCCCGAGAGGTGGCACCTCGCTACGTACCGATTGGATTCCAGTGGCGCGGCCGGCTAAGCGTCAATGACCTTTGGTCGCCCTGGCGCGACGGGCCTTGCCCGGCGCTCGTACCCAAGGAAGCGAGATCGAGAAGCGGCGCGTGTACGTGCTCGCCGCCACGAAGGGCTCGGCCGATGAAGTTTGATCCGATCGCTTACGCCCTGCACTACGGCGGCAGGTGCCGAGACTGCGCCGACGCTTCCGGCGTTTGCCCAACAAGCGGGATGCCCTGCGATACAAGAGAGGCTGCGAAAGCTGCAAATCACTGTTTGAAAGCGTGGCAGTTCGGGATCGAGCACGATTACATCGACAACCCGTTTTCCACCGCGCCCCAATCTCGCACGCCTCTTGATCAGCTTCACGATCTGCCGTGCCTCATCAACCCGGAGCCAGAGTCGCCCCTAACTCAGGCGGAGGAATAAATGGCAACATCCCTCCGGCTGCACGATCCGGTAGCATACGCACCACGTGGTCTCTCGCGCGAAGAGGCTGCTCGCTACATCGGCGTTGGCACCACGAAATTCGATGAGATGGTCTCCGATCGCCGCATGCCGAAGCCAAAGCGCGTAGATGGGCGAACGATCTGGGACCGCATTGCGCTCGATGCTGCTTTCAGCGATCTGCCATCAGAAGGCGAGAACAGGATCGACGAGATATTGTCACGGAACAGCCGTCGTGCCTAATCTGATCAATGACTGACGACAGCTATCCATATGTTTCCGCATTCCGCGACCGGCACGGCAAGACTCGTTTTCGCTACCGACGCCATGGCAAGACGATTGCTTTGCCAGGAGCACCTGGCGAGCCTGAGTTCGAAGAGGCTTATTCTGCGGCGGTCGAGGGACGAGAACGACGCGTCGCGACGGTCGTAAGCCATCCGGGCAGCGCTCTACCCGGCTCCTTCAAGGCCGCGTGGAGAAAAGTGCAGCGTGGGCCAGAATGGCTGGCATTCGATCCACAGACACAGCTGAAGAACATGCGGCTCGCCGGCGAGTTTCTCACGCTGCAGGTCGCGCCACCGCACCCTGAGGTCTGGGGAGACATGGCCGTTCGCGATCTCAAGCGTCGGCATGTCAAAGAGATCCTGGCGCACTATGCAGCTACGCCACATAAGGCGAAGCACATACTCGTGGCGCTAAGGAAGATGATCGCGGTCGCCCTTGATGAGGAATGGATCGAAACTGATCCGACTTGGAAGCTCTCCTACCGCCCTGAATACGTTGGCTGGAGAGCTTGGACCGATGCCGAGCGCGAAGCGTTCGAGGCTCGGTGGCCGCTCGGCAGCACTCCCCGCACGGTTTACGGGCTCGCGCTATGGCTCGGGAACCGAAGGTCAGATTTGGCCAAGCTCGAGTGGTCCGCGTTTGATTTCCAGAGGGGACAAGTGGTGGTCGAGCAAACAAAGGGCGGGAAGAGGTTGGTCTTGCCTCTCACTCCCATGCTGCGCGAGATCCTGACGCCCCTGGAACGGAAGAGCCGATTCGTCATCGTGACCGCCTACGGTGAGCCTTTCTCGGATAAGTCTCTCACGGGACGAATGGCGGACTGGACCCATTCGGCCGGCTTGCCGAAAGGCTGCACAATCCACGGTCTCAGAAAGACACTTGGCAAGCTGCTTGCAGAGACAGGCGCGACGACTCGTCAGCTAATGGAGACGCTTGGCCACGATAATATCGAGCATGCCGAGCTCTACAGCCGCGCGGCTGAACAGCAGCGCCTCGCGCGCGACGCAATGAGCCGCCTGACAAGGAAATACAAGGCTGGGAAACCTACTGGCTAACTGCGTGGCTAACCACCTTGGCTAACCGCTACCCAAACCCTTGCGCTGCTAAGTTTTTGGTGGGCCCGGAGGGACTCGAACCCCCAACCAAGCGGTTATGAGCCGCCGGCTCTAACCATTGAGCTACAGGCCCTGAAGAGGCCGGGCGCGCCGGGGGCGTGGCCGGGGCGGCAGTCAATGGTGGCTGCGGCCGTTCAGCGGTCTAGACGAATTTGGCGGGCGTCACAAGCCACCGCCCCATTCCCTCCGCAATCCGCCGCGACAAGATGAGCCGGGACGGTCTTGCGGCGGCCCGCGGATCCGCCGGTCGCGCCGGCAGGCAAAGTGGGCGGCGCATGCAGGGCTGGGAGGTGCGGATCGGTGCCTCTGGCGGCGGTGCGGGCGGCCTAAAGCCTCGCCTCCAGGCCGTTCCTTCCGACCCTCGCTTGAAAGGACCCATGATGCCTGCCTTTTCCCCTCGCCGCTCGCCGCTTCGCGCAACGCTTGCCGGCGCGCTGCTTGCCTGCTCCGCCCTTCCCGCTTTCGCGGAGCCGCCGCCGCGCGAGCCGGTGATTGCCGTGACCGGGGAAGGCAATGCCTCGGTCGCGCCGGATATGGCGATCCTGAGCTTCAGCGTCGTCAGCGACGACAAGACGGCGCGGGGCGCGCTGGACAAGAACAATGCGGCGATGAGCGCGGTTTTGAACGGGCTGAAGGGCCAAGGGATCGCCGAACGCGACCTGCAGACGTCCGGCTTCGGGGTCAATCCGCAATATGTCTACCCCGACAACAACGGCGCGGAGCCGCGCCTGCCGCAACTGACCGGCTATCAGGTCGCCAACACGCTCTCGGTGCGCCTGCGCGACATCGCCAAGGTCGGCGCCGTGATCGACCAAATGGTCACGCTCGGCGTCAACCAGGGCGGGTCGATCACCTTTACCAACGACAAGCCCGAGGCAACGCTGACCGAAGCCCGCAAGAAGGCCGTTGCCGATGCCATGGCCAAGGCGCGCACCCTGGCAGAGGCTGCCGGCGTGACGCTCGGCCGCGTCGTCGAGCTGTCCGAGTCGAGCCCGCGGCCCGAGCCCGTGCCAATGGCCATGCGTGCCATGGCCAAGAACGATGCCGCCGAGGCCGTGCCGGTTGCAAACGGCGAAAACAGCTACAGCGTCAGCGTCACCATGACCTTCGCCATTGCACCCTGACGGGGCGGAGGAGAGTCACAAAAAGGGCCGCGTCCGAGGGATGCGGCCTTTTCATATCGGGTGGACAGTAAGGCGAAGCGACCTGTTCCGGAGGCTGGGTATCATGGCGGTAGAGGCGCGCGGATGTCGCCCCTTCGATCGCACCTTGACCTACGGTATCGCGAAGCGCTTCGGCGGCGAGACGGGTCCTGACCGCCGCCGAAGGCTCTTGGGCCGGCCCGCAATTGACCGGCTCCAAGCTGGTTTGGTCAGACCGCATGGTCGCGCCGAGGCCTAAGAGGGATGTCCTCTCAGGTTTGATCCGCAACCTTGCAGGTCTTCACCGGTTTTAGCGCAGGCGGGGGCACCCGCGGACATTGGCGAAATCGACCCGGCGCCAGTCACCATAGCGCCGGCCTTCGACCACCACGCGGCGCGGGGTCACCGCAACCACGCGGGCGGCACGCAGACCGCTGGCACGGGCCTTGTCGGCGGCCAGCCAGGGCGCGCAGCGACCGCGGCTCGGGCGGGCCGCATAATGCGGGCGATGGTGATGGCGCCAGTCGCGCCCTTCCCGATACTGCACGGTAACCGGACCGGAAGAATGGAGGCCGAGCGTGATGCTGTCGGCCGCGGCAGAGCCGGCGGTCGCGCCAAGGCCGGACAGGCCGATGACAGCAGCGGCAATGAGGTGGCGGATGGTCGTCTTCATGGCAGATCTCCCAATCGTCGATCCCGACTTCCGGGACCGGATCTCGCGGCCTGCTTGTGTCGGGGCCGTCGATTGAGTGTCAACCTAGACTAACCAAGCTGAACGCACTCCCAACCGGCCGTTCAGCCTTCGTTCAGGTGGCGACGGCGGTTCGCCGGGCTGGCGATGCGTTGGTCTATCGGTTCAGCTGCTGTTCGAAGATGCGCTGGTTGCGGTAATGGGTGAGACGGGTAACAAGCCCCCCCTCGATCTCGAACACGAAGACGCTCGGGATCGAATAGGACTGGTCGCTTGCTTCCACCATGCCCGGAAAGGTTTCGCGATAGCGGCCCCGCGCGGTGACGTCGACAGCCGCGCGCTGGCCGAGCGCATCATGCATGATGACCATATCGGCGAATTGCTCGTCGAAATGACGGAAATAGCCCATGACCGCCATGCGCAACGGCAGCGCGCCGATCGTGCGCTGGCCGGAGAGCGAATCGAGCGCCACGTCTTCGTCGATCAGCTGGGCGATCGTTTCGAAATCGCGCTCGTTCAGCGCCTGCATGAAGCGGCCGGCAACGGCCTGCGCGTCGGTCATGTCTACTCTCCCTGTCCTCCGCCGGCCCTTCTCTGACGGAAAGGTCCGAAGCATGTTTCAGAATGTCTTCATAGAGCGTGGCATCGCGCGTGTCATGCCTGCTCTGCGCGCCCGGCTCCTCAAGCTCCCAGATGCAGCACGATGTCGCGCTGGTGCGGCCGTGCCCTGTGCTCGAAGAGATAGATCCCCTGCCATTGGCCGAGCAGAAGCCGGCCGCGCGAGACCGGAATGCCGAGCGAGACGGCGGTCAACGCCGCCTTGATATGGGCCGGCATGTCGTCCGGGCCCTCGTCGGTATGGATGATATAGTCCATCGACGGATCGTCGGAGCGCGGGACAAGCCGCGCGAAAAAGGCATCGAGATCGCGCCGCACATCGGGATCGGCATTTTCCTGGATCAGCAGCGAGCAGGAGGTATGGCGCACGAAGACCGTCAACAGCCCCTCCTCCGTTCCCGTCGCCGCAACGAATTCGGCGGCGGCGCGGGTGAATTCGTAGAGGCCGGCGCCGCGGGTGGAAAGCGTCAGGCGTGTCTGGGGCATGATGTCCTCACAGCAGCAGAAAGGCACGGTTTCATCCGCTGACGACGCATTCGAAGCCGCCATATATCATGCGCTTGCCATCGAAAGGCAGAGCCTCCGGATCGACCTGCATGCGCGGATCGGCCATGACCTTCTTGAGAATCTCGTCGCGCGCGGTGCGGGATTCATAGGTGATCCAGGCGAAGACGACCACCTCCTCCGACGTGGCGAGCACGGCACGCGGGAAGGAGGTGAGATCGCCATAGGGTACGTCATCGCCGACACATTCGACATAGCTCAGCGCGCCATATTCCTTCCAGACCATGCTCGCCGTGCGGGCCAGCACCTTGTAATCTTCCAGCCGCTCGCGCGGCACAGCCAGAACGAAACCGTCGACATAGGACATGACACACCCTCCTCCATAAGAACGGCGGCGCGGCTTCGATAAGAAGATACGCGCCCGGCTTATCAGTCAAAGATCGGGCAGATCGGCGATTTGTCCAGCAATCTTCCTCTGGGCCGCCGCAAAAATGCAGCAGGATCAGTCCACGTTCAGGTTCCGCGCCGCCCATTCGGAGCGCGGCACGACGGCGCCGAGCGCGAAGCGGAACTCAGTGACAGCCGTGACCTCGGCATCGACGCTGCATTCGAAGGCGACGTTTCGCCAGACCCCGCGCGAGCGCACCGCGCCGCCGCTGGCGGTCAGCTGCGTCGCGCCTTGTCGCCTGCCCCGGTTCGACGACGGAACGAGAAGATCCGGCGTAAAGCCGCTGTGCCGCACCTGCTCCAGAAGCTCGATCGAACAGATCTGGCTCATGCGGCGGCCTGGCGGCAGCTTGGAAAGCGCGCCGCGCACGCGTGGATCGGCAAGAATCTCCTTGGCGAACAGGGTCTGCGCCTTGCGCAGTTCCGGAGCGGTCGCTTGCTCCTTCGCCGGTGTGGCATGGGGCTTTGCCTGCGGCCGCGGAGGGCGCGCGGGTACGAAAGCCGCAACTTCGGCCGGGCTCATCGTGGGATCGCCTTCGGCCTTCGCGGGGTCACCCGCCGCAGGCGGCGGTGGCGCATCGTTCGACACCGCATGGCCGCCCTTTGTCGACAGAAGCGGTGGCGTGGCGGCGGTCGCGGAGATCTGCTGCTCGTCGACGCTGCCTTCTGTAACGGTCTTGCTCGTCGCTTTCGCTTCCGCAGAGGGCGGTGCGGGCGGCTGAGGATCGGTGGGCGTTGCGGCGGCGGGCGCCGAGCTCTCTTCGGCCGCGGCGGCGGGCTGGCTCGCGGCTCGTGATGGATTGTCCTCGGGCGGTGACGGCGGCGTTCCCTGCGGTGGTTCCTGGGGGGCCTCACGAGCCGAGGATTCGAACGGAGGCGGCGCGCCGCTGGAGGCCGGCGCTTCTGCGCCGGGTTTTGGTGGTGCTGCGGCGGGGCGCTCGGTCCTGGCAGCCTTGGGTGTATCCGCCTGCTTTTCTTCCGGCGGGGGCGGCTGCGGCGGCGGGGGCGGCGGCACCAGCTCGACCGGCACGCTCTCCTGCGAAGCCGCCGCCGGCTTCTCCGGAACTTGGAACAGAAAGGGCGCGGCGACCAGCCCGTGGATCACCAGCGAGGCGGCGACAGCCAAGGCGAAGCAGCGGGATGTGCGGGCCGGCAGGGGTTCGGACATGATCCCTGCCGCTTACCCGCTCGGTGCGGCAAGGCCAAGACCGGATAGGCTGGCCTTACCGATTTTCCGCGGAGCGCCTTCATGCCGCAGGCCGGTTGGGGGACTTGCTCGTGGTCTGCAGCGCGGGAACCAGGAGAGCCATGGACAGAATATCCACATGGAGGCCATTGCGGAAGCCGGCCGCGCGATGCCGCCCCTCGGTCACGAACCCCATCTTCTCATAAAGGGCAATGGCGCCGGCATTGTCGGCAAAGACCTGCAGCTCGATGCGCAGCAGTTGCATCCAGTTGAAGCCGCTGTCGAGCACCGCCTCCAGCAGGGCCTGTCCGATGCCGCGACGCTGATAGGCGTCATGCACGCCCAAACCAAGCAGTGCCACATGCTGGCGGCGCCCGGAAAAGCACCGCAGCCCTGCCGAGCCGACGATCATGCCTGCCGCTTCCGCGATCAGATCCACATTGGCGGAGGCGCTGTCGGACAGCCAACGGCGCGTCGCTTCCTCGCTCTGGAACGGCTGCCGCATCGTACCGGCGCGAAACAGCGGCAGATTGGCAAGCGCGGCAAGGCCCTCGGCATCGCGCGGCTCTGCGGCACGCAGGACGATGCCGCTGTGCTGCAGCCGCGCAACAGCATCGCCCGCGCCGCTCCATGGCCATAGCCCGCCCCTTTCCGGCGCGGCCATCATCTCGTCCTGGTGATTATTGAATTCCTGATCGGCCATCGGCCCTCTCCTGTGTCGGTAAAACAACCGCCAGGGAGAGCCGCGACACAGCGCCCGCCGAGGCGGGGGTCGCGGAACTGTTTCAGGACGTCACGCCAGCCACAGTCCTCCACGCCCCCAGGGAGCGAGAGTCGTGGTCGTGAGAAGGGGTGCGCGCTGGAACATGAGGGAAGCCTAACACGCCGCTGGAAAATGGCAAGTCCTCCGGACCGCTCTTTCGAAGGCGCCGATGCATGCCTAAGCGCGGTGCGCGGCGCTCTGGCTCAGGCCGGCATGTCGGCGATCGTGACGGAAAGCGCGGGGATAAGCAGCGGCACAAGTGGCTCGCCTTCGGGAACGAGACGGATCTCCCCGTAGCCTTCCGGCTGCGGGTCGCGGTGCACATGCGTCTGTCGGCGGTCGGCATCGATGACCCAGTAGTCGCGCACGCCAAGCCTGGCATAGAGGGCGGCCTTGCGGCCGAGATCGTAGCCGATCGAGCTTGAGGACAGCTCGATGATCAGCAGCGATTGCGCGGCCGGCACCTGATCGATGCGCAGGCTTGCCGGATAGAAGAGAAAGTCCGGCTCCAGATAGGTATAGCGATCGACCCTCCAGCCGGCTTCCTGCGTGAACAGGACGGTGTCAGGGCGATTGCGCCCGAAGAAGAGATTGAGCTGAGTCCTCAGCCATTCATGCGGCACGCCCTTTGCGGACATCTGCAGGATCATCCCCTCGACGAGTTCCAGCCTTTCCTCCGGCGCGAAAATTCCAAGCTCCGACATCTTGTCGAATTCCTCGACCGTGATCAGCCGCGGGCCAACCGCGTCAGGCGGCGGGGTATAGGCGAGGTTCATGGGCGCATTCCTCACAGCAGCGAGCGATGGCTTGCAGCCGACCCTGTTTCACTGAGCACAGACAGCTTCGGATAAACCCGGCATTCGCAGAGATTTGACCCAAGGCAAGACCCTTTCGAGGAGCCAACGTGTCAGGCCGGCATGTCGGCGACCCTGACGGGAAGCGCCGGGATCAGCAGCGGCACGACCGTTTCGCTTTCGGGAACGATGCGGATCTCGCCATAGCCCTCCGGCTGCGGGTCGCGGTGCACATGCGTCTGCCGGCGGTCGGCATCGATGACCCAGTAGTCGCGCACGCCGAGCCTGGCATAGAGCGAGGCCTTGCGGCCGAGATCGTAGCGAAGCGAGCTTGAGGACAGCTCGATAATCAGCAGCGATTGCGCGGCCGGCACCTGATCGATGCGCAGGCTTGCGGGATAGAAGAGAAAGTCGGGTTCCAGATAGGTAAAGCGATCGACCCTCCAGCCGGCCTCCTGCGTGAACTGAACGGGGTCTGGCGTATGGCGGCCGAAATACCGGTTCAGCTGGGTCTTCAGCCATTCATGCGGCACACCCTTGGCACTCATCTGCAGGATCATCCCCTCGACGAGTTCCAGCCTTTCTTCCGGCGCGAAAATGCCGAGCTCCGACATTTTGTCGAATTCCTCGACGGTGATGAGCCGCGGGCCGACATCGTCCGGCGGCGGGCTATAGGCGAGGTTCATGGGCACAGTCCTCACGGCGGCAGGGATGTGTTTCAGCATAATCTGTTTCGAGGGTCGTGAAAAGCAAAGAGGGCGACCCGCGGGCCGCCCTCTTCGTTTCTGATCGCGCTGTTTCTTGCTCAGCTGTCGAGGAAGCTGCGCAGCTTGCGCGAGCGGCTCGGATGCTTGAGCTTGCGCAGCGCCTTGGCTTCGATCTGGCGGATACGCTCGCGCGTGACCGAGAACTGCTGGCCGACTTCTTCCAGCGTGTGGTCGGTGTTCATGCCGATACCGAAGCGCATGCGCAGGACACGCTCCTCACGCGGGGTGAGCGAGGCCAGGACACGGGTCGTCGTTTCGCGCAGATTCGCCTGGATCGCCGCATCGATCGGCAGCAGCGCATTCTTGTCCTCGATGAAGTCGCCCAGATGGCTGTCTTCCTCGTCGCCCACGGGGGTTTCGAGCGAGATCGGCTCCTTGGCGATCTTCAGGACCTTGCGGACCTTTTCGAGCGGCATGGCGAGCTTTTCGGCCAGTTCTTCCGGCGTCGGCTCGCGGCCGATCTCGTGCAGCATCTGGCGCGAGGTGCGGACGATCTTGTTGATCGTCTCGATCATATGCACCGGGATGCGGATGGTGCGGGCCTGGTCGGCGATCGAGCGGGTGATCGCCTGCCGGATCCACCAGGTGGCATAGGTCGAGAACTTGTAGCCGCGCCGATATTCGAACTTATCGACCGCCTTCATCAGGCCGATATTGCCCTCCTGGATCAGATCCAGGAACTGCAGGCCGCGATTGGTGTATTTCTTGGCGATCGAAATCACCAGGCGAAGGTTGGCTTCGACCATTTCCTTCTTGGCGATGCGCGCTTCGCGCTCGCCCTTCTGGACCATATGGACGATGCGGCGGAACTCGGCGATGGAAATGCCGGTTTCGGTGGCGAGACTGTGGATCTCGCCGCGGATCTGGCGGATCGTGCGATCCTCGCTCTTGGCGAAATCCTTCCAGCCGCGCGCCGTCAGGCTGGCGATCGCGCTCATCCAGTTCGGATCAAGCTCCGAGCCGGAATAGTTTTCCAGGAAAGAATCGCGCTTGACGCCATAGCTCTCGGCCAGCCGCAGCAGCTTGCCCTCGTTCTGAACGAGCCGCTTGTTGATGTCATAGAGCTGCTCGACCAGGTTATCGACGCGATTCTGGTTGAGCGAGAGCGACTTGACGGCGGTGATCAGCTCGTCCTTCAGCTCCTTGTACTTGCGCTCCTGAGCCGGAGACAGGGTGGCGGACGCGTTCATCCGCGCCTCGACCTCATGATCCTGCAGCTTGCGCAGTTTCTTGTAGGTCTCGGCAATGGTGTCGAGCGTTTCCATGACCTGCGGGCGCAGTTCCGCTTCCATGGCGGCGAGCGAGAGGTTGGACTCGTCGTCGTCCTCTTCCTCTTCCTCCGGCGGCAGGCCCTCGCCGCCGACATTGGTGATGTCGTCGTCGGAGGACCGCGCCTTGCGGGTGCGCTCCTTCTCTTCCGCCGCCTTGCGATCGGCCTCGATCTTTTCCGGGCTCTGGAATTGCGGCGCAGCCTTGGCTTCCGGGCCGGAATAGGTGGTTTCGAGATCGATGATCTCGCGCAGCAGCGTCTGGCCTTCGTTCAGTTCGTCGCGCCAGATGATGATCGCCTGGAAGGTGAGCGGGCTCTCGCAGAGCCCGGCGATCATCGTTTCGCGGCCGGCCTCGATGCGCTTGGCGATGGCGATTTCGCCTTCGCGCGAGAGCAGCTCCACCGAGCCCATCTCACGCAGATACATGCGCACGGGGTCGTCGGTGCGGTCGGTCGGCTCTTTCTTCTTGGCGGTGGCGAGCGCGGTGGAGCCGGAGGTGGCGATCTCGCCGCCCTCGGATTCCTCGTCCGCATCGACGGCATCCGGCTCTTCGCCGGCCGCCTCGTCGACTTCCTCGTCCTCGACGACGTTGATGCCCATGTCGGACAGCATCGCCATGGTGTCTTCGATCTGCTCGGAGGTCACCTCTTCGGAAGGCAGTACCGAGTTCAGCTCGTCCATGGTCACATAGCCGCGCTTCTTGGCGGCCTTGATCATCTTCTTGACCGCGTCGTCCGAGAGGTCGAGAAGCGGGCCGTCGGCGGTGCCGTCGCGTTCAACGTCAGCTTCTTCGTTCTCTTTGACTTTGGTTGCCATTCTTCGTCGCTTTCCCTGGACCTGCATTCCACTCATTCGACCACCGGGCTGCTAGCCCCCCGGCTGTCAACGAATGCGCCCTACGCCTTTTGCGCGCCGACCGGACACACCCCGCCGATCGAAACGCGTCTGTCTTCAATCTGTTTCGCCTGGATCCTTCGATCCGGACCTCGTGTCTCGAACCCGTGCGACCGCACTGTCAAACCGGCTCGAACTTTCTCCAAGATCGAGACGGACTGCAGTAACGGGCGGATGATTAATGCCTGATGAACCACGTCGCACACTCATGGCAGTATCGGCTGGCCGCCTTCGCGGCGCGTCGTGAACACCTCTTGCACGAGGATCGTTTCCGCCGTATCGAAGAAACAGGAAACGAGCCGGAACGGTGATTCCCAGATTCTTGCGTCCAGTCAAGCCTTTCCGCCCCTTTTGGCTGCAATAAGGCATTTTTCGCGCTGACTTGGCCGTTTTCCCGCGGACCGCATTCGTCTTCGCAGCCAGAGATAGGCATTGCGGCGGCAAAGACAAGGGCCTGCCGAACACGGATCGCGCCTTCCGGTTTCACACGTTTCGCTGTCGTCGCTGGATCCGAAAACGATCTGCTCAGCTTTCCCCTACCATGAGCATCGGGATCTGCGGCGCTGCGTTTCGGGACAGATGACCGGTCAGACGTGGATCCTCGATCACCTCGACCAGCGTCGCATAGGGGACGAAGCCGGCACGCCGGTAGAAGGCGATCGCCTTCGGGTGGTCGAAATGGCAGGTATGCACCCAGAGCCGGCCGATCGGCCGGGACCAGGCGCGCTCAAGGGCGTGGGCCATCATCACCCAGCCAACCCCTGAACCGACCGCCTCCGCCGCAAGGCCGAAAAAGGCGATCTCCCCCTCGCCCTCGACCCTGAAATCGAGCTCGACCAGCCCGATGGCGCCCGCATCATCGAAGAGAACGAAGAGCTCGACCTGCGGATCATGGAGAATGGCGCGGAGCGCCTCGTCGTCAAGCTCCAGGCGCGAACTCCAGAGAAACTCCTCGCCCACCCGCCGGAAAAGATCGCGATAGGCGGCAAGATCCGGTGCAGCCTGCCGCTCCAGCCTGAGGCCGCGCGGCATGTCGGGGCGGGTGATCTGCGGCCGCGCCCGCATCTCCAGGCAGGTGACGACGGTGACGAGCTGCCCCTCGGCAACGGGGGAATAGCCAAGCGGCAGCACGGGGTTGGTTGTCAGCATGGATGTCTCCTCTCCCCTCGGCCCGCGCTGCGCGGGGTCTGCTTCGGCCGGCTTCTCTTCGTCCGGCTCGTCCTGGTTGGCGCACAGCGCCTCAGTCCGCCTCGGCGATCGCCTTCAGGAAGAGCGCGCCATAGCGCTCCTTCTTCGACTGGCCGATGCCCGGTACCTGCAGGAGAGCGGTTTCGCTTGCCGGACGCTCCTTGGCAAGCGCGATCAGCGTCGTATCGGGAAAGATCACATAGGGCGGCACGCTCATCTCCTTGGCGAGCCTGGAGCGGAGGGCCCGCAGCGTTTCGAACACGGCGAGATCGCGGCCGGACAGGGTCGTGCGCGCCGCCGGCGATCCGCCCTTGCTGTGCCGCACGGCGCCGGATTTCACCGGCCGGTCCTTGCGCAGCCGGACGGTCGTCTCCTTGCGGAACACGCCCCGCGCCGACGGCTCCAGCTTCAACGCGCCAAAGGCCCCGTGATCGACGGACAGATAGCCTGCCGCCAGCAGCTGGCGCAGGATCGATTGCCAGCTTCGGGCCGGCAGGTCGCGCCCCGCGCCGAAGACCGGCATGTCCTGATGGCCGAAGCGCGTCGTCTTCTCGTTCACCGTCCCCATCAGCACGTCGACCACATGGCCGGCGCCGAACCGCTCGCCGGTGCGGTAGACGGCGGCCAGCGCCTTGATCGCCGCCTCGGTCCCGTCCCAGGTCTCCACCGGGTTCAGGCAGGTGTCGCAGGCGCCGCAGCCGCCCGGATGCGGCTCGCCGAAATGGGCGAGGATCGCCTGGCGCCGGCAGCCCGCCGTCTCGCAGATCGCCAGCAGCGCGGTGAGCTTGCCGCGCTCGATGCGCTTGATCTCGTCCGCCGCCTGGCCCTCGTCGATCATCCGCCGCCGCTGGATGACATCGCTCATGCCATAGGCCATCCAGGCGTCCGACGGCAGGCCATCGCGACCCGCCCGGCCCGTCTCCTGGTAATAGGCCTCGACCGAGCCCGGCAGGTCGAGATGGGCGACATAGCGCACGTCCGGCTTGTCGATCCCCATGCCGAAGGCGACCGTCGCCACGAGGCAGAGCCCCTCCTCCTTGAGAAAGGCATCCTGATTGGCGTCACGCACCGCGCGGTCGAGGCCGGCATGGTAGGGAAGAGCCCGGATTCCCTGATCGGAAAGGAAGCTCGCCGTCTCCTCCACCTTGGCGCGCGACAGGCAATAGACGATGCCGCTCTCGCCCTCGTGGCGCGCCAGAAAGGCCAGCAGCTGGCGGCGCGGCTGGTCGCGCTCGACGATCTCGTAGGAGATGTTCGGCCGGTCGAAACTGGTGGTGAAGACGCGGGCCTCGCCAAGCTGCAGACGCTCGATCATGTCGGCTCGCGTCATCGGGTCGGCCGTGGCCGTCAGCGCCATCCGGGGAACGCCGGGATAGAGCGTCGCGAGAGCCCCGAGCTCGCGGTAATCGGGCCGGAAATCATGGCCCCATTGCGAGACGCAATGCGCCTCGTCGATCGCGATCAGGGCGAGCGGCGCATCGGCGATCATCGCGCGGAACCCCTCGGTCATCACCCGCTCCGGGGTCACATAGAGAAAATCGAGCGCATTCGCCTCGATGGCCCGGCGAATCTCCAGCCAGTCCTCGCGCGACAGCGTCGAGTTCAGCGCCGCGGCACGCACGCCCAGCTGGCGCAGCGCCTCCACCTGATCGCGCATCAGCGCGATCAGCGGCGACACGACGATGCCGAGGCCCGGCCGGCAGAGCGCCGGAACCTGGAAGCAGAGCGACTTGCCGGCTCCGGTGGGAAAGAGAACCACCGCATCGCCGCCCGCCGTCACATGCTCGACCACGGCCGCCTGCTCGCCGCGGAAGGCCGAATAGCCGTAGACAGCCTTGAGGATCGCAAGCGGGTTGGCCCGGCCCTTCTCCGCGAACAGGGGGTCGATACGCGCCTCGGTCGAACGGGCCATCTCTCTCGCTTTCCGGCGCCTTCCGCCTGTCAGTCTCGTTGCCGCAGACCGCCGGTCCGGCTGCGGCCCGTTCGTTCTCATCAGCGCGGCGAGCCGCACATGGCCCCATTTTCGCTGCATCGACCCCTGCCCGCAACCCGTCCTGATCGTTCCCGACGCTTATGCACATGCCACGCAAATTTGTTCTTGATTTGTTCAAGAGTCAATATTAGCCATGACGCGGAGAGCATTTTTTTGAGCGGGGACGATGGCATGCGATCGGTGGTCGATCTCGTTTGCCTCTTCATGTGCCGGATCGTGGCCCTGCTGTGGCAGGCGGGGAAAGGGAACGGCACCCGCGTGCGGCGCCGGTCATCGTCAGCGCGGGCCGCCCTTGGTGCGACCGGACAGGACACCGAAGCCGTCGACGATCGCCTCCTGGTTTTCCAGCCGCGTCGCCTCGTCCTGCACGGCCTGAAGGCTGACGAGGATGCGTGCTTCCTCCGCCTCGTCGCCCTCGGCCATCGCCTGAACCAAATCGCGCTCCAGCTCGCGCAGCTGCGCGATCAGCGCCTTCCAGCGCTTGTGGAAGGCGAGAGACTGGCGAAAGCCTTCCAGCGCATCGGCAGGGTCGGCCGCCGTCGTCGCGGTCCAGATGCGCGCGAAGCGGATCTGCTGGTCGAGCTGGGCGAGAAGCGGTGCCAGGCCGGCCGCCTCCAGGCTTTCGACCAGCGTCTCGCGCGTCAGGCGCGCGCCCTTGGCCGCAGCCGCGTTCATCACCGCGCCCCACAGCTTCTGCAGATCGCGGCTGTCGTAATCGATCGTGGAAATGTCGTCATACTCGGCGAAGAGAAGGCTCGGATGGTTGACGACCGTCAGGGCCAGCACGCTTTCGCGCAAGGCCGGCAGCGTGCGCGCACCGGCCACGATCGCCGAGCGCGCCAGGCGGTCGGATATGCCGGCTGGCGCCTGCGCGGCAGCCGAAGGGAAGCGCTCGCCGCCCCGCCCCCGTCCGCCGTCCTGGCCGCCGGGGCCTTGGCGCCGGCGCTCGCCGGCCGCGCCGCGCGGCCCGCCCGCCCGTGCCGCGAAGCCGCCGCGCGAACCGCCGAACAGAGCGTTCATCCGTTCGCGCATCGCCTGGCCGTAATGACGCCGCACGCTCTCGTCGCCGATCACGGCCACCACCTGTTTCAGCCGTTCCTCCAGTGCTGCGCGCTGCTCCGGCGTGTCGAGGCGCAAGCCCTGCGTCTCGCGGGTGAAGACCATGTCGGAGAGCGAGCGCGCGGCGGCAAGCACCCGGTCGAAGGGAGCCCGCCCGTCCTCCTTGACGAGATCGTCGGGATCCTTGCCGTCCGGCAGCAGGGCGAAGCGCACGGAGTGGCCGGGTTTCAAGGCCGGCAGCGCCACATCGACCGCACGCGCGGCCGCCCGCAGGCCGGCGGCATCGCCATCGAAGCAGAGGATCGGCTCCGGCGTCACCCGCCAAAGAAGAGCAAGCTGGTTTTCCGTCAGCGCCGTGCCGAGCGGCGCGACCGCGGTCTCGAACCCGGCCTGGTTGAGCGCGATCACATCCATATAGCCCTCGACCGCCACCAGAGTCGGCCCGGTCCCCTCGGCCCCGGACGCCGTCGCGGCGCGCTGGGCGAGGCTGAGCGCCGTGCGGGCACGGGCGAAATTATAGAGCACATTGCCCTTGTGGAAGAGCGCCGTCTCGTTGGAATTCAGATATTTGGCCTGCGCGTCCTTGGCCATGGCCCGCCCGCCGAAGGCAATTACCCGCTCGCGGCTGGACAGGATCGGAAACATGATGCGATCGCGGAACCGGTCGTAGGAGACCGGGATATCCGGGCCATGGACGACGAGGCCGCAGGCCTCGATCTCCTCCCGGCCGACCGAACGCGACGCCAGATGTTCTTTCAGCGCATTGCGGCTGTCGGGCGCAAAGCCCAGCCGGAACTTCTGGATGGTCTGGCCGGACAGGCCGCGCTCACGCAGATAAGCGCGGGCGCGCGTCCCGGCGGCGGTCTGCAATTGCTGCTCGAAGAACTGCGCGGCCATTTCCATGACGTCTTCAAGCGTGGCGCGCGCCCGATCCTGCTTTTCCGCCTGCGGGTCCGGCTTCGGCATGGCGATGCCGGCCATGTCCGCCACCCGCTCCACCGCTTCAGGGAAGCTCAGGCCGTCGAGTTCGGTCAGGAAGCGGAAATGGTCGCCCGAAACCCCGCAGCCGAAACAGTGATAGCGGCCCTTGCGGTCCTCGCAATGAAAACTCGGCGACTTTTCGCCGTGGAAGGGGCAGCAGGCCCAGTAATCGCCGCGCGAAACATTCGTCTTGCGCTTGTCCCAGCTCACGCGCTTGCCGATCACGTCGGAAATCGGCACGCGGTCTTTGATCTCATCGAGGAAGCTGGTGGAGAAGCGCATGGCGATCCTATAATCGACCGGCAGGCCTCTGACCATCTCTGCCGCGGCGCGTCCGTCCCTCATGCCCGCTGTTCACAGGCGTTCTGTTCACGGCCCCCTCGTTCGCACGCCCGCCCCGTCCTGCTGCGCAGCGCGCAGGGTGTTCCGGCGGACCCGCGATCGGGCGCTGCCGATCGCCGCCGCCGACCGTCCTTTGCGGGCGCGTCAGCCGTTCGACAGGAGCGACTTCAGGAGGCCGGAGGCCTTGGAGAAGTCCATCTCGCCGGTGTGCCGCTCCTTCAGCAGCGCCATGACCTTGCCCATGTCGCGCGGGCTCGTGGCGCCCGCATCGGCAACCGCCGCCTTCACGGCCGCGTCCAGCGCGCTGTCGGAGAGCTGGGCCGGCTGGAATTCGGCGATGATGGCGATCTCCTCGCGCTCTTGCTTGGCCAGCTCCGGGCGCCCCGCCTCGTCGTAGAGACGCGCCGATTCCTCGCGCTGCTTGACCATCTTGGCGAGGATCTGCAGGATCTCCTCCTCGCTCGCCTCGCCCTTGCCGACCCCGCGATTGGCAATGTCGCGGTCCTTCAGCGCGGCCTGGACGAGGCGCAGCGTCGAGACGCGGCGGGAATCCTTGGCCTTCATCGCGGTCTTCAAGGCGTCGTTGATGGTCGTGCGCATGGCCGGTCTCTCCGTCTCGTGGCAGGCTGTCTCTCGAACCGCCCTTCTAGACCATCGCCCGCCCCCCACGCAAATCGCGTCTCCCGCTTGGAACCCGCTGCAGACCGCCATCAGGCCTGTTGCCCAAAGAGCGCCGGGACCCGGAGCCGGCCTAAGCTTTGGCCCTCGCCCTGCATTTTGCCGAGGATCTCCTTCCGTTTTCGGCGCCTGCGCCTGTCCGGCCTGTTGACCCTGCCGGGCTGGACGACTATGTCGAGGACCTGCACCAAAGAGAGCGACCTCGTTGACCACCCCGGCCCGGCCGGCGGGGGCCCGAGCCCGCGAGAAGCCTGGCGCGCGGCCGTTTTGGAACCGCCGGCGCGCGAAAAACGGGATGACCAGAATGACCGATCTGCAGAGCGAACCGACGAGCCGCGCCCCCACCGCCCCCTGGAGCGAGGAGCGACCGACCGCTGTCCTGGTTCTTGCCGATGGCACGGTCATCGAAGGCAAGGGCATCGGCGCCACCGGCTCGGTCCAGGCGGAAGTCGTCTTCAACACGGCGCTGACGGGCTATCAGGAGATCCTCACCGACCCCTCCTATCTCGGGCAGATCGTCACCTTCACCTTCCCGCATATCGGCAATGTGGGCGCCAATGACGAGGATATCGAGGATCTGACGCCGGCGGCCCGCCACGGCGCGGTCGGCGTCATCTTCAAGGCCGATATGACCGATCCGTCCAACTACCGCGCCGCCCGGCATCTCGACGCCTGGTTGAAGGCGCGCGGCATGATCGGCCTCTGCGGCATCGACACGCGCGCCCTGACGAGCTGGATCCGCGAGAACGGCGCGCCGAACGCCGTCATCGCGCACGAGCCGTCCGGCGCCTTCGATCTCGAGGCGCTGAAGGCCGAGGCCAGGGCCTGGAGCGGTCTCGAGGGTCTCGATCTCGCCAAGGTCGCCTCCTCCGGCCAGACCAGCCACTGGACGGAGACGCCGTGGATCTGGAACGAAGGCAGCGCCGAGCTCGCGGCAGACAAGGCCCGCTATCATGTCGTTTGCGTCGATTACGGCGTGAAGCGCAATATCCTGCGTCTCTTTACCGGGCTCGATTGCAAGGTGACCGTGGTTCCGGCCACCAGCTCGGCGGAGGATGTGCTGGCGCTGAAGCCGGATGGCGTCTTTTTGTCCAACGGCCCGGGCGATCCGGCGGCAACCGGCGCCTATGCCGTGCCGATGGTGCAGGCGTTGATGCGCACCGATCTTCCGGTCTTCGGCATCTGCCTCGGCCATCAGATCCTCGGCCTGGCGCTCGGCGCGACCACGGCGAAGATGCATCAGGGCCATCACGGCGCCAATCATCCGGTCAAGGACCACACGACGGGCAAGGTCGAAATCGTGTCCATGAACCACGGCTTCGCGGTTGATAGCGGCTCGTTGCCCGAGGGTGTCGAGGAAACCCATGTTTCGCTGTTCGATGGCACCAATTGCGGGCTGCGGGTCACCGGCAAGCCGGTCTTCTCGGTCCAGCATCATCCCGAAGCCTCCCCCGGCCCGCAGGACAGCCACTATCTCTTCCGCCGTTTCGTCAATCTCCTGCGCGAGAAGAAGGGCGAAGCGGCTCTGCCGGAACGGGCCTGACGCTGCCGCAACCCCTTCGGCCGTGAGCACAAGAGACACCGCCTGCCGGGCGGCTTCGGCTTGCGGCTTCGCAATCGGGTCCGGCCCCGCATAACGGCACGGGCCAGCACATCGGCCTTGCAGAAGGCGCATGAACCAAGGGGCCGGACGATCATCGTCCGGCCCCTTTCCGCTTCTTGGTTTGAATCATCGCAAGCATGGGCCGCGCGAATCGCGCGCAAACGCGAGGCTGCGGTCAGTGGAAGGCTATGGCCGAAACCGGCGCAGCGGCGCTCGGCCGGGAGAGGTCGAGCCGCTTCAGGAGCCGGAAGAAGCGCCAATTCAGCATGACCGCCGCCGCGCAGAGGCCGATCAGGAAGCCGTACCAGACCCCCTTCCCGCCGATCTGAAGCGGAAAGGCGAGCAGGAAGGCGCAGGCAAAGCCGATCGGCCAATAGGAGACGAGCGCGAGGATCATCGGCACCGTCGTGTCCTTCAACCCGCGCAGCATGCCCGCCGCCACCGCCTGCAGCCCATCGGCCAGCTGGAACAGGCCGGCAATGACGATCAGCGGCCCGGCATAGGCGAGCACCGCCGCCGCATCCGGCCGGCCGGGGTCGAGATAGAGCGTCGCCAGCGCATAGGGCATGATCGAAAAGATCGCCGAGCCGAGAACGGCAAAGGCGCAGCCGAGAGCGAGCACGGTCAGCGCTGCACGGCGGATGCCCTCCCGGTCGCCGCGCCCATGGGCGATGCCGATCCGCACCGTCGCCGCCTGGGCGAGCCCGAGCGGAATCATGAAGGCGATCGAGGCGAACTGCATGGCGATGCCATGCGCGGCCAGCGCCACCGTGCCGAAGGTCCCCATCAGCAGCGAGGCGACGGTGAAGAGGCTGACCTCGGCCAGAATGGTCAGCGCGATCGGCAGGCCGAGCAGAAAGACCTCCTTCAGCGCGCCGAAATCCGGGCGCCAGAAGCGCACGAAGATCTCATAGGCACGCAGCTCCGCCCGCGTCTCGATATAGGCGATAATCAGCAGAAGGCCGCAGACCGAGACGCCGAGCGCCGCCCAGGCCGCGCCGCGAATGCCCATGGCCGGAAAGCCGAAGTGACCATAGATCAGCAGGTAGCAAAGCACAGCATTCACCGCCACGGTCGCCAAAGTGACGTAGAGAATGATGCCCGCGCGCTCGAGACCGGAGAGGAAGGCCCGCAGGACCATGAAGACGAGGCTTGGAAACACACCCCATTGGGCGATGCGCAGATAGGTGCCCGCCAGTCGCGCGACCTCCGGATCCTGGCCCGCCTTGAGCAGGATGGCCTCGGCGAAGAACAGCACCGGCGCGGTGACGATGCCGTAGAGGATGACGGCCCAGATGCCCATGCGCACGGCGCGGCGCACCGACACGGGGTCGCCGCGGCCGATCGCCTGGGCTGCCATGGGCACGACGGCATTGGCAAAGCCTGAGCCGAAGACGAAGACGGTGAAGAACATCTGCGTCGCCAGCACCACGGCCGCAAGCTGCGTCGGCCCGAGCCGGCCGACCATCACCACGTCGGTTGCGTTGATCGCAAGCTGCGCCAGCTGCGCGCCGATGAAGGGCACGCCGAGAAAGAGCGTCGCCCGGAGATGACCGGGCCAGGAATTGTCTCCCTCATGCGCGGGCACCGCCGGTGCGCTGGAAACGGTGGTCATGATGCATGCCTTTCACGCCTGGTGCGTCGCGCGGACAATGCGGAATCCCGGCGGCGGGCGGAAAGCATGCCGCATGGGGAGAAGGGATCGGACCGGGTGCGCAGGACGCCGGCCGGGTGCGACAGGGCCCCGGCGAACGCTGGCTGCTTAGCCGATCGCGCCGAAAAAGGCCAGTCGGCGGCAGGAAGGCGCGAGAGAATTCATCGAAGGATCACAAAAGCTGATCGGTCCGCCGTCCGTCCTGCCGGCTCCCGCCGCGCGATCCGCAAGGTGGGTGGTCGCCGCTCTGCTCAGCCTTTCGCCGCCACGCCGGCCCCCTTCAGCCGCGCGCGATAGACGAGAAGGGCAAGCAGGATCAGGACGGCCGAGAGCAGGAAGGGAGCGCCTGCAAAGGTCACGGGCGCATCCGGCCGGGTGAAGACGCCGAAGACATAGGCAAACAGCAGCGGGCCGAGAATGGTGGTGAAGGAGGAGATGCTGGAGAGCGCGCCCTGCAGCTCGCCCTGCGCCGAGGGCGGCACCTTGGCGGCGGCGATCGAGCGCAGGGGCGGATCGGCCAGTGCTTCCAGGCAGGTGGCGACGATTACTGCATAGATCATCCAGCCCTGGCTGGAAAAAGCATAGCCGAGAAGCCCCAGCGCGCAGAAGCCGAGGCCAATCGCCCCGGCCCGATATTCGCCGAGCCGTGGAATGGCCCGCGGCAGCACAAGTCCCATGACGATGGCGCTGAAAATGCCGAAAACGCCGAGCGAGAGGCCGATCTCGCCCTCGCTCCAGCCGAAGCGCAGCGCCGAGACGAAGGACCAGACGGCGGGATAGACCGCATGCGCCTGCCAGTAGAGAAAGAAGACGAGCAGAACGGGCGCGATGCCCGGATAATGCCGCATCTGCCGCAGCGCGCCCAGCGGATTGGCACGGCGCCAGTCGAAGGGTCGGCGCAGCGCCTTCGGCAGCGTTTCGGGCAGCAGGAAGAAGGCGATGATGAAATTGACGAAGGACAGCAGCGCCGCGCCGAAAAAGGGCACGCGCGGTCCGAACTCACCAAGCAGGCCGCCGATCACCGGACCAAGGGCAAACCCCGTGCCGAAGGCAATTCCGATCAGCCCGAAATTGCGGGCGCGGTTGCTGTCGTCGGAGACATCGGCGATGAAGGCGGAGGCCGTGGAAAAGCTGGCGCCGGAAATGCCCGCCAGAATGCGCCCGACGAACAGCATGGCATAGCTCGTCGCCAGAGCGCAGATCAGATTGTCGAGCGCGAAGGTCAGTACCGAGGCAAGCAGGATGGGCCGCCGCCCGAAGCGATCGGAGAGATTGCCGATCAGCGGCGCGAAGAGAAACTGCATGCCGGAATAGACGAAGAGCAGCCAGCCTCCGTCGATGGCCGCGTCGCTCAGCGAATCGCCGGTCAACTCGGCCAGAAAGCTCGGCAGAACGGGCATGATGATCGCAATGCCCATGATGTCGAGAAAGAGGATCGTGAAGACGAGGATCAGCCCTCGCCGCGCCTCTGCTGCCTCGACCATCATCCCGCCTCCGCTCGCGACTTCGTCGCTGTCCTTAGCGCAGGAGACGGACGGCAGGAAGGGAGAATAAGGGACTGGAAACGAACCACGCCGCCCTTGCGGGGCGGCGCGGTCTTGATCTGTCACCCTGCGGTTACACTGGGTTATTGAACGTGTCGCAGGCGGAAAGCTGGCCGCTGTCGAAGCCGCGCTTGAACCAGGTGGCGCGCTGCTGCGAGGTGCCATGGTTGAAGCTTTCCGGCACGACATAGCCCTGGGTGCGCTTCTGCAGCGTGTCGTCGCCAATCTGGGTGGCGGCATTCAGGGCTTCTTCCAGATCGCCCTGTTCGAGCAGGCCTTTCTGCTGGGTATATTTGCCCCAGATGCCCGCATAGCAGTCGGCCTGAAGCTCCGTGCGCACGGAGAGCGCGTTGGAGTCCGCCTCGCTGACACCCTGGCGGCGTTCGTTGACCGCAGGCAGCGTGCCGAGCAGGTTCTGCACGTGATGGCCGACCTCGTGGGCAACGACATAGGCCTCCGCGAAATCGCCCGAGGCGCCGAAGCGCTGGGACAGCTCATCGAAGAAGCTGGTGTCGAGATAGACCTTCTGGTCACCCGGGCAGTAGAACGGGCCGGATGCTGCCGAGGCCTGGCCGCAGGCGGAATTGACCGCGCCGGTGAAGAAGACCAGCGTCGGCTCGCGATAGGTCTGGCCATTGGCCTGGAAAATGCCGTTCCAGGTGTCTTCCGTCTCGGCGAGCACGGTCTTGATGAAGGCCTTCGTCTCGCCCTGCTCCGGCGTGTCGGCCTGCTGGCTCTGCTCATAGCCGGAGGGCGCGACGCCACCGCCATCCAGCACCTGCATCAGGTCGATGCCCATGGCGCGGAAGACGAAATAGATGACGACGAGAAAGATGATGGTGCCGATGCTCAGGCCGCCGCCGCGGCCGGTGCCCATGGGAATGCGGATCGGCCCGCCGCGGCCGAAGCCGCCCCGGACGGGGCCCTGCCCGCTTCGATCCTCGATATTGCTCGATTGGCGACGGCCTTTCCATTCCATGCTGGTTCACTCCCGGGTTCAGGCGCATGAGGGTTCGTATCAGCGATATAACGCGCCGATCACGGAAATGTATCCATGAGCGAACCTAACCCGCCACTGACCTTATCAGAGCAAGGAAGAAGGGCGCCGGCCAAGCGCAGCGTTCAGATGGAACGGGGCCTGCGAGCTAAGCGCCGAAGGCGCAGCAGGCCGAGGGCGAAGAGGCCAATGGCCAGCCCGAGGGCGAGCATGACCGGCACCGAGACCGGCCCGGTGAAGACCACCGCATGCATGCGCCGCCCAGGCACGAGCGTGAAGAGCCCGGCACCGAGGATGGCGAAGATGTTCAGCGACAGCACATGACGCCGGTGCGCGCGGACATCGCCACGCCGCGCCGCGGACACCACCTGCCAGCAACCGGAGAGCGTCAGCAGGGATAGAAGATGGATCAGGCTGAAACCATAGAAGCCACGGGTCTCGTGGATGAACAGGCTGATCAGCGCGGTTGCGGCCATCAACCCGATCCAGATCCGGCCGCAGCGCTTGTGCCAGGGCGTGCCCTTGCGCCCGGCGAGAAGCGCAGCGCCGAGAACGGCGGCCGGAACCACTGTCAGCACATGCGCGAGCACGAGCGGCGGGGCGGAGAGGAGCGGTTCGAGCGTCATGAAGGCAGGCTCTCGCTGATCAACACGGCATCCGCATATTAGAAATTCCTTCCAAAGCCGCAAGCAAGCCGAACTCAGGTGGTCGCCTGCACCCGCTCCCTACCCCGGCTGCGGAAGTTTCTCCGCAGCCAAGCGCCCCGCACGCACAGGGGTCGAAGAGCGCGCGCGGGTCATTGCCTGCGCGGCGCCCAGGCAAAGCGCGGCAACCAGGCTGCCGGCCAGCACATCGACGAGATAGTGGTTGGCATGCGAGATCGCCGAGACGATCATCGCCAGATTGAGAAGTGCGAAGACGATGTTCAGAACGGGCAGGCGCCAGGCAGCCCAGATGCAGAGGACGGCAACGGCTGCATGGACGGAGGGAAAGGTCAGGATGCCGGCGGCCTCCCGCAGGCGGAAGACGAAATCGGGGTCGCTGCGCACGGCCTCATATTGCGACAGGAAGAAGAAGCCGAACTTGGCATTGATGGCGGAGAGCTGGTCCGGCCCGAGCCCATAGGTCGGATAGGTGCCAAGCGCAGGGGCCATCACCGACACAAGGCTGGAGACAAGGCCGATCAACACATAGGCGATCACCATGCGATAACCCCGGGCCGCCTGGCCGAAGAGCCCGAGCAGCATGGGAAGCCCGAGCAGCTGCAGGCTGAAGGACTGGTAGGCCTGCTGAAGGACGAGCGCGAGGGCCGCGTGCCGGTCGATGACCGCGATAAAGGCCCACCAGTCGAAGCCGAACCGCCGGTCGAGGAGTGACAGGACTGGATCGGCCTCGGGAAAGCCGGCATGCATGGCCACATAGGTCGAGAGCACGATCGCCGGCGTTGCCAGCAACACCGCGCAGGCCGGCTCCGCGAACCGGAGGATCGCCTCTAGCCCACGCCAGCTGCAATAGCCGGATATGATTGCGAGGAGCCCGAGGACCCAGAGAAGGAAGGGCGCATGGCTCGCATAATCGACCCGTAAACCGCTGAGATGCGCGAGCGCAAGGCTGATGGCATAGGCTGCCGCAATGAGCGCAAAGAGACAGCGACGCAGCCGCTTCAGATCCTGCATGACGACCCGCCAAAATGTAAGGATACTCTTGTTCAGATATTCCTTATTTCAGAGGAGTCTTGCAAAAGTGTTTCGCGTCTTGCGCGAGCTCTGAGACGTCCGCTGCCCGGCCGCCTCGGCCTCTCCCCAGATTTTGTCCGGCGCGGCTCCGATTCGGGGTTTTCCTCCCGAATTACTTTCCCTATAAGCCGCTTCTAGCCTGAAACAGCCGAGACTGCGCCACCGGCCGACGGACCACACCGTCGGGGCCGGTTTTCCGTGCAGAATGATTAGCGGAAGTGACACCATGCCCAAGCGCCAAGATATCAAGTCCATCCTCATCATCGGCGCGGGACCGATCGTCATCGGCCAGGCATGCGAGTTCGATTATTCCGGCACCCAGGCCTGCAAGGCGCTGCGCGAGGAAGGCTACCGGGTAATCCTGGTCAATTCCAACCCCGCGACGATCATGACCGACCCGGGCCTGGCGGATGCCACCTATGTCGAGCCGATCACGCCGGAAGTGGTGGCGAAGATCATCGCCAAGGAGCGGCCCGATGCCCTGCTTCCGACCATGGGCGGCCAGACCGCGCTCAACACCGCTCTGTCCTTGAAGCGCATGGGCGTGCTCGACCGCTACAATGTCGAGATGATCGGCGCCAAGCCAGCGGCAATCGACATGGCGGAAGACCGGGCGCTGTTCCGCGAGGCCATGGCCCGCATCGGGCTCGAGACGCCCCGTTCGCACCTCGCCAACGCCACCGACATCAAGGACGCCGACCGCAAGAGCCATGAGGCGGAGCGGCAGAAGCTCAAGGACAGCCTTTCGGGCGAGGCGCTCGACACGGCGCTCGATGCGCTGGAGAACCAGTGGAACCTCGGCGAGACCGACCGCAAGCAGCGCTATATGAGCCATGCCATGGCGGTGGCCGCGCAAGGGCTCGACCATGTCGGCCTGCCCGCCATCATCCGCCCCTCCTTTACCCTCGGCGGCACGGGCGGCGGCATTGCCTATAACCGTTCGGAATTCTTCGAGATCGTCTCCGGCGGTCTCGATGCGTCGCCGACCACCGAAGTGCTGATCGAGGAATCGGTGCTCGGCTGGAAGGAATATGAGATGGAAGTCGTCCGCGACACGGCGGACAATTGCATCATCATCTGCTCGATCGAGAACATCGATCCGATGGGTGTCCACACGGGCGACAGCATCACCGTCGCGCCGGCGCTGACGCTGACGGACAAGGAATACCAGATCATGCGCAACGCCTCGATCGCGGTTCTGCGCGAGATCGGGGTGGAGACCGGCGGCTCGAACGTGCAGTTCGCCGTCAACCCGAAGGATGGCCGCCTGGTCGTCATCGAGATGAACCCGCGCGTCTCGCGCTCGTCTGCGTTGGCGTCAAAGGCCACCGGCTTCCCGATCGCCAAGGTCGCGGCCAAGCTCGCCGTCGGCTATACGCTGGACGAGCTCGACAACGACATCACCGGCGGCGCCACGCCCGCCTCCTTCGAACCGTCGATCGACTATGTCGTCACCAAGATCCCGCGCTTCGCCTTCGAAAAGTTCCCGGGCGCCTCGCCGGTTCTGACGACGGCGATGAAGTCGGTCGGCGAGGTCATGGCGATCGGCCGGACCTTCGCCGAATCGCTGCAGAAGGCGCTGCGTGGCCTGGAGACCGGCCTGACCGGCCTCGACGAGATCGAGATCCCCGGCCTCGACGACGGCGAGAACGCCCGCGGCGCCATCCGCGCCGCAATTAGCACGCCCACGCCGGACCGGCTGCGCATGGTGGCGCAGGCCCTGCGCCTCGGCATGTCGGAGGCCGACGTTCACGATGGCTGCAAGATCGACCTTTGGTTCATCGCCCAGCTGAAGGCGATCGTCGACATGGAGGCACGAATCCGCGAGCACGGCCTGCCGCAGGATGCGAAGAACCTGCGCATGCTGAAGGCCATGGGCTTCTCGGACGCCCGTCTCGCCACGCTCTCCGGCAAGCGGCCGAAGGAAGTGGCGGAGCTGCGCAACAGCCTCGATGTGCGCCCCGTCTTCAAGCGCATCGACACCTGCGCGGCCGAGTTCGCCTCCCCCACCGCCTATATGTATTCGACCTACGAGACGCCCTTCGTCGGCCAGACACGCTCGGAAGCGGGCATCTCCGACCGCAAGAAGGTGGTCATTCTCGGCGGCGGCCCGAACCGGATCGGCCAGGGCATCGAGTTCGACTATTGCTGCTGCCACGCCGCCTTCGCCCTGAAGGATGCCGGCTTCGAAGCGATCATGATCAACTGCAACCCGGAAACCGTCTCGACCGACTACGACACCTCCGACCGGCTCTATTTCGAGCCGCTGACGGCCGAGGATGTGATCGAGATCCTCAAAGCCGAGCAGGAAAAGGGCGAAGTGGTCGGCGTCATCGTCCAGTTCGGCGGCCAGACGCCGCTGAAGCTCGCCGAAGCGCTGGAGAAGAACGGCATTCCGATCCTGGGCACCGCGCCCGACGCGATCGACCTTGCCGAGGACCGCGACCGGTTCCAGAAGCTTCTGATGAAGCTCGATCTCAACCAGCCGAACAACGGCATTGCCTATTCGGTCGAGCAGGCCCGCCTCGTTGCCTCGGAGATCGGCTTCCCGCTGGTCGTGCGCCCGTCCTACGTGCTCGGCGGCCGGGCGATGCAGATCATCCATTCGGAAAGCATGCTGCAGACCTACCTGCTCGACACCGTGCCGGAACTCGTTCCGGAAGACATCAAGCAGCGCTACCCCAACGACAAGACCGGCCAGATCAACACGCTGCTCGGCAAGAACCCGCTGCTCTTCGACAGCTATCTGACCAATGCGATCGAAGTCGATGTCGACTGCCTGGCCGATGGTTCGGATGTCTATGTCGCGGGCATCATGGAGCATATCGAGGAAGCCGGCATCCATTCGGGCGACAGCGCCTGCTCGCTGCCGCCGCGCACCCTGTCGGAGGAGCTCATCAACGAGCTCGAGCGCCAGGCGAAAGCCATGGCGAAGGCACTGAAGGTCGGCGGCCTGATGAACGTGCAGTTCGCGATCAAGGACGGCACGGTCTATGTGCTGGAGGTCAATCCGCGCGCCTCGCGCACCGTGCCCTTCGTCGCCAAGACCATCGGCGCGCCGATCGCCAAGATCGCCGCGCGCGTCATGGCCGGCGAGACGCTGGATGCCTGCTTTGCCGCCTATGGCGAAAAGCCCGATCCGCGTGCGCTGAAGCACATCGCCGTCAAGGAAGCGGTCTTCCCCTTCGCCCGCTTCCCCGGGGTCGATATCCTGCTCGGGCCGGAAATGCGCTCGACGGGCGAAGTCATCGGCCTCGACACGGATTTCGCGCTTGCCTTCGCCAAGGCCCAACTCGGCGCCGGCGTCGACCTGCCGCGAGAGGGCACGGTGTTCGTCTCGGTGCGCGACGAGGACAAGGCCCGCGTTTTGCCGGCGGTCCGCCTGCTGGTCGAGTCGGGCTTCAAGGTTCTGGCGACCGGCGGCACCGCCCGCTATCTGGAGGAAAACGGCCTGACGACCACCAAGATCAACAAGGTGCAGGAAGGCCGGCCGCATATCGAGGACGCGATCCGCAACCGCCAGGTCCAGCTCGTCATCAACACGACCGACAGCAACAAGGCGATCTCGGACTCCAAGTCGCTCCGCCGCGCGACGCTGATGCAGAAAGTGCCCTACTACACCACCATGGCCGGTGCCGAAGCCGCCGCCGCGGCGATCAAGGCGCTGAAAGCCGGCAACCTCGAGGTCCGGCCGCTGCAGAGCTATTTCTGACCGCTCGGCGAAAGAGATCATCGTCACCCGACAGAGGGTGACGGTGAACGCCTGAAGATCATCGATACGCAGCATCCGCCCTGCTCACTCCGCAGGGACGCCTCCCGGTTTGCCGCTTGCCGCGCGCAGACCATGGCTCGCCAAGAGATATGCTGCAACGCACGCATTTTTGCATTGCGGAAACGCCTAATACAGCGCTACCTTGATCCCGCACCGTGGGAGATCTGCGATGGACGAGGCTGCAGCTGCGCATGATCGGGGCGGGTCGCTGCCCAGCTTTACGGCGGAATCCTTCGCGCGTCCCCCCGCGCAGGACTGCGACATGATCATGCAGGGGGGCATTACCTCCGGCCTGGTCTATCCCTATGCCATTCTGGAAATCGCCACGCGCTATCGGTTCCGCTCGATCGGCGGCACATCCGCCGGCGCCATCGCGGCTGCCTTTGCCGCCGCGGCTGAATATGGGCGCCAGGCCGGGCGGCCGGAGGCGTTCCTGACGCTCAAGCACTATGCCGATGCGCTGCCGGAGATCCTGCTGACACTGTTCCAGCCGAGCCCGGCGCTGGCACCGGCTGCCAACTGGCTCAAATCCTTCGCGCTGTCGCACCGGCCCTCGGGCAGCCTCGCAGCCCGGCTCCTCTCGCCACGGCTCCGGCCGCTGCTGCTGGCAGCGGTCGGCCTTGTTCTCGGCGCAGTGCTGGCCGCCATTCTTCTGGCCGCGAGCGGGGCCAATGGCTGGGGAATGGCGCTCGCCGCGGTGCTGGGCGGGCTGGCCGGCCTGCTGCTCCTTCCGCTCGGCTGGCTTGCCTGGACCATGCTCCTGCCGCTCTACCACGCCGCCAAGGCCCTGCCCTCCGCGCAGTTCGGCTTCTGCACCGGCAAGACGCAGCCGGGCAATGCCCATCCTGCCTTGACCGACTGGATCCATCGCGCGCTCCAGCACATCGCCTTCGGCGATCCGGAGCACCCGACACCGCTCACCTTCGGCGACCTGCGGCTTGCCGGAGCAGCGCCGGTTCGGCTGCAGATGGTGACGACCAATCTCTCCATGCGCCGGCCCCACACTTTGCCGGCGCTGGGGCTCAAGGCGCGGTTCAAGGAGAGCGCCTGGCGGGCGCTGTTCCCCGACCCGGTCCTCGACTTCATGGTGGCGAAGACCGGCGCGGATGGTGAAGGCTGCGTCCCCTTCCCGGACGAGGACAGCCTGCCTGTCGTGGTTGCGGTGCGGATGAGCCTCAGCTACCCCCTGCTCTTCACCGCCGTTCCGCTGGAGGTGGAGGATGCGCAGGCCATGGCGCCGGCCCCAGCCGGTGAGGGCGCGGCAGCGCCGCGTCGGCGCACCGCGCTCTTCTCGGATGGCGGGATCAGCAGCAATTTCCCGATCCACCTGTTCGATGCCCCCCTGCCGAGCCGGCCGACCTTCGCGCTCAGCCTCGGTCGTCTGCCGCCCGGCGCCGAGGCGGTGCGTCGCGCCGTTCTCCAGACAGGGCCTGTCGACGGTGCCGGCGTGCCGGTGGAGGAGATATCGTCGCTCGGCCAGTTCGGCTGGCAGATCCTCGGCGCGGCGACCGACTGGCAGGACCAGCTGCTCTCCGAACTGACCGGCCAGCGCGAGCGCATTGCCCGCATCTATCTCAAAGACGGAGAAGGTGGGCTCAACCTGTCGATGAGCCCCTCGCAATCCGAAGCGCTGATGGGCTTCGGCGCCGAGGCCGGGCGGCTGTTCACCGGCGGCGCCTTCGACTTCGACACGCATCGCTGGCTGCGCCTCGTCGGCCTTTACAGAACGCTGGATGCGCAGATGGCGGCACTGGTGGCGAAATGGGAGGATGGGTTCGACCAGTGGCAGACCCGCCACCTCGCCGCCACCGCCCGTTCCTCGCCGCTGACACCCACCGATCGCGCCAAGATGATCAATGACTTGCGGGCGCTGATGGGAAGCGCCAAATCCAACAGCCTCGTCTCCCCGCCGATCGCAACGACGAAATTCCCCGACAAGCTCGGCAAGATGCGCATCACGCCGGAGTTCTGAGTGTGAGACATCTTACACATCCGCGCCGCCCGAGCCTCAATGGTTCGAACGGCGCTTGATGGATCCCAAATTGCAGCCGTCAAATCTCGGTCGGCCGGATCGTGCCGACCGAGACCGTGCCCTCGACCACGCCGCGCTGGCCGGCCTCGGCGGCGCCGGTCTCGACCTCGATCACGGTGTAGAGCTTCTCGTCGCGGAAGGCGCTGGCCATGCGCGTGTCGGTCCCTTCCGCAGGCTTTGCGTCGATCTCGGTAAAGTCGAGCTCCGCTTCGGACGCCACGAGGCGCGCATCGGCCGGAGATTCCGCGCGAACGAGGATGGCACCCTGGCTGCCTGCCCGGTCCCAGCGCGGGTCTTCCGCGCGGGCGACAGGCACGAGGCGGAAAAGCTTCAGCATGGGCGCATCGGGCTCTGCGGCAGCGGCGGCGTTTGGCGTATCGGACATGGGGGTTTCCTTTTCACAAACTTGCGGGCATGCCGGTCATCGGCGTGCTTGGCCGCCGGTCGCAGCACGGGCTTCAGCACGGGTCAGAGCCGCCTTCAGCACGGCCTGGATTTCCGCATTGGCGATTTCCTGGCCGGCAAAGCCCCGATCGGGCAGAACGCCCGGATCCTCTTCATGATCGGCCACCGTTTCGGTATCGGCGAGGATGGCATCGATCAGCGCGCGCCCGTCCTCCCGCTCTGCAAGTTGCGTAAACAGGCCGACCAGCAGTCGGCGATACGCGTTCAGTCGGCCGTCGAGTGTTTCAGGTGCATGTGGGTCCATCGGGGTCTCCTTCTCGCCCGGCCAACGGCTGATGGGCGGCCTTGGTTCCCCGGCCCGTCGCCGACATGACGGCCGAAGCCCCAGACGCGAGGCCTTGGACAACAACGCGAAAAATCTGGCTTCCCGGCGGCGATCTCTGCTATATCTATTGCCCTGCGTCGCAGCCTTCCCATGCCTTCGTGCCGGGATGCCGCAGGTTCGTTGGGCCGGAGGCGTTGCCGGAGCCGGTCCGAGGATCGGGCTGCGCGTGTTCGACGGCAAGACGCTGGATGGTTCCGGAGTTTCGGCTCTGGGGCCTGTTTTCTTTTGCGCCGGGCTCCTTTGGCCCACCGCGGCAGCAGATCTGCCCGGGCCCGGCGCGCACTGTTGAAGGACTTTGAGAATGGTCGAAAAAGTACCGATGACTGCGAATGGGTTCGTGAAGCTGCAGGAAGAGCTGCGCTGGCGCCAGCAGGAAGAACGTCCGCGCATCATCGAGGCGATCGCCGAGGCGCGCGCCCATGGCGACCTTTCGGAAAATGCCGAATATCACGCCGCCAAGGAAGCGCAGAGCCACAATGAAGGCCGCATCGGCGAGCTCGAAGATTTCGTCGCCCGCGCCGAGGTGATCGACCTGTCGAAGATGTCCGGCTCGAAGATCAAGTTCGGCGCCACGGTGAAGCTGGTGGACGAAGACACGGACGAGAACAAGACCTACCAGATCGTCGGCGACCAGGAAGCCGATGTGAAGGCGGGCCGTATTTCGATCTCCTCCCCGATCGCGCGGGCGCTGATCGGCAAGGAAGTCGGCGATTCGATCGAGGTCGTGGCGCCGGGCGGCTCCAAGGCCTACGAAATCCTCGCAATCAACTGGGGCTGATCCGGCGGCTGGCGCTTGCGCCGGCCAGCCTGCGGGCCGCGGCGATGGGATTGTCCGCGGCCACGCCCTGTCCCTCTCCCTGTTCAGGTTCAGTGATCGGCATGACGGAATCGCTCGAGGACACCGAGATCGTCGCGCCGCATTTCAAGCGTCGCCTGTCCGGCGTCACCTCCTCGATCATCCAGCTCGTCCCGGCCCAGCGCCAGCATGGCGACAACGTGGCGACGATCGGCCCCGGCCTGCCGGACTGGCTGCCGCATTTGCCGCTCTCCGCCCTTTTCAAGCTCTGGCGGCCGCCGAGGCACCGCGCGCTGCGCATCTGGCATGCACGCCGCAATATCGAGATGCTGCCCGGCATTGTGATGCGCGATCTCCTGCGCATGAAGCTGGCGCTTCTTTTCACCTCCGCCGCCCAGCGTCGGCATTCCTCCTGGACGCGTTTCCTCATCCGCCGCATGGATGCGGTCGTCGCCACCTCGGCCCGGTCCGGCTCGTTCCTCGAGGTGCCGCACAGAGTCATCCGGCATGGCATCGATCTCACGCGCTTCTCGCCGCCAGCCTCTCCCGACGACGACATGGCTGCGACCGGGCTGCCCGGCCGCCATCTCATCGGCTGCTTCGGGCGCATCCGTCACCAGAAGGGCACCGATCTGTTCGTCGATGCCATGATCGCCCTCTTGCCCCATTATCCGGATTGGACGGCCATCCTCTGCGGCCGGATCACGCCGGAGCATGCGGCTTTCGGCGACGAGCTGAAGGCCCGGATCGCCGCCGCCGGCCTCTCGGAGCGCATCCTGTTCCTCGGCGAGGTGGAGGATGTTCGCCCCTGGTATCGCCGGCTGTCCCTCTATGTCGCCCCCTCCCGCAATGAAGGCTTCGGCCTGACGCCACTGGAGGCCATGGCGTCGCAGACGGCCACCGTCGCCTCGGACGCCGGCGCCTATGCCGAGCTGATCGTTGACGGCGAGACTGGCGCCGTGGTTCCGGCCGGCGACGGGTCCGCGCTGACGCAAGCGATCGAGCCCTATCTGGCCGATCCCGCGCGCGCCGCCGCGCATGGGCTGAACGGGCTTGCCCATGTGCGCACCCATTTCGCCATCGAACGCGAGGCCGCGGCCCTGTCCGACGTCTATGCCGCACTTTTCGACAGGCGGCCGGTCGTCGACTGAGGACGAAGCGCCGACCTTCGACGGATCCCGGCGGCGGGGGCGAAACAATCCTTGATTGTCCCGCCTGACGCACTGAATCGAGAAGCTGCGGCGCCCGTATCGAACGGGGCCCGAGCGACCCTTTCCCGCAAAAATTCTGAAGAATTTCAGCCCCTGTGGACAGCTGCGAAAAACGCAGTCGGCTGAATCATTTATCGACTCCCGCTGAATCATTTTCGGAAGCCTGCAACCGCTGCTCCACCGTTTTTTAACGCTTGAGGGCTGGTCTCACGAGTCGCGCGTTATACACTGATTTTACAAGATGATTCGGAACGGATCGCGAGGGCGGAGAGCGGTGGAGATCGCGCTTTGCCGGGCCTGGTTCACCCTCCGAAGCCGTCGACCCCGTGTCTCTTCCGGTGTGTTGCGTTCGCCCTTAGTCCCGCTGTCTTGCGCGGGGCGATGGCCTGCTGCCCGGAACGATGCCAGCAAGGTGAAGCATGAGCTTGATGGAAGTGGAACTGCAGCGTCAATCCAACCCGGTCGATATGATCGAGTTCGTCGCCGCCAACAATGACTGGAGCTTCGAGCGCTCGGGCGAAGACGAAATCGCGATGACGGTGGAAGGGCGCTTTGCCGATTACCACGTGTCCTTCGCCTGGATGGAAGAGTTCGAAGCCGTCCACCTGTCCTGCGCCTTCGACATGAAGATCCCGGATGCGCGGGCCAACGAGGCAATCCGCCTGCTGTCCCATATCAACGGCCAGGTGCTGATGGGCCACTTCGACCTGTGGCGCCAGGAAGATGTCGTCATCTTCCGCCAGTCGCTGCTGCTGTCCGGTGGAGCGGAGCCGACCAACCGCCAGGTCGAAGTGCTGCTGTCCAGCGCGCTCGATGCCTGCGAGAGCTATTTCCAAGCCTTCCAGTTCGTCGTCTGGTCGGGCATGGCGGCGGAAGCCGCAGTCGAAGCGGCCTTGTTCGAAACCGTCGGCGAGGCTTAAGACGCATGGCAGGGACGACAGGTGCAGGACCGGCAGAGGCGGGAACCATGGGTTCGGGTCCCCTGATCCTGATCGGCGCCGGCAATATGGGCGGCGCCATGCTCTCCGGCTGGCTGAACAGTGGCCATCGCGGCTCGGACATCCTGGTGATCGACCCGGGCCCGCGCGAGGCGCTGGCCGCGCTGATGGCCGAAAAGGGTGCGAAGCACCTGACCGCGGCGCCGCAGGGTGTCACCGCCGGCATTCTCTTCCTGGCCGTCAAACCGCAGTTGATCGACAGCGTGGTGCCGCCCTTGGCATCGCTGGTCGGCCCGCAGACGGTCGTCGTCACCGTTGCGGCCGGCAAGACGCTTGCGACGCTGGAGCGCCATCTTGGCCCCGCCGCCATGATCCGCGCCATGCCCAATACGCCGGCGATGATCGGCCGCGGCGTGACCGGCGCCTTTGCCAATGCGCGGGTCACCGCAGCACAGAAGGCGGCGGTGCAGGCGCTGCTGCAGGTGTCCGGCCCGGTCGAATGGGTGGAGAGCGAGGCCGAGATCGATGCGGTCACGGCGCTCTCGGGCAGCGGCCCGGCCTATGTTTTCTATCTCGTCGAATGCATGGCGGAAGCCGGTCGGAAGGCCGGTCTTCAGGCGGACCTCGCCATGCGTCTCGCGCGGGAAACCGTCGCGGGGGCCGGTGAGTTGCTTCACCGGTCCCCCGATGACGCCGCCACGCTTCGCCGCAACGTCACCTCCCCCGGCGGCACGACGGCGGCAGCGCTCGACGTCCTGATGGCCGAGACAGGCATGCAGCCGCTGTTCGACCGGGCAATCGCTGCCGCCAAGACACGTGCCGGCGAACTGGCAGGATAACCCGATGACCGACGCCAAAAGCGCAGCCGAAATCACCTTTGCCGACTTCGAGAAGGTGGATATCCGCACCGGAACGATCGTCGAGGCCGCGGTTTTCCCCGAGGCGCGCAAACCTGCCTACAAGCTGCTGATCGACTTCGGACCGGAAATCGGGCTCAAGAAGTCCTCCGCCCAGATCACCGTGCACTACACGCCGGAAACACTTGTCGGCCGCCAGATCATGGCCGTCGTCAACTTCCCCCCGCGCCAGATCGGCCCCGTCCGCTCCGAAGTCCTGACCCTCGGCTTCACCGACGACACCGGCGCCATCGTCCTCGCCGCACTGGAACGGCCGGTGGCGAACGGGCAGAAGCTGATGTAGTCGGCGGCCGCGCGTAGTTTAATTTTATCTAAATTATGATAGCGTTATCGCTCGTTTCTGGCGAGGATGACTGGTGGCGCCGCTTCTGGTATGGTCTGAAGAGAAGAACGCTCTTCTGAAGAGTCAAGCAGAGCGCGCCATCTCCTTCGAAGCGATTGCGGCGAGCATTGCCCAAGGCGGACTCCTGGATGTTCTCGCCCATCCAAATCGGGAGCGGTACCCGGACCAGAAGATCCTGGTCGTTCAAATTCGCGACTATGTTTATGCTGTGCCATCGGTGGAACAGGCGAAGGGGACCTGGTTCCTTAAGACCGCCTTCCCCAGCCGGCGGCTGACGAAGCTCTATGCAACGAGGACCGGACGATGATGAGACCTGCGGAGCCGTTCGATCGGGACGAGGCTGAGCTGATGGAACTCCTGGAAGACCACGACACCGATTTGCAGAGCGTCTGGACTGATGCTTTGGAGATCGAGCTGAGCCAAGCGGCGGTGCGGCGGCTTGGTCTCGCGAGCGAACAAATCGCTCTCGATATCCCCAAGGACGACCTGGAGCGGCTGAAGGCAAAGGCGAAGGCGAAGGGCGTTTCCTACGAGACGCTGATCAACGGGCTCATCCGAGCCTATGTCTCGTCCTGAGCGCTCAAGCGCGAGCGTCGTCGCAACTCTTTGCCGCACCGTCACCTCCCCCGGCGGCACGACGGCGGCGGCGCTCGACGTCCTGATGTCCGAGACTGGCATGCCGCCGTTGTTCGACCGGCCAATCGCTGCTGCCAAGACACCTGCCGACGAACTGGCAGGTGCTTCTGTCCTAGGCTCGGCCTCTCGGCCCCATTACGCCGGCACGCGGGCGATGGCGCGCAGGCCGCCCAGGGGACTGTCGGCAAGCGTCAGGTGTCCGCCATGGCTGCGGGCGATATCGAGCGCGATGGAGAGACCGAGGCCGGTGCCGGTGGAATCGAGATTGCGGGCTTCATCCAGCCGGAAGAACGGCTTGAACACGTCCTCGCGCGCGCTTTCGGGAATGCCCGGCCCGTCGTCGTCGACGGTGATCGTCAGCCACTTCTGGCCGTGACGCGCTTCGACCTGAACGGTGTCGGCATAGCGATAGGCGTTCGAGGTCAGGTTGACGACGAGGCGGGTGAAGGCATTGGGGCGCACGCGCACCTCGTCGTCGCCATCCACCACGGTGGTGAGCGTCTTGCCGTGCAGCTCCGCCTCGGCAGACAGGCGGATCATCAGGTCGGACAGGCTGAGCGTGCCCAGATCCTCCTCCGCCTCGCCCCGCGCAAACGCCAGGTAGCCTTCGAGCATGCTCTGCATGTCGTTGACGTCCTGCTGCAGCGGCTCGAGATCCGGATTATCGCCTGCCAGTGCCAGCTGCAGCTTGAAGCGGGTCAGGATGGTGCGCAGATCGTGGCTGACGCCGGAGAGCATGGTGGTGCGCTGTTCGATCTGCCGTTCGATGCGCTCGCGCATCTGGATGAAGGCGAGGCCGGCGCGGCGAACCTCCTCGGCCCCCCGCGGCGAGAAGTCGTCGATCTTCTGACCCTTGCCGAAGCTTTCCGCCGCACGCGCCAATTGCAGGATCGGGCGGATCTGGCCGCGCAGGAAGAGAATGGCGATGGTGAGCAGCACCAGCGAGGCGCCGATCATCCAGAAGATGAAGATGTGCGTGTTCGACGCATAGGCGAGGTTGCGCCGGGCCGAGACGCGCAGAACCCGATCGCCGTCGAGCTTGATGCGGATATCGACATAATCGGGGCTCGAGATCGTATCGAGCCAGTAAGGGCGGTCGATCTGGTCTTCGATCTCGTCGCTGAGAATCTGGTAGAGAATGTCGAAGAAGGGTTTGCGGGTCGGCAGGGGCAGTTCGCCATTGTTCTCGACCGAGATCCGCAAGCCCAGTTGCTCGCGGGCGATCGTCTCGATCGCGGCGCCCTGATCGGCCGGCATGGTATCGATCAGCTTGATGACGGCCGCGATATCGGAGGTGACTGCCGCCGAGAGGCGCTGCGTCACCAGCTGCCAGTGCCGCTCCATGAAGACGAAGGCGACGATCGACTGCAGCAGCACCATGGGAATGATGACGATGAGCAGCGACCGGGCATAAAGCCCGATCGGCAACTGGCGGCGCAGCCAGCGGCCGAGCCCGGTGCGCGGCCTGCGCCCGCCGATCCGACGGCGCCGGGGTGGCTCCGCGCGATCCGGCGCAGATGGCAGACCGGCAGGGGGCAGCATGGATTCAGCCATCGGCCCCTCCTCAGTCGACGCTCAGCCGATAGCCGATGCCGCGCACGGTCTGCAGCCAGACGGGATTGGACGGGTCATCCTCGATCTTTCGGCGCAGCCGATTGATCTGGACGTCGATCGTCCGTTCGCCGACCTCGGCATCGTCGCCGACGAATTCGTGGCGGGGAATGGTTTCGCCGGCGCGCTGGGAGAAGAGCATCATGATCTCCTGCTCGCGGTCGGTGAGGCGAATGGGCTCCGGACCCCGGCGCAGCTCGCGGCGGGTGACGGAAAAGGTGAAGGGTCCGAAGATCACCTGCTCCACCTTCGGCGCCTGCGCCGGGGCGTTGCGCCTGAGAATGTTGTTGATGCGCAGCACCAGTTCCCGCGGGTCGAAGGGTTTCGGCAGGTAGTCGTCCGCCCCGGCCTCCAGCCCCTCGACGCGGGCATTGGTCTCGGCCAGCGCCGTCAGCATGATGATCGGTACTGTCTTGATGCGCCGCAGGCTTTGGGTCAACGAAACTCCGGTTTCGCCCGGCATCATGACATCGACGATCAAGAGATCGAAATCGATCCCCCCCAGCCGCCTGCGCGCCTCGGCCGCATCGGCGGCCGTCGTCACGCGAAAGCCCTGATCCACAAGGAAGCGGCTCAACAGGTCGCGGATGCGCCGGTCGTCATCCACCACCATGAGGTGCGGGGCGTCGTCAGCGATCCGTATCGTCTTCGTCATTCCGATCCTCCCTCGCCTCACTCTGCCCAGCCGCCTCGTTCTCTCCCAGGCGCAAGCTGGCCAGGAACCGGCCGATGACCGGACGCGCCTGCGGACCGGCGGCAGCGAGCGCCTCGGCTATGCGGCGCGATTGCGGCTCGGCCAAGGCGCGGGCAAGCGCGGTGCCCTCCGGCGTCGCGTAGAGCTTGCGCTGGCGCCGATCCTCCGGCCCCGCCACCTGGCGAATATAGCCGGAATCGATCAACTGCTTGAGCACGCGCGCCAGGCTCTGCTTGGTGATCTTCAAGGTTTCGAGAAGATCGGCGACCGTCATGCCGGGCTCCCGGTCGACGAAATGCAGGACGCGGTGGTGCGCCCGACCGAAGCCGCGCTTTTCGAGAATCACATCGGGATCGGAGGTGAAGGCGCGATAGGCGAAGAACAGCAGCTCGATCATTTCGTAATCGATGGCATCCTGCTCTTGCTTCTCCCGCTGCCTTGTCAGACTCGCCTGCCCCGCCACACCGATCCCCATGCTCTGCCGGCCCGCAATGGCGAACCGGCATTCGTTCCTTCGCTCTTTCTACTTGGTCTCATTCGCCACGACCAGAGGCCGAGCCGCACGCAGGCGTCTGCGCGGATGGCAAACCGTCGTCCCGGCGCGCAAGCAAACGGGCAGGCTTGCAGCTGTGTTCCTTTGGACACACCCACGGCCGTGCTTATGGCGCGATGCTTCCCGAGAGGTGCCGATCCGGAACCTTTCGGGGCTGTTTTCATTACCCAGCCGAACAGACCAGGACCCGTCCCATGCATACGACCGACTTCGATTCCACAATGATTTCTGAAGCCAAGCGCGCTTCGGCCAGTCCCGAAGAGCAGCTTCGCCCGGTGGTCATCACCGTGATCTGCGCCAAGATCGCCGTCTTCGCCCTGCTGATGACGACGCTCAACATGCCGCTGAAGCCGGCCATGGCCACGGCGAGCGTGGACGCCTATGCCGTCAGCGACCTTCAGCTTGCCGCCGCCCGCTGAGCGTGATCTTTCGCAGAACCGGCAAACCCCCTATAGCTCCCCTCTCCGATCGACATAGCGAGGTCAGACGATGGGCATGCTGCAGGCAGGGGTGATTCCGGTAACGCATTTCCAGCAGAACTGCACGGTTCTGTTCGATACGGACACCAAGCAGGGTGTGATCGTCGACCCCGGCGGGGATGTGGATGTCATTCTGCAGACGCTCGGCGAAAACGGCATCACCCTCTCGGCCATCTGGCTGACCCACGGGCACATCGACCATGCTGGCGGCGCCAAGGAGCTGAAAGAGGCTCTCGGTCTCCCGATAATCGGTCCGCATCGTGATGACGAGCCGCTGCTCTCGCGGCTTGAGGAGCAGGCGGAACGCTTCGGTCTTGCGATGAAGGTCGAGAACGTCCGTCCTGACCGCTGGCTGGAAGATGGCGATCAGCTAACCTTTGGCGATCATGCGTTCACCGTGCTGCATTGCCCCGGCCACGCGCCAGGGCATGTGGTCTTCGTGAATGAAGCCCAGCACTTCGCCCATGTCGGCGATGTCCTGTTCCATGGCTCGATTGGTCGGACCGACCTGCCCGGCGGCAACCATCAGCAGCTGCTCGAAAGCATCCGCACCAAGATCCTGCCGCTGGGGGACGATTTCGGCTTTATCTGCGGCCATGGTCCGGGCGGCCAGATCGGGGAAGAGCGACGCACCAACCCCTATCTGCGCGGCATGGAACCGCCCGCCACGGGTCAGCTCCGGCCAACCACGCACGAGGGTTGAGCCCAGGCGTCGCGCCGCGGCCACCCTGAGACCGACCGCCCCGTTCCGTTCATGAAAAAGGCCACGCCCTGCCGGACGTGGCCTCTTGCAGTTCAACGGCGCGAGAGCCGATCAGCTGGCGCGGCAGAAATACTCCCGGCCGTCATAGCCGACGAAAGTGCCGGTGCGCGCATCGAAGGACCGGTAGCGGCGTTCGCAATAGTCGTACCAGGCAGGCGTCCAAGGGCGCAGTTCATAGCTTTGAACCACGACAGGACGCGGACGGTAGACCGGCTGCGGCGGGTAATAATCGACCGGAGGATCGATATAGACCGGGCCGGTGTAGCGCGGCGGCGGCGGCGAGGCGAGCGCGCTGCCGACGATGACGCCGGTGGCAAGACCCAGGGCGCCGATCGCCAGCGCATCCCCGCCGCGGTCGTGGCCGCGGTAATAGTGGCGCCGACGCCAGTCGTCGGCATGGGCGGGCGAGAGAGCCGGCGCAACCGTCGCCAGCGTCGCAATGGACAGAATGGCAGCTTTCAGGAATGTCTTCATGGCGGTGATCCCTATCGCAGAAGCGGAACGACATCCGCTTCATCATGAACAGCATGCTAATGCGGCGAAACTGAATGTAGACTGAACAAAAAACCCGGCACTCAGGCCGGGTCTCGGGTTCGTTTCACAAAATCAGGGTTCATTGCCCGCCAGAGCGCCGCCGGGTTCAAGCAGCCTTGCGGGTGGTCTCGGTCTTATCAGCCGGAAACCTGAAGGTTGACGGCCTTCGGGCCCTTGCCACGACGATCCGGCTCGGTGTCGAAGCTGACCTTCTGGTTCTCGGACAGCCCATTCAGGCCGGACGCCTGCACTGCGGAGATATGAACGAAGATGTCTGCGCCGCCATTGTCCGGCTTGATGAAGCCAAAGCCCTTGTCGGTGTTGAAGAATTTTACAATGCCAGTCTCGGCCATGCGTTAGGTCCTTTTTCCTCTGCCCGGAAGCGGCGGGCAGCATCACGAAAGTGTTGCCCTAGGGGCGTGCGGCAGGCAGGTCTCGAGTGCGAGGAAAGGAACCCGTAGTGCTACCGTGCGAGCCAGAGAGCCGACCCGGCAACCCGGAGAATTTTGCGTCTCCAGCACGCATCGATCAAAGGTCTTCCCGTGTTCGTAGATTGCCCGAACGCAGTAAGCTTGATGTGTTTATTTTGAATTGGCAAGCAAAACTTTCTTGAAAGGAGTGCATGCTTTCGTTTTGTGCATTTCCTACCCAAATCCCTGAAATTGCCTAAAAATTAGGATTGTCTACAACATATTGAATTGACTGCTTTTCGCCGTTGAAGGTGCCGCGTTTTTAGGCTTTCGAGGGCCTCGATCCCTTCACCAGGAAGCACCAGCCGGTCTCGTTTCGAAACACTAAACACTGCTTCGCAAGCCAAGATTAACCTAAGGATGTTCTCCAGCGGTCTCCTGCATCCATCATGCGCAGACGCGGTGTCGTGATGAGGCCAGGGCTGCGCAGGCGGGCGGTTCGAACAGCGAAAAGGCCCGCCTCGAACGGCAGGCCTGTGGTCGGGTTCGGACGGGAGCGGGAACGACCGGCCTCAGCGCGCCAGTTCGGCAAGCATCAGCGGGGCTGGCGTTGCGGTGGCTGCATCGACGCGGCTCTTGAGCAGCAGGCCCTTGCCGACAAGCAGGGCGCCGCCCAGAGCGACGAGGATGATCGCCGCGATGACCAGGGTCTCCAGCGGATTGAGACCGGACAGGAAGCCGCCCTGCTCGCCCGGGCGGGGCGCGATCGGGGCACGGGTGGCGGATTTACGCGGCATGGGCGCTCCCTCCCCCCAACCGATCCTCGGCCGCATGATGGAAGCCACGGACCTGCCAGCGCCACAGACCGAAACTGACCGAGGCCATGGCGGCCACCGCGAGCAGCATCAGGCCGACCAGGATATGCCGGTCCGCCGCCAGGGCGAGAGGCGATGTGGCAAACCGGAAGAGCGGCGGCGTCGCCATGATGGCGCTGGTGGAGATCGCACCGGTCGAGATGGCGTCGGGCAGCAAGGCCGGTGCGTCGTCCCGCCAGAGCCGCGCGCCGGGCTGCCCGCCCTCCGTCGCCTCGATCATCGCCGGAGGCGCGCCGATCGGGAAGACCGTCTCGTCGATGGCGGCAGGCTCCAGCTCGACTGCGGCGCTCGGCGATGCGACCAGTGGCGCTGTCGAGAGAGTGAGAACGGCTGCCATGCCCAAGGCGCTGCACCATCCCTTGTCGAAGAGGCGGGTCGGGAGAAAAGACGGCATGGTGGGCACCTTTGGACAGCGAAGCGGCGGGCAATTCGGGAGGATCGAAGAAGACCTGCACAAATCGACCTGATCAGGACGAAATTGGGGCAGGCTGTGCATTTTCCCGTGGCAAAAGCAGGGCTGGCGAAGAATGGGGAAACAATTGATCTTGTTAACAAATTGGAAACACTGCGTGAGCGTGTCGAGCAGGTGCTCGCCGGAGCCCGTCTGTTCCCGATTCGCCCTCTTTTCCATCACCGTCCTTGATCGGTTCGATCAATCCTTGGCATTGCCGGTCCTCGCGCTCCGCTTTGTCCGGCTTTCCGCTTGAATTGCCGACGGAGTTTCTCCATACAGCGGTGCGCATGGGCAATGGCGCCCTGCGCGCGCATGAGCCTTCGCAAGGCTGCGATGCCCATGCCGGTCTCCTTTGCAACGATGACAGCCTGCAACAGATCAGGATCCCGCTCCGATGGCCTTTCTTGCCGACGCCCTTTCCCGTGTGAAGCCCTCCGCCACCATCGCCGTTTCCCAGAAGGCGCGTGAGCTGAAAGCCAAGGGCCGCGACGTCATCGGCCTCGGCGCCGGCGAGCCGGATTTCGATACGCCGGACAATATCAAGCAGGCCGCCATCGACGCCATCAACCGCGGCGAAACGAAATACACGCCGGTGGCCGGCATTCCGGAGCTGCGCGAGGCGATCGTGCGCAAGTACAAGCGCGAGAACAATCTCGACTACACCGCTGCGCAGACCATTGTCGGCACCGGCGGCAAGCAGATCCTGTTCAACGCCTTCATGGCAACGATGAACCCCGGCGACGAGGTCGTCATTCCGGCGCCCTACTGGGTCTCCTACCCGGAAATGGTGGCGCTGTGCGGCGGCACGCCGGTTTTCGTCGAAACCACCCAGGCCAACAATTTCAAGCTGACGGCCGAGGATCTCGACAAGGCGATCACGCCGAAGACCAAGTGGTTCATCTTCAACTCGCCGTCGAACCCCTCCGGCGCGGCCTACAGCCATACTGAGCTGAAGGCGCTGACGGATGTGCTGATGAAGCACAGCCATGTCTGGGTGCTGACCGACGACATGTACGAGCACCTGACCTATGGCGACTTCAAATTCGCGACCCCCGCCGAGGTCGAGCCGGCGCTCTACGATCGCACGCTGACCATGAACGGCGTCTCCAAGGCCTATGCGATGACCGGCTGGCGCATCGGCTATGCCGCCGGCCCGCTGGCGCTCATCAAGGCCATGGACATGATCCAGGGCCAGCAGACCTCCGGCGCCTGCTCGATCGCCCAGTGGGCAGCCGTCGAGGCTCTGAACGGCACGCAGGACTTCATTCCGGAAAACAAGAAGATCTTCGAAGGTCGGCGCGACCTCGTCGTCTCCATGCTGAACCAGGCGACCGGTATCGAATGCCCCTCCCCCGAGGGAGCCTTCTACGTCTATCCGTCCTGCAAGGGGCTGATCGGCAAGACCGCGCCGTCCGGCAAGGTCATCGAGACGGATGAGGACTTCGTTTCCGAGCTGCTCGAAGCCGAAGGCGTTGCCGTGGTCCATGGCTCGGCCTTCGGTCTCGGCCCCAATTTCCGCATCTCCTACGCAACCTCGGAAGAGCTGCTCGAAGAAGCGTGCAAGCGCATCCAGCGCTTCTGCGCCGCCTGCAAGTAAGACCGCGGCGCGCCGGACCCGGCCAGGGTCGGCCTTCGCGCGGAGAGCATCGGCTCCCCGCGTGTCGGACCGGACCGGACCGGGCGGCACCCGCATGAAATGAGAGCGCATGAGACTGGCCCAGCATCAGAGAACCTATCTCTGCTTCTTCCTGTTCGCAGTCAGCCTCGGCGCCCTTTTGGCCCGCATGCCGGATCTGCAGACGGCGCTCGGCGTCACCAAGTCCGAGCTGGGGCTGACCCTGATCGGCATGGCGATCGGCGCCCTCGTCGCGCTCACCTTCTCCTCGCCGCTGATCGAGCGGCTGGGGCTGAGGCTCACGGCCTTCATCACCATCCTCGGCACCGCCGCCTGCTATGCGCTGGTTCCCTGGATGCCGAATGCGCTTCTGGTCTTCGCGGTGCTCTTCGTCGCCGGCCTCCTCGCCGGTGCGCTGGAGATCAACCTCAACGTCGAACTCGGACGGATCGAGACCCAGACCGGGCGGGCCGTGATGAACCGCGCGCATGGGTTCTGGAGCATGGGCTTCTTCGTCACCGCCCTGCTCGCCTCCTTCGTCCGCCAAGCGGGCGTCTCCATCGAGGCCCATACCGGTGGCGCCCTCGCCATCGTTCTGCTTGTCGGACTGATCGTCATCTCCGGCATGCGGCCGACCCCAATGCCGGCAGAGGCGTCGGCGGCGAAGAGCGGCGCCTTCGCCTTTCCGACCCTCGGCCTGCTGCCACTCTGCCTGATCGGCATCGCCGCATTCCTGATCGAGGGCGCGGGCATCGACTGGTCGGCGATCTACATGCGCGATGTCTATCAGTCGGAGCCCTTCATCGGCGGCCTCGGGCTGACCCTATTCACCTTCTTCATGGCGCTGGTCCGGCTCGTCGCCGATCCGATCGTCGATCGCTATGGCAGCCGGGCGGTGGCGTTCAGCCTGCTCCTGCTCTCGGCCGCCGGCATCGCCGCGGTCTGGCTGTCGCTCCACCCGGCCATGGCGCTTTTGGGCTTCGCCATGATGGGAGCCGGCTGCAGCGCCGTCTATCCGCTCGCCGTCTCGGCCGCCGCGCAGCGCAGCGACAGGGCGGCCCACGTCAATGTCGCGGCTCTCGGCCAGGTCACCTTCATCATCTTCTTCCTGGCGCCGCCCCTGCTCGGTTTCGTGGCGGAGCACGCGGGCATCCGCATGGCCTATTTCACCTGCCTGCCGCTGGTCATCGCCGCCCTCTTCTGCGTGCCGGCCTTGAGCGGGCGTGTCGAGCGTCAGCCACGCGCATAGGCAAGCAGCCCCTCCGCCAGAGCGTCGAAAACCGCCCGGCAGCGCGGATTGGTCCGCAGCGTCTCGTGCAGAACGACGAACAGCGGCAACGGCAGTGCCATGTGCTCCGTCAGCACCCGCACCAGCCCAGGATCTCGCTCGGCCAGGCGCACCTGGCACCCTCCAATGCCGAAGCCGGCGCGCACGGCAGCAAGCTGCGCCAGATTACTGTCGGTTCTCAGCGCGAAGGATAACCGGGTCAGCGCGGGAACACGCCGACGCATCGCCTGGATGAAGGCGGTCTCGCGATCGAAGCCGATAACCCGATGCGCGGCAAGGTCTGCCTCCGTCAGGGGGACGCCGTGCCGCTCGAGATAGCGGCGATGGGCGAAGAGGCCAATCTCCAGCGTGCCCAGCGCCCGGGACACAAGCGCCTCCTGCTGCGGCGCTACCATCCGCACCGCGATATCAGCCTCATGGCGCAACAGATCCTCAACCCGATCGGAAACGGAGAGCTCGATCACCAGCTGCGGATGGCGCTCCGCCAGGTCGGCAAGGATCGGCGGCAGAACTTCGATCGCGATGATTTCGCTGGCCGTGACCCGAACGCGACCGGCCATCTCGCCCACGGCACCGCCCGCCTGGCGCACAAAGGCGGCAGCGCGGGCGGCGATGTCCTCGGCCAGCGGCGCGAGCGAGAGTGCGGCGGGCGTCGGCGTCAGCCCGGACGCCGAGCGCAGGAAAAGCGGTGCGCCGATGGCGCCCTCCAGTGCATCGATCTGCCGACCAACGGTCGGCTGCGTGAGGCCGAGGGACCGTGCGGCCCCCGAAAGAGATCCCTCCCGCAGGACATGGAGGAAGATGCGATAGTAATCCCAATTCGGTTCGTGGTCGCTCATACAAATTCGTATAGCATCTCTACAGCTATGCGCAATTTCCTTTACCGCGTCCTGCGCGCATTCTCTTCGTATTGAAACGCGAAGGAGACGTTCCCATGACCCGTATCGGACCCACCACCCATGTGCTGCTGCTCGGCGCCACCGGCGGCATCGGGAGCAGCGTGATGGAGGCACTGCTTGTACGGGGCGCGCGGGTGCGCGCGCTGTCCCGCAATGCTGCGCAAGCTGCTGCACGCAACCGGCTCGTCGACTGGCGGCAGGGAGATGCGATGGAGGTACAGGATGTTCGCGCCGCCGCCGAGGGCGTGGATATCATCGTTCATGCCGTCAACCCGCCGCGCTACCGCCATTGGGACAGGCTCGTGCTGCCGATGTTGGAGAATACGATCGCCGCCGCGCGCGCGACCGGTGCAACCATTCTCTTGCCCGGGACCGTCTATAACTTCGGGCCGGACGTCTTCCCACTGATTCCAGACGATGCGCCGCAGAACCCGGTGACAGGCAAGGGCGAAATCCGCAAGGCGATGGAAATTCGCCTCCAGGATGCGGCCAAAGCAGGCGTACGCAGCATCGTGCTGCGCGCCGGAGACTTCTTCGGCCCCAGCGTCGGCAACAGCTGGTTCGCACAGGTGCTGGTCTCGCCCGGCCGACCGGTCGGCACCATCACCCTGCCCGGCGATTCCGGCATCGGCCATCAGTGGGCCTATCTGCCGGATGTCGCTGCCGCGATGCTCGCCTTGCTGGACCGGCGCGACACGCTCGCGCCGTTCGAGGCCGCGCAATTCGGCGGCACATGGGATGAAGATGGACTGGTGTTGGCACGCAGCATCCGCCGCGCAGTGGAGCGGCCTGACCTGCCGGTCCGCAGCTTCCCCTGGTGGACCCTGCCCTTGGCAGCGCCCTTCTCCGAAACCGTGCGCGAGATCCGGGCCATGCGCTATCTCTGGCGTCGTCCGGTGCGAATGGACAATGCCAAGCTCGTGGGCTTGATCGGCGAGGAACCACACACGCCGCTGGACGGGGCGATCGCGACCACCCTGCGCGGGCTCGGCTGCCTGTCTGCGGACCAGAGGGACAGGGCAGCCGGCTTCCCACAGGCGCTGCTCCGTTAGGAGCAGCCCGACAGGCACGCAAGAACCCGCGCCAAGGGCTGGCGCGGGTTCGCTGTGGGCGTGGAAGCGGACTGGTTTACTCGGCAGCGACCTGGGTCAGCGTCGGGTAGTCCGTATAGCCCTTGGCGCCACCCCCGTAGAAGGTGTTGCTGTCCGGCGTGTTCAGCGGCGCATCCTGCTTCAGCCGCTCGACCAGGTCCGGATTGGCGATGAAAGGCTTGCCGAAGGCGACGAGGTCGACGCGGCCGCTCTCGACGGCCTCGATGGCGAGCGCGCGGTCATAGCCGTTGTTGCCCATCCAGGCAGCCTTGCCGCCGGCCTGGTGGTATGCGCTGCGCAGGGCTTCGAAGCTGAAGGACGACCCCTCCTGCTGGAAGTTGCGGTCGCCGCCCGTCGCGCCCTCGATCACATGGATATAGGAGAGCGGATAGCGCGCGAGGCCCTTCACCACGTCATCGAACAGCGGCTGCGGATCCGGATCGGAGGCATCGTTGGCGGGGGTGACGGGCGAGAGGCGGATGCCGGTGCGTCCGGCGCCGATTTCCGCCGTCACGGCGTCCATCACCTCGAAGAGGAAGCGGGTGCGGTTTTCGATCGAACCGCCATAGGCGTCCGTCCGCTGGTTGGAGCCGGAACGCAGGAACTGGTCGATCAGATAGCCATTGGCGGCATGGATCTCGACACCATCGAAGCCGGCATCGACCGCAGCCCGCGCGGCGCGGCGATAATCCTCGACGATGCCGGCGATCTCGCCGGTCTCCAGCGCCCGCGGTTCGGACGTGTCGGTAAACTCGCCCGTGCCGTCCTCATGAAGAATATAGGTCTTGGCCTTGGCGCGGATGGCCGAGGGCGCGACCGGCTGGCCGCCATTCGGCTGCAGCGACGTGTGCGAGATCCGACCGACATGCCACATCTGCACCACGATCTTGCCGCCGGCCTTGTGCACGCCGTCGGTGACCTTGCGCCAGCCATCCAGCGCTTCCTTCGTGTAGAGACCCGGTACATCGGCGTAGCCCTGGCCCTGATGGCTGACCGGCGTCGCCTCGGTGATGATCAGGCCGGCGCCGGCGCGCTGCTCGTAATAAGTGGCGTTCAGCGTGTTCGGCACGGCGCCCGGAGAGCGGTTGCGGGTCAGCGGCGCCATGACGACGCGGCTGGAGAGCGCGATATCGCCAATGGTGATCGGATCGAAAAGGCTTGGCATGAGCAAAGGTCCTGTGGTGGGAAGGAAATTCGGGAGCGTCAGAGCGCGGATTTCAACTCGTCGAGAAAGCGGCCGATGATGGCCTCGTTCCGCTTGTAGAGAATCCACTGGCCGACGCGTTGCGTGGTCACGAGACCTGCGCGCTGCAGGCTCGCCAGATGGGCCGAGACGGTGGATTGCGACAGGCCACAGCGTTCGAACTGACTGGCGCAGACACCGAGATCGAGCGGCAGATGCTGGTCGGTGAAATGCGCCTCCGGCTCCTTGAGCCAGCCCAGCATCTCCACCCTCTTCGGATGCGAGAGCGCTTTCAGAATCTCGTTCCTGTTCGTGGCTGTGTCGGTCATGTCCATCGTCTCCGAACGATTTAGGTATCGTTCATTCCCGATACGTGGTTCGCGGCTAACGGAAGATCAAGGGGCAGGCGGGCAAAAAAAAGGACCGTCGGAAATCCGCGGTCCTTGAGATGTGAAGGTTTCCAAACCTCCAGAGGGGAACAGCTGCAGCGCGGCGTGGGAGGGATCAAGTCGCCAACGCAACAGCTGGCTTTGAAATGGGCCTTCAGAAAATCCTTTCAAGGCCGCCGGCAGAAAATCGATTGAAGAAGAAGACTATTCCGCTTTTGATCCGCGTCACGCACTCTTTGTGCAAGCGGGCGCCTCTTCAGAGAATGATCTGCCCCGTCGCGCGGACAAAAAAAAGGGCCAGCGCAAAAGCGCGGCCCATAAGGTGTGAAGGTATCCAACCTCCAGAGGGGAACAGCTGCTGCGGTGGCACTGGGAGGAAAAGCCACCAAAGATGCATCAGCTGGGTGCGGTATGCTGGTTTCTTGGGCGGGCCACAATCAATTCTTGTGCATGACAGCCATGTCTTGTGCGCATCGCTGCTTAGAAACTATGCAGCCGGGCGAAAAGCACCTCAGCGTGAGAATTGACACGACAAAGAGAGCAGCCGGAACAAGGAGTTCGGCCTCTGCATCGTTTTCAGGCAGAACGGGCGGAGAGGCTAGAAATTCCAGTTTCGCGCCTTGGCGACGATGAAATCGCGGAAGACCTTCAGCTTGGCCGCGTTCTTCATCTCGTCCGGATAGCAGAAATAGGTGTCGAAGGAGGGAATGTCGGCGCCGATCGGCAGCTGGATGAGGCCCGGATCGCGACCGACGATATAGTCCGGCATCATCGCAATGCCGATGCCGAGCAGACAGGCGCGCTTGATCGAGGTCTGGCTGTTGATCTGCAGGTGGGAGACACGCGGATTGTCGCTGTCGCGGCCGGCAATCTCCAGCCAATTCACATCGAGCAGATAGTTGGGGGCCGGCTCGCCGAAGGTGATGATCCGGTGGTTGTCGAGATCCTCGATCGATTGCGGCTCGCCGTGCTTGTTGATGTAGGACGGCGCGGCATAGAGATGCATATGCACCGTGAACAGCTTGCGCTGGATCAGGTCCGACTGCTGCGGCTGGCGCAGGCGGATGGCGCAATCGGCATGGCGCATGTTCACGTCCAGCTCCTCGTTGTCGAGGATCAGCTGCACCTGCATGTCGGGGTAAAGCGCCAGGAATTCCTGGACCTTGTCGGTCAGCCAGCCCTGCCCGAGGCCGACGGTGGTGGTGATGCGCAGCTTGCCGGAGGGCTTGTCGGTCGTCTCGGTCAGCTGGACCTTGACGCTTTCGAGCTTCATCAGAACCTCATGCGCGGTGCGGTAGAGGATCTCGCCCTGTTCGGTGAGGATCAGTCCGCGGGCATGGCGGTGGAACAGCTTGATGCCGACATCCTGCTCCAGCGAGGAGACCTGCCGGCTGATCGCCGATTGCGAAAGGTGCAGCTTGTCGGCGGCATGGGTAAAGGAGCCGGCTTCCGCGGCTGCGTGGAAGATCCGCAATTTGTCCCAGTCCAGCGGCATGCCATCCCCCCTTTTGCCAGCGCCGCGCGCTTCGCACACGCGTCTTGGACGCTGCCTCTTTCCGTCGCGCCGGCCGCTTGGCCCACGCGCGCTTCTTGATCCGTAGCCTGCCCCGCATCAGGCAAGGCCGGCCAGATGCCTATTCGGCTGCGATTGCGACCGGCATGTGACCCGCCAGATATTTCTCGGCCTCGAGTGCGGCCATGCAGCCCATGCCAGCCGCGGTGATCGCCTGGCGGTAGACATCGTCGGTGACGTCGCCGGCGGCATAGATGCCGGGCACGTCGGTCGCCGTCGAATCCGCCGCGGTCCACAGATAGCCGTTGGACTTCAGGCGAAGCTTGTCCTTGAAGAGCTCGGTCGCCGGCGCATGGCCGATGGCCACGAAGACGCCGTCCGTCGCCATGTCGCGCGTGGCGCCCGTCAGCGTGTTGCGCAGAATGACGCCGGTGAGCGAAGCGGGGAACGGCGGCTTGGCCGGCGTGCCAGTATAGGCAAGCACCTCGTGATCCCAGAGAACCTTGACGTTCTCCTTGGCGAACAGCCGCTCCTGCAGGATCCGCTCGGCCCGGAAGGACGCGCGGCGGTGAATGACCGTGACGCTTTTGGCGATGTTGGAAAGATAGAGCGCCTCCTCGACGGCGGAATTGCCGCCGCCGACCACCAACACATCCTTGTTGCGATAGAAGAAGCCATCGCAGGTGGCGCAGGCCGACACGCCGAAACCCTTGAAGGTTTCCTCCGTCTCGATCCCCAGCCACTTGGCCTTGGCGCCGGTGCAGATGATCACCGTGTCGGCCGTCCAGTCCGTGCCGCTGTCCGTGGTCAGGCGGAAGGGTCGGACGGTGACGTCGATCGAGGTCACGAGATCGTTGACGATCTCCGTGCCGACATGGATCGCCTGCTTGAGCATCTGCTCCATCAGCCAGGGCCCCTGCACCGGATCGCCGAAGCCCGGATAGTTTTCCACATCGGTGGTGATCATCAGCTGCCCGCCCTGCTCCATGCCGGCAATCAGCACCGGCTGCAGCATGGCGCGCGCCGCGTAGATCGCAGCCGTGTAGCCGGCCGGGCCGGAACCGATGATGAGCACCTTGGTATGGCGGGAGGTCATGGTGTCTGATCCTGGAAACTGGTCGCGTCGCCGCGCATTGCGGGCAGTCTGGCCCGATCTGTCCCCCTCATTTATGAGGACAGCCCCGTGGAGTTCAAGCCCATGGCGGCTTTTACCACAGCCCCACCCCTTCCCTGCCGGCAGAATTCGGCGCAAACCGGGCGGAAAGGTCGCAGCGCCGCGCAAGACGGTGGGGACGAGCGAGCCCGCGACGCGGACCATTCGGCGCAGCGGCAACGCAATTTCGGCATGGGAGACAGGATGGGTTCGGACAGACCGCTTCGCCGCAAGGCTATCAAGCTGGCGGCAACCCTGCTGCTCGGCAGCAGGCGCGCCCACGCCTATGACCGGTTTCCCGGCCTCACGCTCCGGCGCGCTGTCGATGGCAGCGGTGAGATCCTCTATCGTGGCAAACCGGCCGGACACCTTCTGCCAAGCGATGCGCTCGCCAGCCGGTCCGGTCGTGTCATCACGCTCGTCGGTTCGGGCCCGTCCGCCGGGCAGGCGGATTTCAGTGCTCTTCCACCGCACAGCGCGCTGCTTCTCAACGGCGCCCTTGCCCTGATGCCGGACCGGATCGCCGCACCGCTCGCCGTCGCCATCGAGGACGACCGCTTCGTCTATCGACATTTCGATCAGTTTCTCAAAACGCTCGATCCGAACCTGCCCTGCCTTCTTTCCGTTTCGGTCCTCCGCGCGCTCCTCGAACAGGACCGCGGCTGGCTCATCAACCGGCCGGTGCTCCTCATCGACAATCTCCTGAAGCCCTATGGTGCAGGCCGCATTCGGATCGACGCGCTCGCCGATCGATCCGACGTCCTCGTCAATCAGGCACGAACCGCAGCCTTGTCGCGCGATCCGGTGAAGGGCGTTGTCCAGGCCGGCAGCGTTGCTATTTCCGCTCTGCAATTTGCGCTGGCCTGCCGTCCCCGGCAGATCGGCTTCATCGGCATCGATATCAGCAATGCCGGTGAACCGCGCTTCTACGAGCGCGGCGGCAACAGCGCCTTTTCGGGCATCGCCGGTGCCGAGGCGCGCATTCTCGACCATATCCGCCTCGCCAGGCTGCTGGCGGACGAACGGGGGGTCGCGCTCGTCAACCACTCGCCCGTCTCGGCGCTTGCGAAATGCGGCTTGCCCTTCGACGATGCGCTGATCAAGAGCCCGCCCCGGCCTCAGGATCTTTCGTAATCTGTCGCGCACGCGGAATTTTGTTGCGCGCTGGAGGGCCTTGAGGCAGAAGCGAACCCGTCCGAAACGAACAAGGGGCGCACCCTCCGTGCTACGCGCCGATCTCGACCAGATCGACATCAAGATCCTCCGCGAGCTGCAGGCGGATGGGCGGATCACCAATGTGGAGCTGGCTGCCCGCGTCGGCATTTCGGCACCGCCCTGCCTGCGCCGCGTGCGACGGCTCGAGGAATCCGGCATCATCGAAGGCTATCGCACGGTGCTGAACGGCCCGATGCTGGGCCTCGATCTCGTCGCCTTCTGCATGGTGGGGCTCAAGCACCAGTCGGAGGCCAACCTCAAGGCCTTTTCCGCGGCCACCTCTTCCTGGCCGCTGGTGCGCCAGGCCTGGCTGGTCAATGGCGACAGCGATTTCCTGCTGCATTGCGTTGCGGAAAATCTGACCAGCTTCCAGGACTTCGTGATCGAGGTGCTGACGGCCAACGAGCATGTCGATACGGTGCGCACCATGCTGACCATCCGCCAGGTCAAGAAGGTCGGCCTGATCGAAATCTGATCCCGTCATGAAAAAGGGCCCGCCGCGGCCGGCGAGCCCTTCGATCGGTGTCCAGCGGACCGGCAGGGTCAGAAGGAGGACGCGCTGCCTTCGCTGCCGGCAAGCTTGGCTTCCAGCGCGGCGATGCGGGCGAGAAGCGCATCGTTTTCCTCGCGCGCCTTGATCGCCATCTCGCGCACGGCCTCGAATTCCTCGCGCTTGACCACATCCATCGTGTTGAGCAGCCGCTCGGCCTGGGCGCGGGCGGCGGTTTCCATCTCGCGGCGCACGCCCTGTGCGGCGCCGGCGGCATCGGTCATCAGCTTGGCCAGATCGTCGAAAATGCGGTTGGCACCCGTCGTGGTCATGGTCTGTCTCCGGCGTTTGGTCCGCGATCGTCACGGCTCCTGATCCTGAGGTAGGGGCCAAGCACCGGTCTTGCAAGCAGAAATCGGTGAATCATCGCCGGCGCCCGCGCCGCACGGCTTGACCCTTCGGACCGCCCGGAGGATGGTCGGGCCGGGTGTGGGCTCTTTGCTCGGCCCGGCAGGACCATCACGGCCATCCGGTCCCACGGCGCGCCCGCGCCTCGGTCGGTGGGCCCTCAAGAGACGTGGCGCAGTTGGAACCCTTTGTAAGTCTCCTCTCGATCCTGCCCTTCCCTGAGATCGATCCGGTGCTGATCTCGGTCGGCCCGCTGCAGATCCACTGGTATGGCCTCGCCTATGTCGCCGGCATCGTGCTCGGCTGGCTCTATGCCAAGGCGATCGTTCGCAACAGCGCGCTCTGGCCGCGCGGCGAAGCGGCGATGAGCGAGCAGGATCTCGACGATTTCCTCCTCTGGGTCGCCATCGGCATCGTCGGCGGCGGGCGCATCGGCTATATTCTTTTCTATGACCTCGCCTCCGTCATCGCCAATCCGCTGCGCGCGATCGAGATCTGGAATGGCGGCATGTCCTTCCATGGCGGCCTGATCGGCACCATTCTCGCCATGACGCTCTTTGCCCGCCGCCGCTCGATCCGCCTCTGGAGCCTGTTCGACGTGGTTGCGGCCGTCGTGCCGATCGGCCTGTTCTTTGGCCGGATCGCCAATTTCATCAATGGCGAGCTCTGGGGCCGGCTGTCGTCCGCGCCCTGGGCGATCGTCTTTCCGACCGGCGGGCCCTTCCCCCGCCATCCGAGCCAGATCTACGAGGCGCTGCTCGAAGGGGTCGTCCTCCTTTCGGTGCTGGCGCTTCTCATCTATCGGGGCCGGGCGCTCGCCAGGCCGGGGCTCGTCGCCGGCGTCTTCGTCACCGGCTACGGCCTTGCCCGCATCACGGTCGAGTTCTTCCGCGAGCCCGATGCGCAGCTCGGCTATCTCTTCGGCGGCTGGCTGACCATGGGCATGCTGCTCTCCCTGCCGATGGTCCTGATCGGTCTCTGGGCGATCTGGCGCGCGCGCCGCGCGGGCTCGAGAGCGGAGGCCGTGCGATGACCACGCCGCTTGCCGAGAAAATCAAGGCGATCATCCGCGCCACCGGCCCGATCAGCGTCACCGACTATTTTGCGCTGTGCCTCGCCGATCCCGAACACGGCTATTACAAGACGCGCGACCCCTTCGGCCGCGATGGCGACTTCATCACCGCGCCGGAGATCAGCCAGCTGTTCGGCGAGATCGTCGGCATCTTCCTTGTCGAGGCCTGGCGGCGCCATGGCGAACCGAGCCCGGTGGTGATCGCCGAGATCGGCCCCGGCCGCGGCACGATGATGGCGGACATCCTGCGGGTGGTGGAGCGGCTGGCTCCGGCGCTGTACGAGGCGGCGAGCGTGCATCTGGTGGAAACCAGCGAGCGGTTGCAGAAGGTGCAGAGCCAGACGCTGGTCGCCCACAAGTTCAAGATCGCATGGCACGAAAGCTTCGACACGCTGCCGGACGGCCTGCTGCTGCTGGTCGCCAACGAGCTGTTCGATGCGATCCCGATCCGCCAGTTCGTCAAAACGCCGCAGGGATTTCGCGAACGGCTGGTGGGGCTCGACGCCGATGACGCACTGACCTTCGCAGCCGGCGTGGCAACCATCGATCCGGGCCTGCTCCCCCCTTCGGCCGCAGAGGTGCCGGTCGGCACGATCTTCGAGATCGCGCCTGCCCGCGATGCAGTGATGGCAACGCTGTGCGCGCGGCTGAAAGCCGGTGGCGGCTCGGCGCTGATCATCGACTACGGCCATATGGCCACCAATTTCGGCGAAACGCTGCAGGCGGTGCGCGACCATCAGTTCGACCCGCCGCTGCGCCACCCGGGCGAGGCGGACCTGACGAGCCATGTGGATTTCGAGCAGCTGGCGCGCCGCGCCGTTGCCGAGGGTTTGCGGATCAACGGACTGACCTATCAGGGCGATTTCCTGCTCGCCATGGGCATCCAGGAGCGGGCGGATGCGCTCGGCCGCGGCAAGGATGCCGCCGTGATCGACAGTCTCCGGCAGGATGTCGAACGGCTCTCGGGCAGCGGCGACGGGCGGATGGGCGAGCTCTTCAAGGTGCTGGCCGTCAGCCACCCCGACGTGGCGCTGGTGCCGTTCCAGCGATAGGTCCGCGTGACGCTTGGTGCGTTGCCGCCGATTGACAAGCGACGGCGCGCGGGGTCAACATCCCGCCCGAATGATCACGAGGCAAATCACCTCCGTCCGCTTCGCGCGACCCACCCTTCCCCTTTCAAGACAGGCTCAGACGCGGACCCCATGACCGACGACGCCCTTCCTTTCCCCATCGAAAGCCCGTTGTTGAGCGACAGTGCGGCAGGCATCATCGCCCACGGCTTCTTCACGCGGCAGGGGGGCGTGTCGCAAGGGATCTATCAGAGCCTCAATGTCGGCCTCGGCTCGCAGGACGAGCGTGCGGCGATTGCCGAAAACCGGCGCCGCGTCGCAGCCTGGTTCGGCCAGCCTTCGGAGAGGCTCGCCACCGTCAACCAGGTTCATTCCCCCCGCGCTGTCCGCGTGGACGACTCCTATCGCGGCGAGCGGCCGGAAGCGGACGCTCTGGTTACCGCCACGCCCGGCCTGGTGCTCGGCGTCCTGTCGGCCGATTGCGGCCCCATTCTCTTTGCGGATGCGCAGGCCCGCGTAATCGGCGCTGCGCATGCAGGCTGGAAGGGGGCGCTGACCGGCGTGCTGGAGGCGACCATCGAAGCGATGATCGATCTCGGTGCAACCCGCGACGGCATCTACGCCTGTCTCGGTCCATCGATCACGGCACGGCATTACGAGGTCGGTCCGGAGTTCGTCGCCCGCTTTCTGGAGGCCGATGCGGACTCTGCGCGTTTCTTCACGCCGTCCGACCGGCTCGATCATTCCATGTTCGATCTGCCAGGCTTCACGCTGAAGCGGCTGACGGCAGCGGGCGTACGCGCGGAAACGCTCGGCCTCTGCACCTATGAAGACGAGCCGCGTTTCTTCTCATACCGGCGCAAGACCCATCGCAACGAGCCGGATTACGGCCGGCAGATCTCGGCCATCAGCATCAGGGAGGCATGACATGGCGCTGCATTTCTCGGACGACGAATTCGCCGACCGCCTTGCGCGCCTGACGGCCGCGATGAAGGAGGAGAAGCTCGACGCGCTGCTGCTGTTCGCGCAGGAAAGCATGTACTGGCTGACGGGATACGACACCTTCGGCTACTGCTTCTTCCAGACCCTCGTCGTGAAAGCAGACGGCTCGATGGTGTTGCTGACCCGCTCGGCCGATCTCCGGCAGGCCCGCCACACCTCCAATATCGAGCGGATCGAGATCTGGGTGGATCGGGTCAATGCCGATCCGACCATGGATCTGAAGACCCTGCTCAGCGAGATGGATCTTCTCGGCTGCCGCATTGGCGTCGAATATGACACCCATGGCATGACCGGGCGCACGGCGCGACTGCTCGACAGCCAGCTGTCGAGCTTCGGCAAGCTCGTCGACGCATCCATGCTCGTCGGCCGGCTGCGGCTGATCAAGAGCCCGGCGGAGATCGCCCATGTCGAGCGCGCGGCCGCCCTTGCCGACGACGCGCTGGACGCCGCCATCCCGCTGATCGGACCCGGCGCCGGCGAGGCCGCCATTCTCGCCGCTATGCAGGGCGCGATCTTCGCCGGTGGTGGCGATTATCCGGCCAATGAGTTCATCATCGGCTCCGGCGCCGATGCGCTTCTTTGCCGTTACAAGGCCGGCCGGCGCAGCCTCGATGCCGAGGATCAGCTGACGCTGGAATGGGCTGGCGTCAGCGCCCATTACCATGCCGCCATGATGCGCACCGTCGTGATCGGCCCGCCGACCAACCGCCACCGCGAACTTTATTCGGCCTGCAGGGAAACGATCCAGGCGGTCGAGAAGGTGCTGCGGCCCGGAAATACCTTCGGCACCGTCTTCGATGTCCATGCGCGGATCATGGATGATCGCGGTCTTGCCCGCCACCGGCTGAATGCCTGCGGCTACTCGCTCGGCGCCCGCTTCTCGCCCTCCTGGATGGAGCAGCAGATGTTCCACCTCGGCAATCCTCAGGAGATCCTGCCCGACATGTCGCTGTTCGTGCACATGATCATCATGGACAGCGACACGGGCACGGCCATGTCCCTCGGCCAGACCTATCTGACCACCGAGAGCGCGCCTCGCCCCCTCTCCCGCTACGGGCTGGACTTCATCGAGATCTAGATCTTCATATTAGACTTCACGAATGCATTGAGACCCGCTAAGGTCAGGGCGTCGTCCTCTTGACCTTCCGGCGGTTCCGTTCTTCCATGTCCAAGATTTTCGATCCGGAAAACAGGTTCCCCGCCGCGCTGAGCGACGGCGACCGGCCGAGCGGTGGCCATGCACCCGACAGCCTTCGCACAGGACAGGATCCCGGCATGCCGACCAGGGATGAAATCGAGGCGAAAAGCGCGGCGATAGACGCCAAGCTGAGCGCCACGGAAGCGCGCATCGAGGCGTCGATGAGCAGCATGCGCACGTCCTTTGCCGAGCATACCGCTGCCATCAATCACGCCCTGACTAAAATGCAGGGAGACGTCTCGGCCATCCAGGTCGAACTCAAACACATGCCGACGACCTGGACGATGATCACCACGATGGGCGGTTTTTCGGCGGCCGTCGTCGGGGTTATTCTCGGCGTCATGTCCTTTGCCGCCGACCGGTTCGATGGCGGCTTTGCCATGGGCTCGGGCCTGTCCGCGCCTTTCGAGGCGATCCGCGCGGAGAACCGGCAACTGGTGGCCGAACAGGCCGCGCGGATCGACGCGCTCGACCGCAAGCTCGACGTGCTGCTTGACGCCGTTCGGCACAATCAGGCCTCGCAGCACCCCTGATCTCTCGCCATAAACGATTCACTGCCAGGTAAGACTCTCTGCGTATCGTCGCCCTCTGGTCCGGCGGTCGACCGGTTCGGCCGCCCCGTCCATGGAGGGATTCCGGCACGATGCGCACCCTGATCACGCTCACCGCGGGCCTTGGCCTGGCGACAGCGCTCACCGGCTGCAACAGTCTGGATGCCCTCACCCCGCCAGCCGATGTCGGCGAGGGAATGAGCCAGTCCTCGCCGCTCACCGACACCGATCTCACCCGCATGGCGAGCCAGCAGCCGGTCGTCAGCGCCGCGCCCTCCGGCGATATTGCCCGAGCGCCCCTGCAGTCAAGCGCGCCATACCGTTCCGACGCGGCACCGGCCCGAGATACCGGCTTCGCCGATGCCGGCGCAGCGGACACGACGGGCGCCGTTGCCTATGCCACGGCCTCCACGCCCTATCGCGACCCCGCCGGATCGCTGGATGCGCAGGCGAGCCAATTGGCGCGCGGTCCCGCCCCGTCGCTTGGAGCCGCCGACCACACGCGCGAAACGATGAGCGCCTTTCCCGCCCATCAGGATCCTGTCAGGACCAGTGAGGCGCGGCTGGAAACGCGACGCATGCCGAAGCTTGCGGACGAGGAGTCAGCGGCCCCTGCCCGCGCGCAGGAAAGCGAAGAGGCGACGGCCGCCAGCGACGCGTCGACGCAAACGGCCGCGCGAACCCCGGAGGCCAGCGCCGCACCCGCCAATACGATCCGCTTCCTGCCGATCATCGGCGCGCCCGTCGCGGCGGTGAAACCGCTGTCGGAGGAACTGGGAGCGGACGCCCGCGCCAGCGGCCTGACGATCAAGACCGCCGCCGACCCGGTCAGTCGCCACATGCTGAAGGGCTATTTCTCCGCCTTCAAGGACGGCCGCAAGACGGTGATCGTCTATGTCTGGGATGTGCTCGACGGCGCCGGCAACCGGTTGCATCGAATCCAGGGGCAGGACAGTGTCGAGGCGCCGGGCAAGGATGTCTGGTCGGGCGTGCCGGCCGAAACGATGCGCGACATCGGTCGCAAGAGCATCGCCGCCTATCTCGACTGGCGTGACGGCAAGGCCGGTTGATGGGCGTGCATCAGCGCCGCCACCGGCCCATCCCGGCAGGCGGGCCGCAATCTTTTTCGGATAAAGCCATGCCATGGGCGGCATAGCGCTTGCATTCGAGGTCAGTGGCGTTATGAAGCCGCAAAGGCCAGCCGGCACGAGCGGGCGGGCAGAAGGCAGACGGAATCTAGCCGGACGGGCATGCGCTCTCAAGCGCCCTTCCGGGCGGGGACAGGCGGACCATCGATGAAGGTTTTCGCAGGCAATTCGAACCGGCTTCTGGCCGAAGCGATCTGCACCTATCTCAAACTCCCGCTCGGGCGCGCCACGGTCCGGCGGTTTGCCGACCAGGAAATTTTCGTCGAGATCCAGGAAAATGTGCGTGGCGAAGACGTCTTCGTCGTCCAGTCCACCTCGTTTCCGACCAATGACCACCTGATGGAACTGCTGATCATGATCGATGCCATGCGTCGGTCCTCGGCCCGGCGGATCACCGCGGTCATCCCCTATTTCGGCTATGCCCGCCAGGACCGCAAACCGGGGCCGCGCACGCCGATTTCGGCCAAGCTGGTTGCCAACCTGATCACCGAGGCCGGCGCAGACCGCGTGCTGACGCTCGATCTGCATGCCGGCCAGATCCAGGGCTTCTTCGATATTCCGACCGACAATCTCTATTCGGTGCCGATCCTGACGCGTGACATCAAGGATCACTATGCGCTGAGCAATGTGATGGTCGTCTCGCCCGATGTGGGCGGCGTCGTACGCGCCCGTGCGCTTGCCAAGCGCCTCGATTGCCAGCTCGCCATCGTCGACAAGCGCCGCGAGCGCGCCGGCGAGTCCGAGGTCATGAACGTCATCGGCGACGTGACCGGCAAGGACTGTCTCCTGATCGACGACATCGTCGATTCCGGCGGCACGCTCTGCAATGCCGCGGAAGCTCTGCTGAAGAACGGCGCGACCAGCGTCACCGCCTATATCACGCATGGCGTGCTGTCCGGCGGCGCCGTGGCCCGGGTCACCTCGTCCAAGCTCAAGGAACTGGTGATCACGGACTCGATCCAGCCGACCACCGCTGTCCAGTCCGCCCACAATATCCGCGTGATCTCGACCGCCAGCCTCATCGGCGAAGCGATCAATCGCACGAGCCTCGAAGAATCCGTGTCCAGCCTCTTCGACTAGGACCGCGCCACCGCATCCCCTCCCCGCACGCTTTGCAACGCTGGCCGGATCTCGTGCCGTCGAGGCGGTCTAGCGCCCGAAGACCAGCTTGGAATAGCCGAAATAGGACAGGAGCGTCGCGGTTGCGGATCCGGCGGCGAGCGCCAGGATCGGCGGCAGCCAGGGCAGGGCCAGGATCAGCAGCGAATAGACGGCGAAATTGACGAGACTCGTTGCCAGTCCAACCCCGCCATAGCGCCCACCCTCGGCCACCAGCGAGCGTCCGCTCGGCGAAAATGTCATGCTGCGGTTCATGAGCCAGGTCACCGTCAGTGCCAAAGCGATCGCCACCATGCGCGCCGGCAGCGGCCCGAGGCTGAGCGCCAGCAAGCCAAGCAGCACGCCGGCATCCACCAGGAAGCCGACGGCCCCGACCAGCAGGAAGCGGATGAAGCGTTTCATGCCGCGTCGGCACTGGGAACCGGTTCCGGCGCAGCAGACAGCGCGGTCACGCGGCGGGTGGGCGCGCGGGCATGCAGGCAGGGCAGCGCCAGATAATGCATGCGCAGCTGCTCCGCCCGGGCGCGCGCCAGCGAATCGAGAATGAGCCCGGCGGTGAAGAGCATGAAGGCGATCATGGTCAGCGCCACGGACAACACCCAGGTCGGCAGGCGCGGCACCAGTCCGGTCTCGAAGAACTCGATGAGGACCGGGATCATGAAGGTAAGGCTCGCCAGCATGAACAGCCCGCTCAGTGTGCCGAAAAAGGCAAAGGGCCGGGTTTCCTTCAACAGAACGGCGAACATGCGCAGGATGCGGGCGCCATCGCGCACGGTGGACAGCTTGGAATGCGAGCCTTCCGGGCGTCGACCGTAATCGAGCGCCAGCTCGGCGACGGTCAGGCGCAGCCGCATGGCATGGACCGACATTTCCGTTTCCGTTTCGAACCCGGGCGAAACGGCCGGGAAGCTCTTGGCGAAACGGCGGGAAAAGGCGCGGTAGCCGGAAAAGATATCGGTGAAATCGCTGCCGAACAGCGCCGTGTAGAGCCTGTTGAACAAGCGGTTGCCGAAGGCATGACCCTGGCGGCCCGCATCGGCCGTGACGCCCCGGCGCGTGCCGACCACCATGTCGGCGCGCTCGGTCAGGAGCGTGCGGATCAGCTCCGGCGCGTCCTCCGGACGGTAGGTGCCGTCGCCATCCGCCATCACATAGATATCGGCCTCGATGTCGGAGAACATGCGGCGGACCACATTGCCCTTGCCCTGCCGGGTCTCCTTGACCACGGTGGCGCCGGCGAGCGCAGCCTTCAGCGCCGTCTCGTCGGTGGAATTGTTGTCGTAGACATAGATGCGCGCCTGCGGCAGCGCCGCCCGAAAGCCCAGCACGACCGGCATGATGGTCGCCGATTCATTGTAGCAGGGAAGCAGGACGGCGATCTCGAGATCGGAGGGCAGGCTGTCGCTCATCGGCAGGATCCATGGCCCGAAAGGGGCCGTATCACCGAGAATGGCCGACCAAGCGTTAAGGTCCGGTTGAAGGGCGCACCGGACCGATGGCCCGTCCTCCAAGCACGAACCGTTTCTTCACCATCCGGCCCTAATGTTTCGGCCGCTGACGGAGCGTTGAGTATTTCCGAAGGACGAGGCGACGACCGATGACGACCTATGAGCCCGATCTCGCCGCCGCGCCCCTGCGGCCCGCCCTCTTCCGCGGTTTGAGCGGTCTCTGGCCGCTTGCCCTGATCGGCACGGCGATTGTGGTCCTGGCCGCGCTCCGCGCCACGATGGGACTGCCCGACTATGTCGGCGCCGACAACGACGACGTGATGCGGCTTGTCGAGGTGCGCGACTGGCTTTCCGGCCAGAGCTGGTTCGATACGGTGCAGCCGCGGCTCGGTCCCGAGGGTGGAACGCTGATGCACTGGTCGCGCCTCGTCGACCTGCCGATCGGCGCGCTGATCCGCCTCTTCTCCCTCGTCCTGTCTCCCGAGGCGGCGGAAGCCGCGGCGCTCGGCCTGTGGCCGATGCTGCTGATCCTGCCCGTGCTGCTTGCCATCGGTCGCGCTTGCCGGTCGATCGGCGGTGCCCCTGTCATGATCATCGGCCTCGTGCTCGGCACGCTGTTGCTCCTCACCAATATCCGCTTCCGGCCCGGCAATATCGACCACCACAATGTGCAGTTCCTGCTGGTGGCGCTGATGGTGATGGGACTGGTCGAAACGGCACGGCCGCGGCTCGGCCACGCCATTTGTGGGCTTGCGGCGGGGCTGGCGATTGCCGTCGGCGCGGAAACGACGCCGCTGGTGGCGATGGTGGGCGCCATCGTGGCCTGCCGGTGGGCCGTTCATGGCGTCGCGATGCGCGACGAGGCCACCGCATTCGGCCTGAGCCTGTCGCTGACCGTCACCGCCGCCTTTTTCGCCACGACGCCGCCCCGCCTCTATTCCGCGGTCACCTGCGACAGTCTCTCGCTCGGCTTTTTCGCGCTTGCCACGGCCGGCGGCAGCCTTCTGGCGCTCTCGGCGCTGACGGCGAGCGCGCGCGCGACCGGATGGCGGCTGGCGACACTAACGGGCGTTGGCGGAGCCCTCGTCGCGCTGGCGCTGCAGATCGCACCGCAGTGTCTGCAGAGCCCCCTGGCCTCGCTCGACCCTCTCCTGAAATCGCTCTGGCTCGCCAATGTCGAGGAGGCCCAGTCGATCGTCGCGATCGCTGAAAAACGGCCCTCCTTCCTCGGCTTCGGCTATGGTGTCGGGCTGCTCGGAACGCTGGTCTGCCTCTGGCGCGCTTGGCACGGCACCCGGCGCGAACTGCATCTGGTGTGTCTGGCACTAGTGCTTCCGGCACTGCTGATCGGCACGGTTCAGGCGCGCGGAACGGTCTTTGCCAGCCTGCTTGCGCTCTATCCGCTTTCGCTCGCCATCATCGACCTGCGTCGCCACGCCCATGGCCCGCCGCGCCGCACCGCCGCCGAGCTCGGTTTCGCGCTGCTCTGCCTCCTGTCCATCCCAAGCGTCTGGGCGCTTGCCACGGCCCTTGTGATGCAGCTTGCCGGCACAGCCGAAGCGGAGGCCGAGACGACGCCCTCCTGCACGACACGCCAAGCCATGGCAGCCCTGGCCGCCGAGCCCGCAGGCGTCGTGGCCGGTGCCTCCAATCTCGGCGCCAGCATCCTGCGCTTCACGCCGCATCGGGCTCTGTCCGCGCCATATCACCGCAACCAGCAAGGCCTGCTGGCCGGCCTGCGCGCCGGAATGGAGCCGCCGGATGCGGCGCGGATCGTTCTGAGGGAAAGCGGCGCGACCCTGCTGGCCTATTGCCCCGGCGATGGCGAGGTCGCCATGCTCTCGTCGCGCTATCCGGCCGGGCTCTATGCCGCGCTGGCGCGTGGGCAGGTGCCCGATTATCTGGAGCCGGTTGCTGGCACGCGCGATGCGCCGCTTCAGCTCTACCGGGTCGTCCGCCCTTAAGCGCGGACCGGGAGGGCGCAGGCCTCGCCGCCGGAAAACAGGCGGGAGCGGGTAAGGAACCGCCGCTCCCGGCCATTGTCGAGCGAAAACATGCCGCCGCGGCCGGGCACCACATCGATGATCAGCTGCGTATGCTTCCAGACCTCGAACTGGCTCGCGCTGATATAGACCGGCGCGCCGCCGATCTCGCCCAGCTTCACGTCATGATCGCCGACAATGTAGTCATCCGCCGGGTAGCACATGGGGGACGAGCCGTCGCAGCATCCGCCGGACTGGTGGAACAGGACCTGCGGATGGTCCGCCTGGATCTCCTTGAGGAAGGCAAGAGCCGCCGGCGTGGCGACCACGCGCGGCAATCCGCCCAGCTCGTCTGCACCCATCTCCGTCATCTCAACCCAATCCCTGACATAAAACCGTTGCAATCCGGCCACGCTGACCGTGAAACCGTTGGCTCAAAGGGCACATTCCCCCCGTTTGATGCAAAGACCCCTAAAATTAGCGATGGCGCGCGCAGGAAAGATCGCGCATGCAGGTCCATCGGTTCTGGAGGATCAGGGGGGATCTGCATGACCTATCGCGCCGAATGCTATATGCTGTGCCTCGCCATGTCGCTCCTTCTCTGGAACGTTCTGGCCTATGGTCTGCTGCGCGGTCTCTGACAGCGCCTTGGCCCCTCCCGCATGGGGCGGGAAGGGCCCACTCTCCACAGCCGCTCAGAAGAAGCCGAGCGCCTTCGGGCTGTAGCTGACCAGCATGTTCTTGGTCTGCTGGTAATGATCAAGCATCATCTTGTGCGTTTCGCGGCCGATGCCCGACTGCTTGTACCCGCCGAAAGCGGCATGGGCCGGATAGGCGTGGTAGCAATTGGTCCAGACGCGGCCGGCCTGGATATTGCGGCCGAACTGGTAGCAGCGGTTCGCATCGCGGCTCCAGACACCGGCACCCAGCCCATAGAGCGTATCGTTGGCGATCGACAGCGCCTCGTCATCATCCTTGAAGGTGGTGACGGACACGACCGGGCCGAAGATTTCCTCCTGAAACACCCGCATGCGGTTGTGCCCCTTGAAGACGGTCGGCTTGACGTAGTAGCCGCCGGAAAGCTCCCCTTCCAGCATGTTGCGCTCGCCGCCGATCAGCACTTCGGCGCCCTCCTGCCGGCCGATATCCAGGTAAGAGAGGATTTTTTCGAGCTGCTCCGATGAAGCCTGGGCGCCGATCATCGTCGACATGTCGAGCGGGTTGCCCTGCTTGATCGCCGCGACGCGCTTGATCGCGCGCTCCATGAAGCGGTCGTAGATCTTCTCATGCACAAGCGCGCGGCTGGGGCAGGTGCAGACCTCGCCCTGGTTGAGCGCGAACATGGCGAAGCCTTCGAGCGCCTTGTCGAAATAGTCGTCATCCTCGTTCATCACATCGGCGAAGAAGATGTTGGGCGACTTGCCGCCGAGCTCCAGCGTGACGGGGATCAGGTTCTGGCTGGCATATTGCATGATCAGCCGGCCGGTCGAGGTTTCGCCGGTGAAGGCCACCTTGTTGATGCGCGGATTGGTGGCGAGCGGCTTGCCGGCCTCCAGCCCGAAGCCGTTGACGATGTTGAGAACGCCAGGTGGCAGCAGATCGCCCACGAGATCGGCCCAGAGCAGGATCGAGGCCGGCGTCTGTTCGGCAGGCTTCAGCACCACGCAGTTCCCCGCGGCCAGCGCCGGCGCCAGCTTCCAGGCGGCCATCAGAAGCGGGAAGTTCCAGGGAATGATCTGACCGACGACGCCGAGCGGCTCGTGGAAATGATAGGCGATCGTGTCGTGGTCGATCTCGCCGATCGAGCCTTCCTGGGCGCGGACGCAGGAGGCGAAATAGCGGAAATGGTCGATGGCGAGCGGCAGGTCGGCGGCCATGGTCTCGCGCAGCGGCTTGCCGTTGTCGAAGGTTTCGGCCCGCGCCAGGAGCTCGATACTGTCCTCCATGCGCTGTGCGATCTTCATGAGGATGTTGGCGCGCTCGGTGGTCGAGGTGCGGCCCCATTTGTCCTTGGCGGCATGGGCGGCATCGAGAGCGGCTTCGACATCGGCGGCTTCCGAACGGGCGATCTGGCAGAGGACGCCGCCGGTGACGGGCGTGGTGTTGTCGAAGGTGCGGCCGCTCAAGGCCTCGCGCCATTCGCCCCCGATATAGTTGCCGTATTTCTGCTTGAACGGGTTCTCGACGATCTTCTGGTGCAACATGATTGGTTTCCTCCTCGAACAGATGGGTTGATCTGTCGAGGGCCATGCTGCGCTGAAACGCGGAAGGGCGACAGGGGATGAGGGGCGCCCGGCGGCCCGACTGTCTCACTTCTGCGACAGCCGCAACGCCCATTCCATGCTGCAGCGCGGCAGTGCGGGCAGGACCGACCAGCCGTTCCCAGGCTCAGTTGATCGAGAGCTTCTTCATCTTGCGGTAGAGCGTGGCGCGGCTGATGCCGAGGCTGTCGGCAGCGGCGGAGACATTGCCTTGCGCACGCGAGAGCACCCGGCGCAGCGCCGCGCGCTCGGCGTCGTGGAGGCTGTCTTCAGCCGCTGCGGCATCCTCCTGCAGAAGATCGGAGGCCGGGATGCCGGCGGCGATGCGTCCGTCATCGAGTCCGAGCACCAGGCGGGCCGTGCGCGTGGCGCCGAGCACGAGGTCGTCGCGGTCGATCGCCAGCAAGGCGGGCGTCGTCTTGCCCTCGGCGGGCACCAGCAGGATGCGATGGCCGGCAAAGGCGCGGCGGAAGAGATTGGCCTCGATCCGCGAGGCCGCGTCCCGCACGGCCTGCGACAGGATGGTCATCGCCATTTCGCCCGCATCCTCGCGGCAGGTGGAAATATCGATCGCCGCCGCGATCCGGCCGCGATGGTCGCGGATCGGCGCGGTGGCGCAGGAAAGCCGGGTATTCTGGCTCAGAAAATGCTGGTCGCGATAGATGACCACAGGGCGTTCATCGGCGATCGCCGTGCCGATGCCGTTGGTGCCGACGGAAGCTTCGCTCCAGACTGTGCCCGACCACAGGCCGACGCCGCGGAAATCCTTGTCGTCGCCCGCCGCCCCGCGCCGTTCCAAGGCAACGCCATTGCCATCGGTCAGCAGCAGGCAGCAGCCGGCACGGCCGAGCGTGGAAAACAGCCGGTCGATCTCGCCGGTCGCCTCTTCGATCAGCGTGCCGCTCGCCTCGCGCGCCAGGCGCAGCTCCGCCTCGCTGAGGCGGATCGGCGAGCGCGCCTCCTCGGGCGAAAGCCCATGGACGGTCAGGCATCGCCGCCACGACGCAGCCACAGGCGAACTGGCAGCGGCCGAGGCATGCAGCGCCACGGCCTGGACATGGTCGGAATGGTTCATCGGCTCTCCTCCCCGAAAGCTGACGGTGACGGGAGTATAAGCGGAAATCGAAAAAGGTCCACTGCGACCTTGGTGCCCCCTCCCCCAAGAGTTCGTGAGGCGCGCGTGAGACGCGTCAGGTTCAAAAAGCGCAAGCGGGGCATGCCGCCTCCCTTCCAGCGGCTGCGGGGCTGGTCTACACCGCGTGCCAGACCATCGTCCCGCCCGCTGACCTGCCTCGTCGAGACCCCATGCTGCGCACTCTCTCCTTCCAAAGCTCCTTCATGGGGCTTCTCGCTGCCTTCGTCGGCTTCGCCAGTTCCTTCGCCGTCGTGCTGCATGGCCTGCGTTCGGTAGGGGCGACGCAGGAACAGGCCGCCTCGGGGCTGATGGCGCTTTCTCTCAGCATGGGCCTTTGTGCGATCGTGCTGACGCTCAGGTTCCGGATGCCGATCAGCATCGCCTGGTCGACGCCGGGCGCGGCGCTGCTGGCGGGCACGGGAGCGATCGAGGGCGGCTTTCCGGCAGCGGTCGGCGGCTTCCTCATGGGCGGGCTTCTGCTGGTCGCGGCCGGGCTGCTGCGCCCCTTTGGCCGGCTTGTCGCGCGTATTCCGGCGCCGCTCGCCAATGCCATGCTGGCCGGCGTGCTGGTCAATCTCTGCTTTGCGCCGGTGCGCGCCGTCGGCCTGGACTGGCGGCTCGGCCTGCCGATCGTGCTCGTCTGGGCGCTGGTCGGGCGGGTCAATCGGCTCCTGGCGGTGCCGGCGGCGCTTATCACCTTCGGGCTGGTCGTGGTCTTCGGCGTCGGCATTCCCGCCGATGCCGGCACCCGACTGATGGCGACCTTGGCGCCCCAGCCGCTGCTCATAGAGCCGGTCTTCACGCTGGCCGGATTCCTTTCGATCGCGCTGCCGCTCTTCGTTGTCACCATGGCCTCGCAGAACATTCCGGGCATTGCCGTCCTGAAGGTCAACGGCTTTACGCCGGAGCCGGGGCCGCTTTTCGCCACGACCGGGATCTTCTCCATGCTCGCTGCCCCGTTCGGCGGCCATGCAGTCAATCTGGCCGCCATCACCGCGGCCATGTGCGCGGGCCCCGATGCCCATGCCGATCCGGCCCGGCGCTACCCGTCCGCCATCATTGCCGGTCTCTTCTACCTGCTGTTCGGCATCTTCGCCGCCACGGTCACGACGCTGGTCGGGCTGGCGCCGCCAATCCTCATCGAGGCCGTGGCCGGCCTGGCGCTGATCGGCGCCTTCGCCACCTCCGCGCTGCACGCCTTCGAAGAGCCGAAGGCCCGGGAAGCGGCCGCGATCACCTTCCTGGTCACGGCCTCCGGCATCAGCTTTGCCGGGGTTTCCGGCGCACTCTGGGGGTTGATCGCCGGCGGCCTCGTTCTGGCGCTTGCCCGCACGAAGCGCGCCTGAACCTCAGGCGGCGGCGATCGCGGCCGCTGCCGCGGCATCGTCGAGCGCTGCCGCCGTCTCGTGCAGCAGCGCGCCGGCATAGGCATGCAGCGGCTGTGGCTTGCCGAACAGATAGCCCTGGACCTGGGCGCAGCCCTCGCGCGCCAGGAAGGCCAGTTGCTCCTCCGTCTCCACGCCTTCCGCGAGAACCGGGATGCCGAGGCTTTCGGCGAGGATCAGCGTCGAGCGGACGATGGCCGCCGATTGCGGGCTGTTCGTCACGCCGGTGATGAAGCTGCGGTCGATCTTGATCTTGTCGAAGGGAAAGTTCTGCAGCGTCGAAAGGGACGAATAGCCGGTGCCGTAATCATCCATGGCGATCGAGACGCCAAGCGCCTTCAGCTGGCGCACGGTCTGCAGCGCATGGGCCTGGTCGGCAATGATCCCGCTTTCGGTGATCTCTAGCTCGAGCTGCGCGCCGGACAGCCCGCTCTCCCGAAGGATCTCCGCCACGCGGGCGGGGAAGGCGCTGTTGGAAAGCTGGGCCGGCGCCACGTTGACGGCGATGCGGATCGGCACGGGCCAGGCGGCCGCCTCGCGGCAGGCCTGGGCGAGCACCCAGTCGCCGATCGGACCGATCAGGCCCGTGCGTTCGGCGATCGGAATGAAATCGCCGGGCGAGACCATGCCGCGCTTGGGATGGCGCCAGCGCAGCAGCACCTCATAGCCCGTATCCTCGCGGCTCGCGCAGCAGTTCTGCCGCTGATAATGCAGCTCGAACTCGCCGCGATCCAAAGCATCCCGCAGATCGATCGACAGGAGCGAACGATCGCGCATCCCGTCCATCGAGGGCTCGTAGAAGCAGACGCTCTGCGTGCCCGTTTCCTTGCCATGGGCGAGCGCCTGGGTCGCCTGTGCGATCAGCTCCTCCGGCTCGCGCGCATCGGCCGGAAACAGTGCGACGCCGAGATTGGCCTCGATCGACAGAAGCGTGGACTCCTGCCAGGCGACCGGCCTGCGGATCTCCTTAAGAAGGCGGGCGGTGAAGCTGCGCGCTTCGCTCTTCAGGAAGAAATCGGTGGTCACGGCCACGAACTCGTCGCCGCCGATCCGCGCCAGGAACTCGCCCTCGCGCAGCGCGGCGGAAAGCCGGGCCGTGAGGCTGCGCAGAACATGATCGCCAGCCGCGCGCCCATGCGCATCGTTGATCTCGCGAAAGCGCGACAGATCGATCGCGACGACCGCGATACGCGCCGTTTCATCGCGGCGGCGCCGCAAGGTCCCGCCAAGGCTTTCCAGCAACGCCGCCCGGTTGGGCAGTCCGGTCAAGGCGTCGTGCAAGGAGAGATGGCGAAACCGCTGCGCCGCCTGTTCGCTCGCCTGCAGGTCGATGAGATAGGTGGAGGCGCCCAGCGCCAGCATCAGCAGCACGACGGTGAGCACCATGGCAAAAAGCACGGCATCCGGCATAATTTCGGCAGAGACCGTCTGCGACGTGTCAGGCGTGATCGACATCGCGCCCATGGCCGTGAAGTGCATCGAGGCGATCGCCAGGATGAAACAGGCTGCGCCGCCATATTTGCAGAAACGATTGACCGGCCGCGCGATGCGGCTGGTGGCGAGGGAAGCAAGGCTCATTCCGAGAACCACGGAGGCCACCACCAGTGTCTGGTCCCAGCTCTTGACGCCGGCCACCTCGAAGGCGGCCATGCCCATATAATGCATGGTGGCGATGCCGGCCCCAATCAGCGCGCCCCCCATCTCGACCAGAAGCGTCGCGGGGCGATAGACCGCCACCGTGAAGCCAACGAGATTGAAGGCGATGGCGACGATCAGCGAGACGAGCGTCAGCGTCGGCTGGTAGGCATGCGCGACCCCGGACTGGAAGGAGAGCATGGCCAGGAAATGAGTGGTCCATACGCTCGACCCGCCGATCAGCGCGGTCAGGAACAGCCAGTTCAGCTGCTGCCCGCCATGAGTGCGCCGGGCGCGGGCGAAGAGCCGCATGGTCAGCACAGCCCCCAGCACGCAGACCGACACTGAAAGCGCGAGCATGAAGGGATTGTGGTCGAAGGCGAGGCAGGACAGAACTGTAAACATGAGACACCTGATGCTGGCGTTCGTCACGCTAGAGGCCAATCGGCACCGATCGGTTAATGCTGCCGGACCGGTGATGCGAAGGGTTAGCAGACGCTGAACATTGTCAGCCAAGTTCGACCGGGCTCCGCAGCTTGCCAAACCGGGCATTCTGCTCTAAGGAGCGCGCGTCCGCACAGACACCCTTGGAGGCGCTGCGGATGGGGCTTTTCCGCCCCTCGTCTTGCATCATTCGGCATGAATGGCGCACGACTGCTTCACAACGAAACGAAAGGCAATGCCATGAGCCAAGCAACGTACGAGCTCAAGGCCGAAACGCGCGAACGGGTTGGTAAGGGGTCCTCCCGTGAACTCCGTCGCAACGGCCTCATTCCTGCTGTCATCTATGGTGACAAGCAGCCCCCGATTTCCATCGCTCTTCCGGTGAAGGAAGTCACGCTGAAGATCCACGCCGGCGGTTTCATGACCACCGTCGCGACGATCGACGTGAACGGCGAGAAGATCCGCGTCCTCCCCAAGGACTACCAGCTGGATCCGGTCCGCGACTTCACCATGCATGTCGACTTCCTGCGCGTGACGAAGAACAGCGTCGTCGACGTCGAAGTCCCGGTTCACTTCATCAATGAAGACCAGGCTCCCGGCATCAAGGAAGGCGGCGTTCTCAACATCGTTCGCCACACGGTCGAACTGACCGTTCCGGCCGACGAGATCCCGGATTCGCTGACGGCCGACCTGGCCGGCCTGAAGGTTGGTGACGGCATCCATATCTCCGACATCACCCTGCCGAAGAACGCCGCCCCGACGATCACCGACCGCGATTTCACCATCGCCACGATCGCCGCTCCGGACGTTCTGACGGAAGAGGAAGACGGCACGGACACGGCTGAAGCCGGCGGCGACGAATAAGTCCTCGCATTCCAGTCCTGCAAGACAAGGCCCGTTCCGCACCCGCGGAGCGGGCCTTTTCATTTGCAACCGTTGTGCCGCCCTGAGGCAGAACGTCAGGAGCCTTTTAAGAAATTCGTGATTTAATATGCAATGAAACACTGTGGTCGCAGCGTTCACTCCTCATGCCGTTTAAATCACGGGAACCGCCCTCCATGCATTCCGTCGAAAATCGCTTCATCGCCATCGTCTGCTGCGCTCTGCTGGTGTTCGTCACCCCGCTCATCACCCTGTTCCTTCTGCTTTCGGCAGAACGGATCTGGCGCGAGCGGGTGCAGAGTGCGGAGGCCCTGATCGAAGCGGGCGCCAAGATGCTGGGCAAGCCGCTCTGGTACCATGACACTGAATCGCTGGGGGACAATGCGCGGGCGCTGGCCGCCGATCGCAATGTGCTGGCAGTGCGGGTCTATGACTGGAATGGAACCCTACGCTTCCAGTTTCCCACCAACCAGCCGGAGATCCAGACCGGCTCCTTCACCCTGCAGAAGCAGATTGTGGCCAATTGGGAACGCAGTGCTGCCGTCGTCGGCCGTATCGAATTGCTGATCAAGCAGCCGGGACTCGTCAGCCGCTTCAGCCGCGATGAATTCAGCATCATCGCCATCCTGCTCCTCGCCGTCGCGATCGTCGTCGCCGCCGCGCTAATCGGCAATCGCATCACCGTGACACGGCCGCTGATGCGGCTGATGGACGCCATCGACGCCACGCGGCTGAAGGGCGACCGCCAGCAGGTGGATTGGGATTCCGGCGACGAGATGGGCGTGCTCGTGCGCAAGTTCAACGAGATGCAGCGGCAGCTGGAGGCGGAGGAGACCGCGCTGCTGCGCGCCCATGAGCGCATCAACGCGATCTACAACACAACCCCCGCCATGCTTTTCTCCGTCGACCGCAACGATCATATCGTTGCGGTATCGGATTACTGGCTGATGGCGACCGGCTTTGCCCGCGCCGACGTGGTCGGCCGTCCCTTCATCGATTTCATCGAGAGCGCTGGCGTCAAGGACTACCTCGACCGGCACGAGCGGCGGCGTGCCGCCGGGATCTGTGCCGTCACCGTTCCCTTCATCCGTGCCGACGGCTCGGTGATGATCGTGCTGATCATGGAAACCGCCGGCGAACAGACCTCGTCCGAAACCGAAACGGCCCTTGCGGTCATGACCGACGTGACAGCCTTGAAGCAGGCGGAAATCGACCGTCATCAGCAGGCGATCACCGACCACCTGACCGGTCTCCTCAACCGCCAGGGTTTCGAAGCCGCGCTCGATCAGTCGATCCTCGATGCCACGGCGCGGTCGGCGGAACTCGCCTGCTTGTTCATCGATCTCGACCGGTTCAAATGGATCAACGACAATTTCGGCCATGCCACCGGCGATGCCGTGCTGCGCAGCGTCGTCGACCGTATCCGCGCGGCGCTGGGCGTGCAGGACCGGGTGGCGCGGCTCGGCGGCGACGAGTTCGCGATCCTGATCGATGCCGCCCGCGTCGAGGAGGCGGCCGGCCGCGCGGCCGCGCGCATTCTCGAAGCCATGGAGCGGCCGTTGCTCATCAATGGTCTCGAACTGACCGTCAGCTGCTCGATCGGCATCGCGCTTTACCCCGCCCATGCCCACAGCGCCTCCGACCTGCTGCTCAAGGCCGACATGGCGATGTATGCCCGCAAGCGCGACGGCAAGAGCGGCTCCCGGCTCTTCGACGTGGCGATGATGGACGCTGCGAGGCAGCGCCGCGACATCGAAGACTGCATCAAGGAGGGCCTGAAGGAGGATTGGTTCGAGGTCTATCTTCAGCCGATCGTCGCCATGGTGGACGGACGGATCGTCGGATTCGAGGCCTTGTTGCGGCTCAATCACCCGCAGAAGGGTCTGCTGGGCCCCGCGGAGATCGTGCGGGTCGCGGAGGAAAACGGGTCGATCCCCGCCATCGGCAATTGCGTGCTGGAAAAGGCCGTTCGGCATCTGGCGCGGATCTCCGCACTCGAAGGGGCGAGCGACACCTATATGGCGCTCAACCTCTCGCCCCTGCAGTTCGAACCCACCTTCCCGCACCGTCTGGCCGTGCTGCTGCTGGAGCACCACATCACGCCGAAGCGCATCGTCATCGAGATCACCGAGGCCGTGCTGATGCTCGACAATCCGGAGGTCCACGGCGTGCTGCGCCAGCTGCACGAATTCGGTTGCCGCATCGCGCTCGACGATTTCGGAACCGGCTATTCCTCGCTCAGCTATCTCAATCGTTTCCCCGTCGATATCGTCAAGATCGACCAGTCCTTCATCCGTTCGCTCAACAGCGAGGCCCCGGAGGGGCGGCGCAAGAGCCGGATGCTGATCAAGGGCATTCGCACCATCGCCAGCCAGATGGGCTGCAGCACCGTGGCGGAAGGCGTGGAAACGGCGCAGGACTGGCACGCCTTGAAGAAGCTCGGCATCCACCATGGCCAGGGCTATCTCTTCAGCCAGCCGCTGGCGATCGAGAACATGATCGAGCTTCTCGAACAGAATACCGAAGCCAAGGAAACGGCCTCGCGCGGCAAGCGGGCGTCGACTGCCTGACGGCGCGCGCACCGGGAAGCATCCGTCCCCCGACACGGCATGCCCGGCACGGCATGCTTGACACGGCATGCTTGACACGGCGGCGCGAACGGGGTCGAAGAGCCCGCCGCCGCGGCACGGGGCTGCGGCCTGGACGATGCGGGAGCGCAACCATGCAGATCTTCGCCGGGCTCGGCAATCCGGGATCATCCTATGCCCGCAACCGCCACAATATCGGCTTCATGGCGCTCGACGCACTCGCCCGTCGCCACAGCTTCTCGCCCTGGTCGAAGAAGTTCAAGGCCGAGATCGCGGAGGGGGATATTGCCGGCGAGCGGGTCCTGCTTCTCAAGCCGCAGACCTTCATGAATCTCTCCGGCGAATCGGTCGGCGAGGCCATGCGTTTCTACAAGGTCCCCGTGGGCGCCGTGCTGGCGATCCATGACGAGCTCGATCTCGCGCCGGGGCGGGCGCGCCTGAAGATCGGCGGCGGAAATGGCGGCCACAACGGGCTGAAATCGATGGACGCCCATTGCGGCAAGGACTATCGCCGACTGCGTCTCGGCATCGGTCACCCGGGCTCCAAGGAGCGCGTCAACGGTCACGTGCTGGGCGATTTCGCAAAAGCCGATCAGTCCTGGCTGGAACCGCTGCTCGACGCCATCGCCGATCATGCCGACATGCTGGTGCGCGGCGAGGACTCGCAGTTCCTGAACAAGCTGGCACTGGCCACCGGCGCCCCGCCGGAACCGGAAACGCCCGCCAAGCTGGCGAAGCCCGCCAAACCGGCTGGCCAGTCGCATATCCGCCAGGCGCGCGGAGCCGGCCCGAAACCCCTGCCCGCCACCGGCCCCATGGCCGACATGCTGAAGAAACTGTTCGGCGCCAAGGACGGCGAGTCGTAAGCGAGGCCGCGCTATTCCTCGGGCTCGGTGGTGAACATCAGCGGAAAGCCGGCCTCCTTGGCGAGATCGATCGCCTCGGCCGCCTTGGTCTCGGCAATGTCGCGCGCGCAGACGACGATGACGCAGGTGCCGAGCTTGTGCGCGGTCATCATCAGCCGATAGCCGGTCTCCTCGGAAAGCGAGAAGACGGCTTTGAGCACGAAGATCACGAAGTCGCGCGGGGTATAATCGTCGTTGACGAGGATGACCTTGTAGAGCTTCGGCCGCTCGAGCTTCGGCTTGGTCACAGTCTTGCGGATGACGTCGAGTTCACTCATCGGATCCTCCCGGTCCCGGGGCCCGTTTCATTCGGCCTTCTTCTAGCCGAAGAGTGCGGGAAGGGAAATGCGCGAAAAGCGTCGTGCGGCGGAGCCGCTGCCGGATGAAGGGCGCCAAGGCTTGACCGGCCGGGGCGTTTCGCCCATAGCGACCGCAACGGCCTTCCGGCCTCCTTGAAAGAACACGACGGAACAGTCTCATGGGCTTCAAATGCGGTATCGTCGGGCTGCCGAATGTCGGCAAGTCCACGCTCTTCAACGCGCTGACGAAGACGGCGGCGGCGCAGGCGGCGAACTACCCCTTCTGCACGATCGAGCCGAACACGGGCGAAGTGGCGGTTCCCGATCCGCGCATGCGCAAGCTGGCAGATATCGCCAAGTCGAAGGAAATCATCCCGACGCGCATCGCCTTCGTCGATATCGCCGGCCTCGTGCGCGGCGCCTCCAAGGGCGAAGGGCTCGGCAACCAGTTCCTCGCCAATATCCGCGAAGTCGATGCGGTGGTGCATGTTCTGCGCTGCTTCGAGGATGACGACATCACCCATGTCGAGGGCAAGATCGACCCGGTCGCCGATGCCGAGACGATCGAGACCGAGCTGATGCTGGCCGATCTGGAAAGCCTGGAGCGCCGCACCGAACAGACCCGCAAGCGCGCGACCGGCAAAGACAAGGATTCGCTGGCCGCCCTGCCGATCATGGATGCCTCGCTGGCGCTGCTCAACGAAGGCAAGCCGGTGCGCACCCTGCTGTCGACGCTCGATGCGGACGGGCTGCGGGTGCTGAAAAGCCTCAACCTGCTCACCTCCCACCCGGTTCTCTATGTCTGCAACGTCGCCGAAGGCGATGCGGTCGAGGGCAACGAACACACCCGCGCCGTCGAGGCCATGGCCAAGGCGCAAGGGGCGGAAACCGTCGTGATTTCCGCCGCCATCGAGGCGGAAGTCGCGCAGCTTCCAGAGGAGGAATCGCGCGAGTTTCTCGAGGCGCTGGGCTTGAGCGAAGCAGGCCTCGACCGCCTGATCCGCGCCGGCTACAAGCTGCTCGACCTCATCACCTATTTCACCGTCGGCCCGAAGGAAACGCGCGCCTGGACGATCGAACGCGGCACCAAGGCGCCGCAGGCGGCCGGCGTCATCCACTCGGATTTCGAGCGCGGCTTCATCCGCGCCAACACCATCGCCTATGACGACTATATCCGCCTCGGCGGCGAAAACGGCGCCAAGGAAGCCGGCAAGGCGCGCGACGAAGGCAAGGAGTACGTCGTCCAGGACGGCGACGTAATCCACTTCCGCTTCAACACCTGAGGAGCGGCCACAACCGGTCCTCACCGCGCCGGCGGCAGCCGCCGGCGCAGCGTCTCCGGCAGAAGATCGAGCAGGAAGCCGCGAAGCCGCGCCCAGAAAAGACCGATCGACAGCACGATCAGCCCGATGGCGATCGCCACCACCCAGAAGCTGGAATAGGGCGTCGTGATCGCGCTCTCGTTCATCAGCACGGCCAGAGCCGCGCCGAGCGAAATCAGGCCGGCGGTGACGAAGGCGCGGCGATCGATCACCAGGCCGATCGCCATGACGAGCAGCACGGCGGTAATGACGAGCGCCGCCGTTTGCGGGTCGTCATCGCTCCACAGGACGCCGAGCGGTCCGGCGACGAGTCCGGTCACGCCATTCAGAAGCACCGGCGCGGCACCCAGATGCAGCCAGAAGGCAGTATCCGACCGACGGGTCCGCCGCTGCGGATCGGACAGGTCGAAGAACAGGGCAACCGCAAAGAGCGCGAGCCCGAGAAGAGTGACCAGCGAGGCAAGCCTCCGGTCGACAAGCAGGGCGAGATCGACCGTCTCCCGCCCGAGCAGCAGCCAGTGACAGGCGATGAAGATCAGCAGGGCGATGCCGTAGAACACGCCGGCGAGGCTGATCGGCGTCTGGTAGCGCCAGTGATAGAGCCCGGCGGCGGCGGTCAGCAGGGCTCCGAAGCCGAGCGTGGGCCAGATCCATTCGTCAAGCGGCAGGAGGGTGATCAGCAGGGCCACGCTCGCCAGCGTGATGACGCTGAGCACGACGGAGGGCAAGGCCAGCCGCTGGCGCTTGACGAAGATCTCCGACAGGAGAATGGCGATCGGCGGAATGGCGAGACTGCTCAAGGCGCCGGCCGCGCCCGCGACGAGGACCAGGATGCCGATCGTGATCAAGATATCGTGGAAGCCACGGACGAAGCGCGGCTGTTCGCTGTCTTCAAGGCGCGCCGCGCCAGCTTCCGGCTCGTCCGCGCCAGGCATGTAGCCGCGCCTCTCCAGGAAGCGCGCGAGTTCGCCGCCCCTGCCCGGCATGACGAGCCCTGCCCGCTCCGCCTCGATCACCAGCTGTCCGAGCCTGCTCTCCATAAGCTCTCCCTTGACGCCGCCATGCCGGAAGCGTTGCGCCCGAACGCGAACATGCCGACCATCTAAAGCATTGGACGCGCCTCGATCAACACCCTCTCGGTGACCTTGACTTGAAGCGGCGGCTCCTCGAGCCGCGGGGAAGGGCTCAGTGCCCGGAAAACTCCACGAGCGTGCGGACCTCGACGCCCAGCGCCTCGATCTTCTTGCGGCCGCCGAGATCGGGCAGGTCGATGACGAAACAGGCGGCGACGATATCGGCGCCCATGCGCTGCAGGAGGCGGCAGGCCGCTTCCGCCGTGCCGCCGGTGGCAATCAGGTCGTCGGAGAGGATGACCTTGTCGCCGGGGACGATCGCATCGCGATGCATCTCCATCTCGTCGACGCCATATTCCAGCGAATAGGCGATGCGCACCGTCTCGTGCGGCAGCTTGCCCTTCTTGCGGATCGGCACGAAGCCGGCGGAAAGCTGGTGGGCCATGGCGCCGCCGAGGATGAAGCCGCGCGCCTCGATGCCGGCGACCTTCTCGATCTTCAGGCCGGCATAGGGGTGGACGAGCTCGTCGATCGTGCGGCGGAAGGCGCGCGGATTGCCGAGCAGCGTCGTGATGTCACGGAAGAGGATTCCCGGTTTCGGATAGTCGGGAATGGTGCGGATGGCGGCGGTGAGGTCCTGCTCAAGCGTCGGTCTCATGAATCGGGCGTGTCCTGATTGCGTCGTCGCCGTTCCATAGCACCGCCGGGGCCCGCCCCCTAGCTCAATCATGCCCGATCCATGAGCGGCGCGCACGAGAGGAGCGGCCGCGCGGGCCGCCCCTCTCCGCCGTCAGACTATTGCGCGGCCGGCGCAGCGCCGCGCAGGTTGTTCTGCACCTTCTGCGCCACGGCCGGATCGGCCTGCGCGGCGGTGATGATCGTCTTGTACTCTTCGAGCGACATGTCCGGCGCCGTCTCCACCGCCTCGATCATCTTCTTGTTCGCCTCGTTCTTCAGCGTCTGGCGCGCGCCCTGGTCCTGCGTCTGGCCGATCCGCGCGCTGTAATCCTGCCGCACCCGATCGACCTTGAGATAGGCGACCGCGAAGGCCTTCAGCTTTTCATCGCTGAGTTTGGACGATGGCTGGGCCGGCGCGGCCGGTGCGCTTCTTTCCGGGATGGCCGCCCCTTGCGCGAAAGCCTGGCCGGCGAGCGGGGTCAGGAGAAGAGCGGCGAAAACCGCGCTGCGGCGGCGTGTGGGTCGGAGGGTCATGGCAGTCCTTTCCGTGTTTCGGGGCGACCGTGTGGCGGCCGCCTTTGCGTTTCTCAGCCCACAGAGACCATGCCGGACGGATCGGGCGAGACTGTGGCCGATGCCTAACCAGAGGCTAGGCCGAGGAACCAAGCCGGGCCGCGCGAGTTACCCAAGACGCCCGCAAAGAGGCGGATCAGGGACAATCAGGAGGAAATCATGCGCTTGTTCGAATGTGGAACGCTGGTGCCCGGCTGCGAGTGGCACAGCCGTGCCGAAACCGATGGTGAGGTGGTGCGCCGAACGGTAGAGCACATGCGCCAGGCCCATGGCGAAACGCAGATCCGCGAAACCATGATCGAGAACATCAAGGCCAGGATCGTTGAGGACAAACAGGCTGCGACAGCCTGACCTTCCCTAGGGGCGGAAGCCGGGGCGGACCCGCCTCGGCTTGACAGACTTCGGCCTCGCCTCAGTTCAGGCTGGCCTTCAGCCTCTCGAGCAGCGCCTCTCGCCCCTCCTGGAAGTTGCCGGCCACCCAATGGGCCTCCAGCATGGCAAGCTTGACGCCGACCTGCGGACCGGAGGGGACACCGGCAAGCACGACATCCGCCCCGGACAACGGAAAGCGCGGACGGGTCCAGGCCTTGGCCCGCGTCAGCAGGCGTTGCAGATGGCCGAGACGTTCCAGCCCATCGCTCTCGCCTTCCACCTTGGGCAGCAGTGTGGCGATCGCCAGTTTCAGCCGTGCCATCGTGCCGGTGGCGCCTTCCATGTAAAGCTGACGGTCAAGCGCGGTTTCCGCCATTCGGTCGGCGATCGGTTTGGCGGCGGCCCAGCTCTGGAAAAACGCCGCCTCGGCCTTGGAGAGGCGCAGCCGGGCGGCCATGGCCGCCAGCCGTTCGGGATCGGGCGGCACCATCGCCGCGAGCCGCAGCAGGGGATCAGGGGCGAAGCCGGAGGCACGCTCGGCGGAAACGAGGCCCGGAATGGTGTCGATGCCCCATTTCTCGCTCTCCGGCAGAACGGCGGTCAGCACGCCGGCCTGCCGCATCCAGAGCAGCGCCCGCGTCGGATCCTCCGCCGACAGGAGCTTCTTCAACTCCGACCAGATCCGCTCGGCCGAGAGCGTCGAAAGCTTGTCCTTGGCGCGTGCCGACGCGCGCAGCCCATCCGCATCCGGCCGACCGCGACCGTACCAGGCGAAGAAGCGGAAGAAGCGCAGCACGCGCAGATAATCCTCCCTCACCCGCTCCGAGGCCTCACCGATAAAGCGGATCAGTTGCTTCTCGAGATCCTCGATGCCGCCGACGAGATCGATGACCCGTCCTTGAGCATCGGCATACAGAGCGTTGATCGTCAGGTCGCGGCGGTGCGCGTCCACCGTCCAGTCGGTCCCGAAGGCAACCTCGGCATGGCGGCCGTCCGTGGTAACGTCGCGGCGCAGCGTCGTGACCTCGAAGGGCTCGCCGTCGATCACCAGCGTAACGGTGCCATGGGCGATCCCGGTTGGCACCGTCTTGATGCCGGCCGCCTCTGCGCGCGCCACCACCTCTTCGGGCCTGAGCGTCGTGGCGAGGTCGACCTCGGTCACGGCATGGCCCATCAACGCATTGCGCACGGCGCCGCCGACCACGCGCACTTCTCCCCCCTCGGCATTCAGCAGCGCGAAAATGCGCCGCAGCGCCGGCGCTTCGAACCAGGGCTGGCCGGACACGGAGGGGGTCATGCGTAAAGCCTTTCATAAAGCATGCGGACGATGCCGGCGGTGATGCCCCAGATCCGCCGGCCTTCATAGGGCATGGCATAATAATGGCGCTCCGCGCCCTTCCACATGCCGCTGCCGCGGCCATGGTTGGCGGGATCCATCAGGAAGGAGAGCGGCACCTCGAAGACCTCATCCACTTCCGCTGGATTGAGCGAGAGTGAGAATCCGGGCTGCACGATGCCGAGCACGGGCGTGATGCGGAAGCCGGACAGCGCCATGTAATGCGGCAGACGGCCGACCGTGCGCACGAAGCCGGCGGGAAGCCCGATCTCCTCCTCCGTCTCGCGCAGCGCCGCCTGCTCGGGCGTGACATCGCCGGGGTCGACCGCCCCGCCGGGAAAGGCCACCTGGCCGGAATGCTTGCGCAGGGTCGTGGTGCGACGCGTGAAGATGACGCGGGCGTCCGGGCCCTCGTCGATCACGGGCACGAGCACCGCTGCATCGCGCAGCGCCAGCCGCTCCAGATCCTCTGCCATGCTGGGATTGAGCAGGAAGTCGCCATGGTCGCGCCAAGCTTCCGCGCTCGGATTGCCGGACTGGTTGGCCGCCCGGCGCGCAAACTCCTCGGCGGTGAAGGCGAAACTGCGCCGCTCCGGCGCGGCATGGCCGCTCATCCGCCGTCCGCCGCAAGGTCCGAGGCCGGCATGACCGGGAAGACGGCACCGGCCGAACGGAGCGCAATCATCGCCCGCCCGTCGATCTCCACCGTCTCGAACCATTCGGCCAGGTCGTAGGCGACAGCCCGGGAGACGAGCGCCTCCAGCCGGCCTCGCACGAGGAGATAGGGCTTGAGCTGCGCCTGCGGGCCCTCGACCGTGAAGCGCAGCGGATGGTCAGGCCCGGCTTCCACCACATCGCCGAGCTGGGTCCGGAAGGTCAGCACCGGCTCTCCCGCCCGCCCGGTCCGCGTCACCTCGACGGCGATGAAATGTGCGTCCGCGACGCGGATCCCCACCTTCTCGGCCGGTGTGACGAGGTAGGTCCGACCATCCTCGTCGCGGCGAAGCACGGTCGAGAACAGGCGCACCAGCGGCTGGCGGTCGATCGGCGTGCCGAGATAGGTCCAGGTGCCGTCGGCCCGGATTTCCATGTCGAGATCGCCGCAGAAGGGCGGATTCCAGCGCTCCACCGGCGGGAGTGCGCGCGGCGACCCGTCCCCAGCGCGGCCAAGATCGCCGGCGGCGCGGGCAATCAGCGCCGCGAGCCCCGCGACATCGCCCGTCTCGCCGGCGGCCCCCGAGGCCACGTTTTGCGATCCTGCCATCGTTCCGTCCCGTTTGCCCCTGATCCTGACCGACAGAACCAGGCAAGCTAGGCTTGTGATTCTCACGAGATAGTGCGCCTTCCGCGTCTTGTCAGCCGGGAAGCGCCGGCTAGTTTGAAAAACGCGTCCTGCTTGCGCCGCGCCGACGATTCGCGGAGAAAGCCAGAGCCGGCACGGTCGAGGGAGACAGACGATGGGCATAGTCAATTCCACCGAGGGTGCGCTGGACGAGAAGGAGATCGTCGCCGCCGCCGAACGGGCGCTGGCCGAGATCGCGCTGATTCGCACCGAAGTGGGCAAGGTGATCTTCGGCCAGGAAAGCGTGGTCGAGCGCACGCTGCTTGCCGTCCTGTCCGGTGGTCACGCGCTCCTGGTCGGCGTGCCGGGCCTCGCCAAGACCAAGCTCGTCACCACGCTCGGCACGGTGCTCGGCCTCGCCTCCAGCCGTGTGCAGTTCACGCCCGACCTGATGCCGTCCGATATTCTCGGCACGGAGGTGATGGACCAGGACGAGAACGGCCGCCGCTCCTTCCGCTTCGTGCCCGGCCCGATCTTCACCCAGCTGCTGATGGCCGACGAAATCAACCGCGCCAGCCCACGCACCCAGTCCGCCCTGCTGCAGGCCATGCAGGAATATCACGTGACGGTGGCCGGCCAGCGCAACGACCTGCCGCAGCCCTTCCACGTGCTGGCGACCCAGAACCCGCTGGAGCAGGAGGGCACCTACCCGCTGCCCGAAGCCCAGCTTGACCGCTTTCTCATGCAGGTCGATGTCGACTATCCCGAACTGGCGGCCGAGCGCCGCATCCTGCTCGAGACCACCGGCCTGAACGAGAGCGAGGCGCGCGCGGTGATCGATGCGGCCAAGCTGCAGCAGATCCAGCACCTGATCCGGCTGATGCCGGTCAGCGAGACCGTGGTGGAGGCGATCCTCTCCCTCGTTCGCTCCGCGCGTCCCGGCCATGGCAATGCGGCCACCGACAAGAACGTCGCCTGGGGCCCCGGCCCGCGCGCCGGCCAGGCGATGATGCTCTGCGCCCGCGCCCGTGCGCTCTATGACGGCCGGCTCGCGCCCTCGATCGACGATGTCGTGGCGCTGGCCGAGCCGGTTCTGCAGCACCGCATGGCGCTGACCTTCGCCGCCCGCGCCGAGGGCATGTCGGTGCGCGATGTGATCGCCGGCCTCGTCAAGAGCCTCAAGGCCTGATCGGAATGTCATCGATCGGCCAGACCGTCGAGCCGACCCCTTCCGGAGATATCCTCGCCCGGGCGCAGGCCCGCGCGGCGCTGATCCCCGACTGCATGGTGGAGGCAAAGCGCATCGCCAACACCGTGATCTCCGGCTGGCATGGCCGCCGCCGGCGCGGCATCGGCGAAAACTTCTGGCAGTTCCGCCCCTATTCCGATGGCGAAAGCCTGTCGCGGATCGACTGGCGCCGCTCGGCGCGCGACGACCATACCTATGTGCGCGACCGGGAATGGGAGGCGGCGCATACGATCTGGCTCTGGGCCGATCTGTCGCCCTCGATGATGTACAAGTCCCGCTTCGGCACCGTGTCCAAGGAAAGCCGGGCGCTGGTGCTGATGCTGGCGCTGGCCGAGATCCTGGCGCGCTCGGGCGAGCGGATCGGCTGTCCCGGCGTCATGGAACCGGTCTCGGCCCGCAATGCCGCCGAGCAGCTGGCGACCGCGCTGATCCACAGCCCGCTCAAGACCGGCCTGCCGGACACGGGCATGGTGCGCGGCTGGAGCGACCTGGTGCTGATCGGCGATTTTCTCGACCCCGCCGCGCGCATCATGGGTCGGCTGGGCCCGCTCGCGCGCCGCGGCCTGCGCGGCCATGTGGTGGAGATCGCCGATCCGGCGGAGGAAAACTTCCCCTTCGCCGGCCGCACCGAATTCACCGATCCAGAGACAGGGGAAAAGCTGACGGCGGGACGGGCGGAGATCCTGCGCGAGGCCTATCGCCAGGCCTATTTCGCCCGCCGTGACGGGCTCGGCCAGAGCCTGCGGCACATGGGCTGGACCTTCACCCCGCATCGCACCGACCATCTCGCCTCCGAGGCGCTCGTTGCCGTGCATATGTACCTGTCCGGCATGCCCGGCCGCGCGACGCATGGAGGGCAGCTGTGAGCATGCTCGCCTTTGCCTTTTCCAATCCGCTGGTGCTGGCCGCCCTCGTGGCGCTGCCCGCCATCTGGTGGCTGCTGCGGCTGACGCCGCCGAAGCCGGTGACCGAGGTGTTTCCGCCGCTCGCCATTCTCGCCGGCGTGCTGAAGCGCGAGGAAACGCCCTCCAAGAGCCCCTGGTGGCTGACGCTGTTGCGCATGCTGATGGCAGCCGCCATCATTCTCGCGATTGCCGATCCGGTCTTCAACCCGCGCACCCGCACCCTGTCCGCCGAGGGTCCGCTGGCTCTGCTCGTCGACAATGGATGGGCGACGGCCAAGGACTGGGAGCGCCGCCGGCAGACGGCGGATGCGCTGATCGACGAGGCGGAGGCCCGCGATCTGCCGGTTTCGCTGGCCTTGACCGTCGCGCGTCAGCAGGATGCCACCCTTTCCACGGCTGCCGCGGCACGTGCCCGGCTGGCGGCCGCCCGTCCGCAGCCGCTGATGCCCGATCGCGCCCGCGCGGTGGATGCGCTGCGCGCTGGGCTGGATGGCACCCGCCCCGGTACGCTCGCCTTCGTTTCCGACGGGATCGCCACACAGGACGATCGGGTGATGCGCGATCTTGCCGCCCTCAACCCTGCTTCGCTGCGCCTGATCGAGGGCGACGGCAGCGACGCCGTCGCGCTGACCGGCGCGGTGAACGAGGCGGACGCCATGCGCGTCACCGCGACCCGGCTCGACGCGGCCCTGCCCCGCGCCCTGGCTGTCACCGCCTATGACACGCGCGGCCGCTCGATCGCCAATGGCACCTTGACCTTCGGCCCCGGGGAAAAGACGGCAAGCGGCCTGCTGCCGGCCCCGTTCGAGCTGCGCAACGATTTTGCCCGCATCGGCATCGACGGACTCTCGACCGCGGGCAGCACCTATCTGCTCGATGATGGGTTTCGCCGCCGCCGCGTCGCGCTCTTGTCCGGTGAAGCGCGCGACCAGTCGCAGCCGCTCCTCTCGCCGCTCTACTACATCAACCGGGCTCTGGCGCCCTATGCCGATCTGATCCAGCCGAACGAGGCGGATCTGGCAGTCGCGATCCCGCAGTTGCTCGAACAGAAGCCCTCCATGCTGATCATGGCGGATATCGGCCGCCTGCCGGAACAGACCTATCCGGCCGTGACCCAATGGCTGCAGAACGGCGGAACGCTGATCCGCTTCGCCGGCCCGCGGCTGGCCGCCGCGCCGGCCGACGATCCGCTGGTTCCGGTGCGTCTGCGCCAGGGCGAGCGGGCGCTCGGCGGCGCGCTCTCCTGGTCGGAGCCGCAGCCGCTTGCCGATTATCCACCGGCGAGCCCCTTTGCCGGCATGCCGCGCCCCGAGGGCATCACCGTCAATCGCCAGGTTCTGGCAGAACCGACCGCCGATCTTTCCGAACGGACCTGGGCGAGCCTTGCCGACGGCACACCGCTGGTGACCACCCGCACGCTCGGCGCGGGGCGCATCGTGCTGTTCCATGTCAGCGGCGAAGCGACCTGGTCGAACCTGCCCATTTCCGGCGATTTCGTCGAGATGCTGCGCCGGACCGTGCAACTGTCGCGCAGCGGCGGGGTTGACGGCGGTGCCGGCGCGCGCCAGTCGGCAGCGCTGCCGCCCTACAGGCTGATGAATGCCGAGGGCGTGCTGACCGGGGAAACGGCCGGGGCGCGACCGCTGGAGCTTGGCCCCGGCGCCGTTCCGCCCGCAAGCGCCGACCATCCGCCGGGCCTCTACGGCTCGGAAGAGGGTTTTACTGCCGTGAACCTGATGGCAAAGGATGCGACGTTGACGCCAATCGGCCGCACGGATCTCGGCATGGCCTATGAGAGCGAGCGCCTGATCGGCGCGGAGGCGATGAGCCTCAGGCCCTCGCTCTTCACGCTCGCCATGCTGCTCCTGCTCGTCGATACGCTGGTGGTGCTGTTCATGGCCGGCGCCTTCTCGCGCCTTCGGGCCGGCCGGGCGACAGCGGCGATCCTCTTGACAATGCTGGGGCTCGCCGCCCTGCACCCCGACGCGGTGCGGGCCGACGATTCCCGGCCGGGCGATGCGGCGATCTTCGACAAGCTCGACAACACCCACCTCGCCTATGTGGTGACCGGCGAGAACGAGGTGGACCGGATCTCCGAGCGCGGCCTGACGGGGCTGACCGAATTCCTCACCTATCGCACGACGCTGGAGCCCGGCGCGCCTGTCGGGCTCGATATCGCCAAGGACGAGCTCTCCTTCTACTCGATCATCTATTGGCCGATCTCCGCCAGTGCCCCCATGCCGAGCGCGGACGCGATCAACCGGATTGACGCCTATATGCGCGCCGGCGGCACCGTGCTGTTCGATACCCGCGACCAGATGTCCGCACTGGGCAGCGGCGGCGGCGCGAGCCCCAACACCGAGCGCCTGCAGGCGATCCTCGCTGATCTCGACATTCCGCCGCTGGAACCGGTTCCGACCGACAATGTGCTGACCAAGTCCTTCTACCTGCTGACGAGCTTTCCCGGCCGCTATGCCGGCAGCCCGCTGTGGATCGAGGCGCAGCCGCAGGCGAGTGCCGACGAGCCGAGCCGTCCCGCGCGCTCCGGCGACGGCGTGACGCCGATCATGATCACCGGCAATGATTTCGCCGGCGCCTGGGCGGTGGACAGCAACGGCGCCGCTCTTCTGCCGACCGTGCCGCCGGACGAGATGCAGCGCGAATACGCCTTCCGCGCCGGGGTCAACATCATGATGTACATGCTGACCGGCAACTACAAGGCCGACCAGGTGCATATTCCCGCCCTGCTCGAGCGGCTGGGCCAATGACCGCCGCGCCGACACGCCCGATCCGCGACGCGAGACGAACAGAATGACGATCGATTTCTCTCCGCTCATTCCCCTGTCCGCGCTCGCCGTTCTGGCGGCGCTCGCGCTGTTGCTCGCCGGGCTTTCGCTCGTCCGCGGGACGCGTGGCGCTTTGCTTCGGACGCTGGCGCTCGCCGCGCTCTGCCTGGCGCTCGCCAATCCGGTCCTCAACCAGGAAGAGCGCGAGCCACTGTCCACCATCGTCGCCGTGGTCGTCGATCGCAGCCAGAGCCAGGACGCAGCCGGCCGGCGCGAGGCGACGGACCGGGCGCTGGCGACACTCAAGGACCGCTTTGCCCGTTTCCCCGCAATCGAGCCGCGGATCGTCGAGGCCGCCGATGGCGCCGAGACCGAAACGCCGTCGACCCGGCTGTTTGCCGCCCTTTCCACCGCGCTGTCCGACGTTCCCCCCGGCCGCGTCGGCGGCGCGATCTTCATCACCGACGGGCAGATCCATGATGTGCCCGACATCAACCGGCCGCTCGGCTTCGATGCGCCGGTGCACGGGCTGATCACCGGCCAGCCGAATGAAATCGATCGCCGCATCGAGATCGTCAGCGGCCCGCGCTTCGGGATCGTCGGAGAGGATCAGGAGGTCGCCTTCCGCGTCATCAACGACGGACCGGTGCCTGCCGGCCCGGCGCAAGTGCGCATCAGCCTCAACGGCAACGAGATCGCCACCGAGCAGGCGGAGCCCGGCACCGACCTGCCCTTCCGCTTCACCGTGCCGCGCGGCGGCAACAATATCCTGGAATTCGCGGTCGCGCCCGTGCCGGGCGAGGTGACGGAGGCGAACAACCGCGCGGTCCATGTCCTCGACGGCATCCGCGAGAATCTGCGCGTGCTGCTGGTCTCCGGCGAGCCGCATTCCGGCGAGCGGGCCTGGCGCAATCTGTTGAAGTCCGATGCTTCCGTCGACCTCGTGCATTTCACCATTCTGCGGCCGCCGGAGAAGCAGGATGGCACGCCGATCAACGAACTCTCCCTGATCGCCTTCCCGACCCGGGAACTCTTCGTCGAGAAGATCAAAGAGTTCGACCTGATCATCTTCGACCGCTACCAGCATCGCGGCGTGCTGCCGATCATCTACTACGACAACATCGCCCAATATGTGGAAAACGGCGGTGCGCTGCTGATCGCGGCCGGACCGGAGCATGCCGGGCCGGATTCGATCGCCTCGACGCCGCTCTCGGCGGTCCTGCCGGCCAATCCGACCGGGACGATGGATGAGAAGGCCTTCTATCCGCGGCTGACGGATGAGGGGAAGAAGCATCCGGTGACGCGCGGCCTTGCCGGGGCCGACAGCGAGCCGCCGCAATGGGGCCGCTGGTTCCGCACCGTCGATGTCGACCGGCCGCAGGGCCAGACGGTGATGCAGGCCGCCGACGGCAAGCCGCTTCTGGTGCTCAACCGCGTCGGACAGGGTCGCGTGGCCATGTTGCTCTCCGATCAGGGCTGGCTCTGGTCGCGCGGGTTCGAAGGCGGCGGCCCCAGCGTCTCGCTCTATCGCCGCATGGCCCATTGGCTGATGCAGGAGCCGGCGCTGGAGGAAGAAGCGCTGACCGCGCGCGCCTCCGGCCGCAGCCTCGAAATCTCGCGTCAAACGCTCAAGGGCGACCCTGGCCCCGCCACGCTGACCCTTCCCTCCGGGCAGACGCAGGCCGTGACCCTGAGCGAGGCCGAGCCCGGCCTCTGGAGAGCCTCGCTCAGCACGGCCGAGACCGGCCTCTTCGAAATCGCCAATGGCGAGCTGACGACGCTTGTCCATGTCGGCACGGTGGATGCGCCGGAGTTCAAGGCGACCGTTTCCACCGAAGAGACGCTGCGGCCGCTCGCCGAGAAGACCAAAGGCCTCGTTCACCGCGTGGCCGCGGCCGGTGGCATCGATGTGCCCGCCTTGCTGCCGGTGCGCGGCCCCGTGCGCGTTGCCGATGCCGACCGCCTGTCGCTGCGCATGACGGACGAAACGGTGCTGAAGGGCGTCAATTCGCTCTCGCTCTTCACCGGCCTCCTCGGCCTCGCCGCCCTCCTCCTGATCCTTTCGGCGACCTGGGCGCGGGAGGGGCGGTGACGTGGCGGGCGGCACTCGGATTTGTTCCAATAGAGGTGGGTGAAGACAGGAGGGCGACTATGAGCAAGCCCCTGAGGACGGTCCAGCTGGATTGTGAACTTGTTGTCGAGGCGGAGAAGGTCGCGAAGCGCGAAGGCCTCGATCTCGACATCTGGCTTGACCGCGTCGTCAGCGAGAGACTGACGACCATCCGGAGCGAGACCTATCTGGCTGCTCGTCGCAGCCGCGCCGATCTCGCAGCCGCTCGAAAGATCCTTTCAAAAGCCGGTTCTGACACTGCTCTGAGCGATGGCGACGAGATCGTGTAAGTCTCTGCCGGCGGCGCAGTCCGCTGTCAAATGGGGATCTATTCAGTGCAACCCGCCTTTTTCCGCGCCAGCGCTTGCCCTTTTCGGGATCATCTTGTAGGAAGGCGGCCATGACGAAGTCTGGCGCAAAAGTTCTGGCAACGATTTCCCGCGGTCGCGAAGCCGCACGGGAGCGTTCGCGCGCCTTCACCACGCTTCTTCTTCTCGGCCTTACGCGCGGTTGCCGGGTTCTTTAAGGAGCGCCCGGCGGCCGAAAAGCCTGCCGGCACCAGCTCCTTGACCTTCCGAACCGACCCTTGAACCTTCCCCGCGAGCAGGATAAGCCGACGGCCCTATGGCATCGATCGGCGTGAGCCAGCGGGCCGCGAAGACGAAGAGAAGCGCGATGATCCTGAAATCCCACACCGTCAAGCACGGCATGCCGCAGGCCGCCGAAAAGTACCAGCCCTACCCGCAGATCGACCTGCCGAACCGCACCTGGCCATCCAAGACGATTACCGCGCCGCCGATCTGGTGTTCGGTGGATCTGCGGGACGGCAACCAGTCGCTGGTCGACCCGATGGGCCATGACCGCAAGGCGCGCATGTTCCAGCTGCTGCTCGACATGGGTTTCAAGGACATCGAGATCGGCTTTCCCTCCGCCTCGCAGACGGATTTCGACTTCGCGCGCTGGTGCGTGGAAGAAGGAAACGTTCCGGCGGACGTGTCCCTGCAGGTTCTGGTGCAGTGCCGACCGGAGCTGATCACCCGCACCTTCGAAGCGCTGGAAGGGGCCAAGCGGCCGATCATCCATTTCTACAATTCGACCAGCGAGCTGCAGCGCCGCGTCGTCTTCGCCAAGGATGTGGCCGGTATCAAGCAGATCGCCACCGACGCCGCCAAGATGATCACCGACATGGCCGCCAAGGCAGGCGGCGATTTCCGCTTCGAATATTCGCCGGAGAGTTTCACCGGCACCGAGCTCGAGGTGGCGCTGGAAATCTGCAATGCGGTGAGCGAGATCATTGGCCCGACGCCCGAAAACAAGCTGATCCTCAACCTGCCCTCGACCGTGGAAATGGCGACGCCCAACATCTATGCCGACCAGATAGAGTGGATGTGCCGCAATCTCGACAATCGCGAGAACCTGATCATCTCCCTGCACCCGCACAACGACCGGGGCACGGGCATCGCTGCGACTGAACTCGGCCTGATGGCCGGTGCGGATCGTGTCGAAGGCACGCTGTTCGGCAATGGCGAGCGCACCGGCAATGTCGACGTCGTCACCCTGGCGCTCAACATGTTCACGCAGGGTGTCGACCCCGGTCTCGACTGCTCGGATATCGAGCGGATCAAGGATGTCTACGAATATTCCAACCAGATGGCCGTGTCCGAGCGCCATCCTTATGTCGGCGAACTGGTCTACACGGCCTTTTCCGGCTCGCATCAGGATGCGATCAACAAGGGCATGAAGGCGATCAAGGTCGCCAACAAGCCGCTGTGGGAAGTGCCCTATCTGCCGATCGACCCGCGCGATGTCGGCCGGTCCTACGAGGCGATCATCCGCATCAATTCGCAATCCGGCAAGGGCGGCATCGCCTATATCCTGCAGGAGGATTACGGCATCAACCTGCCGCGCGCCCTGCAGGTGGAGTTCCGCGAGGATATCCAGCGCATCACCGACGAAGGCGGCAAGGAAGTGCCGTCGAAGGCGATCTACCAGCGCTTCCTGGAACGCTATATCGAGCAGCCGAATGCGCGCCTGCGCTATGTGGACCACACCACCCTGCCGCTTGGCGAGCATCGCGGCGCCCGCATCGTCACGGCGGAGATCATCGACAAGGGTGAGCAGAAGACCATCGAAGGCCGCGGAACGGGGCCGATCGACGGGTTCATCAACGCCCTCTCGCTCTATCTTGGCGTCGACATGTCGGTGGCCGATTATTCGGAGCATTCACTCCAGCACGGCTCCAACGCCGCCGCCATCGCCTATGTCGAGGTGGAGCACGCGGGCGGCAAGCTGTTCGGCGCCGGCATCAACACCAATATCGTGACCGCCTCGCTCGAAGCCATCGTCTCGGCCGCCAATCGGGTGCTGGAGCAGCAGGACGTCTGACAGCGGAAGAGAAGGGTCGGCCAAGGTCGACCCTTCATTCGCGCAATCGTAGCGGGCGAAAATCGCGCGGCAACCTGCATGAGCCCGGCGCCGCTGCGCGTAAGGGACCCAGCGGTCTTTTCACATTGTCCGGCGCCAAGACGAGCAAGCCTCGGCTGGACACGCTCTAGCTGATGATGAAATCACCCACCGACAGTTTGGCGTGGTTGTCGAGAATAGCCACCAGCTTCTGGGCATGGGCGCCGGTTCCGTCGTCGTCGAAATAGAGCCTGCCGGTCTTCTGATCATACACAAAACGGTCCTCGGCATCGCGCGCTTTCGTGCCGGCGAAAAAGGCGTCGGGGTCCAGCTTGCCGATCTCAAGCTTGAAGATCAGAGAGTCGAACTGCAGCTTGTCCGTTTTGGCTGTGAAGTCGGTGACATGGTCGCTGTCCTTCGATGCAAAGCTGCGGAAGACGAAGATGTCCTTACCGGCTCCGCCCGTCAAAATGTCATGGCCCTGACCGCCGCCGATGCGATCATTGCCGGCGTCGCCTCCGATGACATCGTCGCCCTGATGGCCGGAGATCCTGTCATTGCCCCCGCCGCCGGAAATCAGGTCGTTGTTCTTCGATCCCTCGAGTCTATTGTCCTTCGCTGTCCCTGTAATCTTGGCCATGACCACCCTCCTCTAAGATAGTAATAGCTTACCATCTTAAGGATACTGGCGCCAGATCGATGCATGCTTGAAATGTCAGAAACTGACAGAGGGTCGACTGTATCTCGTGTCGTCCGAACGGATCCGCTCGGCGTCGTGCCGACGAGATCTTGCGACAAACCACTTAAATCCCGTCTATCAGCGCGGTACGACGTTCGGAGAGACAGGGGCGCTGCCTCTCCGATTGCCCGTGCTCAATCCTTCGACGGCGCTTCGGCCTTGTCGGCGGAGGCGGCGTTGAGTTGGCCGTATTTTTCGGCGCCGATCGAATTGAAGAGCTGCAGCTGGGTTTCCAGGAAGTCGATATGGCCTTCCTCGTCGGTCAGCAGATCCTCGAACAGCTTCATCGACACATAGTCGCCGGCCGCGTGACAGACGTCGCGGGAGATCTTGTAGGAACTGCGGGCGTCATATTCGCCGGCCAGGTCGGCCTCTAGCACTTCCTTGACATTCTGCCCGATGCGCAGCGGACCGACGGTCTGCAGGTTCGGATGTCCGTCCAGGAAGATGATGCGGGCGATGATGCGGTCCGCATGATGCATCTCTTCGATCGACTCGGCCCGTTCCTTGTTGGCAAGCAACGTGTAACCCCAGTCTTCCAAAAGACGGTAGTGCAGCCAGTATTGGTTGACCGCTCCAAGCTCCAGATACAGAGCTTCGTTAAGCCGCTCGATGACCTTGATGTCGCCTTTCAAGTTCCGCTCTCCTGTTTTCCTCGTGGAATTCTTTCAGGCGGCTAATATAGGCAACAATCTTGTCATCCGTCGAGTGCGTCGCGGCATGATATTTTTCGGTGGTGCGGATGATGATGTCGACGACATTCGGGAAGCAACCGCAGCAGCGGCCGCGCTTCTGCATGGCGTGATAGACCTTGGCCGGCACGATCAGTTGCCAACAGTCCTCGTCCAGGAGGGCCGTGATCGTGTCCACGATCTCTTTTTCCGAAATGAAGTTGCAGCTGCAAACCAGCATGGCCGTCGAGCCCGTATGCGATGAAGGATATGCAGGGATTAAACCAAAAGCGGACATTCCTTGTCAAGAAACAAAAGCGGAGCGATCCGTTCAACTATTCGCCAGGTTTTTGAGGTTCCAGCCTCCCCGGCCGGCAGATGGCGGCGGCGGCGTTGCCGGCGTCCTCTCGCCTCAGTGGAAATTGCGCCCCTTGGGCATGACGCGGGCGGTTTCCGCCTGATCGAAGAGCGAGGGTTCCGGCAGCGCCCGGTCGCTCTGGCGCGGCGTGCCGAAGCTGGAGGCGGCAGCCTTGCGGGCCAGCGCCTCGCTCGCCCCCACCTCGCTCGATTTCGCCTCGTTCGATTTCGCCTGGTCCCGATCCGGCTCCGTCTGCCCGGCTCCGGCGGCGGAGACCTCGCGCGCAGCCTGGCGCGCAGCCTGCGCCTGTTTCTGGCGCTGGTCGATCATCGGCCGCAGCACCTCGTCGGCCCGCTCGTTGACCGCAAAGCGCCGTTCCTCGCCCTTCAGCAGGCCGAGCGCCGCGGTCATGTCCTCGATCCGCTCGGCGATCACATGGATGACGCCGCTCTGGCTCTGCAGGCGGCCGGTGACCTTGACCAGACGCGCGCCCATGACCACCGGCCGGTATTGCGCGAAGACGGTTTTCCAGACGATGACATTGGCGACACCGGTTTCGTCCTCGAGCGTCATGAAGATCACGCCCTGCGCCGTGCCCGGCCGCTGGCGCACCAGCACGAGGCCGGCAACGGTGACGCGCCGGCCCGGCCGGGTTTCCAAAAGGGCCCGGGTGGTGACGACGCCGGCACGGGCGAAGACCTCGCGCATGAAGGACACCGGATGGGCTTTCAGCGACAGGGTCAGCGCCCGGTAATCATGCACCACCTGCTCGCCGGGCGGCATTTCCGGCAGGGCCACGGCGGGATCGGCGATCAGATCCTCCTCGACCCCGGCAAAGAGCGGCAGCCGCTCGGCCGCCCCTTTCTCGTCCAGCGCCTTGACCGCCCAGAGCGCCCGGCGCCGGTCGAGCCCGATCGAGCGGAAGGCATCGGCATCGGCCAGCCGCTCCAGCACCGCGCGGCTGAGGCCGGAGCGGACCCAGAGATCATGCACCGAGCGATAGCCGGCCCCGCGGCGGGCGGTCAGCACCGCCATGTCGGTTTCCCGCAGGCCCTTGACGATTCGAAAGCCGAGCCGGACGCTGCGCTCGGTCAGGATCACATCCTGCATGGCGCGGTGACGCGGGTCGATCCGCCTCCTGTCGAAGGCCTGCCCGGCTTCCAGCAGCGTTTCCCAATCGGAATGATTGATATCGACGGGCAGCACCTCGACCCCGTGCTCGCGCGCATCGCGCACCAGCTGGGCCGGCGCATAGAAGCCCATCGGCTGGGCATTGAGGAGCGCTGCGCAGAAGATATCGGGATAGAAGGTCTTGAACCAGGAGGAGGCATAGACGAGCAGCGCGAAGGAAGCGGCATGGCTTTCGGGAAAGCCATATTCGCCGAACCCCTTGATCTGGTTGAAGCAGCGCTGGGCGAACTCCCGCTCATAGCCGTTCTCCACCATGCCCTCGATCATCCGCAGCTCAAAATTGGCCACCTGCCCCGTGCGCCGGAAGGTTGCCATGGCGCGGCGCAGCTTGTCGGCCTCGGCGGGGGTGAAATGGGCGGCGGTGATGGCGATCTGCATGGCCTGTTCCTGGAACAGCGGCACGCCGAGCGTGCGCTCCAGCACGCTTTTCAGCTCCGGCTTTGCGTAATCCGGCTCGACCCCATGGCGCAGGAACGCCTCGCGGCGCTTGAGATAGGGGTGGACCATGTCGCCCTGGATCGGTCCCGGCCGCACGATCGCCACCTCGATGACGAGGTCGTAGAATTTTCGCGGCCGGAGACGCGGCAACATGCTCATCTGCGCCCGGCTCTCGATCTGGAAGACGCCGATCGTATCGGCGCGGCAGATCATGTCGTAGACCTTCGGATCCTCGGTTTCGAAGATCTCCCGCAGCACCTTCTGCTTGCCGTAATGGGTCTCGAGCAGGGTGAAGGCCTTGGCGAGCGCCGTCAGCATGCCGAGCGCCAGCACGTCGACCTTCAGGATGTTGAGGACGTCGAGATCGTCCTTGTTCCATTCGATCATGTAGCGATCGGGCATGGCGGTCGGCATGATCGGCACGATCTCGTCCAGCCGGTCGCGGGTGATGACGAAGCCGCCGACATGCTGGGACAGATGGCGCGGATAATCCATCAGCATGCCGGCATAGGTGAAGAGGCGCGAGACGGTGGGATCGGCAAGGTCGAGCCCGGCGGCCTTGGCCTGGTCCTCCGTGAACCCTGAAGTCCACCAGCCCCAGATCGAGCCGGCAAGGGCTGCCTGCACGTCCTCGGAAAAGCCGAAGGCCTTGGCCACCTCGCGGCCCGCCGAGCGGGCGCGATAGCTGATGACGGCCGCCGCCAGCCCCGCATGCTCCTTCGTATAGGTGCGGTAGAGGAACTGGATCACCTCCTCGCGCCGGGCATGTTCGAAATCGATGTCGATATCGGGCGGCTCGTCGCGGTCGCGCGAGAGGAAGCGGTCGAAGAGAAGGGTGAACTTGATCGGATCCACCTCGGTGACGCCCAGGCAGAAGCAGACGGAGGAATTGGCGGCCGAGCCGCGCCCCTGGCAGAGAATACCCTTGCTGCGCGCAAAGGCGACCATGCGATCGACGGTGAGGAAATAGGGCTCGTATTGCTTTTCGTGGATCAGCTCCAGCTCGTAGGCGAGCTGCTGCTCCACCTTCTCCGGCACGCCGTCGGGATAGCGCACGGCCGCCCCTTCCCGCACGCGGCGCTTCAGCGCCTCGGCCGGGGTTTCGCCGGGGCCGGTCTCGTCGGGATAATTGTGCTTGAGCTCGTCGAGCGAGAAGCGCAGCCCCTTGAAGAACAGGCGGGTATTGGCGAGCGCCTCGGGACAATCGCGAAAGAGCCGCGCCATTTCCGCCGGGCTCTTCAGGAAACGCTCGGCATTGGCGGCAAGCCGCAGGCCCGCTTGCGCCACCGTCACATGCTCGCGAATGGCGGTGACCACATCGGCCAGCGGCCGGCGGCCGGGCTCATGATAGAGCACGTCATTGGTGGCGATGGGGCGCAGGCCGAAGTCGCGCGCAAGCGTCATCAGGCTTTCCAGATGCAGCCGGTCGAACCCGTCATAGCGCGGCACGAGCGCGAGATAGAGCCGGTCGCCCGCCGCCGCCTTCAGCCTTGCCAGGCAGGCTTTCAGCGCCGCCCAGTCGATCGGGGCCGGGCCGGGAACCAGGATCAGCTGCAGATCCGCCTGCCACTCCAGAAGATCGTCCAGAAACAGCGTGCAGCTGCCCTTGTCGCTGCGCAGATTGCCGGCGCTGAGCAGGCGGCAGAGATGGGCCCAGCCGGCGCGGTTGCGCGGATAGGCGAGAATATCCGGCGTACCATCGGCAAAGACCAGCCGGGCGCCCGGCTGGTAGCGGCTGCGCTCGAAGCCGGCCTTGGCATGGCCGCGCACGACGCCGGCCAGCGTGTTGCGATCGGCGATGCCGAGCCCGGCAATGCCGAGCATCTTGGCGGAGACCACCAGTTCCTCCGCGCTCGACGCCCCTTCGAGAAAGGAGAAATGCGTGCGCACCCCGACTTCGTAGAAAAGCGGGTCGGGCGCCGGGCTCATGCGAAGATGCCGTGCATGAACCAGCCGGGATGGGCGCATTCGCGCCCGAACAATCCGTTGCGGAACATCCAGAACCGCCGGCCGGCCTCGTCCTCGATGCGGAAATAATCGCGCGTCGGCGCCGCCTCGCCATCGATCCACCATTCGGCGGCGATCCGCTCCGGCCCTTCCGCCCGCGTCACGCGGTAAACGGCGCGCCGCCAGGAAAAGCGCTCCGGCGGCCCATCCGGCACATGGGCCGCATGCACCTCGACCGGTTCTGGATGCTTGAGCAGGCGCAGCGGCCGCACCGGCAGGCTCTCGATCGGCCAGGCCGGACAATCGTCGGACGGCAGGCTGCGCCCGGCCGGCAGGAAGGCGGAGAGATCCCGGCGCGGCGCGGCGGCGCCACCGAGCGCCCGGGCAACCGGCTGGCCCAACTCTGCCAGCCAGTCTCCGAGCGGCCGGATCGGCGCGGCGCGCTCCGGCACATGGCTGGCGACGGGCACGCTGACCAGGAGGCTGTCCGCTCCGAAACGGGCCATGACGCGATCGGCGAAATCGGCAAGCGAGCGCCCCTGGTCCGGCCGGCCGGAAAAATCGTCCTGGACGGCGGCAAAGGCCTCGGCCTTGACCACACAGAGCCGCAGCATCTCGAAGCCGAAACCGGCATCCAGCGCATCATGCACGGCGGCCAGCCGCTCGCGATAGAGCGCGGCGATGCGCGGTGGATCGCGCAGCGGCGTCGAGGTGCCGGCCTTCAGCCGGAAGACCTTGCCATCCACGCGAAAGAGCAGGAGCTCGAACAGGCGCCCCCCCTCGGCCCGCTCCTCGAGCCGCGTCCTCAGCCCTTCGGCGAGCTTCAGCGCCAGGCCCAGAATATCCTCCTCGCTGGAGACCGGCTCGGCCAGCCGCCGCTCCACCGACAGGCTGGCGACCGGCCGGCGCGGCGAGAGCGGCTCCTCGTCGAGCCCCAGCGCCTGGTCGAGCCGGAGAATGGGCACGGGACCGAAGCGGCGGGCAAGCGCGGCGCGCGGCGCCTGCAGGAGATCGGCGGCATGGGTGAGGCCGAGGCGGACGAGAAGATCAACGGTGGGCTGGGGCAGACGAAGGGCCGCAACCGGCAAGGGCGCCAGCGCGGCCTCTTCCTCCCCCGGCGCCACCACCCCCTGCCTCCCCTGGCGGGCCAGGGCGCCGGCGAGCGCCGCGGAAGAGGCGATCGCGCCGCGGGTTTCCACGCCGAGCTCGAAGAGCCGGGCCAGCACATCGTCGATCAGCGCCTGCTCACCGCGGTGGAGATGGGCGCAGCCGGTAATATCGAGATGCAGCCCATCCGTGCCGTCGAGCGCGATCAGCGGCGTATAGCGGTCGCACCAGTCGGCAAGCGCGTTCAGGAAGGCGGCATCGGCAAGCGGATCGGCCGGCAGCACCTCCAGATCGGGATGCATGGCGCGGGCCTCGGCAATGCCTTGGCCGCGGGCAAGCTTCAGGCTTTCGGCGTGGCCATCGAGCGCGACAATGCGCATGGCATTGTTCTCCTTGGCGGAAAAGACGATCGGCGGATGGTCAGGACGCCCGCTTGAAAGCCACGACCGCCCCCAGCGCGCCCGCGCGATCCGATCCGTCGGCAGATGCGGAAAGTGGAGCGACAGGATGCGCTGCGCCGGGCGAAACAGGCTGTGCGTCGACCGGGGCGAGGCTGCCAAGCGGTGCGAGGGGATAGAAGCGGCGCTCATGAGCACTCCATTCCAGATAGGCGTCGACAGGGGCGAAGGCGCGGCTTTTTTCCGCGACAACATGGAAGACCGGGTTGCCGATGCTGCCGGCCAGCGGGCGACCATCGGGCAGAAGGCGGGCAGCGGCCGGCGCGGGCAGAACGGCCAGGCGAAAGAGCGCGCCGCTCGCTTCCTCCTCCCCCGCCTGACGCACGAGCAGCAGCGGCACGCTGCCGGCGCGCGCGCGCACCTGCAGCCGCCGGCTTTCCTGAAAACCGAGAGCGGCGGGATTGCCGCGCATTTCGAGAACCACGGCCGCAAAGACCGAAAAGTTGAGCGCAGCCTCGGCGATCCACAGCGCCTCCTTGAGGCTTCTCGGACCGGAGATCAGTGCCCGCGACAGATCGAGCCCATGGCCGGCAAGCCCGACGCCATAGGGAGCCCCGGCTTCCTTCAGCGCCATGCCTTCAGCGATCCAGAGAACCGGACCGAGCTCGCCGCCCTCGCGCCGGCGGGCCTGGCAGAGCGCGGCGAGCGCCAGGGTGAAGCCGATACCGGCGCCCGCATCGCGGGTTTCGCTGACGCGGATCTCCGTCATGCCGCGCAGGGGCAGGCCTCCCGCCAGCGCCTCGTCGAGCGCAGGAACGCCGATCGGCAGAACCGGCTCGGCCCTTGCCTTGCTGATGCCCTCTTCGCGCAGCACGGTGGCAGCCGGATCCAGCGGCGGGCGGCCAAAGCCCGCCTCCTCGCCGGCCCGCTCAGTGGCGCGCGTTCCGGTGCCTCTCTCCAGTCGGGCGATGGCATCGCGCAAGGCGCGCACCGTCTCCCGCGGCACAGCCTTTTCAGCCATGGCGGTCAGCTCCTGTCTGCGTGTTCACTTTATGTTCTTATTGATTCCAGAAGCTGAAGAAAGAGTCAACGCGCCTTGGAGAAGACTCTTTTCCATGAAGCATAGGAACTTTTTCCTCTTTCAACCATGCGTTGGCGGTCCTTCCAGCGCAGGACGGCGTTGCTTGCAGATCTCGTGCAAACAGGACCTCTCTTCCTTCTAAGGGAGAGAGCGATGGCATGGTGATGGAAAGGCGGGGACGATCCCGTCAGCTGCGATAGAGCGTATCCGGATAGACATCGGGCTCGGGAATGGTCGTGTTTCCCTCGCCAAGCGCCAGCTGCATGATCGTCGTGTCCAGCCAGCGGCCGAATTTGAGGCCCGTTCCCGGCATGGTGCCGCACAGCGCGAAGCCGGCGGCGCGATGAACGCCGATCGAGGCTGGATGCGCGCCACCGATCACCGCCACCATCTGACGGAAGCCGAGCGCCGTGCAACGGCGGATAAGATCGTCGAGCAGGACGCGGCCGATGCCCTTGCCCCGTGCGTCCGGCGAAAGATAGATCGAATCCTCGACCAGGAAGCGATAGGCGCTGCGCAGGCGGAAGGCGGAGGCATAGGCATAGCCGAGCACCAGACCCGCTTCGTCTACGGCCACCGTATAGGGATAGCCAAGCCCGGTGACGGTGGAGAAGCGATTGGTCATCTCCGCCTCGTCCGGCACGGCGATCTCATAGGTCGCCACGCCATTCAGCACGGACTCCCTGTAGATGGCGGTGATGGCGGGGAGATCGGCAAGCGTGGCGTCGCGCAGGGTAAAGGCGGGCATGAGATGGTCCTTGGACAGGCCTGAGAAGCGTCGTCCCTCTCCCACACTCTCGTCAGCCAATCAAGCCGATGCGCCCGCGGGTCTGCGCAGGACTGGCTGAAACGAGAAAAGGCGGCCGAAGCCGCCTTTCCGAAGTTTTCCATCCAGCCGGAGCCCGGATGCCTGGTCGATCAGTTGCGGTTGCCGAGGAAGCGCAGCAGGAACAGGAAGAGGTTGACGAAGTCGAGATAGAGCGTCAGCGCGCCCATGATCGCCTTGCGGCCGGCGGTTTCCACGCCATCGCTTTCGAAATACATTTCCTTGATGCGCTGCGTATCCCAGGCGGTCAGGCCCGCAAAGATCAGCACGCCGATCGCCGAGATGGCGAAGGTGACGGCCGATGACTGCAGGAACAGATTGACCAGCGAGGCGATGATCAGGCCGAACAGGCCCATGACCAGGAACGAGCCCATGGCCGAGAGATCACGCTTCGTCGTGTAGCCGAACAGCGACAGCGCGCCGAAGGAGGCGGCGGTCACGAAGAAGGTCTGCACGATGCTCTGGCCGGTATAGACCAGGAAGATCGAGGAGAGCGACAGGCCCATCAGGCCGGCATAGATCCAGAAGGTGGTCTGCGCGGCCGCCACGCTCATCTTGTGAATGCGGAAGCTCAGGAAGAACACCATCGCCAGCGGCGCCAGCATGACTACCCATTTGAGCGGGCTTACATAAATCGCCTGGCCGAACGCGGTCAGTTCACCATTGTTAAAAGCCAGCTGGAACGCGCCGAAGGCGGCGACGCCGGTGATGGCGAGGCCGAGCGCCATCAGGTTGTAGACGCGCAGCATGTAGCTGCGAAGGCCTTCATCGATCGCGGCGCCCGCCCGGCCGGCTGCGGCCTGCGTGCGGAGATTGCGAAAATCAGCCATGGTTTCCCTTTCAAGCCCCGATGGACGAGAGGTTGAGGGGGGATCCGAAAAGACCACGTCCCTCCCAGGCGCCGCTGCGGGGCTCAGCATGCCTGAGGGAGAATATGGGCCCGGCTCGGCCAAATCACAAGGCCCGCCGGGCAAAGGCGGGCCCACATGACCAATTTGTCATCCGTCGCGCGGGCCCTTGCCGTTGGCGGAGACTACAGGTCGCGCAGTACCGGCGCCGCCTTCTGCCCGAGCACCCGCCAGGTGCCGACGAGCCCGATGCCGACGGTGAGCACCAAGGCCGCGCCAATGGTGCCAACCGCCACGTCCGGCAGGAAGGTGGACGGCAGCGTCATGATGCGCGAGACGACGAACCAGGCCGCCACCCCGCCGGCAAACAGCGCGAAGAGCGCCGTGGAGAGGCCGAGCATCGCATATTCGTAGCAGAAGGCGCGGATCAGCGTCGCCCGCGTCGCGCCCAGGGTCTTCAGCACCACCGCATCATGCAGCCGCGCCCGGTTGCCGGCAGCCAGCGCCCCGGCCAGCACCAGCACCGAGGCGACCAGCGCCACGGCGGCCGCCGCGCGGATGGCCGTCGCCAGCTGGCCGAGCAGCGTATTGACGATATCGAGCGCGTCCTTGACCCGCACGCTGGTGATCGTCGGATAGGTGTTGGTTATGGCCTTCAGCGCAGCCGCCTCTTCCGCTTCCGTGGCCGAGGGGTCGATGATCGTCGCCAGCCAGGCATGCGGCGCCCCGGCAAAGGTGTTGGGCGAAAAGACCATGACGAAATTGATCGACAGCGATTCCCACTCCACCGTGCGGAAATTGGCGATGCGGGCGGTGATGTTGCGCCCGAGCACGTTGACCGTCACCGTATCGCCGAGCTTGAGCCCCAGCTCCTTGCCCTCATTGGCGGAGAAGGAGACGAGCGGCTCGCCGGCATAGTCCTTCGGCCACCAGTCCCCCTCGACCAGCGTGGAGTTGTCCGGGATGTTCTGCGCATAGGTGATGCCGCGGTCGCCGCGCAGCACCCAGCGCGCTTCGGCCGGAACCTCGCGGGTCGCCACATCCTCGCCGTTGAAGGCCAGGATGCGGCCGCGCAGCATCGGCACCTCGATGATCTTGCCCTCCGGCATCTCCCGCTGCAGCAAGCCGCGGAAGCCGTCGATCTCGCTGCCCTGGATATCGACGAAGAAGAAATTGGGCGCCCGCTCGGGCAGCGTCCCGGTCAGCTGGTTGCGCAGGTTTCCGTCGATCAGCGCCAGGGTAACGAGCAGCGCCAGGCCAAGCCCGAGCGACAGCACGACCGAAGGTGTGAGCGCACCCGGGCGATGGATATTGCCGATGGCCAGTCGCAAGGCCGGCGAAGACACGCGCGGCGCCCGGCGCGCCACCCACTGCACCAGCCAGGACACGCCGCGCAGCACGACGAAGGCGAAGAGAATGGCCCCCAGGAAGGTCAGCGAGATCCGCCGCTCCTCGGCTGTGAAGACCGCCAGCAAGGCGATCGCCGCCAGGCTTGCAAAGGCGCCGCCGAGATAGGCCCAGGCCGGCCTGCGGGCCGGGCCGATCGCCTGGTCGCGGAACAGGGCCGTGGCCGGAACCGACCGCGCCCGGCCGAGCGGCAGAAGTGCGAAGGCCAGCGCTGTCAGCACGCCGAACAGCGCCGCCAGGGCGAGTGCCGAAGGGTAGAGCGCGGCACCGGTCGAGACCGGCAGCACATCTTGAAGGAAGTAGCCGGTGACCGGCGGCACCAGCGCCCCGATCACGAGCCCGATGACAATGCCGATGGCGGCGATCAGCAGGATCTGGATGAGATAGATGGTGGAGACCAGCACACCCGGGGCGCCGAGGCACTTGAAGGTGGCGATGACGGCCCGCTTTCCATCGAGATAGGCGCGCACCGCATTGGCAACCCCGACCCCGCCGACGATGAGCGCCGTCAGCCCGACGAGCGTCAGGAACTGCGAGAAGCGGGTGATGTTGGCGGTCAGCGAGGGGGCGGCATTGCGCGAGGAGCGGATCGACCAGCCGGCCTCCGGAAAGGCGCGCTCGGCCTCCGCGCGAATGGCCGGCACGGCGCTCGGATCGGCCACTTTCAGCTTGTAGCCATATTCGACCAGGCTGCCGGTCTGCACCAAGCCGCTGGCGGAAAGCGCGGCATCGGAGATCATGAGCCGCGGGGCAAAGCCGAAGCCGTCGGATACCGCGTCCGGCTCCCGGGCGATGGTGCCGGAGATCCGCAGCCGGGCATTGCCGATCAGGATCTCGTCGCCAACCTTGACGCCCAGCCGGTCGATGAGCAGCGGCGCAACGAGCGCGCCGTAAACCCCGTTCCGCGCCGCCAGTTGCGTGGCGAGCGGGGCGGAGGGCGTGCTTTCCACCGCGCCATAGAGCGGATAGGCGGCGTCGACCGCCTTGAGCTCGACCAGCGCCTGATTGGAGCCATCCGGCAGCCGGGCCATGGAGCGCAGGCCCGAAGTCAGCGAAATCTGGCCCTTTTCCGCAAGAAAGGTCCGCTCGGCGTCGCTTGCCTCGCGGTTGTTGAGCTCGAATCGAAGGTCGCCGGCCAGAAGCTCCTGCCCCTGGGCGGCGATCGAGCCGGTGATCGACTGGGACAGCGAGTTGACGCCGGCAATCGCCGCCGTCCCGAGCGCGATGCAGCCGAGAAAAATGTAGAAGCCGCGCAAGCCGCCGCGCATCTCGCGCAGCGCAAGACGGAAGGCGAGCCGCAGATTGGGCAGCCGCAACGCCGGGGCCGACAGCGAGCGGCCGCTCATGCGCGGATCGCCTCGGCGGGGCTGCGGAGAGCGGCAGTGCCGTCATCGACGATCTCGCCCGACCGCACCTTGACCTGGCGGCTGCAGCGCGCGGCGAGGCTGGGGTCATGGGTGACGAGAAGCAGCGTCATGCCGCGCTCGCTCTGCTTGGAGAAGAGCAGATCGGCGATCTGACGGCCGGTTTCGGCATCGAGATTGCCGGTCGGCTCGTCGGCGATCAAAAGCTTGGGCGATGGCGCCAATGCCCGGGCAATCGCCACGCGCTGCTGCTCGCCGCCCGAAAGCTGGCCGGGATAATGGGAAAGCCGTGCCCCGAGCCCGACGGCGGTCAGCTCGCGCGCCGCGATCGCAAAGGCGTCCGCAACATTGGCGAGCTCCAGCGGCACGGCGACGTTTTCGAGCGCCGTCATGTTCGGGATCAGATGAAAAGACTGGAAGACGATGCCGATGTTGCGGCCGCGGAACTCGGCCACCTGGTCCTCGCTCAGCCCCTGAAGCGCCGTGCCGTCGATGGTGATCTCGCCGCCATCCAGGCGCTCCAGCCCCGCAAGCACCATCAGCAGGGTCGATTTGCCGGACCCGGACGGACCGACGATGCCGACGGACTGGCCAGCCTCGATCGACAGCGTCATCCCCTTCAGCACATGGACGGAGGCTGCGGCGCTGCCGAGCGTCAGATCCGCATTTTTCAGTTCGATCATGGTTTTTGCCACGCGCCGCCGCCCTATATGATGTGATGCTGCATCTGCTCAGTGGAAGCGATTTAGGAGTGACGCGATGCGATTGAAAGGCTTGATCCCGGTTTTCATCACCGCTCTCGCGATGTTGATCGCCGCCGCCCTGCCCTCGCGCGCGGCTCCGCTTTCGATCGTCGGCTTCGGCGACAGTCTGATGGCCGGCTACCAGCTTCCCCAAAACGAGGGCTTTACGGCCAAGCTCGAACAGGCGTTGAAGGCCAAGGGCCACGATGTGACAGTTACGAATGCCGGCGTCTCAGGCGACACGACCTCCGGCGGTCTCGCGCGGATCGACTGGTCGGTGCCGGACGGCACGCGCGGCGTGATTCTCGAACTCGGCGCGAACGACGCGCTGCGCGGGATCGCACCCGAAGAGACCCGCAAGAACCTGGTGGCCATGCTCGAGAAGCTGAAGGCCCGCAATATTCCGGTCCTCCTCGTTGGAATGTTGTCTCCGCCGAACATGGGCGGCGATTATGCCGACAGGTTCAACGCCATCTATCCCGAACTGGCGAAAACCTATGGCGTCGAGTTCTACCCGTTTTTCCTGGATGGCGTTGTGGAGAACGCCGGTTTGAAGCTCGAGGACGGCATGCACCCCAATGCCAAGGGGGTCGACCAGATGGTTGCGCGCATGCTTCCTTCGGTCGAGCGGTTTCTGCAGAGGCTCGGTTCGTGAAGACAAACGAGGGGGTTCTTCAGCCTTCGTTAATCATCGTGGACAAATATTGCAGGTGCGAATTACCAGTTGCGTCAGGCCGTCAAGCATGATCGGCTGACGTCTGTCGCAACATTCGGGGAGACCTCGCCATGCCGAGATTGTTCACCGCCCTCGAAATACCGCGCAATGCGGCCATGAGCCTCTCACTGCTGCGAGGTGGACTGCCCGGCGCCCGCTGGATCGACGTCGAGAATTACCACATCACCCTGCGCTTCATCGGCGATGTCGATGGACGCACCGCCGACGAGGTGGTCGACCGGCTCGACCGCATCGAGCGGCCGGAATTCCAGCTGCAGCTGACGGGAACCGGCGCCTTCGGCTCCAAGAAGCCCCATTCCGTCTTCGCCGGCGTCTCGACTCCGCCCGAGCTTTTCCAGCTCCAGGCCGAAATCGAACGGATCTGCCAGCGGGTGGGCCTGCCCGCCGATCCGCGCAAATTTACCCCGCATGTCACGCTTGCGCGGCTGCGCTCCTCCCGCGTCGAGGATGTGGTGACCTATCTTTCCGGCCGCGGCGGCTTCATGACCAACCCGTTCACGGTGTCGCGTTTCGTGCTGCTCTCCTCGCGCGATTCGGTCGGCGGCGGGCCGTATCTTACGGAAGAGGTGTTCTCCCTTCACGAGCCGCGCGGCGCCAGCTTCTCGATCAGTGCCGAGCAGCCGTCCAAGAGCATGCTGTAGACGGTCTCAAACCCGTCTTCCGCACCGAAATAGGGATCGGGCACGTCCTCCGACCGGCCGAGCGTTTCCTCCATGAACAGCGCCAAGCGCGCGGAAGCACCGGTCGGCGCCAGCGCCTTCAGCGACGTCCAATTGCTGCGGTCGAGCGCGAGGATCAGGTCGAAGCGCGAGAAATCCTCGACGCCGACCTGCCGGCCGCGCAGCGTGGCGATGTCGACCCCCTTGCCCCGCGCGGTGGCGATGGCCCGCGGATCCGGCGGATCGCCGATATGCCAGCGGCCCGTGCCGGCCGAATCGAAAAGGAGCGGCGCGCCGCTTTCCGCGGCGAGATGCCGGGCGATACCCTCGGCCATGGGCGAGCGGCAGATATTGCCGAGGCAGACGAAAAGAATGCGGATGGGCGGTGGACGCATGCAACTCTTCCCGTCGCGATGATCTTCCGGGGCATGCATAGAAGGAGTGACCCGATGGCGAAACCCGAAAAACTGGACCCGGCCGCACTTGCTGAAGAATTGGCCTCGTTCCCCGGCTGGACGCTCGCCCGGGAGGGTACGGCAATCGAGCGGACGTTCCGATTCAAGACCTTCGTCGAGGCCTTCGGCTTCATGAGCCAGGCCGCACTGGCCGCCGAAAAGCTCGACCATCATCCCGAATGGTTTAATGTCTATGGCCGGGTGGAGGTCACGCTGACCACGCATGATGCCGGCGGGCTGACGGAGCGTGATTTCAGCCTGGCCGCGCGCATGGACGCCGCGGCGACTGCCTGCCTCGCCTGATGCATCCTCCGGTTTGAATTGCGCGCACCCTCCCCCATATTGCCGTCAGAACCAGCAACAAAGGAAGCTTCCATGCCCGATGCCAAGAGCGGTCTGGACGAGGTCAAGATCGGCGAGATCCTGCTGCCCGGCGAAAAGAGCGAACAGGATGCCAAGGCCCGCCGCGTCGAGAGGCGCTTCTGGCCGACGCTCAAGCGCGCGATCCGCCATATCCCCTTCGCCCGCGATCTGGTGGCCGCCTATTATTGCGCCTTCGATCCGAAGACGCCGCTGCGCACGCGCGGCATCCTGCTCGGCGCGCTCGCCTATTTCGTGCTGCCCTTCGACGTGCTGCCGGACTTCGTCGCCCTGATCGGCTTTTCCGACGATATCGCCGTACTGACCGCCGCCTTCGCGGCCATCAGCGGGCAGATCAAGGAAGAGCATTACGAGAAGGCCGACGCGGCGCTGCGCGACGGGCTGGCCGGCTGAGGCAGTGCCTATCTCAGATTCCGTCGAAGCCCAATTAGATTTCGTCGAAAATGGTGTCCGCGAGCTGGCGCAGGCGCGCCGCCGCAGAAGGGCCCACCACGGCGAAGGAGCCTGAGGGCGTTGCCCAGGAGATCATGGCCAGATCGTCGCGCATGGTCTCGCTGACCCGACCCTCGCTGTCGGCCATGCCGATCTTCAGAAAGTAGATGGCAAAGACGTCGCCGCTCGTGTCGACATAGAAGAGCTGCCCGGTCGGCTGGCCCTCGACCACGATCAGCCGTGCGCCCTGGAAGGTCAGGCCGCTGCGGGTCAGGTCCGGAACCGCGAAGGGGATGCCGGTCGATCCTGTCAGCCAGGAGCGGATCTCCTCCCGCTCGTTGCCGGAAACCTCGACCAGGTGGCGCTGCTGGCGGACATAAATCCGGTGCATGTTGGCGATATCGTCCAGCCAGCCGCGTGCATCGGCCCGGCCGAGATCGGCGAGCGGCGCCCGGTCGTCCGCCGTGCTGCCGATCAGGTAGCCTGCCAATCCGCCGACGAACAGCATGCCGAACGAGGCGCCAAGCAGCTTGGGCCAGAGTTTCGACCGCTTCTTCTTCGGCGCACCGACGACGCGCTCGGTGCGTGGCGTCACGTCCACGCCTTGGCGGATGCGGCGCACCAGCGAAAGCGGCACGGGATCGTTGAGGACGCCATCCATGGCAGTGCGCCCGAAGGCAATGCCGGTCTTCAACCGGTCGAGCAGGCGACGGGCCTCCTCGTCACGCGCGATCAGGCGCTCCAGCGCTGCCCGTTCCGCCTCGTCCACCGCACCGTCCAGATAGGCCGACAGCCGTTCCTCGAGCGCCACTCCGTCTGCCCTTGCCAAAGATCAGGCCCTTCTCATGCTGGAGGCTGCGGTCATATTGGCCAGGCGCAGCCGGGCGGCGCACAGCGTTTTGGCGACCTGCTCCGGCGCGAGATCCAGGACCGCCGCTGCCTCGGTATAACTGTAGCGCTCGACATCGACCAGCAGGAAGACGCTGGCATAGGTGTCGGGCAGAGCGAGGATCAGCGCCCGGATTTCGCTTCCGGGCCCCTCCGTTCCCTGGCCCCCCTGTGCCAGCGCAGCGAGAGCCTCGCGCCAGGCCGGCGGTTTTTCACCGTGAACCGCGCGGGCAAGCGCAAAGATCCAGCCGTCCAGCCGGCCGCGTCCATCCCAGCCGCCGGGCTGGCCGATGGCACGGTTGCAGACTTCCTCCACCAGCGCATCCGCCTCACCGCCGTCACGCGTCAGCGTCAGCGCGAAGCGGCGCAGCCGTGGCAGCAGGCTCGAAAGCTCCCGCCGAAAATCCTTCGCATCTGGTGCAGGGCGCATGACCGTTCCATGTCCTTCAAGACCCCCGCGCCGGCCGCTCGCCAAAGGGCGGGGCTCGATCCGTCAGCCTTGCTGGGTTCCTCGCAACTCAAAACCGCGTCTGCCTCAAGGCACGGCGTTTCAAGATATGACTCCATTGCCGCGACCGGCGCAACCCGCCGCTTGCCGCATCACCGAATTTTGCGGGGCGCGCGCCATGAGAGCGCGCAGGCCATTCTAGAACCGCGTCGTTTCGGCCAGGCGCACGGTGGAGCTCGCGCCGAGCGAAGGCCCGGCCGTCAGTTCGAACCGTTCCCGCGTCAGGTTCCATTGGCCCGGGCTGCCGGCGATCGAGAAGAGGTTGAAGGAGGCCGGCGGCTTCGACCCGCCCGGCCCCTGCGAAGCCGAGGCGATGCCGACCACCGGCACCGGCTTGCGCTGTCCGCGCAGCTGGTAGACCGTGTTGAGATGCGTATGGCCGTGAAGAACCAGCTCCGCCCCACCGGTGGACACCACGGCGCCGAAGCGGCGGATGCCGATCATGCGCTTGTGCATCGGGGTCGCGCCGCGGATCGGCGGATGGTGGATGAGCACGACGCGAAACAGCCCTGCCTCGCCCGCCGCCCTGAGCAGATTGACGGTCTCGCGCGCCTGGCGCCGGCCGAAATAGCCGCTGGCCGCAAAGGGCGGCGTCGCGACCGCGGTCGAACAGCCGATGATGGCGACCGGACCACGCACGCGGAGATAGGGGTAGCAATGGAACTCCTCGTCCCATTCCGCCGGGCCCGCCTCGCCCCGCATATAGGGGTACCAGGCCTTGGTCGCCTTTTCATAGGCGCCCGGAACATAGGCATCGTGATTGCCGGGGATGACCGAGATCTGGTCCGGCTGGCCCGCGGCCGTCAGCCAGTCCGATACGGCAGCGATCTCGCGCTTGGAGGCGAGGTTTACCATGTCGCCGGTGATCGCCAGATGGTCGGGATCGATCCGGTCGATCTCGTTCATCAGGACGTTCAGCGTATCGCCGGCCATGTGGCTGCGGCGGTTGCGATGCCAGTTGATGAAGCCGGTGATGCGCTTGGAAAAGAGCTCCCTCACGGAGAGGTCCGGAAGCGGTCCGAGATGGATATCGGAGATATGGGCGAGCTTGAACATGCCCGTTACCTAGCGCATCCGGGTAAAAATGGTATCACGCCCCCTCCCTTTTCCCCATGCCGAGGCGCAGTGCCATGACCGAGCGACCCAAAGACCCGATCAGCCTGCGCGAGCGACTGCTGACGCGGCTTCTCCACCAGTACTTTGCCTGGTCGCGCGCCATGACGCTCGGCGTCCGCGCCGCCTGTTTCGACGCGGAAGGCCGCATCTTCCTCGTTCGCCATTCCTATGTGGCCGGCTGGCATATGCCGGGTGGCGGGGTGGAGCGCGGGGAAACAGCCTTCATGGCCATGGAAAAGGAGATCCGAGAGGAGGGCAACCTGCGCCTAGGCGCTGCGCCGGAGCTCTTCGCGGTCTATTTCAACACGCGCGGCAGCAAGCGCGACCATGTTCTTCTCTATATCTGCCGCGGCGTCACGCAGACCGCGCCGCGGGCGCCGGACCGGGAGATCATCGAAAGCGGTTTCTTCGCGCTCGATACCCTGCCGGATACGACGACCCCGGCGACGCGGCGACGCCTGTCAGAGCTCGGCGGCCAGCGCGCGCCCGAGGCTTACTGGTAAGGCTCAGCCGAGCCTTTCCCGCCCATGCGGTGTGTCGAGGTCGAGGATGGGACCGAGCGGCACGATGCCGGTCGGATTGATGAAGCGGTGGCTGGCGTAATAATGAGTCTTGATGTGGTGAAAATTCACCGTCTCGGCCACGCCGGGCACCTGGTAGAGATCCTTCAGATAGGCGCTCAGATTCGGATAGTCTGCCAGCCGGCGGATGTTGCACTTGAAGTGGCCGACATAGACCGCGTCGAAGCGGATGAGCGTGGTGAAGAGCCGCCAGTCGGCCTCGGTCAGTCGGTTGCCGACCAGGTACCGTTGGCCTGACAGCTTCTCTTCCAGCTCGTCCAGCATGGCAAAAACCGCGGTAACAGCCTGCGCATAGGCATCCTGCGTGCTGGCGAAGCCGGCCTTGTAGACACCATTGTTGACGGCATCGTAGATCCTGGCATTGAGCGCATCGATCTCGCCGCGCAGGGGTTCGGGATAGAAATCCAGCGTCGAGCCCGTGAGCCCGTCGAAGGCTGAGTTGAACATGCGGATGATCTCGGCCGATTCGTTGGAGACGATAGTGTTTTCCGCCTTGTCCCAGAGCACGGGCACCGTCACCCGGCCGGAATAGGCCGGCTCGGCCTTCGTATAGATCTCCCAGAGAGCGCCGGCGTCGAACAGGGGATCCAGCGTGCCGCCTTCGACGCCTTTGAACGCCCAGCCGTTCTCCAGCATGTGCGGATCGACGATCGCCAGGCTGATCAGGTCGTCAAGACCCTTGAGAGCGCGGAAGATCAGCGTGCGGTGCGCCCAGGGACAGGCGAGCGAGACGATCAGATGGTAGCGCCCCGCTTCCGCCTTGAAGCCGCCCTTGCCGCTCGGGCCAGCCTGGCCATCGGCGGTGATCCAGTTGCGGAAGGCGGAATTCCAGCGCTTGAAATGTCCGCCCGTCGATTTCGTGTCGTAGCCGACATCCTTCCAGACGCCCTCGACCAGCATGCCCATGGATCGCTCCTCCTCAATCAGCGCCCTGCCCGTGGCGGCGCGAGAGGAGGGAGGATAGCGTATCCGGGCAGGCGCGACAGGTGTCCTGCGGTGAACGCTGCGTTTTCGCTTGGAGGGAGCGGAATTATCTGCTATCGGCCACGCGCATTCCATGAAAGGCTGCAGGCTGATGAACCGCAAGGGTACCGAACGACGACGCTGATTGACCGACGCACCCTGTCGGGTGCCGCTTCACGTCCTTTTTCGTTCCGCTTCCCGGGTTTCCCATGTTCATGCCAAAGCACGATCTCGTCTATCTGACGGAAGACTCTTCACACGACGCCATCATCGAACTGATCAACGAAGAAGCCTTCGGGCCCGGTCGTCACGTTCGCGCCGCCGCGCGCATTCGCGAACAGGGGCCCCATGATCGCGCCCTATCCTTCGTCTGCACCGATGATGGCGAAACGATCGCCTCGGTCCGCATGACGCCGGTCATCGCCGGCGGCGTCAAGGGGCACCTGCTCGGGCCGCTCGCCGTACGCCCCTCGCACAAGAACCGCGGGATCGGGCGCGAACTGGTCCGCATCGCCGTGGAGGCCGGCCGGCGCCGCGGTTCGGAAGCGGTGATCCTCATCGGTGATCCGCCCTATTACCAGCCGCTCGGCTTCGAGCCTGTCGCGTTCAAGGCCTTGAGCTTTCCCGGACCGGTGGACCTGACCCGGGTTCTCGTCGTCCCGATCGCCGCGGATGCGCATGAACGGCTGAAGGGCGCGATTGCCTGGCGGCCGGACTGAGGGCGGCTTTGCCAGTTTGAATCCGTGAAAAAACCCCGCCGACAGGGCCGACGGGGTTCGAAACAGGGACGGACGAGCGGCTCAGGCGCCGATTTCGCCCTGATTGCTGATGATCTTCGAGACGAGACCGTAGGTCTTGGCCTCTTCGGCCGAGAGCCAGTAGTCGCGGTCGGTGTCCTTGGCGATCTTTTCGATCGGCTGGCCCGTCGCATCGGCGAAGATGCGGTTGAGGCGCTCGTTCATCTTGATGATTTCGCGGGCCTGGATCTCGATGTCCGACGCCATGCCGCGGGTGCCGCCCGAGGGTTGGTGCAGCAGGAAGCGGGTGTTCGGCAGGCAGAGGCGCCGCTCCTTCGGAGCCGCAACATAGATGAGCGCGCCGGCGGAGGCGACCCAGCCGGTGCCGATCATCCAGACCTTCGGCTTCACGAACTTGATCATGTCGTGAATGCTGTCGCCGGATTCGACGTGGCCGCCCGGCGAATTGACGAAGATCCGGATGTCCTCGTCGCTGGCCGACGACAGGGCCACGAGCTGCGAGCAGACCTTCTGCGCCAGTTCCTGGTTGATGCCGCCATAGATGAAGATCGACCGCGATTTGAACAGGTTCGCCTCGGTCTCCTTGCCCAAAGGCAGTTCCGTCTTCTTGTCGTCTTCGTCTTCGTTCATGCGCGTTCTCCCGCGGATCGTCGTGGCGTGTGCTGCTGTGAGATAAGGCTTCTCGCCGAGGATGACAATGTGCGAGATGCGGTGAAGGCCGATCAAGGCTAATGCACGGGCGATCCGCCGATCCGCGTCATTTGCCGTATGGACAGAGGCAGGTGGGCCGATAGGATGGCGGCGTGATCACACGGGCGCGGCCCCTCCTCCCGCTGCGCCCTCCGCCCAGGGGACCCCGCCATGACACGACACCTGACCGCCCGATTCTCCGGCCTCGCGCTTACCGCGCTGATGCTGACCGCCGCGCCGGCCTTTGCCCATATCGATCCCGTGGCGCATGGCACCGCGCTGAGCGACGCTGCCCATGGCGCGCTGCATCCCCTGTCCGGGCTCGACCATGTTCTCGTGATGATCGCCGTCGGCCTCTGGGCCGCCCAGCGCGGCGGGCGGGCCATCCTCGCCGTGCCGGCGGCCTTCGTCGGCGTGATGGCGCTCGGCTTCGGGCTTGCGCTGGCCGGCGTCTCCCTGCCCTTCATCGAGCCGGCGATCCTTGCTTCGATCGTCGCGCTCGGCCTTCTCGTCGCCATGGCCGTGCGGCTGCCGGTTGCGGCGGCGGCCGGCGTGGTGGCCATCTTCGCGCTCTTCCATGGCGCGGCCCATGGCGGCGAGCTCGGCTCGGCCGATCCGCTCGCTTTCGGTCTCGGCTTCGTCGCCACCACGGCTGTCCTGCATCTCTCCGGCATCGGGCTCGGCCTGGCACTCGGCCGGCTCGGCAGCGGCCTGCTCGCACGCATCCTCGGCGGCGCGACCGCGCTTGCCGGCGCTGCGCTGCTGCTTGCCGCCTGACGGCGTATCAGCCTCCTCGAAATCTATTGTGGTCCGGCTTTGAAAAGCCGGATTTCGCGCCCTACCTCGTTGACGGGCAGTGCAGCCCGCGTGGCCCGGCCTGCCGCCGGGCTGCGGTTTCAACCGACCGGGCGCAAGGCTTGATCCGCGCCCGCAAGGAGACAGGATCATGTCACCGGACGAACGCCAGCTTCTGACCGCCCTGTTCGACAGGGTGAGGACCGCCACCGCCACCCCACGCGACCGGGAAGCGGAGACCCTGATTGCCGAGGCCGTGCGCCAGGAACCCTCCGCCCCCTATTATCTGGCGCAGGCAGTGATCGTGCAGGAAAAGGGTCTCGAGGCCGCGGCGGCCCGCATCGAAGAGCTGGAGCAGCGGCTCCGCCGCGCCGAGGCGGGTGCAGCCGCTCCCCAGCAGGACGAGGGCGGTGGGTTTCTTTCTTCGATCTTCGGCTCCCGCGAGGCGCCCCGCCAGCCCCAGCCACCGCGTCCGCAGCCATCCGGCTATGGCCAGCGCGCCGCCGCAGAACCAGGCTATGGCGGTCCATGGGGCCGCTCTGCGGATCCCGGCTATGGTGGACCGCAAGGCGGCTATGGCGGCGGTGGCTATGGCGGCGCTCCGGCCGGCGGCATGTTCGGAGGCGGACGCAGCGGCGGCGGCTTCCTGAGCGGGGCCATGACCACCGCGGCCGGCGTGGCCGGCGGCATGCTGCTTGCCAATTCGCTGAGCGGCCTCTTCGCCAATCACATGACCGGCCTTGGCCTCGGCAACGCCGTTCCGGCCGGTTTCCCCGTCGAAGAGACGGTGATCAACAATTATTATGGCGACGACGCCATCACCGAGGCGAGCGACCGGAACGAGCAAGGCGACGACGGCGGCTTCCAGCAGGTCAGCGATGACGCCGGCCAGTCGGATGCCGGTTACGACCAGGATGCCGGCTTCGACCAGGACTTCGGCGGCGACGATTCAGGCAGCATGGACGTCTGAGCCGCCGCCTTCGCGTTCATGATCGGGCGGCGCGCCTCGCGCGCCGTTTCCTCAGCCGCGGCCGCGATAGGGCTGCACGCCCTGATCGGGCAGCCAGACGCCCTCCGGCGGCGCTCCGGTCTGCCAGAAGACGTCGATCGGGATGCCGCCGCGCGGATACCAGTAGGCGCCGATCCTCAGCCATTTGGGCGCCAGCAGATCGACCAGCCGCTTGGCGATGTCGAGCGTGCAGTCCTCATGGAAGGCGCCGTGGTTGCGGAACGAGGTCAGATAGAGCTTCAGCGATTTCGATTCGACCAGCCAGCCATCCGGCACATAATCGATGACGAGATGCGCGAAATCGGGCTGCCCGGTCATCGGGCAGAGCGAGGTGAATTCCGGCGCGGTGAAGCGCACGACGAAATCGGTGCCGGCATGCGTGCTCGGGACCTTTTCGAGCACGGCAGCCTCAGGGCTCGCCGGCGTCTCCACGGAACGACCGAGCTGCGAAAGCCCGGAAACATCGGTCTGGCTCATTGGTCTAGTCCTTCATCACCATGACGCGGATCCCGTGGGCCTTTTCGCCCTCCGGTTCGATATGGATGGCCACATGCGCGGCCGCGTTGACGCCGCGGATCGCCTCTTCCAGCCGGTCGCAAATATCATGCGCCTCGCCGACGGTCATGTCGGCGGGCACCACCATATGGAAATCGACGAAGATGACCGCCGCCGCCTGACGGGTCTTGAGGTCGTGCACGCCGAGCGAGCCTGCGGCATTGGCGGCGATCGCCGCCTGGATCGCCGCATCCTCCTCCGCCGGCACAGCGCGGTCCATCAGCCCGTTGACCGAACCGGCGATCACCTTCCAGCCCTGGAACAGGATGTTGCAGGCAACGACGACGGCGAGCAGCGGATCGAGAATGGTATAGCCGGTCACGATCGCCAGGATGAGGCCGACGAGCACGCCGACCGAGGTCACGACGTCGGAGAGAATGTGGTGGCCATCGGCGGTCAGGGCGGGCGAGCGATAGGCGCGGCCGGCCCGGATCAGGATCGTCGCCCAGATGGCGTTGACGACCCCGGCGGCAAAATTGATGGCGAGGCCCAGCGTCGGGGCTTCGATTGGCGCCGGATCGAGAACGGCCGGAACGGCCTCGTAGACGATCAGCAGCGCCGCGACGACGATGAGCACGCCCTCGATGACGGCCGAGAAATATTCGGCCTTGTGATGGCCGAAGGGATGGTCCTCGTCCGCCGGCTTGGCGGCATAGCCGATGACGACGAAGGCGATGACGGCCGCCACCACATTGACGATCGATTCGAGGCCATCGGAAAGAAGCGCGACCGACCCGGTGAACCACCAGGCCGACAGCTTCATGCCGAGCACGAGAATGGACAGCGGTATCGTCCAGAACGCGAGTTTCTGGGCCGATCCGACCGCGGAGGGAGCATGTGTCATGCTGGCGGCCCTTTTGATCTGTGGAGACACGCGCCATGGCGCAAAAGCAAGTCCCGCGCGAACGGGGCCTCCGTGCACGCGGGAACGCGCGCCTCCTAACAGGTGCGGCGATAGGGGGTCAAGCTTCGGCGACACCCCTTGAGACAGCCTCGGCGAGAAAGGCGACGATGGCCGCAATGGCCGGATGGCCCCGCCAATCCTCATGCCAGCCAATCCAGACATCGCGCTGAAAGACCCGCCGCTGCGGATCCGCCTCGACGAGCGCGAAGCGCCGGGCAACGAAGGCCGGCAGCACGGCAATGCCCGCCCCGCTCTCCGCCGCCGCGGCCAGGCAGGCGAGATCATTGCTCGTCATCGCAACGGGCGCACCCGGACCGGCGATCTCCATCATCCAGCGGTCCTGCGGCAGATCGCCGAGGGAGGGATCGAAACGGAGATAGCGTCGGTTGGCCATGGGCGTGGCGGCGAGATAGTCGGCATGGGCGTAGAGCCTGTAGCCGAGTTCGCCGGCCTTGCGCGCCACCAGCGCCGCCTCGGTCGGCCGACCCATCCGCATCACCACATCCGCCTCGCCCCGGCCGAGCGAGGTGATCCGCGTTTCCCCGATGAGCGACAGCGTCAGGCCGGGATGGGCGGCAAGGAAGGGCCCGATGTGTGGCGCGATCCAGGCGGCGCAAAAGAGCGGCGGCGCGCTCAGCGAGAAATGGCCGCTGAGCGTGCCGCTTTCCGCCGCCAGCGCGCGTGACAGTGCCTGCGCCTCCTCGTCCATGCGCCGGGCATGGTCGAGAATGCGGCGCCCCGCCTCGGTCAGGCCGAGCCGGCGGCCCCGGCGATCCAGGAGCTTGACGCCGCTTTTCGCCTCCAGCGCCGCAATGCGGCGGGCAACCGTCGCATGGTCGGCCCCGAGCCGGCGCCCGGCGCCGGACAAGGTACCATCGGCCCCGAAGGCTGCGAGATATTGCAGGTCGGTCCAGTCCAGAATGTGCAAAATCTCCCACCCGACGTGCATTCCTGGAGAATTTTGCACAAGGCGCCCGCGGTGCATAGTGGCGCCACCTTAGAGATGGAGATGTTCCATGACCAGCCTTCCCATGACATTGCGCCCGCGCCGCCTCCCCACCGCCGCCGCCCATGTGCTGACGCCGATGATCCTGTCCTTCTTCATGTCGGGTGTGGTGTCGCTGATCGCGACGCTGCGCGCGACCGGTCTGACGGCCGATCTCCCGGTCCAGGCTCTGCATGCCTGGATGCTGTCCTACCCGGTCGCCTTCCCGGCCGCGCTCGTCATGCTGCCGATCGTGCGGCGCATCGTCGGCCTGCTGGTCGAACCACCGCCGGCTGGGTGAGCCGGCGGCATCGGATCGCGATCAGGCGGCCTTGATCTTGGCGCGCTTGGCGAGCTTCTCGACGACGTTCTCGATCATCCGCATGCCGGCATCGCCGCCGAGCGTCATGATCGATTCCGGGTGGAACTGAACGGCCGCCACCGGTTCCTTCATGTGCTCGATGCCCATGATCGTGCCGTCCTCGCTCTCGGCGGTGATCATGAACTCGCGCGGCAGGGTCGAGGGATCGGCGAAGATCGAGTGGTAACGGCCGACCGTCACCTCGCGGCCGAGGCCGGAGAAGACGACGCCGGGCTCCAGCACGCGGATGCGCGAGGGCTTGCCATGCATGGGGATCGCCAGCTGCCGAAGATCCCCGCCATAGGCTTCGGCCAGCGCCTGCAGGCCGAGGCAGACGCCGAAGACGGGCAAATTGCGCGCCCGCGCCTTCTTGATCGTCGCCTTGCAATCGAAATCCTTCGGCGTGCCGGGACCGGGCGACAGCACGATCAGATCCGGCGCCACGCTGTCCAGCGTCTCTTCCGCCACCGGCGAGCGCACGGTGGTCACCGTCGCGCCCGTCTGGCGGAAATAATTGGCGAGCGTATGGACGAAGCTGTCCTCATGGTCGACCAGCAGGATCTTGACGCCGGCGCCGACCGGAGCGACATCGCGCGCCTGCTTGGCGCGGCTGGAAGACTTGGCGTCACGGATGGCAGCGATCATGGCGGAGGCCTTCAGTTCGGTTTCGGCTTCTTCCTCGTGCGGATCGGAATCGTTGAGCAGCGTCGCGCCGGCCCTCACTTCGGCAATGCCGTCCTTGATGCGGATCGTGCGCAGCGTCAGCCCCGTGTTCATGTCGCCATTGAAGCCGACCATGCCGATCGCCCCGCCATACCAGGCGCGCGGGCTCTTCTCATGGCTCTCGATGAAACGCATGGCCCAGAGCTTCGGCGCTCCGGTGACCGTCACCGCCCAGGCGTGGCTGAGGAATCCGTCGAAGGCATCCATGTCGTCGCGCAACCGGCCTTCGATATGGTCCACCGTGTGGATGAGGCGCGAATACATCTCGATCTGCCGTCGCCCGATCACCTTGACCGAGCCGGGTTCGCAGACGCGGCTCTTGTCGTTGCGGTCGACATCCGAGCACATGGTCAGCTCGGATTCGTCCTTCTTCGAGTTGAGCAGCTTCAGGATCTGCTCGCTGTCGGCGATCGGGTCGTCGCCGCGCTTGATCGTGCCGGAAATCGGGCAGGTCTCAATCCGGCGTCCGGAGACGCGCACGAACATTTCCGGCGAGGCGCCGACCAGATATTCCTGATTGCCGAGATTGATGAAGAAGGAATAGGGCGACGGGTTGATCGCCTTCAGCCGGTTGGAGATCTCCGAGGGGCGGCTTTCGCAGCGCTCGTAGAATTTCTGGCCGGGCACCACCTCGAACAGATCGCCGCGTCGGAAGCTCTCCTTGGCCTTGACGACCAGCTCGGCATATTCGCCGGGGCGATGATCGCCATGCGCGGGAATGCTGTCGACGGTGCGGAAGGGTTCGGCCGCAATCTCGCCCGCCTTTTCAACCGTCGTCTCGCCGTCCTTGGCGAAATCATAACGGTCGATCCAGGCCTTGGCGGAGTAGTGGTCGACGACGAGGATCTCGTCCGGCAGGAAGAGAACCATGTCACGCTGGTCCTCCGGCCGCGTGAGCTTGAAGTCGATCGCATCGAACTGGAAGGCAAGGTCGTAGCCAAAGGCGCCGTAAAGGCCGAGGCTCGCATCCTCTGCCGAATGGAAGAGGCCGGTGACGGCGCGCAGGACGGTGAAGACCGTCGGCTTCTTTGAGCGCTCCTCCTCGGTATAGATCCGCGCCGGCTCGTTGATCGTCAGATCAAGCCGCGTCGCCGTCAGGGCGCCGAGCGTCAGATCGGCAACGGTTTCGAGGTGACGGGCGATCAGCGCGAGCAGCACCTCGCCCCGGCCGTTATAGGCCTCCAGCCAGACATCGCGGCCGAAGGAGGAGATGGAGAGCGGCGGATCGACGATGGCCGTATCCCAGCGCGTGTAACGGCCCGGATATTCGTAGTTCGACGAGAACACCGCGCCACGGCGCTCGTCGAGCTTGTCCACATAGCCGGCGATCGCATCGGCATAGGCCGCAGCCCGGCGCTTGCGGGTTACGGTGACCCCGCCGTCGGTCACGTAGGATTCCGAACCGTCTTCCAGAAGTGTCGTCGCCATGTCTCGCTCCGTTCAGGCCCTGCTCCCCCACGGCCTGAATACAAAAAGCCGCCTCGAGGGTGTCGGGCGGCTTGTCGTCTCACTCACGCAGGACTGGTCAAGGCCGCTTTCAGCGAGCCCACCACCAGACGGAAAGGATGCGTGCGTTTTCCATGGCAAAACTGTTAGCGCGGGCGCGGCCTTTGCGCAAGCGGCGGGACGGGCCGGTGCCGCTTAAATCTTGCCACGCTCTTAGAACCGCTGCGTCAACGAAATCTTGACGCTGCGCCCGGGCTCGGAGCTGAAGTCTCGCCCTGGCGACGTGCCGCTGACCACCACGTCGCGGACGTTCACCGCGTCAAAATAGGTCTTGTCGAACACGTTGTAGAGGCCGGCACGCAGACTGAGGCCCTCAATCTTTTCGGGCTTCCACCAAGCGGTCATATCGACGATCCCATATCCCGGCGCCTTGAAGGTGGCGTTGGTGTCTTCCGAGACACCCCGTGCCCCAATCAGATATGCATCGATGCCCCAGGTCTCCGTGGCGAAGCCGGCGTTGAAAATGCCCTTCAGCGGCGCGACGCTGCCAAGCTTCAGGTCGGTCTCGAGATCCACGCCATCGGCATAGGTCAATGAACCGCCGAGATGGAATCCCGTATCGAAGCGCTTCGTCAGCGAGGCCTCGAGACCATAGATCCGCACACGATCCCGATTGACGGTGTCGGTGACGCCAAGGGGATAGGCGGGATCTTGGAACCCCGATATCTGCCGATCGATGAAGTTCCGATACCGGTTGTAGAACCCGGTGATGCGACCGCCCAGATCCTCGTCCCCATAAGTCGCGCCGACTTCGAAGCCGCGGCTGGTCTCGGGAACAAGATCGGGATTGCCGCGCACGAGATAGGTGCCCGGACCGCCGTAATCGAGATAGAGCTCTGTTGCGGTCGGCGAGCGGAACCCCATAGCCCATTGGGCAAAAAGCGCTAGGTCGGGCGCCACTTCCGCCTTGGCAAGCAGCTTGGGAGAGACCGCGCTGCCGCTCTGGCCGGGCGGCAGCCCGTCATAATTGATATTCTTTCGATAGGCCGGCGTATCCTGCGGCGACTGATCGTACCAGTCGTAGCGCAGGCCGGGGGTGAGAGAGACTCCGCTGCCGCCAAAGGCGATCTCGTCTTCGAGATAGAAACCAAGCTTCGTGCTCTCGACATCGGGCGCATCGGCCTGGTTGGTGTGCAGGAAGATACAGGCCGGGTCGGGGACCTTGTCGCAGCTGTCGAGGCCGGAGGAATATTGCGACGTGGTGCCGAAAGAACCATCGCCGCCGAGGCGCAGGGTATGGTTGAACGATTCTCCCTCTAACCTTCGCTCCAGATAGCCAGCCGCACCGACCGACGTGTTTTCGGTTTCGCTCAGCCGCGCATAGTCGCCGACGACGCTCGTAAAGCGACGGCCGGACTTGCCGCTGTCGCGTGTCAGGTGTTGCCAGTAAATGACCGCATGGGCGGCATCGAACAGGACATCATCCTCGGTGGCCTCGTACTGGTAGCCGAGCGAAACGCGGTCACGGCTATTGTCATCGCGGCCACTCCAGAAGCCAGGTCGAAAGTTTCCAGTTGCGCTCTGTTCAGACCTGAGGTCGATAATCCTGTCGCGCTTAAACCGTTCTCCAGTCAGCGTGAAACTGTGGCCAGCGTCGGTCTCGTGCTTGACCTTGACCAGCAGGTTATGCTGGTCGAGATCGGCCGGATTGGCTGCCGTGCGGCCGGCGCCGTAGAAATCGAGATCGCCACCGGTGCGGCGCTCATTGGCTGTTCTCAGTCCTGCCTCGACGAGAACGGAGGTCTGATCGAAACGCTTTGCGAGCGCCAGCGAGCTGGTAAGCCCCGTGTCCGCGCCATCGAAGGCAAAGCGGAACAGGCCGCCCCACGTCTTGCCTTCGCCGATGACGTCTTCCGGCTGCAGAGTGCGCAGAACAACAGCGCCGCCGAGCGCACCGTCGCCGGCTCGGCTGGAATCCGCACCGCGCACGACATCCACGGCCGAGAGCGTATCGAACTCGAAACTGTCGATGCCGCCATCAGCATCTCGGGCACCGTCGTCCAGAAACGGAATTGGCACGCCGTCGATCGTGGTCTGCACACGCGGTCCCTCGAGTCCGCGGATATTGACGCTGCCTGTGGTGCGGTTGAAGCCGAGTCCCGGCTGCAGCGTCCGTCCCAAATCCTCGAAGCTGTCCGCCTGCGCGGCATCAAGTACCTCTCTGGAACTTTCGATCGCCAGCGGCGTCGCCGCTATGCCTGTGACCTTAGACCGGATGGTCAACGTCTCGAGCATAGTTGCGCCAGCATCATTCGCCGGCTGTTCCTCCGACAGAGAATCCGGCGACTGGGCCAAAGCCGGCGGCAGGACCGCGCCGAGCAGCAGGAGCGCGGTCGTCGTAAGCAGGGTCAGGCGGGTCATCGGACACTCCTTTCGCCACGCCGAAGGGAGCCGGCGCGCAGAACAGTTGCGACAGGGGAAACAGCACGCGGGGAGCTGCGCACCCCACTTCGATAAAAAACATGAGTATTACTGTCAAGATATCGACCCACCGAAACTGCGCGGAGTTGGGGACGGGGTGGAGCGCACAAATGAACCGGGCGGCATGCTCTCGCGTTACCCCCGTGAAACCCGCCGATCCCTCCCCCTCTGGCTCATCCAATGATTGATCGCACGCCGTTGCTGCTCCTGCTCCTGCCCGCCCTTGTATTCCTTGCGGGCGCAAGCCTTCCGGCGGATGGACCGCTGCCATCGAAGAAGCCGGCCGAGACGTCCGCTCCAGTCTCACGGGCCGAGGCGGCGCCTGCAAAAGATGGAGAGCCCAAGGCGGCGGAGGATGCACCGGGCGCGCCGGACGCGGTACCGACGCCGAAGGAGAAGCCGGACGAGCCCGCTGCCTCGCCATCCGCAGGTCCTGCACCCAAGCCCGATAGCAAACCGGAGCCGGCGGCGCAGAAACCGGACGAGACGCCGCAGGAACCCGCCACGACGCCGAAGACCGAGCCCGCACCACCGGCGCCGCTCGCCATCGAGACGGAAGATCCGAAGGCCTATGCGCAGTGCCTGACGGATCTCAAGGCGATGGGTGCCACCTTCGAGGAGACGGCGCGGATCGACGACGGCAAGGGGTGCGGCATCGACAAGCCGCTGGTCGTCACCGACATCCTGCCCGGCGTGACACTGAAGCCGAAGGCGACGCTGCGCTGCGAGGCCGCGCTCGAGCTCGCCCGCTGGACACGCGAAGCCGTGCTGCCGGCCGCCGGCACCGCCGTGCCGGAGGACGGGGCGCTGACCACCATCAACCAGGCGTCGAGCTATATCTGCCGACTGCGCAACAATGCCGCAACGGGCAAGATCTCCGAACATGCGCGCGGCAACGCCATCGACATCGCCTCCTTCACCTTCAAATCCGGAAAGACGATCGCCATCCAGCCGCGCGACGAGGACAGCACGCTGACCGGCGCCTTCCAGCGCGCCGTGACGGCCACCGGCTGCCTCTACTTCGAAACCGTCCTCGACCCCGGCAGCGACGAGGCCCACGAGGACCATCTGCATTTCGACGTGCTGCAGCGGCGCGGGGGGTATCGCTACTGCCGGTGACTGGTGACGGAGGATCTTCGGAGCCCGCCTGCCCCAAAACCCCCTCTGGCCTGCCGGCCATCTCCCCCACAAGGGGGGAGAGACCGTGGGGCATGACCTTCGCTCCCCATCTTTAAAAATCGAATATCTCAAGCGCTTGCATGGCTCGCTTTATGGGCAGCGCGGGCGCGGCTGGGTCTCTCCCCCCTTGTGGGGGAGATGGCCGGCAGGCCAGAGGGGGTCTTTGCTCCGAAACGCGACGCCTATCGCGCAAGAATATCCCGCATCTCCACCAGGTTGGAGCGGACGCGCAGGATGTAGAAGCCCATGGTGGCGAGGTGGGTGGGCATGATCCAGCCGTCCTCACGGCCGTTGGAGATGATGGCCGGCTGGATGCGCAGCGCTGCGCGCAGCTGCTTCAGGCTCTCGCCCCAGATCGGAGCCAGGCCGCGCTGGGTGATGACCGCGTCGAAATCGGCGCCGGCAGCGGCCATGATGCCGTAATAACCGTAGAGCTGGCCATAGGCGAACCAGAAACGGTCGTCCGCCCGCGTATCGAACCAGCCGCCATTGTGGTTTTCCGAACGCTCGCGGATCATGGCGGAGGTGGAGCCGATGTCGTTCGAAATGCGGTCCAGAAATTCGATCAGATTGTCGGCCCGTGCATCGAAGGTGGCGTTGCAGGCCGCAAGCGTCGTGTTGAAGGCCTGCAGGTCGCGCATGGCGGAGCGGTAATAGCTGGGCGTCGGCGTCTTGGGGCCGAAGGGATCGAGCCCGAAATACCAGGAGCCTTCGTCGAACTGCATGTTGGAGCGGGCGCCCTGCAAGTTCGTGTCGATGCCGGAGGTGCCGCGCACCCGGCCGAGCGAATCGACCAGTTCCACCGTCGTGCGACGGATGGCCTGGTTCACGCCGCGCTGGAACGACGCCTTGTTGTCGAGAAACGGCGTCGAATCCCAATCGAGGCCGAAGAAACCGGCCTTGTAGAGCAGCATGGAGGAGATCCAGGCGTTCTCGTCGACGTTGAAGGCGATGAGATCGCTCGTCACGTCGACGATGCCGGACCGCTGGCAGACCGGCGCCGCCGGGGCTGCTGCCTGCCCCGTCGCCCCCTGCCCCGTCGCTCCCTGCCCATTCGCCACCGCACCTCCTGCCGCCTGACCATCTGGCGCTGGGACAGGCAGGCCGGCATCGAGCTTGCGGGCAGCGAAATTGTAGTGGGCGGGATAATCGGGGTCGAAATTGGTCCAGGCCTGGGTCTGCCAGAAGAAATAGCCGTAAAGGCCGGCAAACAGCAGGATGATGGCGATGAGCGGACCCTTGACGATCCAGCCGCCGCTGGCCCTGAAGGGCCGCAGGAGCGTGGTCGAAAGCCAGCCGCTGAGGCGGGACAACCCCTGCCGGATCGACTGGAAGAAACCGGTCAGACTGTCGCGCATGCCCTCATCCCTCGTTGCGGTACCGCCCTACACATATGCACTGCGACCGCCTGCGACAACGGGCGCACGAATTTACTAAAACAGACAATGACGATGACCACGCTGGCAATCCAAAGCGCTTTGGGATATCACCGCCTCAGTGTTTCGAGAGGACCTCATGAAAAACAAAGTGCAGCTGATCACCTATGTCGACCGCCTGACCGCCGGTGGGTTCGCCGATCTCAAGCATCTTCTGGATGGCAAGCTCAAGGGCGCCTTCGGGGGCGTGCACCCCCTGCCCTTCTTCCTGCCGATCGACGGCGCGGATGCCGGCTTCGATCCGGTCGATCACACGCTTGTCGATCCGCGTCTCGGCACCTGGGAGAACGTGAAGGCCCTGTCGCAGTCGGTGGAGATCATGGCCGATCTCATCGTCAACCATGTCTCGGCAGACAGCCCCTCGTTCCGGGATTTCCTTGCCAAGGGCGCCGCATCCGATTTTGCGGATATGTTCATGACCTATGGCAAGGTCTTCCCGAACGGCGCGACGGAGGCCGATCTCCTGTCCATCTATCGCCCGCGCCCCGGCCTGCCCTTCACCAAGACGACGCTCGGCGATGGCACGCAGCGCATGCTCTGGACCACCTTCACCCCGCAACAGGTCGATATCGACGTCTTCTCGGAAAAGGGGGCTGCCTATCTCGACGCCATTCTCGAGCGCTTCTCGCAATCCGGCGTGACGGCGCTGCGCCTCGACGCCGCCGGCTATGCGATCAAGAAGCCCGGCACCAGCTGCTTCATGATCCCGGAAACCTATGCCTTCCTTTCCGAACTCGCCGACAAGGCCCGCGCGCTCGGCATGGAAGTGCTGGTCGAAATCCACTCCTATTATCGCGACCAGATCGAGATCGCCCGCAAGGTCGACCGGGTCTATGATTTCGCGCTGCCGCCGCTGGTGCTGCACGCGCTTTACTCCGGCGAGGCCGGCCCGCTCGCGGAATGGCTGAAGATCAGCCCGCGCAATTGCATCACGGTGCTCGATACGCATGACGGCATCGGCGTGATCGATGTCGGCGCGCATAGCGACGGACGTCCAGGCCTGCTGAAACCTGCCGCGATCGACCGGCTGGTGGAAACCATGCACGAGCGCAGCGGCGGCCAGAGCCGCCAGGCGACCGGCGCTGCGGCCTCCAACCTCGATCTCTACCAGGTCAATTCCACCTATTTCGACGCGCTCGGCCGCAACGAGACCGACTATCTCATCGCCCGCGCGCTGCAGTTCTTCGCGCCCGGCATCCCGCAGGTCTATTACATCGGCCTGCTCGGCGGCGTGAACGATATGGAATTGCTGGCGAAAAGCCGCGTCGGCCGCGACATCAACCGGCATTACTACCAGCCGGAGGAGCTGGATCAGGCGCTGGAGACCCCGTTGGTGCGCAGCCTCTTGGCGCTGATGCGGCTGCGGAACGAGCATCCGGCCTTCGACGGCGGGTTCGCGCTGGAGGAAGTGTCGCCCTCCGCTCTCGGTCTCGTCTGGACGAAGGGCGAGGACAGCATCCGGCTCGATGTGGACTTCGCCGCACCCACCGCCGTCATCTCCGCCGCCGGCCCGTCCGGCGAGCGCCGCCTGCCTGTCGATCTGACGCTGGCAGGCTGACGCGGGTGATCTGACGGAGATGATCCGACACTCTCGGCCTGATCCTCAGGCAGGGTCGGCCGAGAAGGGGCCGTTCATCGCCTCATCCCAATGCCGGCGGCAAAGAGAGACATATTTCTCATTGCCGCCGATTTCGATCTGCGCCCCCTCATGCGCCACCTCACCATCGGGGCCGAGGCGGACGACCATGGTCGCCTTGCGGCCGCAATGGCAGATCGTGCGCACTTCGCGCATCTCGTCGGCAATGGCCAGGAGCGTCTGCGAGGCCGGGAAGAGCTTGCCCTGGAAATCGGTGCGCAGGCCATAGGTCATGACCGGGACGCCGAGGCGGTCCGCAATGCGCGCCAGCTCCCAGACCTGCGCCTCGGTCAAAAACTGTGCCTCGTCGACGAAGACGCAGGCGATCGGCTCCTCGGCGTGCAGACGGGTGACGATGGCAAACAGATCGTCCTCGGCATGGAAGGGCATGGCATCGGCGCTGAGCCCGATGCGCGAGGAGATCTTACCGCGCCCGGCCCGCTCGTCGAAGGCGGCGATGAACACGGCCACCCGCATGCCGCGCTCCTGATAATTGTAGGACGCCTGCAGCAGCATGGTGGACTTGCCGGCATTCATCGTCGCGTAATGGAAATAGAGCTTCGCCATCCCTGCCCCCGTTCGTCGAACCGATCTCGACCGGTCGGTCAATGACCTGTGACCGTCGCCTGCGAAAGTCCCTCTGGACGAAACACACAGAAAAGCAGATTCTTTCGCAGGGACCGCTTTGGCAACGGCAATGCGACATCACGTGTCGCGAGACGGGACGTGTGGGCACACGGTCTCAATACACTGCTTGTTCATCAAGCGGGTTGAAACGACCTGAAATTGATGATTGGCTGACGTCATACGATAAGGGAACAACACGATGACAAGAGCTTTCACCCAGACCCTCCTGCTGACGACGGCCTTCGCCGCCTCGGCGCTGACCGGTACCGCGGCGCTGGCCGCTGATCCGGAAAGCTGTGCGACCGTGCGCTTTTCGGATGTCGGCTGGACCGACATCACCGCCACCACCGCAACCACGGCGGTCATTGTGGAAGCTCTTGGCTACACGCCCGACATCAAGGTTCTTTCGGTTCCGGTGACCTACCAGTCGCTGAAGAACAAGGACATCGACGTCTTCCTCGGTAACTGGATGCCGGCACAGCAGAAGGACGTTCAGCCCTATCTCGACGACAAGTCGGTCGAGTCGCTCGGCGCAAATCTGGAAGGCGCGAAATACACGCTCGCCACCAATGCCAAGGGCGCCGAACTCGGCATCAAGGACTTCTCCGACATCGGCAAGCACAAGGATGAGCTTGACGGCAAGATCTACGGCATCGAGCCCGGCAATGACGGCAACCGCCTGGTCATGACGCTGATCGAGAAGAACGAGATGGGCATGGGCGGCCTCGAAGTCGTCGAGAGCTCCGAACAGGGCATGCTGGCGCAGGTTGCCCGCGCCGAGAAGGACCAGAAGCCGGTCGTCTTCCTTGGCTGGGCACCACACCCGATGAATTCCAGCTTCCAGATGACCTATCTGACCGGTGGCGACAGCACCTTCGGCCCGAACTTCGGCGGCGCGACCGTCTACACCAACACCCGCGCCGGTTTCGTGCAGGAATGCCCCAATATCGGCAAGCTGATCTCGCAGCTCAAATTCACGCTCGATATGGAAAACCATATCATGGGCAAGATCCTCAATGATGGCGAGGATCCCAAGCAGGCCGGAACGGAATGGCTGAAGGCCAATCCGGACGTGCTGGCGCCGTGGCTGGCCGGCGTGACGACAATGGACGGCAAGGATGGCCTGGCCGCCGTCAAGGAAAAGCTCGGAGTCTGAGCCGAAACGAGAAAAGACGGGGCCCTCCCCGTCTTTTCACTTTCGCCGGACTGGATCATGATGCGCAGCGACCGCATAGTGGTGCGGCCGCGCGGTTGCGCATGACAGCCTGCCGGCATTTTCCTCGTCCGCCCGTCCTCTCACGAAGGAAATGATCGTCCATGGATTTCCTGACCGGATATCGCGTTCCGATCGGCATGGGGGCAAAAGCCTTCGTCGATTGGCTCACGACCCATTTCAGTCTCTTTTTCGATCAGCTCTCGGCCTTCCTTGCCAGCGTCGTCGCCGGTATCCTGGTCGTGCTGCAGACCCCACATCCGCTGATCGTGGTGGCGCTGGTGACCGCGCTGTCCTTCTGGCTGCGCCGCTCGATCGGCGTTGCGCTGTTCACGCTGTTCGGTCTGCTGCTCATCATCAACCAGGGCTACTGGAAAGAGACGACGGAAACGCTGGCGCTCGTGCTGGCGGCAAGCGCCGTCTCCATGGCGGTCGGCATTCCGCTCGGCATTGCGGCGGCGCGCCGGCCCTGGTTCTATGCGTTCCTGCGGCCGGTCCTCGACCTCATGCAGACGATCCCCACCTTCGTCTATCTCATTCCGGCGCTGATCCTGTTCGGTCTCGGCATGGTCCCGGGCCTCATCGCCACGGTGATCTTCGCCATCCCCGCCCCCATCCGCCTCACCCGGCTCGGCATCATCTCCACGCCGCCGGCGCTGGTGGAAGCCGCAGTCTCCTTCGGCGCCACCTCCTCGCAGGTGCTGCGCAAGATCGAACTGCCTTTCGCCGCGCCGCAGATCATGGCCGGGCTGACGCAGACCATCATGCTGTCGCTGTCGATGGTGGTCATCGCCGCCCTTGTCGGCGCCAACGGTCTCGGCGTGCCCGTCCTGCGGGCGCTGAACACCGTCAATGTGGCGAAGGGCTTCGAGGCCGGGCTCTGCATCGTCATCCTCGCCATCATTCTCGACCGGCTGTTCCGCGTGGCGGATGAAGGAGAAGGCGCATGAGCGAAGCGGTTTCCTTCCGCAATGTCGATATCGTGTTCGGCAACAAGCCGGATCGGGCGCTGTCCCTCATCGACCAGGGCCGCACACGTGACGAGATCGGCGCCGCGACGGGCCTGGTGCTCGGCGTTGCCGATGCGACGCTCTCGATCCGCGAGGGCGAGATCCTGGTGCTGATGGGGCTCTCCGGTTCCGGCAAGTCGACCCTGCTGCGCGCGGTCAACGGGCTTGCCCCGGTGGTGCGCGGCCAGGTGGAGGTGCGCACACCGAACGGGCCGATCAATCCCTACACGGCCGGCCCCAAGGCGCTGCGCGATTTCCGCATGCACACGGTCTCCATGGTCTTCCAGCAATTCGCCCTGCTGCCCTGGCGCACGGTGGAGGACAATGTGGGTTTCGGCCTGGAGCTCGCCGGTGTCAGCGAGGCGGAGCGCAAGCGGCGGGTGGGCGAGCAGCTCGAGCTCGTCAATCTCGCCAAATGGTCAAAGCGCAAGGTGCAGGAGCTTTCCGGCGGCATGCAGCAGCGGGTGGGCCTTGCCCGCGCCTTTGCCACCGGCGCGCCGATCCTCTTGATGGACGAGCCCTTCTCCGCACTTGACCCCCTGATCCGAACCCGGCTGCAGGACGAACTGCTCGAGTTCCAGCGGCGGCTGAAGAAGACGATCCTGTTCGTCAGTCACGATCTGGACGAGGCCTTCCGCATCGGCAACCGGATCGCCATCATGGAATCCGGGCGGATCATCCAGTGCGGCACGCCGCGTGAGATCGTCCGCAACCCGGCCAACAGCTATGTCGCGGATTTCGTTCAGCACATGAACCCGATCGCCATGCTGACGGCAAGCGACGTGATGCGCCCCGGCGCACCGCGCCCGGACATGGCGGCCGGCGTGACCGGAACCGCCCAGCCGGAAACGCCGCTCGTCGCCGTTCTCGATGCAATGACCAGCCATCCCGGCGCGATCGGCGTCGTGGAGAACGGCATGATGATCGGAACGATCACTGCGCAGAATATTTTGGAAGGGTTGACGCAGCACCGCAACCGGCCTGTCTGATCAGCCCCTCGCCGCGTCCTCACGCAACCGTGTTCCCGCACGGCAGCTTTCCTATTTAAATATTCGAAAATTCGAATATAGTGTGCGTCTGGAGCAGTCGAGGTCAGAGCGTGTCGAACAGCCCGTCCGTCTACCAGGAGCCAAATGCGGAGGCCATCGCCCTTGCGCGACGGCTGCTGCGCAGCGCGCGCTTCGGCAGCCTTGCGGTGCTCGAGCCGGATGACGGCGGCTTTCCCCATGCCAGCCGGGTGGCGCTCGGCATGGATATCGACGGCGTGCCGGTGACGCTCGTTTCCGGTCTCGCGGCTCATACGCGGGCGCTTCATCACGATCCGCGGTGCTCGCTTCTCGTCGGCGAGGTGGGAAAAGGCGACCCCCTCGCCCACCCCCGGATGAGCCTGCGCTGTCGTGCTCATCTGGTCGAAGGCGACTCACCAAGCCATCACATGCTGCGTGCCCGCTACCTTCGTCGCCACCCGAAAGCTCAGCTTTACGTAGACCTTCCGGATTTCCGCTTCTTCCGACTTCTTCCCGTGGCTGCATCCTTGAATGGTGGATTCGGGCGCGCTTACCAAATCGACCCGCACTTTCTCCAGATCACCTCGCCTGCCCGCCAGTCCCTTGCGGCCAAGGAACAGGATCAGCTGGACATTCTCAATATGTCCGTTTCCGACATTCCGAGACGGCTTGCAACGTTGCAGATAAAGAAGACCTCGGGACAATGGACCGTGGTTGGGCTGGATGCTGCCGGTCTCGATCTTGCCTCGAAGGATCAATTTCTTCGTGTAGAGTTCAACCATGAGTTAGCATCAGTTGACGAATTGGCGTCTGAGCTTCACAAACTTTACGGTTAATTCGCAAAAGCTACCCCTAAATTTCGCAGTGCCCTGTTGTTCGCTTTATGTCTGATGCCTAATTGTCTGGTTTCCCACTCGCCACACATGAGTGGTCTGTCCCATCGTCCGTCCGGACGATCGAATGCATGGAGTATTAGGAATGGAAGCGATCCCTCACCAAGAACATGAGCGTGCCGAAGTTGCCGCTGAATTTCTCTCGGCCATGGCCAATCCGAAACGCCTCCTGATCCTGAACGAACTGGTCAAGGGCGAAGTTGCGGTTGGCGCTCTGGCCAATCAGGTCGGCCTCAGCCAGTCTGCCCTTTCGCAGCACCTGTCCAAGCTGCGCGCGCAGAACCTCGTCACCACCCGCCGCGATGCCCAGACGATCTACTATTCCAGCTCGTCGGAATCGGTCCTGAAGGTTCTCAAGACCCTGTCGGACATCTACAGCGAGGATGGCACCGCGGCTCCGGCCCGTCGTCGGACTGCCTGACGCTTGACCCGCCGATTGCCGGACCGTCAGGCCATCGGCAGAAATGACGTGCATGAGCCGCAGGACAAAGGATGGTCCGTCCTGGGAGGGGTTTCCTCCTTTGTCCCCTCTGCGGCCCAATGAGGGTGAGAACCATGTCCATGGTGTCCGCATCCATGGACAGCGCTCTGCTCCATCAAACAGACCGTCCCGTTCGTTGGGCGGTGGTCGGCACCGGGTCGATTGCCGCCAGTTTCGCGCGGGACATCGCCCTTGCCCCTTCCGCATCGCTGGTCTCGGTCTGCTCGCGCAGTCCCGAGGCCGCGGACGCCTTTTCCCGCCGGTTCGGCCCGCTCAGCCTCTCGACGGACCTCACCGCGCTGGCGCAGGACGCAAGGATCGATGCGGTCTATGTCGCCTCGCCCAACAGCGCGCACGCCGCGCAGGTGGCCACGCTGCTGGCAGCGGGCAAGCCGGTGCTTTGCGAAAAGACGCTCACCACCTCGCTCTCTGACACGCACGCGCTCATCAGTCAGGCCCGCGCTCTCAGCTCATTTCTCATGGAAGCGCTGTGGCTGCTCTATCTGCCGGCCATCCAGCGCCTGCGCGCGGTGCTCGCCTCCGGGACCATCGGAACCATTCGCGCCGTGCGCGGTGAGCTGGCCTTTCACAAGCCGTTCAATGCCGAGGACCGGTTCTTCTCCGCCGCGCTCGGCGGCGGGGCCCTGCTCGACCTCGGCATCTATCCGATCGCGCTGACGCTTTCGCTGTTCGGAAAGCCTGGACGGGTCGAGGGGAGCTGGCGGGCCGCGCCGAGCGGAGTGGATTCCTCGGCCGCCATGCGGCTGGACTATTCCGGATTTTCAGCCGCGCTGTCCTGCAGTTTCGACAGGACTGGACGGAACGCCTTCGTCATCGAGGGCGAGCGGGGCACGCTCATCCTGGACGGACCCTTCATCGCCGCACGCCGCCTCATAAAGGCTGAGGGTGGCGTCGGTCGGTTGCTCAGCGAGCCGTCCTCCGGCCGGCTCGCGGCCGGACTGAGGCGCGCCGTCCGTCTCCTGCCAAACGTCCACACCGAAGACCTGCCCTTTGCCGGCAGCGGCCTGCAGTTCGAGATCGAGGCTGCGAGCCGCGCCATCCGCGCCGGACAGGCCGAAGAGGAGACCGCGCCGCACTGGCTCACCCGCAGCGCGGCGGCCATCATCGAAACGATCCGCACGCAGACACCGCACCCTTGAGCCGCGCGCAAGGCGATCCTCGTCAGGGTTGACTGGGTGTCACGTCCCGCAGGCCGGCGTTCAGCGCCAGCACGATCTCCGTCAGGTGCAGGGCCGTCCGGCCGGAAAACAGCGGCGTCGGCCCACCGCGCACGGCCTCGGCCAGAGCCGCCACGCCGCGCGAAAAATCGATCTGAGAGGGATAGGCCGGCAAGGCGCCGGACGTCCTTGTCAGGGATCTTGGATAGGGCGCCACGCGTCCCGGCATCAGCCGCAGCGGCAGCTTGCGGCCGAGCCGGTCTTCGAGCCTTGCGAGCAGGCGATAGGCGAGGCTGCGACCCTTTGCGCCGCCCTCGACCTGCACGGCGGAGCGGTGATCCCACAGATCGCGAACGATCAGGGTGCCCGTCTCTCCGAGGATGGTGAGCGAGCGATCCCGCGGGGCGGCAAGGCCGCAGCTCAGCCGCGCCACGACGCCGGAGGCATGGGTCAGGCAGCCGACGGAAAAATCCGGACCGAGCCGCAGGCCTTCCGTACCGGGACCCTTCTGCGGGAAGGTGAGAGCCGAGACGGCGGCGACATGGGCGATCGGACCGAACAGGCCATAAAGCCAGGCGGTGGCATAGCCCGCATGCTCCAGCGTGCAGCCGAGTTCGAATTCATGCACCCCGGGCCACCTTGCGCCGGAGCGGCTGCGCCAGGTCTGCCAGTTCGCGCGGAAGACCGGGCCATCCTCCATCTCCGCATAGACCAAACGCGGCCTGCCGATGGCGCCGGCGTCGAGCAGCGCCTTGGTATGGTGGAAGGCGTCGCTCAGGGCATTGGCGGGTGCGCCGGCCAGCAGGAGACCGCGCGCGCTGGCGCGCTCCACGACCGCGTGCGCTTCCTCCACCGTCAGGGCGAGCGGCTTCTCGCAATAGACATGTTTGCCGGCGTCGAGCGCCCGGCAGTTGATGTCGAAATGGCTTTCCGGCGTGGTGAGATTGACGACGATCGCCACCTTCGGGTCGGTCAAGGCCGCCTCAAGCGTGTCATAGGCGGAGATGGACCAGAACCGCGCGAACTGATCGAGCCGCTGCTGGTCCCGATCATAGGCACCAACGAGGCGGAGCCCGGGGTGACGGGCCAGGGTCGTCATGTAGTAATCGGCGACGAAGCCCGTGCCGATGAGGGCGATGCCGGTGCTGCCCGGCGGAACCGGTGCAGCGTCGCTCATGGCGTATCGGCCAGGAAGGAAGCGACCGCGACCAGCGGCGCATTCCAGTTGATGGCCATTTCGTTGCTGGCCCAGGCCTTGATGTCGTCGACATAGCAGCGCTGCGGGGCGCAGCCCTGCAGCTGCTTGCGGGCGACCTCGTCCAGCAAGGCCGAGTTGGGGCCGCCGGCCAGCGTGCCGGGCGGCGGGTTCGGCAGCGACGGGTCTGCCTGGTGGGCGTACCAGCGGCTGTGCTGATTGGCCGCCGAGCGCCGGCCGTAGCCGGTGATATAGGAGAAGCCGAGCGCATTGCGGCCGAGCAGGTAGTCCATGCTTTCCCGCACGCCCTTCAGAAGGGCTTTGTCCTGCGAGAGATCATAGGCCGCGGCCATGACCAGCATGTTCTGCAGCAGCATCTGGTTGGAGCCCCAGTTATACTGATCGTCCTCCGGATGGTAGGCATGGCCGAAAGGCTCGTCCTGCTGCAGGGCCAGATAGTCGGCCCCGGCCTGACGGATCGCAGCCTGGACGAAGGCCCGGTCTTCCGGCGGCAGCGCGGTGCCGTAGAGCGCAAGGTCGAGGCGCCCGAGACCAGCCACAGATCGCCAGTCGAAGGCGGCGGGCAGAACGAAGCTCGAGCCTTCCCAATGGGGCGATGCCTTCGCGTCAGCCAGGAGGTCCGGCTCGCCGGTGGTGATGAAGAGTTCGGCTGCCGCCCAGTAGGCCTCGTCGGAGGCGTCGTCATCCTGGTAGTCGCCACCACCCTGCTGTCCGTCCGAGGTCGGCGGATAGAGATCGGGATTGGCCTTGGCCGCCTGGTAGGCCGTGCGGGCGGCCGAAAGCAGTGTCGCCGCATAGGTCTTGTCGGAGGCGGCGAACAGTCGTGCGCCCTGCGCGGCCGCGGCCGCGAAAGCGAAGGTCGCGGTCGTCGACGGCCGGTGCAGCGCGCGCATCTCCGGATCGTCGGCCGGCAGGGTCGGAACCTCCGTCCAGCGCGTGTCATGCACCTTGTGATGCACCATGCCGGCGAGCGGCTTGCCGGCCGGCACCTGCAGGCTGAGCAGGAAGTCGAGCTCCCAGCGCGCCTCGTCGAGAAGATCGGGCTGGCCGTTGCCGGCCTCCGGCAGGCGCGCCAGTCCGTCTTTCGTCAGCGCCTTGGCACCGGTCGTCACCGCCCGCTCGTAGGCGCCGAGCAATTGCGCGACCGAGATCGCCCCGCTGACGGCATATTTTCCCTGGTCGCCCGCATCATACCATCCGCCGGACACGTCGAGCGTATAGTCGCAGCTCCATCCGCCATAGAGCGTTGCCGCCGCCAGACCCGTCAGGCAGCCGACCTTCGTGTCGCCCTTGTTCGGCGCGACGCCGACATGGCCTGCGGCTCTGGCATAGTCCTCGCCGGCGATCTCGCCCTTGATCGCGATGCCGCTGCGCTGGGGATAGAACCAGGAGAGCGCATCGACACGCAGCTTCGCATAGAGACCGCCCCGGATGGAAAAGGGCTCGCTGCGGACGCCGCCGACCTCGAGATGGAAATTGCTGCCCTGCGCCGGCACGTCGGTGAAATCGATCACCTGCGTCATGGCGCCCGCTGTCGGGTCCATGCCGCGCGGCTCGGTCACGCCGCTCGCCACCCGGAGGCCGGATCCGTCGACCAGCTTGAAGCGCAAGGGGGCATCCGTGGTCGCAAGCAGCGTCGCCCGTTTCGGTCCATCCGGCAGATAGCCGCCCTGGTTGACCGCGATCAGCTGCACCTTGCCTTCGCCCGATTGCGGGGCGACGGGCGGCGCGCCCGCAGCCGCACCCGCCAGGCCGGGCTTCAGCGAGGCCTCGTGCAGGCAGATCTGATAGGCACTCTGCGCGCCGCCGAGCTGCAGCACAAGCTGCGCCGGGTCACTCTCGCGGGCGGTGAAATCGAGATGGGCCGGATGGTTGCCGGGCGAAAGGGTCATGCGGGCCTGTTCGGTCCAGGGCTCCGCCCCTCGCTGGACGAGGACCGGCACCGGCTGGACGCCGCCTTCGGCCCGCAAGGTCAGGCGATAGGTTTCGCCGGGGGACAGATGCAGGTCATTGACGCCGGCCAGCCGCTCCCAAGGCTGCCCACCGGCCGGAACGTCCATGCACAGCCGGCCCGGACTGCGCGACAGCGTGACCCCGCCGGCAGCCCAGAACTGGTCCTTGCCGCTGCGAAAATGGCTGTCCAGGATCAGCTCGTCGGCGAGCGCCGGCAGAGCGATCAGCGCCACCAGGCCGAGAAAGGCGAGCGGACCAGACGAACGACGCAGCGGTGCAAGGAAGGCGGCGCGCGCCGGCGAAGGGACTTTGATCATGATGGGGTCTATCCTGGCCCGCTTCATGCGGCGTTCGGCGCGCAGCATCCTGCGAAAAGGTGAAGGTTTCTTGAACCCCCGGCCGGTCTCGCCTTTCGCGCCGCTCCAGTGCCAGATTCCGCCACGCTCCCCGCCCATCCGCCAGCCACCGGCAGGCTTGACGTGGCATTAGCGCCTGATAATTTGACCATCGGGTCAAAGATTGGCCCTGCGCCGCCTGTCATCGGCCGTTTTGCAACGAAACAAGGGCCGCTCACGCAGGCCTGGGGAGCCTCGCATGTCCAACCGTCTCAACGCCACGCCGAATGATCTGCGCGCCTTCTGGATGCCGTTTACGGCCAACAGACAGTACAAGAAGGAACCGCGCCTTTTCGTTTCGGCCAAGGACATGCATTACCAGACGCATGACGGCCGCACCGTGCTGGACGGCACCGCCGGGCTTTGGTGCGTCAATGCCGGCCACTGCCGCCCGCTGATCACCGAGGCGATCCGCGAGCAGGCCGGCATTCTCGATTACGCACCGGCCTTCCAGCTCGGCCACCCCAAGGCCTTCGAGCTGGCCAACCGGCTGATCGACATCGCCCCGCCCGGCTTCGACCATGTTCTCTACACCAATTCCGGCTCCGAATCGGTCGACACGGCACTCAAGGTGGCGCTCGCCTATCACCGCGTGAAGGGCGACGGCTCGCGCACGCGCCTCATCGGCCGCGAGCGCGGCTATCATGGCGTCAATTTCGGCGGCATTTCCGTGGGCGGCATCGTGACCAACCGCAAGATGTTCGGCACGCTGCTCACCGGCGTCGACCACATGCCCCACACCCACCAGCCAGACAAGAATGCCTTCACCAAGGGCCAGCCGGAGCATGGCGGCGACATTGCCAGCGAACTCGAGCGCATCGTCACGCTGCATGACGCCTCGACCATCGCCGCCGTCATCGTCGAGCCGGTGGCGGGGTCCACGGGTGTGCTCATTCCGCCGAAGGGCTATCTGCAGAAGCTGCGCGAGATCTGCACCAAGCACGGCATCCTGTTGATCTTCGACGAAGTCATCACCGGCTATGGCCGTCTCGGCACCCCCTTCGCCGCGCAGTATTTCGACGTCATGCCGGACATGATCGTCACCGCCAAGGGCCTGACCAACGGCGTCATTCCCATGGGCGCCGTCTTCGTGACCGCCGAGATCCACGATGCCTTCATGCAGGGTCCGGAGCACATGATCGAGTTCTTCCACGGCTATACCTATTCGGGGAATCCGATCTCTTCGGCCGCGGCGCTTGCCACGCTCGACACCTATCGCGACGAGGGCCTGCTGACCCGCGCGGCGACTCTTGCCCCCTATTGGGAGAAGGCGCTGCATTCGCTCTCGGATTGCCCGCATGTCATCGACATCCGCAACATCGGCCTGATCGGCGCGATCGAATTGGCGCCGATTGCCGGAGAGCCGACCAAGCGGGCCTTCTCGGCCTTCCTGAAGGCCTATGAGAGCGGCTTCCTGATCCGCACGACCGGTGACATCATCGCGCTTTCGCCGCCGCTGATCATCACCGAAGCGCAGATCGACGAGTTGGTCGAAGGCATCCGCGCGGTGCTGACCGCCAACGCCTGATCGGCAGTGGGCGCCGCACCCTCTGCGGCGCCCTCTCCGAACGGCCGAGGGGGTTCCCCGTTGAGCCTGCCAGACACCCACCCCTTCTCCTTCGATCCGACCTATGGCTACAGCGAGGCCGCGCTTCTGGCCCTGCAGCCTCCGCCGGAGCCGCCCGGTTTCGACGCTTTCTGGCAGGCGCGCTCCGCCCGTGCCCGCGCGATCGACCCGAGGCCGACGCTTGCGGGAGGCCGCGTTGCCGGCCGGTGGACCGTTCAGGACATCCGCTTCGCCACCACGGACGGCATCACGCTCGGCGGCTGGCTGCTGACCCCGCGGGAGGGGCGCCTGCGGCGCGGGCTTGTGGTGGGGCATGGCTATGGCGGGCGCGAGGCGCCCGATCTCGACATTCCCGTCCATGATACGGCGATCCTCTTTCCCTGCTTCCGCGGCCTTTCGCGCAGCGCCGCACCGCCGATCCCTTCGGAGGCCTCCGGCCATGTCCTGCACGGGATAGAGGCGCGGGACCGCTATGTGATCGCCGGCTGCGTCGAGGATCTCTGGGTCTCGGTGAGCGCGCTTCTTGCGCTCTTCCCGCAGATCGGGACAGGGATCGGCTATAGCGGCATCAGCTTCGGCGGCGGTATCGGTGCGCTGGCGCTCGGCTACGAGCCGCGCATCGACCGCGGCTTTCTCGAAGTCCCGACCTTCGGCAATCGTCCGCTCTGGCTCAGCCTCCCGACGATCGGCAGCGGGGATGCCGTGCAGACCTACGCCCACCGCGACCCAAAGGTCGGCGAGAGGCTGCGGATCTTCGACGCAGCCATTGCGGCGCGGCGCATCGACAAGCCCATGCTCGTGGCGCCCGCCCGCTTCGATCCGGCAGTGGCGCCGCCCTGCCAGTTCTCGATTGCCAATGCGCTTCCCAATCATGAAAACTTCATCCTCGACGCCGGCCATTTCGAGTATCCTCATGAGGCGGAGCAGAAGGCTGCTCTCAGCAGGCGGATCGAGCGGTTTTTCGGGGCATCATGAATCGTGAGTATCATCGCTGGTACAGCCCGCGGCTCCATCGCGACATGGAGCTGCTGATCTTCGGCGATCGCGGCGCCAAGGTGCTGATGCTGCCGACCCGGGACGGGCGTTTCTGGGAATATGAAGAGCGCGGCATCGTGGCGAGCCTCAGGGACAAGGTGGAGGCCGGATATCTGCAGCTCTACTGCCTGGAGGGCATCGCGCAGGAAAGCCTCTATGATCGCGGAAAGCATCCGGCCGATCGCATCCGCCGCCATGCGGCCTATGAAGACTATATCCTCAACGAGGTCCTGCCGCTGATGGCGGCGCGCAATCCGTTCGGGGCAACGATCGTCCAGGGCTGCAGCCTCGGCGCCTTCCAGGCGGCGAGCCTCTTCTTCCGCCACCCGCATCTCTTCGACAAGCTCGCCGCCTTTTCCGGGCGCTACGATCTGAGCCTGCGGGTCGAGAGTTTCGACGATCTGTTCGAGGGGCATTATGACGAGGAGATCTTTTACCGCACGCCCTCGCATTTCCTGCCCGGGCTCGCCGATGACGGCGTGCTGCAACATATGCGCGGGCGCGAGATCGTGCTGACCATCGGCCGCGAGGATCCGTTCCTCGACAACAACCTGGCCCTGTCTCGGCTGCTCGCCGCCAAAGGCATCGGCCATCAGCTGCATGTCTGGGACGGCCGCGCCCATCGCGCCTCCGCCTGGCGCAAGATGGCGGCACTCTATGTGTGAGGCGCGTCAGGCCGCCTTATCGGCGAGCATGGCGACCAGCACGTCCGATTGCGAGACGATGCCGACCAGCTTGCCGCCCGGCCCGATTGCCGGCAGGTAATGCAGCCCTTCTTCCGCAAAGAGGACGATCGCCTCGCTGATCGGCATGTCCGGCGCCACCGTGCGGACCGGGCTGGTCATAATATCCTTGACCGTTCCGTTAGGAGCGCTGGCGCCGGTCATCGCCAGGCGCAGGCGCTGGCGCGCACCGATGCCGGGCCGCCCGCCGCGCCAGTCCGCCCGGTCGAGCAGGTCCGTCTGGGTGACGATGCCGAGGATGCGCGCCTGATCGTCCGTCACGGGCAGCGCCTTGATATGGTGGCGTGCCATCAGCGCATGCGCCTCCCCGAGCGGCGCATCCGGCGCTACGGCCACGACGTCGCGCGACATGATCTGCCCGCAGCGCGTCGTGCCCGAGCGTCGCCGGAGCGACCGCAGCTCCGTACGGCGCAGGATCTGTTCGAGATCCTCGCGGTTGATATCGATCACGGCATCCAGGTCCTTCAGCACGCTGTCGAGATCCTCGCTGGCAAAGCCGATGCGATCGAGCTGTGGCGGATCCTCGGTCTGGTGCGGATGGCGCGGTGCCGCCAGGCTGTGCGGATAGCTGCGGCCGGCCAGGCGGTTGTAGGTGAGCGCCGCGATCAGCAGCAGCAGCGAATTGCCCATGACCGGCCAAAGCACGAAACCATAGCCCAGGTCGTGAATCGCCGGTCCGCCGAGCACGGCAGTCAGCGCCACGGCGCCGCTTGGCGGATGCAGGCAGCGCAATGCCAGCATGGCACCGATCGCCAGCCCGATCGCAAGGGCTGCGGCGAGCAGCACATCGTCGACCAGAAGCGCGACGCTCACACCGATCACTGCGGCGACGAGATTGCCGACCAGCATGTTCCAGGGCTGGGCGAGCGGGCTGGAGGGCACGGCGAAAAGCAGCACCGCCGATGCCCCCATGGGCGGGATGAGCAGCGGCAGGGGTGGCCCGGCCAGGAGGAAGGCCAGAACCGCCGCAAAGCCGATGCCGAGCAGGGCGCCGAGCCCCGAGCGCAGCATCTCCCGCCGGCTGACCGAGGCCGATGCCGGCCCGAAGCCATGGAGAAGGCGCGCGAGGTCGCCTCCGCCGAAAGGTCTGATCATCGCACGCATCTCCCTCTGCTTCGGCAGCGGCTTAGCCTGCGCCAGCACGCATCGTCCAGTTCTTCCTCGGAGCGCTTTCGCACAGGCGAGGATCTGGTCTAGGATCGGGTTCCGACCCGAGACCACGGAGAGCCCGATGTCTGCTTCCCTCCCCGACCTGATCGACCAGGGCACCGGTCGCGTGCCGGCCGATCTCGTGCTGAAGAACGGCCGCTTCTTCGATCTCGTCACCGGGGATCTGGTCTCCTCCGACATCGCCATTTGCGGCGACCGCATCGTCGGCACCTGCGGGCGCTATGCGGGGCGGGAGGAAATCGACATTTCGGGCCTTACCGTCGTTCCAGGCTTCATCGACACGCATCTGCATATCGAATCCTCGCTGGTCACGCCGCATGAATTCGATCGCTGCGTGCTGCCCTATGGCGTGACGACGGCAATCTGCGATCCGCATGAAATCGCCAATGTGCTCGGAGCGGAGGGCATCCGCTTCTTCCTCGACTCCGCCGAGCAGACGATCATGGATGTGCGTGTCCAGCTTTCCTCCTGCGTGCCGGCCACCCATCTCGAAACCTCGGGTGCCGACCTGCCGATCGAGGCTCTTCTGCCGTTCCGCAATCATCCGAAGGTCATCGGCCTGGCGGAGTTCATGAACTTCCCCGGCGTCCTCCACAAGGATCCCGTCTGCCTCGCCAAGCTGGAGGCCTTCCAGGGCGGCCATATCGACGGGCATGCGCCCCTGCTGCGCGGCCTCGATCTCAACGGCTATCTCTCGGCCGGCATCCGCACCGACCACGAATGCACGAGCGCGGAGGAAGCGCTGGAGAAAATCCGAAAGGGCATGCATATCCTCGTGCGCGAGGGTTCGGTCTCGAAGGACCTGCATGCGCTGCTGCCGATCCTGACCGAACGCCTGTCCCCCTTCCTCGCGCTCTGCACCGACGACCGCAACCCGCTCGACATTGCCGAGGAAGGCCATCTCGACTTCATGATCCGCGAGGCGATCCGACTGGGCGCCGCGCCCCTCGCCGTCTATCGCGCCGCCTCGATTTCCGCGGCCCGGGCCTTTGGTCTGGCTGATCGGGGCCTCGTGGCGCCCGGCTGGCGGGCGGATCTCGTGGTCGTCGACAGCCTGGAGGGCGCCCGCGCCGCCCATGTCTTCGCCGCCGGCCGGCGGGTGACGGAGACCCTGTTCGCCACCCGGACGCCGGTTGCCCCGGTCGGGCTCGACAGCGTCAAGGCCGGCCGGATCGAGCCCTCGGCCTTCGCCGTTCCCTACAGCGACGGCGAAACCTCGGTGATCGGCGTGCTGCCCGGCAAGATCATCACCGAGCATCGCCGCTTCCAGCTGCCGGCGAAGGGCAACGAGGCAGGCGCGGATCTCGGGCGCGACATCATCAAGGTGGCGGTGATCGAGCGACATGGGTTGAACGGCAACCATGCCAATGGCTTCGTGCAGGGCTTCGGGCTGAAGAAAGGCGCGATCGCCTCCACCGTCGGCCATGACAGCCACAACATCTGCGTGGTGGGAGTCGATGCCGACGACATGGCGCTGGCCGCCAATCGGCTGGGGGAGATCAAGGGCGGCTTCGTCGTGGTGGAAGACGGTCGTGTCACCGCCGAGATCGCGCTGCCCGTTGCCGGCCTGATGAGCCTGGAGCCCTATGAGAGCGTGCGCGACACGCTGCAGACGCTGCGCAAGGCCGCCTTCTCGCTCGGCGCCACGCTGCAGGAACCCTTCCTCCAACTGGCCTTCCTCCCCCTCCCCGTCATCCCGCATCTGAAGATCTCGGACAGGGGGCTGGTGGATGTCGATCGGTTCATGCTGATCGGGTGACGCTTTGCAAGCGCCGGCCTTTGGGTTAGATTTATTGAAACCGAAGGAGCCCGGCATGAGCCTTCTGCGCCAGATCGAACAGTCCGTTACGGAGCTTTCCTCAAAGGAGTTCCAAGAGTTCGAGCGCTGGTTCGAGGCTCTGCAGGCTCGCAGATGGGACGAGCAGTTGGAACGTGACGCCAGATCCGGCGCCCTCGACGATGCCGCCGATGCCGCTCTTGCCGAGTTCCGCTCCGGCAAGACACGCAGTCTGTGAGGCATCACGCGACAACTGCCTTCTGGACAGCCTATGCCAGGCTACCCCGACATATCCAATCACTCGCGGACCGCAACTTCGAACTTCTCAAACAAAACCCCAACCATCCCTCCTTGCATCTGAAGCAGGTGGGTCGATTATGGTCGGTGCGTGTCGGGCTCTCCTGGCGCGCCCTTGCCGTTCAGGACGGTGTGGACTTCGTCTGGTTCTGGATCGGCTCGCATGCCGAATATGATAAGCGATTGCGATGACGTCACAAAGTTCCTGGCCAGCCTTTAGGAATTTCATCGCCTTCCTGCGGCGGCACGTTCGGCGCCGATCGGAGAAAATGGTCGAGCCCGCTCGCTGTCGCGCCCCTCGCCTTATTCCGCAGAAAGTCCTCCGCCATTTCCACGGGCTCGACCTTTTCTAGCACTGCCGAATCGATCCAGCTGGTCAACGGAGTACCAACATGATCTGTCGGTCTCTCAGTTGCCGACTCGACCGAATGCTGGTCTTTGCTGCCATTCCTCATGCCGTACTCCTGGCTGTCTTTTGTCATAGCACTCGCACGAAGCCCCTTCACGCCGACACCCGCCCGCAGAACGCATCCAGCGCCTCCAGCCGGATCTCGCCCTTCTCCAGCGTCGCCGTATCGAAGCCCGGGAGCGGGATCGCCTCGGTGACCGTCAGCCCCTTCGGCACCGGGACGCTCTGCGGGCCGCGGCGGAGGTTGAAGAGGAAGAGCAGGCGTTCGCCGGCCTTTTCGCGTGTGAAGATCAAAACATCCTGGTTGGTGTCGAGGAAGGTCAGGCCGCCATCATAGAGACTGTCATGGACCTTTCGGAAGGCGAGCGTCGCGCGGTAGTGGGCGAGCACTGAAGCCTCGTCGCCCTCCTGCGCGTCGACAGCCAGCGCCTTGTGTTCTGCCGGCACGGGAAGCCAGGGTTTGCCGGTCGTGAATCCGGCATTGGCGGCAGAGGCCGTCCAAGGCATCGGCGTGCGGCACCCGTCGCGGCCCTTGAAGGCCGGCCAGAAGCGGATGCCATAGGGGTCACGCAATTCGTGAAGCTCCAGCTCCGCCTCGGGCAGCGCCAGCTCTTCGCCCTGGTAGAGGCAGATCGAGCCGCGGAGAGTCGCGAGCACGGTGATGGCGAGTTTCGCGACCCGCTCGCGCTCGCTCTCCTGCTCGATGAAGCGGCTGACATGGCGCTTGACGTCATGGTTCGAGAAGGCCCAGCAGACCCAGCCGTCGCGCACATTGTCCTCGAAGGCCGAGACGCATTGGCGGATATGGCTTGCGGTAAAATCCGGGCCCAGCAGGTCGAAGGTGTAGCACATATGCAGCTTGTCGCCGTCGCTGACATAGGCGGCAAGCGTCTTCAGGGAGCGGGCGCCATCGCCGATCTCGCCGACGGAGCTGCGGCCCTCATAGCTGTCGAGCAGCGCGCGGAACCGCTTGAGGAAGCCGATGTTTTCCGGCTGGGTCTTGTCGTAGAGATGCTGCTGCATGCCATAGGGATTGACGTCCGGCGCGTCGAGACCGGGCGCATCGTCGTCATGGCCGAGCGGTGGGTTGTCGCGCAGCTCCTTGTCGTGGAAGTAGTAGTTGACCGTATCGAGCCGGAAGCCGTCGACGCCGCGGTCGAGCCAGAAGCGCACGGCGTCCAGCACCGCATCCTGAACGGCCGGGGTGTGAAAGTTGAGGTCCGGCTGCGAGCCCAGAAAGTTGTGCAGGTAATATTGCTTGCGCACCCCGTCCCATTCCCAGGCCGGCCCGCCGAAGATCGACAGCCAGTTGTTGGGCGCCGTGCCGTCCGGCTTGGCATCGGCCCAGACATACCAGTCGGCCTTCTCGTTGCTGCGGCTTGACCGGCTCTCCTCGAACCAGGGATGCTTGTCGGAGGTGTGGGAGATCACCTGGTCGATGATAACCTTGATGCCGAGCGCATGCGCCCGCTCCATCATGGCGTCGAAATCGGCGAGCGTGCCGAACATCGGGTCGACATCGCAGTAATTGGAGACGTCATAGCCCATGTCGGCCATGGGCGAGGTGAAGAAGGGCGAGAGCCAGATGGCATCGACGCCGAGGCTGGCAATATAGGGCAGCCGTTCGGTGACCCCCTTGATATCGCCCAGCCCATCGCCCGTCATGTCCTGAAAGGAGCGCGGATAGACCTGATAGATCACCGCGCCGCGCCACCAGTCCTTGCCGCTTCTCGCCTCAGCCGCCATTGGGCACTCCTTCGCTCTCGGGGGATCGAGGGAGAGATGTAAAGCGCAGCTTGGCCGGAGTAAACCGCGCCAGGCCGGCTTTCGGCTCAGCGCTTCTTCTTGCGGTCCTCGAAGGGATTTTCGGAAGCGCGCAAGTGCAGACGGATCGGCACGCCCGGCATGTCGAAGTCCGTGCGCAGGCCGTTGGTGAGATAGCGGATATAGCTTTCCGGCACGGCATCCGGCCGGGTGCAGGAGATCATGAAGCCTGGCGGCCGGGCTTTCACCTGCGTCATATATTTCAGCTTCAGCCGGCGGCCGGAGACGGCCGGTGGCGGATGCTGGATCTGCTGGCTTTCCAGCCAGCGATTGAGCCGCGCGGTCGAGATACGCCGGTTCCAGACCTTGTCGGTGTCGATGATCGACTGCATCAGCTTGTCGAGCCCGTAGCCGGTCTGGCCGGAGATCGGCACGGCGCGGATGCCGCGAGCCTGCGGCAGGAGCCGCTCGGTCTTTTCGCGCAGATCGGCAAGCAGGGCCTGCGGATCGTCGATCAGGTCCCATTTGTTGAAGGCGAGCACGGCGGCGCGGCCCTCGCGGATCACCAAGTCGACGAGCTGCAGGTCCTGCTTCTCGAAGGGGATGGTGGCATCGAAGACGATGACGACGGATTCGGCAAAGCGGATCGAGCGCAGGCTGTCGGCGACGGAGAGCTTCTCGAGCTTCTCCTGCACGCGCGCCTTGCGGCGCATACCGGCCGTATCGAACATCTTGATGGTGCGGCCGCGCCATTCCCATTCGACGGAAATGGAATCGCGCGTGATCCCGGCTTCCGGTCCGGTCAACAGCCGGTCCTCGCCGAGGAAGCGGTTGATCAGCGTCGACTTGCCGGCATTCGGGCGGCCGATGATGGTGACGCGCAGCGGCTTGCTGTCGTCATAGACTGGCTCGACCTCGTCCGCCTCTTCGCCCGGCTTGTCGCGTACGTCGATATCGGTTTCCGCCTCGTCCACGTCAGGCGGATAGGCGCGGTCCTCGCCGATTGCGGCGACGATCGCGTCGCGCAGATCGAGCATTCCTTGCCCATGTTCGGCCGAAATCGGGCAGGGATCGCCAAGGCCCAGCGTGAAGGCATCGTAGAAGCCGGCATCCGAGCCGCGTGCTTCCGATTTGTTGGCGACGAGCACCACCGGCTTGCCGCGCCGGCGCAGCATTTCGGCCAGCGTCTCGTCGGCGGGCGTCAACCCCGCCTTGGCATCGACGACGAAGAGCGAAAGGTCGGCCTCGTCGATTGCCGCTTCCGTCTGCGCCCACATGCGGCCCTGCAGGGTCTCGGGACCAGACTGCTCGAGTCCAGCCGTGTCGATGATCGTGAAGCGCAGGTCGATCAGCCGCGCCTCCCCCGGCCGCCGGTCGCGCGTCACACCGGGCGTATCGTCGACAAGCGCCAGCTTGCGGCCGACCAGCCGATTGAACAAGGTGGACTTGCCGACATTGGGACGGCCGACAATGGCGACGGTGAAACTCATGGAACGTCCGATCAGGCGGCTTTGCCGCTAGTGGTCCGATTTTGACATTTGCCACCGCTTGCAGAACCCTGGAGGCAAATGTCAAAATCATAAGGACCACTAGGCAAGGTCATGTTTTCTAGTGGAATTTACGAAATTGACATTTGATTCTCGAGCTCGCTGCAAGTGGGTATCAAATGTCGATTTCATTCCACTAGAGGCGATGACGTCGAGCATCATCTGGGCACGGTTGGCGAGGTTGCGCGGCGCTTCCGCGTCATCGATGATCTGCTGGAACCAGTCGCGGGCCTTGGTCATGTCGCCGGCCTTCATGGCAGCGAGACCCAGCACCTCGCGGGCGGAATGGCGCATGCCGTTGCCGGCGACGGCAAGGCTCTCGACCTCGCCCTGCACCTGGGCATAGCTGCCGGCATCGACGAGCAGATAGGCGCTGCGCAGGCGCGCGGCATCGCGCACGGGCTGCTCGACGCTGGCATCATCGGCGATGGCCTTGAAGGCGGCGGCCGCGGCGGCGGCATCGCCCTTCTGCGCCTGCAGCGTCGCGGCCCGCATGCGGGCGAGCAGCGGATAGGCGCCGTGGCCATCGGCCTCCAGCTTCTGCAGGGCCGCCAGCGCCTCGTCGGGCTTGTTGTCCTTGGCGAGCGTCAGGGCCGCCAGGAAGGCATCGCCCGAAGCCGAGGCCGAGCTCTCTTCCCAATAATCATAAGCGACCTTGCCGATCGTGCCCACGACGATGAGAACGGCAAGCGCGATGAGAATGCCGCCATAGCGGGTCCAGACCGCCCGCACCTGCTCGGAGCGGAGCTCTTCGTTCACCTCGCGAATGAAACTGTCGTTCTGATGCGCCATTACCGTTCCGGCTGACCGGCCTTCCCTTGGAGTTTTCGTCGCTGCCTTGAGCGTTAAGGCGCGCTTCTAGCCTATTTTGTCGCCATTGTAAGGGGGCTGGCCCATTTCGCAGGCCACGCCTGCGTGAACGGGGCATTCCGCAGGCCGGTCTCTCAGCCCATCGCGATCGGCTGGACGCCGATCAGCCACTCATGCAGGCGCCAGATGAAGGCGAGATAGGCGAGGACGCCGATCGCCACCGCGAACAGGTCGTAGCGCGCGGAGCGGAACGTCGGCAGCACACGGTCGCCCGCCCGTTCGCGGCGCTTGAGCGAGATGCGCACCAGCACGCCCCAGGCAAGGAAGGCGCCGAAGAGAACGATGGAATTGGTTTCGCCATTGGCAAGAAGATGGGCGAAGGCCCAGATCTTCACGGCCAGGACCTGCGGATGCTTGGTCTTCGTCGCGATATGGCCGGCAGGCAGTAAGCCTGCCGCCAGGATGACGAAGGAAATGAGCATGAGGAGAAGCGCGATATGGCGCAGGAAGACCGGCGGTGTGTACAGGACGCCGGTCGTCAGCCGCGCCTCGCCATAGCCGTAGATGATGAGACAGAGCCCGACCAGGCTGACCAGACTGTAGAGACCCTTCCAGCCGCCTTCGCCGATGCGGGCCACCATGCGGGCCCGGAAATCCGGCACGAAGGCTTGCGTCAGGTGGATGCCGAGAAAAAGGACGATACCGAGGATGAGAAGCGCCATGAGGATCTCCGAAGGGCGGCAAGGCAAGACTGCGCCGACCCTAGCTGGAGCCCGCAGGAATTTCCACGCAATTCAAAGGATTGCCGCATTGATGCCGCAAGCGGCCCTGCCCCTCCCCCGTCAAGGCCTCGCCCCCATGCCCTTTCGCCTGCCCGCCCGTTATCCGCTTCTCGCCCTCTCCCTCAGCCTCGGCCTGCAGCCGGCCCTGGCGCAGCCGATGGACGACCTGCCCGGCCCGGCCGCCGAGCAGCGCGCGCCGGAAACGCTCGGCGATCAAACCGCCGCACCTCCGTCGGGCGAGGCATCGCCAACGGGAGCAACCTCCTCCCCTCTCTCCTCGGAAACCCTGCGCGGCCCGCAGGGCGCCGATGGCGCGCCGGCCACCACAGGGGACAGCGCCGCGGACAAGACCCGGGCCCAGCTCGTCATCATTTCCTTCGACGGCGCGCACGACAACCGGCTTTGGGAAAAGAGCCTGGAGATGGGCGCGCGCACCGGGGCGCATTTCACCTATTTCCTCTCCTGCACCTTTCTGATGACCAAGGCCGAGGGCGGCCGCGCCTACAAGGCGGCCGGTCACAAGCCGGGCGCTTCCAATGTCGGCTTTGCCCAGTCGCGCGAGGAGATTGCCGCGAGGGTTCGCCATATCTGGCGGGCACACGAGGCCGGCCACGAAATCGGCAGCCATGGCTGCGGCCATTTCGACGGCAAGCTCTGGAGCAAGACGGACTGGACTGCCGAGTTCAAGGCGTTCCACGCGGCTTTCGATGGCGCCTGGGCGACGGCGGGGATCGATGCAGAGAAACCGGAGGGGTGGGCCGCGCTTGGCCGGTCGGTCCAAGGCTTCCGCGCGCCCTATCTTTCCACCAGCGATGGTCTGGTGCCGGCCGAGCGCATGGCGGGCTATGCCTATGATGCAAGCTTGGTCACCAAAGGCCCGGCCTGGCCGACGGCCGAAGACGGCCTGCCGCGCTTCGGCCTGCCGCTGATCGCCGAAGGCCCCTCGGCGCGACGGGTCATCGGCATGGACTACAATCTCTTCGTCCGACACTCAATGGGCGTCGAAAACCGCAAGGATTCGGCGCTCTTCGAGGAGCGGACGCTGAAAGCCTATCGCCAGGCCTTCGAGGCCGAATATGCCGGACGACGCATTCCCCTGCAGCTCGGCTTTCACTTCGTGGAGATGAATGGCGGCGCCTATTGGCACGCGCTCGACCGGTTCTTGAGCGAAACCTGCCGAAAGCCGGACGTGGCCTGCGTCAGCTATCACGAAGCCCTGCCGCTGATCGAAGCCCGCCGCAAGACGGACCCCTCGGCGTTCTAGGGCGCGTGCAGCAGGAGGGCGTCAGCGGTCCAACGTCCGGCTGCTCGGCAATCACAGGGCAAAGAGCATTTCCGGAGCTTGGGCTTTACCGGAAATGCCCGAGGCCGGGTCAGCGGGCGGCGATGCCGGGTCCGTCTTCGGCCTGACCCTGCATATAGCGCTGGTCGATCTCCGGCAGCGGCTCGCCTTCGATGGCCGCCTCGAAGGCGCGCAGACGCTTGTAGATCGAGAGGAGCTCGACGATCGTTGTCCAGGAATTCACGAGATACTGGAAAGATTCTCGAACCTGACCGAACACGTTCAGGATCTGGTTCATCACGCCGAGCGAGAGCTTGCCGGCGACGATGGAGGGAACGAGGACGAAGGTCCCGAACAGATTGTCCGCCTGCAAGTAGAAGATGCGGGCGATGTTGAAATACATGTAATGGAAGTAGAGGCGGAAGTAATTTTTCCGCACATTGGCGAAGAGCTCCCGTACCGTGATCGGATCGGCGCGGTTCGGATCGTCCTCACCATACACCAGTTCCTTACGATAGGCCGCTTCGACACGCTGGTTCCTGAACTCCAGTCCCGGAAGCTTGATGCCGACCAGAGCGAGGAAAATCGTGCCGAACAGGGCCCAAGAAATGGCCGCCCAAACGAGCGCGTGCGGAATTGCGCCGACGAACGGCAATTCGGTGACGGTGGCCGAGAACTTGAACAGCACCGGCATGAAGGCGATCAGCGTCATGATGGAGCTGACCAGGTTGACGCCAAGCCCCTCCATCGTCCGCGAGAACCGCATCGTATCGTCCTGCACGCGCTGGGAGGCGCCCTCGATGCTGCGAAGCTTGTCCCAGTGGGACATGTAAAAATCGTTCATCGCCGTACGCCAGCGGAAGACATAATGGCTGACGAAGAAAAGGTTGAGCACGCCGACCGTGACGGCAACGAAGGCGATGCCGGCAAAGCCGATCATGCCGATATACAACTGATCCGCCGTGACGGGCGCCGTGCGTGCCAGCGCCTGCTGGATCATGTCATAGAAAGGCCCATACCAGGCATTGATGGCCACGCTGACCTGAACCGAAAAATAAGTGTTGAAGATGATCAATGCCGTGCCGAGGATCGACCAGTTTTGCCAGGGATGCGGCCGATAGGTGAACCAGAAGGCCGCGAACAGCGCGACCATCAGCCCGTAATAGAGATAGAACCACAGGAAGGGCGGTGACCAGAAGACAGATACGCCAATGATCGGCTCCTGTCCTTCGGGCAGCGACGGCAGCCCGATGAGGTTGCCGAACTCGCTGGCGCCTGCGTACCAGGCGGCGATGGCAATCAGAGACCACAGGACGACGGACGGAAAAAAATAACGCGGATAGGGGAAGAAGGAAACGAACAAGGCGCGGGCTTTCGTTGAATGAGCAGCCGGGCGGCCGCGGAGGCGAACGCAGTGCGGCAAAACTAGGCGAAAACCCGCGCCGCAACAATCGTATGCCGCGATCATTACGGCGATTTAATCGGACTTTGCTGAAACGCCGTACCAAGGCACAGAGCGATGGGATGAACCCGCGCGGGAAAGGAGCGCGAAACGGTCACTTCACCCCGCCAGCGTCACCACCAACGGCCCGTTTTTCGTCACCACCACCGTGTGTTCATATTGCACGGTCGGCGCGCGGGGTTCGCTGTAGAGGGTCCAGGGATCGTCGCCGTCGCTCCCCTCCGCCCATTCGGCGCCGAGCGAGAGGAAGGGTTCGATGGTGAAGACCATGCCCTCCTCCATCCGCCGCTTTTCCTGCGGGTCCGGCCAGGTGGCGATTTCGGTCGGGTGTTCGTGGAGCGAGCGGCCGACACCGTGGCTGGAGAGGTTGGTGACGAGCGTATAGCGGTTCTTGCGGGCGAAAGCCCCGATCGCATTGCCGATGGAGGCGAGCGGGCGCCCGCTGCGCACCTCGTTCAGACCGACCCAGAGCGCCCTCTTGCCATCGCGGCACAGGCGCTCGATCTCGCGCTTGACCGGCGGCACGGCGAAGGAGGCGCCGGTATCGGCGAAGAACCCGGCCTTTTCGGCCGACACATCGATATTCACGAGATCGCCCGGCTGAAACACCCGCGGTCCGGGGATGCCGTGAGCCACCTCCTCGTTGACGCTGATGCAGGTGGCGCCCGGGAATTTGTAGGACAGTTCCGGCGCCGACTGCGCACCCGCGTCTTCCAGCAGCTTCCGGCCGATCGCATCGAGCTCGGCCGTGGTCATGCCCGGCTCGATCGCGGCCCCCATGACCGCCACCGCCTCGGCGCAGATGCGGCCGATCTCCTTCAGGCGTTCGAGATCGTCGGCGGACTCAAGGATCATGTCTGGACTTTCGCATTCGAGCAGGCGGCGTCCTGCTCCGGATTGGCTCCGCCCTATCTAGGCCCTGCCAGGCGCGGGATAAAGTGGTTGCGGCCCTTTACTGCGCCGCAACAGGCGCCTCAGCGCTTTCAGCCAGCGCGGCGCGCACGAGCGGCGCCACCTTCGTGCCGTAGAGCTCGATCCCGCGCATGATCTGCGCATGCGGCATCAGGCCGATTGCCATCTGCAGCAGGAAGCGGTCGTTGCGGAAGAGTTTCGCATGGCGGATAATCTTCTCCGCCACCATGTCCGGATCGCCGAGGAACAGATTGCCGCGCGGCGAGATCGCCTGGTCGAACTGGGCGCGGCTCGTCGGCCCCCAGCCCCGCTCGCGGCCGATGCGGTTCATCACCTCCGCCTGAGGACCATAGAACTGATCGGCTGCTGCCTGCGTGCTGTCGGCGATGAAGCCATGCACGTTGACGCTGGTCTTGAGGCGGGAGGGCTCCTGGCCGGCACGCCTCGCGGCCTCGCGGTAAAGCTCGAACAGCGGCGCAAAGCGCGCCGGCTCGCCGCCGATGATGGCAAGCGCCATGGGCAGGCCGAGCGCACCGGCGCGGGCGACCGATTGCGGCGTGCCGCCGACCGCGATCCAGAGCGGCAGCGGATCCTGCAGGGGACGCGGATAGACGCCGCGCCCGTGGATCGCCGACCGCATGGTCCCGGACCAGGTGATGACCGCCTGTTCGCGCAGGTGGATCAGCAGATCGAGCTTTTCGGAGAAGAGATCGTCGTAATCATCGAGCGACTGGCCGAAGAGCGGGAAGGATTCGATGAAGGAGCCGCGGCCGGCCATCATCTCGGCCCGGCCGCCGGACAGAAGATCCAGCGTCGAAAACTGCTGGAAGACCCGCACCGGGTCCTCCGAGGACAGCACCGTCACCGCGCTCGTCAACCGGATGCGCGACGTGCGTGCCGCCGCAGCAGCAAGAATCACGGCAGGGGCCGAGACGGCATAATCCGGGCGGTGATGCTCCCCGAGCCCGAAGACATCGAGGCCGACCTGATCGGCAAGCTCGATCTCCTCGATCAGCTCCCGCAGCCGCCGCTCCCCTTCCCGCCCCTTGTCCGGCGCATTGGGATCGACATCCCCGAATGTGTAAAGCCCCAGTTCCATGGTCTTCGTCCTGCCTGCCTGTCGTTCTTCCTTACATAGGGAGCGAAGGGAGGCTTGCCTATCTCGACGCGTGGAACAGTGCGTTTCCCAAATCAGGTGGAAGCCGTAGACCATGGGTTGAGGAGAGACACGGAAATTGCCTTGAAGTCGGCCGTATTGCGGGTGACCACCGTCAAATCATGCCGCATGGCCGTCGCTGCGATCAGGGCATCATTCTCGGGCCGCTTGTCGGGAACATGCAGCGAGGCGCAGATCTGCGCGATTTCCACATCGATGAACAGAATTCGCTCGGCGAAAAGAGGATAGACCGCATCGGACAGCCAGGCCTTCAACAGTTGCGCCTGACGTGCGTCACGACGGAGCAAGCGGCCATAGCCGATCTCCAGTTCAAGCACCGAGACCACTGAAAGATAAAGTTCCGACGGGGCCGCCCGCTGCAGCCAGGCGGCCACCGCTGCGTCGCACGTTCCTCTTGCGATCTTTCGCATCTCGGACACGACATTCGTGTCGAGCAGAAACATCAGTCGAGGTCCGCCACCCGCGTGTGCCCGTCCGCCGTGCGCGGCGGCAGGTCGAGATCGACCTCGGCCAGAGCTTCGAATTCCGGCTTCGAAAGGGCTGCGTAGGCGGAACGCTTGTCACCGGGCGAAGAGGCCGAAGACGCGCCACCGAGAGCTTCATAATCCTTCAAAGACAGAAGAACATAAGCCGAGCTGCCGTTTTCCGTGATGATCACCGGCCCGCTCTCGGTTGCGCGCACCGCTGCGGAAGCGTCGTTCTGCAGGTCGTGTCGGCTGTAGATCATGGTCATGGGGCACCTCGTCTCCTGGCAAACCAGCCTGCGCGGCAGCGCCTTGATGAGACGAGCCTAATGCAGAGCGGCGGCCGCTTCAAGCGCTGGCTCGCGCTCGGTCAGCCCACCGTCAGGGTCCGCTTTACGGCCTCCTTCCAGCCGCGGATCTTCTCGCGGCGGGTTTTCTCGTCCATCTGCGGTTCGAAGCGCCGATCGCGCGCCCAGGTGCGGGCAAAGGTCTCGCGATCGGGCCAGACGCCGGCCCGGCTGCCGGCCAGCCAGGCCGCGCCGAGCGCCGTTGTTTCCAGGATCACAGGCCGGTCGACGGGCGCATCCAAAAGGTCGGCCAGGCGCTGCATGGTCCAGTCGGAGGCGACCATGCCGCCATCGACGCGCAGAACCGTATCCGCCCCCTCGCTTTTCCAGTCGCGGTGCATGGCGTCGGTCAGGTCGCGGGTCTGGTAGCAGACAGCTTCCAGCGCGGCCTTGGCAAGCTCGGCCGGACCGGTGTTGCGCGTCAGGCCGAAGATGGCGCCGCGGGCATCGGGGTCCCAGTGCGGGGCGCCGAGGCCGGTGAAGGCCGGCACGAGGTAGACGTCCTGGGTAGGGTCCGCCTGATCGGCGAGCGTGCCCGTGTCCGGCGCCGCCTTGATCATCTTCATGCCGTCGCGCAGCCATTGCACGGCAGCGCCGGCCACGAAGATCGACCCTTCCAGCGCATAGGTCGTCTCGCCGTCCAGCCGATAGGCGATCGTCGTCAGCAAACGGTTCTTGGAGCGCACGATGTCGCGCCCGGTGTTCAGCACGGCGAAGCAGCCGGTGCCATAGGTGGATTTGACCATGCCCGGCTCGAAACAGGCCTGGCCGATGGTCGCGGCATGCTGGTCGCCGGCAACCCCGAGGATGGGGATTTCGGCGCCGAACAGGCTCGCCTCGGTCAGTCCGAAATTCGCCGCGCAATCCTTCACCTCCGGCAGCATGGCGCGCGGCACGCGCAGGATTTCGAGGAGATCCTCGTCCCATGCATTGCGGGCGATGTCGTACATCAGCGTGCGCGAAGCGTTGGTGGCATCGGTGAAGAAGGAGCGCCCGCCGGTCAGCCGCCAGATGAGAAACGTATCGATCGTGCCGAACAGAAGATCGCCGCGCGCCGCGCGGGCTCGCGCTCCCTTCACATTGGCGAGCATCCAGGACAGTTTGGTGCCGGAGAAATAGGGGTCGAGCAGCAGGCCGGTCTTGCGCGTGAAGGTCTTTTCCAGACCCTGCTTCTTCAGCTTGTCGCAATAGGCAGCGGTGCGCCGGTCCTGCCAGACGATGGCCGGATGGATCGGCTTGCCTGTCTCCTTCTCCCAGACCACCACCGTTTCGCGCTGGTTCGTGATGCCGATCCCGGCGATCTCATGCGCCTCGATCCCGGCTTTCCTAATGGCCTGGCGAACGGTCTCGACCACGGTGTCCCAGATCTCGTCCGGATCATGCTCGACCCAGCCCGAGCGCGGAAAGTGCTGGGTGAACTCCTTCTGCCCGGAGCCCACCACCCTCTGCGCGCCGTCAAAAACGATCGCCCGCGTCGACGTGGTGCCCTGATCGATCGCCAAGACATAGCCGCTCATGAAATCCTCCCCGGATAGACGCCGCCTCTCCCGCAGCGCATTTCGGAAAAGCTCAACACAACGGCAAAACGAATGTCAAACGAAAATGAAACGCAAGTGCGCGCCGGCGCGGTCGTGCGCGCACGCACCGAGGCCAAAACAGCAATTGTCACGTCGGAACCTTGGGCTTAGTCTGCCTCGACCACGGATTGAAGGCGAACACGTGACGGATTTCTCCCCCACCACCGGTGCCATCCGGTTTCTGCTCAACGACCGCGAAGTCCGGCTCGACACCGTCGGGCCGACGACGACGCTTCTGGATTTCCTGCGGATCGAGCGCCGGCTGACGGGAACGAAGGAGGGCTGCGCCGAAGGCGATTGCGGGGCCTGCACCGTGCTGGTCGGGCGACTGATGGGCGATCGGCTGGTCTATGAGGGCGTAAATGCCTGCATCCGCTTCCTGGGTTCCCTGCATGCCACCCACGTGGTGACGGTCGAGCATCTGGCCGCCCGTGATGGCACGCTGCATCCGGTGCAGCAGGCGATGGTCGATTATCACGGCTCGCAATGCGGCTTCTGCACGCCCGGCTTCGTCATGTCGCTCTATGGGCTGTGGCTTTCCAAGGACAATCCCGGCCGGGCCGACATCGAAAAGGCCCTGCAGGGCAATCTCTGTCGCTGCACCGGCTACGAGCCGATCGTGCGCGCGGCGGAAGCCGTGGCGAAAGCGCGGCCCGACGCCGTGTTCGACCCGATCCTTTCGACCCGCGAAATCGTGCGGATGACGCTCACCGCCATGCGCTCGGACGAGACGATCGCCATCGGACCGGAGGAGGCGCGGCTGATCGTGCCGGGGACGGTCGAGGCGCTGGCCGAAACGCTGGCCACGCATCCGGACGCCACCATCGTCGCCGGCTCCACCGATGTCGGCCTGTGGGTGACGAAGCAGATGCGGCCGATCAACCCGGTCGTCTTCATCACCGGCCTTGCCGAGCTGCAGGGTATCGAGGAGACGCCGGAGGGCATCCGGCTCGGCGCCGGCGTCAGCTATTCGGCAGCCTTTTCCACCCTGTCACAGCGCTTTCCGGCGATGGCCGGGCTGCTGGATCGCCTTGGTGGCGACCAGGTCCGCAACATGGGCACGATCGGCGGCAACATCGCCAATGGCTCGCCGATCGGCGACACCCCGCCGCCGCTGATCGCGCTCGGCGCAGAACTGACCCTGCGCAGCCGCGAAGGCCGGCGAACCCTGCCGCTCGAGCAGTTTTTTCTTGCCTATGGCAAACAGGATCGGCAGCCGGGCGAATTTGTGGAGAGCCTGTTCGTGCCAAGCTTGCCGGCCGGTGAGCACTTTGCCGTCTACAAGATCTCGAAGCGCCGCGACGAGGATATCTCGGCGCTCTGCGGCGCCTTCCGTCTTGCCCTTTCCGACAATGGAACGGTGACGGCCGTGCGGATCGCCTTCGGCGGCATGGCGGGAACGCCGAAGGCGGCCCGCGCGGTCGAGGCGGCGCTGATCGGCAAGATCTGGAGCGAGGAGACGGTGATGGCCGCCCGCCCCGCCTTCGACGAGGACTACCAGCCGCTGACGGATTGGCGGGCGAGCGCCGCCTACCGCGCGCTCACCGCAAAGAACCTGCTGCTGCGCTTCTTCCTCGAAACCACGGGCGCGGCCAGCCAGCTCGTCCGCTTCGAGGCGGCGGAATGACGGGCCGCGGCGGCAAGGCCGGCTTGGGGCAAGGCGAAAGGACGATCTGACACGATGGACACCTCCACCTTCGAGGAACGGCGGCTGATCGCCAAGACAATTGCAGGCCCCATGCATGCCGGGCTGCGCCATGACAGCGCCCACAAGCATGTGGCGGGCAGCGCCGACTATATCGATGATATCGCCGAACCGGCTGGCACGCTGCATGCCGCATTGGGGCTGACCGACCGCGCTCATGCCGAGATCCTCTCGATGGATCTTTCGGCGGTGGAAGCCTATCCGGGCGTCGTTCTGGTGCTGACCGCCAGGGATATCGCCGAGAACGACATCAGCCCCAGCCATCTGCATGACGAGCCGGTCCTGGCAGACGGCACGGTCGAGTTTCACGGCCAGGCTGCCTTCACGGTGATCGCAGAGACGCGCGAGGCGGCGCGGCGCGCAGCACGGCTGGCCCGCATCGAGTACCGGGACCTGCCGCATGTGACGGATGTCGCCGAGGCAAAGGCCGCGGGCATGCCGCTCGTCACCAAGCCGCTGACGCTCGCGCGCGGGGACGCGGCGGCGGCGCTTAAGACCGCGCCGCATCGGCTTTCCGGCCAGATGCGGATCGGCGGGCAGGAGCATTTCTATCTCGAAAGCCATATCGCCTTCGCCATCCCCGGCGAGGATGACGAGATCACCGTCTGGTCGTCCACCCAGCATCCGAGCGAAGTGCAGCATATGGTCGCGCATGTGCTCGGCGTGCCGTCCAATGCGGTCACCGTGCAGGTGCGGCGCATGGGCGGCGGCTTCGGCGGCAAGGAAACGCAGGGCAACCAGTTTGCCGTGCTGGCGGCCGTGGCCGCCAAGCGGCTGAAGCGCCCGGTCAAGCTGCGGCCCGACCGCGACGAGGACATGGCCGGCACCGGCAAGCGCCATGATTTCCTGGTCGACTACGAGGTCGGTTTCGACGAGACCGGCCGCATCGAAGCCGTCTCCGCCAATTACGCCGCGCGCTGCGGCTATTCCTCGGATCTTTCGGGCCCGGTGACCGACCGCGCGCTCTTCCATGCCGACAGCTCCTATTTCTATCCGCATGTGCGGCTGACCTCCGAGCCGCTGAAGACCAACACGGTGTCAAACACGGCCTATCGCGGCTTCGGCGGGCCGCAGGGCATGGTCGGCGGCGAACGGATGATCGAGGAGATCGCCTATGCGCTCGGCAAGGATCCGCTGGAAATCCGCAAGCGCAATTTCTATGGCGACGAGACCGACGGGCGCAACGTCACGCCCTACCACCAGACGGTGACCGACAACATCATCGCCAAACTGGTCGACGAACTGGAAGAGAGTGCCGATTACCAGGCCCGGCGCGCGGCGATCCTCGACTTCAACCGCACAAGCCGCGTCATCCGCAAGGGCATCGCGCTGACGCCGGTCAAGTTCGGCATTTCCTTCACCATGACCGCCTTCAACCAGGCGGGCGCGCTGGTCCATGTCTATCAGGATGGTTCGATCCACCTGAACCATGGCGGCACGGAAATGGGACAGGGGCTCTATACCAAGGTCGCCCAGGTGCTGGCCGACAGTTTCCAGGTCGATATCGACCGGGTGAAGATCACCGCGACGACGACCGCCAAGGTGCCGAACACCTCGGCCACCGCCGCCTCGTCGGGTTCCGACCTCAATGGCATGGCGGCCTACGATGCCGCTCGGCAGATCAAGGACCGGCTGATCGCCTTTGCCGCCGAGCGCTGGCAGACGACGCCGGAGGCGGTGCGTTTCGTGCCGAACCATGTGCAGATCGGCGAGGAGCTGGTGCCCTTCCCCGATTTCATCAAGCTCGCCTATTTCGCCCGCATCCAGCTCTCGGCTGCCGGCTTCTACAAGACGCCGAAGATCCATTGGGATCGCAACACCGGCCGCGGCATGCCCTTCTACTACTTCGCCTATGGGGCATCCTGCTCGGAAGTGTCGATCGACACGCTGACGGGCGAGTATATGGTCGAGCGGGTGGATGTGCTCCACGATGTCGGCAAGTCGCTCAATCCGGCGATCGATATCGGCCAGGTGGAAGGCGCCTTCGTGCAGGGCATGGGCTGGCTGACGACCGAGGAGCTCTGGTGGGACGCGAAGGGTCGCCTGCGCACCCATGCCCCCTCCACCTACAAGATCCCGCTCGCCTCCGACCGGCCGAAGATCTTCAACGTGAAGCTCGCCGATTGGAACGAGAATGCGGAAATGACCATCGGCCGCTCCAAGGCCGTGGGCGAGCCGCCCTTCATGCTGCCGATCTCGGTTCTGGAGGCGATCTCCATGGCGGTGGCCAGTGTGGCCGACTATCGGGAATGCCCGCGGCTCGACACGCCGGCGACGCCGGAGCGGGTGCTGATGGCGGTGGAGCGCCTGCGCGCGGCGCAGGGCTGACCGGCGCCATGGCTGCCATGAGATATGCCGTCGGGGACCTGCGTGCCTTTCTCGACCGCGAATATCCGATTCTCCTGGTCGAGATCCTCGAGGCGAAGGGATCCAGCCCGCGCGAGGCCGGCACCTTCATGCTCGTCTCGCCGACGGATAGCCATGCGACGATCGGCGGCGGCCAGATGGAGTTCATGGCAATCGACCATGCGCGGGCGATCCTGGCCGGCATGAGCACGCAGATGCGGCTCGACATTCCGCTGGGGCCGGAGATCGGCCAGTGCTGCGGCGGACGGGTGACGCTCGGCTTCAGCCGGCTTGACGAGACCGGTATGGCCGCCTTCGACGCGCGGATCGAGGCTCGCCTCTCCGCCATGCCCGAGGTCTGGCTGTTCGGCGCCGGCCATGTCGGCCGGGCCTTGGGCGAAGTCCTGGCGCTGCTGCCGGTCAAGGGCACAGTGGTGGAAACCCGGGCGAGCGAGCTGGCGCTGATGTCGGTCGGCGTGCGCCACCGCCTGGCCGCGATGCCGGAGGCGCTGGTTGCCGAAGCCGCGCCGGGTGCGGCGATCGTCATTCTCACCCATGACCACGCGCTCGACTTCCTGATCGCGCGCGAGGCCCTGGCGCGCGACGATCTCGCCTATGTCGGCATGATCGGCTCCAAGACCAAGCGCGCCACCTTCGCCAGCCAGGCGCGCGAAAGCGGCCTTGCGCAGGCGCGCATCGACCGCCTCGTCCTGCCGATCGGCGGCCGGCAGGTCCCCGACAAGCGCCCCGCCGTCATCGCCGCCATGACGGCCGCCGAGCTCCTGGTGGCACTCAGCAGCTATCGCAGCCAGGGCTCCTCGTAGATCCGCCGGTCGGGACCATCGAGAAAGCCAAGATCGCGCTTGATGTGTTCGGTCAACAGCTCAGGATCGATCCGCGTTGTGCGCGTCTTGAACCGCGCGGCAAGCCGGGCGAGCAGGCCGCGGGTCATGATCGTCGCCGGGCGCGACGGCGTGGTAGACTGGGCAAGGACTTCGGCCACGGATGCACCTCATGGATCAGGAAACTGCTTGCAGTCTCCGTCCGATCATGCTGCAAATCCAATCGAACATCCGTCTCCATCCATCAGGTAAACTGATCCATGAAACTGTCGCGCCGCATTCCGCTCAATGCGCTGCATGTCTTCGAGGCGGTGGCGCGGCTCGGCAGCTTCACCCGCGCTGGTGAAGAGCTCGGCCTGACGCAAACGGCCGTCAGCTACCAGATCAAGCTTTTGGAGGATGGAATCGGCGAGCCGCTCTTCCTGCGCCGCCCGCGCCAGATCGCGCTGACCGAAACCGGCGAGCGCATGCTGCCGAAGGTCACCCAGGGCTTCTCGCTGCTGGCCGAGGCGCTGGCGGAGGCGCGGGACGGCGGGCGCGATACGCTGCACATCAACGCCACACCGACCTTCGCGCTGCAATGGCTGTCGCGTCATCTCGGGGCCTTCCAGCTCCGTCATGCGGCGCTGGCGGTGCGGTTGACGACGACTCAGGAGATCATCGACTTTGCCCGCGAACCGGCCGACCTCGCGCTCCGGGCCGGCAAGGGAGGCTGGCCGGGACTGCGCGAACACCGGCTGATGCCGATCGACTTCTCGCCCATGCTCAGTCCGAGGCTCGTCGAGGCCGTGGGCGGGATCGAGCATCCGCTCGATCTCGTGAAGACACGGCTGATCGATCCCAGCGATCCCTGGTGGCCGATCTGGTTTGACGCCATGGGCGTGCCGAGGCCGGATCTCACCGCCATGACGCCGAGCCGGATGGGCGCGCAGGTCTTCGAAGCGGGGCTGGCGCTCGCCGGTCAGGGCACGGCCATGCTGACGCCGGCTTTCTATGCCGACGATCTGGCAAGCGGCCGCCTTGTCCAGCCCTTTGCCAGAACGGCGAGCGAGGGCCAGTCCTATTTCCTCGTCTATCCCGAGACTCGCGCCAACCTGCCAAAAATCCGCCATTTCCGAGACTGGATTCTCGGCGAATTCGCCGCTCCTCCGGCTGTGCCGCCCCGATAAAACAGGGCGGATGACAACTGCGCCGATGGCCCAAGCGACCCGGCCCGCGCTCGCTTCGCGTCTGTCGGTCAAGAGGACTTCTGGCGCTTGCGAGGTTCCGGTGGTAATATTTCCTACCGATATGACAGGAAGGTGCGACATGTCGACGGTCGAGAAAATCAGTGTTTCGATGTCCCCCCAGCATGCGGACTTGATCCGAGAAGCGGTTGCAAGCGGCGCCTATGCCAGCGGGAGCGAGGTGATCCGCGAAGCCTTACGGGACTGGTCCGCCAAGTGGCAGAGCCGCCAGAATGATATCGCGCATCTGCGGCATCTCTGGGCAGAGGGCAAGGCAAGCGGTCTCGCCGGTCCCGTAGATTTTGACGACGTGCTTAAGGAAGCAAAGGCTGAGCGGGAACAGCCGCCGCGCCGATGACCGCAAGGCTCGTCTGGACACGGCTAGCGCGAGCGGACGTCTCGCAGATCTACCGGACCATTGCCGCAGAACAGCCGACGCGTGCGGATCGCATAATTAGGAAGATTCAGAGGAAGATTTCGGCTTTGGCCGACCATCCTCGGCTCGGGCTAAGACGTGCCGAAATCTTTCCAACAGCGCGCATGCTCGTCGAGGCCCCCTATGTCATTCTCTAGGAGACGCACCCGGACAACGACGATGAAGACGTGCAAACTGTCGAGATCGTTCGTGTGCTCGACGGCCGGCGCGACCGTGACAGTCTGTTCTAAGCGCCAGCCTCTTCCGGTGATGCGGCGGTCCGCTTCGACGCGATTGGTTGCGGAATAATCTGTCGAACACAGCACGTCGACGCGCGCGCCCCCTTCCGCTGACAGCCGAATTTTCGCAATGTGCGCTTGAGCGGCGACAACAAGGGGACGCGCATGTATGAATTTGCCATCGTCTGGGAATGGCTGGCCTTTGCCGTGCGCTGGCTGCATGTGATCACCGCCATTGCCTGGATCGGCTCGTCCTTCTACTTCATCGCGCTGGATCTCGGGCTCGTCAAACGGCCCCATTTGCCGGTGGGTGCCTATGGCGAGGAATGGCAGGTTCATGGCGGTGGCTTCTATCATATCCAGAAATATCTGGTCGCCCCCGCCTCCATGCCGGAGCATCTGACCTGGTTCAAATGGGAGAGCTATGCCACCTGGCTTTCCGGCTTCACCCTGCTTTGTCTCGTCTATTATGGCGGCGCCGATCTTTTCCTGATCGACCGCCACGTGCTGGACATCTCCGCGCCGGCGGCCATCGCCCTCTCGATCGCGTCGCTCGCCATCGGCTGGATCTTCTACGACCTGCTCTGCAAATCGCCGCTCGGCAAGAACACCTGGGTGCTGATGGGCATCCTCTACGTCGCGCTTGTCGCCATGGCCTGGGGCTATCTGCAGATCTTCACCGGCCGCGCCGCCTTCCTCCATCTCGGCGCCTTCACCGCCACGATCATGTCGGCCAATGTGTTCTTCATCATCATGCCGAACCAGCGCATCGTCGTGGCCGATCTCATCGCCGGGCGGACGCCGGACCCGAAATATGGAGCGATCGCCAAGCAGCGGTCGCTGCACAACAATTATCTGACGCTGCCCGTCATCTTCTTCATGCTGTCGAACCACTATCCGCTGGCCTTCGCCACCGCGCATAGCTGGATCATCGCGGCACTGGTCTTCCTGATGGGCGTCACGATCCGCCACTGGTTCAACACCACCCATGCCCGCAAGGGCCGACCGACCTGGACCTGGCTGGCGACGGTGCTGATCTTCATCGTCATCATGTGGCTTTCGACCAGCCCGAAGCTGCCGGGCGCGCCGGAGGAGGTCTCCGCGCTGCCGCCCACGCTCGCGCGCTTTGCGGCGGACACCCATTTCCCGGCAGTGCGCGACGCTGTTTCGACCCGCTGCTCCATGTGCCACGCGGCAGAACCCGTCTATGAAGGGCTCGCCCGCCCGCCCAAGGGCGTCATGCTGGAGACGGAGGCGGAGATCGCCCGCCACGCCCGCGAGATCTATATCCAGGCCGGCCGCAGCCATGCGATGCCGCCCGGCAATGTGACCGAAATGACAGCGGAGGAGCGCGGGCTGATCACCGCCTGGTTCGAGCAGGCGGCCAGCGCGGAGCGCACGGAATGACCGCCCGCCTGATCCGCGGCCGCACGCTGACATTCGAGCGCATGCCGCAGGCGCTCGACGACCATGCCGCCTATCGCTACGAAAGCGACGGCGCCTTGCTGTTCGTCGATGGCCTCATCCAGGCGGCAGGGCCTTACGAGACTGTTCGCACTGCGGCCCCTGAGGCGGTCGAGGAGATCGACCATCGCCCGCATCTCGTCATGCCGGGGTTTATCGACACGCATCTGCACTTCCCGCAGATGCAGGTGATCGGCTCCTATGCGGCAAACCTGCTCGAATGGCTGAACACCTACACCTTTCCGGAAGAATGCCGCTTCGTGGAAAGCGCGCATGCGGCGCGCATCGCCACCCACTTCTTCGACGAGATGATCCGCCACGGGACGACCACGGCCGTTGCCTATTGCTCGGTCCACAAGACCTCCGCCGATGCCTTTTTCGCCGAGGCGCTGAGGCGCGATATGCGGATGATTGCCGGCAAGGTGATGATGGACCGCAATGCGCCGCAGGGCCTGCTCGATACGCCCGAGCTTGGCTATGACGAAACGCGGGCCGTGATCGAGGACTGGCACGGCAAGGGGCGCAACCATGTTGCCATCACCCCACGCTTCGCCATCACCTCGACGCCCGCCCAGATGTCGGCGGCATCAGCGCTTGCCCGCGAGTTTCCGGACCTGCACATCCAGACGCATCTCTCCGAAAACCACGACGAGATCGCCTTCACCGGCTCGCTTTATCCCGATGCGGTCGACTATCTCGATGTCTATGCCCGCTACGATCTGCTCGGCCGCAAGACGCTGTTCGGCCATTGCATCCATCTCTCCGAGCGCGAGCAGGCGGTGATGAGCGAGAGCGGCTCCGTTGCCGTCCACTGCCCGACCTCGAACCTCTTCCTTGGCTCCGGCCTGTTTCCTCTCAAGGCGATTGCGCGTGGGGAGCATCCGGTGCGGGTCTCGGTCGCCTCCGATATCGGCGGCGGCTCCAGCTATTCCATGCTGCGGACGATGGACGAGGCCTACAAGATCCAGCAATTGCTGGGCGAGCGGCTGAACCCCTTCGAAAGCGCCTACCACCTGACCCGCGGCAATGCGGAGGCGCTCTCGCTGGCCGAGCGGATCGGCACGCTGGAGGTGGGCACGGATGCGGATGTGATCGTGCTCGACATGGCGGCGACACCGGCGATGGCGCTGAAGGCCGAGGTGGTGAGCTCGCTTGCCGACGAGCTGTTCCTGCTGCAGACGATGGGCGACGACCGGGCGATCGTCGAAACCTACGTCGCCGGCCGTCCGGCAAAGACGATGCTCGGGCGCGGCTGACTGGCCCGGCATAGGGCTAGTGATGCCGCACATCCTTGATCAGCGTGCTGTCGAGGCTGAGGATGAATTTCCAGAGCAGCGGCTGGTCGAAATGATCGGGGCGGGCCAGCATCCAGTTCAGCGCCATGGACGATGTCCACGGCGTCTTGTAGGGCCGGACCGAGGTCAGCGCTTCGTAGACATCGCAAATGGCACTCATGCGCACATGCAGGCTTAGATCGCCGGCGGGTACCCGATCGGGATAGCCCTTGCCGTCCATGCGCTCATGGTGGTGGCGGGTCACGTCCAGCACCAGCTCGGGCAACGTGTTCTGCCGCTTGAGAATATCGTAGCCGAGGACGGGATGGCTCATGATGATGCGCCGCTCCTCCTCCGTCAGCGAGCCGGGCTTCTGCAGCACGGTGATCGGGATCGCCAGCTTGCCGACATCATGAACCAGTCCGGCGACGCCCATCAGCTCGATCATGTCGGCCTCGAAGCCGAGCGATCGCGAGAAGTGGACCATCAGCGCGGACACGGCGACGGAATGCAGGAAGGTGGATTTGTCCCGGCTTTTCATGCGGGTAAGGTCGAGCATGATCGCCGGACCGGATTCGACGCTCTTGGCCACCTCGCCCACCAGGGGTGCCACGCCTTCCATGGTCAGGGGATCGCCGGACAGGACGGAGCCGAGGACGGATTCGAGCTCGCGCGTGGACTGGGTCAGCAGGCGCGCCGTTTCCTTGCGGGTCTTTTCGGCAGCTTTTTCGTCGGCGGAGCTCGCGCGGCGCTTGCCATCGATATCGACGCCCATGGCCGTGTTGATGATGGCGCCGCTGACATTGCTCGCACGGATCTGCTGGGCCGCCGCCTCGGATTCCAGAAGGAATCGACGCCGGTTGATCGGGGTTTCCTGCCACTCCCCTTCCAACGACTCGATAAACATCCCCACTCGCACCTGGGTGCGGTCAATGCGCTTGATCACTGAGATATGCTCCCGAAGGCGGGCCACGAAGCCTCAACCCACCACGCCCGTCCCAAGATCTATCCGCGATTCCTTAAGATACATATAAGCATGTCGGACTGTACGCTTGCAACAATGCCAGCATTCGCAACTAGAATTAGGTTATTCTAATTCTCTTTTCTTCAGCTGCCGCGATAGGTCGAGTAGCTGAACGGCGAAAGCAGAAGGGGCACGTGATAGTGCGCTCCGGCATCGGCGATCGTGAAGCGCAGCGGAATGAGGTCGAGGAAAGGCGGGTCGGTCAGGTGCGCGCTGCTGCGCTTGAGGTAATCGCCGGCATGGAAGAGAAGCTCGTAGCAGCCGGCAACCATCGTCTCGCCGCTGAGCAGCGGCTGGTCGACCCGACCATCCTCATTGGTGCGGACGGATCCCAGCGGCGTGCGCTGCTCCCCGTCGATCCGCACGAGGTCGATGACCAGGCCTTCCGCCGGCCGACCGAGCGCGGCGTCCAGCACATGGGTTGTCAGGCGTCCCTTGGTCTCCATCGGCAGCTCCTCAAGCGGTCATCAGCGGGGATCGGATGTGGAAGGGCGTCTCGTAGACCTGCTCTTCCAGGTTCACGCCCGGCCCCTCGCGATCGACGACCAGGAAGGACTGAACCTCCCCGACGGCGATGAGCGGATGGTGCCAGACATTCGGGCGATAGTTGACGCCCTGGTCTCCCCGGGCGGCAAAGATGCGGGGGGGACCGGGCCGGCCGCCCTCGTCCTCAGCCACAACCACCAGCCAGGCAGCGCCGTTCAAGGGCGTAAAGCTCTGCGAGCCGAGCGGGTGGCGCTCCATCATGTCGATCGTATAAGGGAAGGCCCGCGGCTGGCCGCGGAAGAGGTTCAGCACCACCCGCGCGCCCTCGCCCCACGCTTCTGCGATGCCCAGCGCATGGAACCGCTCGGTGGTGCCGCTGTTGATCAGCCGCATGCTGGCCGGATCCGCCTCGAGCACGCTGCCGAAGGGCGCAAAGGCCTCCGCCGTCAGCGGCTCGATCCGCAGCGTCTCTTCCGCAACCGCCTCGCTCACGCCTTGGTTCCGAACAGCCGCAGGCGGCTGGTGCCGCCATCGGGATACATGCAGTAGCGCACATGGGTGACCGGGCCGATCGCCTTCACCGCCTCGCCGGAGAAGCTGTGAATATGGTCCATCTGCAGCTTGGCCTCGTCGAGGATCGGCTGCCACTGCTCCGAGGCGGCGATTTCCTCCGGGGTGAAGGGGCCGCTGTGGTCGGGCAGATAGGCGCCGAAAAGCGCGCAGCGATCCGGGAAATTGCCCTTGAAATGCGCGGTGTCGACCTCGACCCTGCGGATCTCGCCGGCATGGCCGAGCTTGATGATGGTCCAGTCATGGCCGGGGCCGCGCCGGCGCGCCGTTTCCCAACCATCGCCCATATTGACCCCACGGCCCGGCGCGAGGATCCGGTCGGGGTGGCCATAATGGGCATCCGACCAGGCCAGCGAATGGGCGCCGCCGAAGATGTAGGCGAGATCGACCTCCTCGTCCGGCCCAACCTTCGACCAGTCGAAATAGGCCGAGCCATAGACCCGCAGCCGCGCGATGCCGCCATCGGGATAGATGTGGAGGCGCAGATGGGTGAAGACGGTGGCGCGGTCAGCCTCGGCCGGTTGCAGATAATGGTGGGCGCTCGGGCCGAGCGGGCTTTTCGGCAGGATCTCGGTCCAGACCGTTTCCTCCACCGGATCGCCATCCTCGACGAAAGCGGCTTCGATCGAGCAATGCGGCGGATAATTGCCGGTAAAATAGCTGGTATCGACATCGAACCCGGCGATGCGGCCGGGCATGGCGAGGCGGATGACCGCATGATCATGGCCGGGTACGCGCTTGCGCCGGCTTTCCCAGCCGTCCATCCACTTGCCATGGTCGTCATATTTGTCGGCGATGAAGACGGCCGGGTCGTCGCTCAGCATGCGGGAGACGGGAGCGAAGAATTCGTCGGTGGTGAAGAGACCGATGGCGCCGAGCCGGCCGGAGGCGAGATTGACCGCTCCCTTGGCAAAATCTGGAAAATCGACGGGCATGGGTGTGGTCATTCGCTGTCTCCGGGAAGCATCGATGTCAGGCGCAGCAAGGCGATCTTCTCGACCTCGGCTGCCGCGGTTTCAAATTCCTGGTCCACCCCATTGTCGACGCGGCTCTCGAACGCGGACAGGATGTCTGTCTTGGTGAGCCCCTTGACGGCGATGATGAAGGGAAAGCCGAACTTGTCGGTGTAGATGGCATTCAGCGTGGTGAAGCGCTGATGCTCCTCCGGCGTCAGCCGATCGAGCCCGGCCGAGGCCTGCTCGGCCTTGGAGTCCGCCGTCAGCCCGCCGGCGATGGCCAGCCGCCCGGCAAGATCGGGATGGGCACGCAGGACCTGCATCCGCTCCGCCTCGCTCGCCGACCGAAATGCCTCGACCATGGCGGCATGCACCGCGCCGACGCTCAGCCTTTGGCTGTCGATCGCGGGAAAGGCGCGCTCGGCAACCCATGGCGAATGTTCGAACACACTGCCGAAGCGGTCTACAAACTCGTCGTGGCGCGTCATCGGCCCACTCCCGGATGATGGTTTTCGTGCCAGTGGCGGGCGATCTCGATGCGGCGGGCGATCCAGACCTTGTCCTTCGAGAGCACGTAATCGATGAAACGGGCGAGAGCCGCGGCGCGGCCCGGCCGGCCGACCAGCCGGCAATGCAGGCCGATATTCATCATCTTCGGACGTCCCTCCGCGCCCTCCTCATAGAGCACGTCGAAGCTGTCCTTGAGATAGGTGAAGAACTGGTCGCCCGAATTGAACCCCTGCGGCGTGGCGAAGCGCATGTCGTTGGCATCGAGCGTATAGGGGATAATGAGATGCGGCTGGTCCGGCGCAAGGCCCGGAACCCAGAAAGGCAGCTCGTCGGCATAGCTGTCGGAGGAATAGACGAACCCGCCCTCCTCCAGCACCAGCTTCAGCGTGTTGAGCGAGGGCTTGCCCTGGTACATGCCGAGCGGGTGCGAGCCGGTCAGCGCGGTATGAAGGCGCACGGCCTCCCGGATATGAGCCCGCTCCTCCTCTTCCGGCACATCCTTGTATTCGAGCCAGCGATAGCCGTGGCTGGCGATCTCCCAGCCGGCTTCCTTCATGGCGGCAACCGCATCCGGGTTGCGGGCCATGGCCAGCGTCACGCCGTAGACGGTCACCGGCACGTTGCGGCTCGTGAACATCCGCCAAAGACGCCAGAAGCCGGAGCGCGATCCATATTCATAGATCGATTCCATGTTGAGATTGCGCTGGCCGGGCCAGGGCTGCGCCCCGACGATCTCCGACAGGAGTGATTCGGAGGCCTTGTCCCCATCGAGAATCGAGCTCTCGCCACCCTCCTCGTAATTGACGACGAACTGCACGGCGATGCGCGCGCCGCCGGGCCAGCGCGGATCGGGCACCGTGCGTCCGTAGCCGACAAGATCGCGCGGGGTCGTCAGATCCACCATACCAAGCCTTTCCTTCCGATTTTGCCGGACGGTAGCATTCGAGCTTGGAATGTCGAGCCGCTTCTCACCCTTTTCGACAGGCGGCTGCGGCGGGACCCTGGCTCAGGCGGAGGCGGGAATGCGGCGTAGCGCGGCCGCCACATCCGCCTCCACCGAGCCGGGAAGCGGCAGAGGGGCGGCATCGGCGCGGCGCAGCGGCCGGTGGGCGGCAAGCTTGCCGAGCGGATGCTGCGAATGCACGCGCAGCGGCGCCCCGCGTTCGGGCTCTATGAAGAGCGCCAGGCTGCGGATTTCCAGCGGCTTGCCAAGCAGCGGTCCGAGCGCGGTCCGCAGCCCTGCCTCCACGCGCGGGCGCAGCGTAGAGGGCACCGGCCCGCTCAACGCCATGTGGAAGCGATACTCGTCCATGACGAAGGGATCACCCCATCGATGCAGGTTTGAAAACTGCGGCGCCGTCAGCTTGTCCGGGTCGAGGCGCTCCAGTTCCTCGTCGCTCAAGGGCGCGCGGAACGGATCGAAGGCCTGGACGACGCTTGCCGCCAGATGCGCCATCTCGCCGCTCGGCTGGGCCGGCGCCAGCCCGAAGAAGGAGCCGAGCCAAGCGATCTGAAGCTCGGCAAGATCGAATGGCTCCAGATCGGAGGCAAATCGCATGAGCGCGCTCAGCAATTGCCCCTCGGTCGCATCCTGCGCGAGCCGGAACGGCGCCTTGATGCCGGCATGGAACCCATAGCGGCGCGGCACGGCGGTGTGGAAGGCAAGGTCCTGGTGCGTGAGCCCGGCAACGGACGGCTGTTCGCACAGCGCATCGGAATAGACGTTTCGCCCCAGCCATTCGGCAGCCGCGATCGACAGCGGATCATGGATCGGCGGGGTGAAACAGATGGCATAGCGCATGGTCGGGCTCCGGCTCGGCAAGCCCAGCGCCTACGTGATTTGCATGACAGCCTGACGAATTTCGCGCGGACGCTGTGTCCCGCCCCTGCCCTTTCTCCGGAACCAGGCCTGGTGGCAGGCGTTTTCCTGACAGTCAAACCGAAGAAGGGAGTAGCCTCATGACGTTTCAGCAAACGAGCCTCAACGATGCCTCGATCAGGGAAACGCACGATCTGATCGCGAGCGACAAGGTCGAAGGCACCCGCGTCTACGGCGTCGACGGTGAGCATATCGGCACGATCGAGCGTGTGATCCTGGAGAAGCGCAGCGGCCGCGTGGCCTATGCCGTGCTGGCCTTCGGCGGGTTCCTCGGCATCGGCGAGGATCACTATCCGCTGCCCTGGGCAAAGCTGACCTATGACGAGGATTTGGGCGGCTATCGCACCGATCTGACCCGCGAGCAGGTCGACAAGGCGCCGAAATATCGCAGCGACGAGGAGTATCAGTGGAACCGGGAGAACGGCCGCCTGGTCTATGATTATTACGGCATCCCGCCCTACTGGATGTAAGCCGCCGCTCCATCGCCCCCCGCCGCGCCATCGGCGGGGGCAGTTCGTTTCAAGCCCTGCCGCATCGGTCCCGCTAGCGGTCCGCGAGATGGGTGGCACACAGGAACGAAGGCGGCAGGTCGGGCCCGGCTGTCCCCGTCAGCCCGCTGACGACGGCTTCAGCCAGCCGGTGGGCAATGCCGAAACTGATCTTGAAGCCGCCGGTCATCAGATGAAGGCGCTCGACGTCCGGATGCGGCCCGACCATGGGGTCGCGCCCCACCGCCTTCGGCCGCAGCCCCGCCCAGCGCTCGACGACCGCAGCGCCCTCCAGCGCGGGAACGAGGGCGATCGCCCGGGCAAGCAGGACGTCCAGCTGCTCATCGGTGGTGAGAGGGTCGCTGAACGCTTCCTCGCTGGTGCTGCCGATCGCGGCGCGCCCATCCTCGTGAACCACGACATAGAGGCCGCTCGAAAAGATGATCGGCAGTGCTGGGTCGAGCCGCGTGTCGATGAGGGCCGCCTGTCCCTTGACCGGCCGCCCGCTCGGGCGCGAGCGTGGCGAGAGGTGATCGAGAAAGGGGAAGGTTTCCGGCCCGGCCGCGAGAACGCAATGGCCGAAGGAAAGCCGGCGTCCATCGGTCAGACATGCGAGGCCGGCCGCGGGGTCGAGGCTCTCAACCCCCTCCCCCTCCACCAGCCTGGCACGCGGCAGTCGCGAGAATGCGGCCACGAGAACGGAGAGGAGCGCCCGCGGAGAAACGCGGCCCGCCAACGTATCCAGAACGGCACCCTCACTGATGGCGGCCTCGGCCAGCAGTCCGGCCGGCGCGGCGTCCAGCACCTGCCAGGCGAAGGAACGCCCCTCGGCCTGCCAATGGCGTTTCGCGTCCCCGGCCTGCAGGAGCGCGGTGCGGCGTAGCTCCGGCCGGGCGAGCGGGACGAGGCGGCCGGTGCGGCGATAGAGCGCGTCGCGCCCTGTGGCTGCCTCCAGCGCGGCGATCTCGGCCTCGAGCGAGACGAGGGCGTCGAACTGGAACTGCTTCTTGGCATTCCACCGGTCCGGCGTATGCGGCATCAACGCGCCGAGCAGGCCGCCGCTGGCGCCGGCACCGATGCGGCGACGCTCGACCAGCAGCGTGGAGAGGCCCGCTTCGGCAGCCTTCAGCGCCGTCCACAGACCCATGATGCCGCCACCGACGATAAGGAGATCGAGCGGTTCGCTTCGCGCGCCGTCCTTCGATTGTCCCATCGCCATCGCTCCGATTGACCTTGGCCTGCGGCCCGCTTATCGCAGGGGCATGAGCACCGTGCCGACCGACACCCCCCTTGCACCGACGCCTGCCGCATGCGAGCAGGCGCTCGATTGGCATGTGGGCGATATGCCTTACTCGGTTGCCTTTGACGACCATTTTTATTGCCGCACCGACGGGCGGCTCGAATGCGGCCATGTGTTCCTGGCAGGCAACAGCCTCCCCGCGCGGTGGCAGGCGGGCGGCGACTTTGCGATCGGCGAACTCGGCTTCGGCACCGGGCTGAACCTTTGCGAAACCTGGCGGCAATGGACGCTCACGCCGAAGATTGCGGGCGCCAGCCTCTCCTTCACCTCCTTCGAACTCTACCCGATGCGGCGGGCGGATATCGCGCGGGCGCTGTCCGCCTGGCCGGAAATCGCCGATCAGCGGACTGCCCTTCTCACCCATTGGCCGGACGCCCCAGTGGGCCGCGTGGGTCTCGATCTGGCCGAGGACGTGCGGCTCACCGTCGTCTGCGGGCCCGCGCTGGAAACGCTGGCAGCCACAGACATGGAAATGGACGCCTGGTTCCTCGACGGCTTTGCCCCGTCCCGCAATCCGGACATGTGGTCGGAAGCCTTGATGGCCGAGGTGTACCGGCACACGCGGCCGGGCGGCAGCTTCGCCACCTATGCCGCTGCAGGCTTCGTGCGCCGCAACCTGCAGGCCGCCGGCTTCACCGTATCCCGCAGCCCGGGTTTTGCGGGCAAGCGGGAGATGCTGTCGGGCGTCCGGCCAGCGTGAGACGCTGCCATGCAATGGCCCGCCCGGCGGCCAACATGGCCGAAATTTAATAATTTTCTTATGCAACAACCCCTTGGGGAAGCGTATTCTCCTCCTGTCCAGCTCGCGGGCCGAAATAGGCTCGCGCTGGACAGGAGATGAGGACAAAACCATGATCATCGTTCGCAGAATGGCTGCTTTCGGTCTGATCGCCCTGACCCTGACGGGCACCACACTCGCCACCGCCTCGCAAGCCGAAGCCCACACAAGTTTCGGTGCCGGACTGGCGACCGGCCTGATCGGCGGCGCCCTCGTCGGCGGCGCGCTGGCTGCGCCGCCGGCCCGCACCGTCGTCTATGGAGCGCCAATCTCTCCGGTCTATGCAGAGCCGGTTTACGGACAGCCGGTCTATGCTGCGCCAGTCTATGGCGCCCCGGTCTACGGCCCGCCCGTTCATTGCCACACAGCCTGGCATGAAAATCACTACGGCGAGGTCTACAAGGTCCGCGCCTGCGGCATCTGAGATCCCTCCAGACACCCAAGCCGGGCCGGCCCTCGCGCCGGCCCGTTCAGCATATTAGCAAAACTAACGAGACGAGAGTGGGGCAGAAGACTTGACTTTTGCACTGCGAAAGGCGACATGAGCGGCGAGCGTTACCCTTCCGGCCGCCGCGTGAGCGGCCCTTGAGGCGGAGCAGATGGCCCCGCAATGAAGGACAAGCGCTCCGCATAAAGCCGCAGACCGACCTAGAGTGTCGAACCGGCTCGCCAGCGCAGACGACCTCGATCAACCCACCAAGTTCCCACGTCACGCGGGGTTCTTGTCGCCAAGCAACCGGACGTGCATTCCGCACATCCGGCCATCGCGTTTGGCGCGCCCGAAAGGCATAGTTTTGACCACTTTCAACGACCTCGGCCTGTCCTCCCAGATGGTTTCGACCCTCACCGCCGAAGGCTTCACGACCCCCACGCCGATCCAGGCTGCAGCGATCCCGCTCGTCATGGAAGGCCATGATCTGATCGGCCTCGCACAGACCGGCACCGGCAAGACGGCCGCCTTCGGCCTGCCGATGATCGAGCGCATGCTCGCCGACGGCAAGCGCGCCGATCCGCGCAACATCCGCGCCCTCATCCTGGCGCCGACCCGCGAACTGGTGAACCAGATCGCCGCCAACCTGAAGACCTTCGTCAGGAAGAGCCCGCTGCGCGTCACCGTCGTCGTCGGCGGCGCCTCGATCAACAAGCAGACCCAGCAGCTGGAGCGCGGCACCGAAATCCTCGTCGCTACCCCCGGCCGCCTGCTCGACCTCATTGCCCGCAAGGCCGTGTCGCTGACCGCGGCGCGCTACCTGGTGCTCGATGAAGCCGACCAGATGCTCGACCTCGGCTTCATCCACGACCTTCGCAAGATTTCGAAGCTCGTGCCGAAAAACAGGCAGACGCTGCTGTTCTCGGCCACCATGCCGAAGGCGATCGCCGAGCTTGCCGGCGACTATCTGACCAACCCGCAGCGCGTCGAAGTAACGCCGGCCGGCAAGGCCGCCGACAAGATCGAGCAGTATGTCCATTTCGTCGGCGGCAAGGACGGCAAGACGCAGCTCCTCAAGCAGTCGCTGACCGCCAATCCGGACGGCCGCGCCATCGTCTTCTCGCGCACCAAGCATGGCGCGGAAAAGCTGATGAAGCATCTCGAACAGGTCGGCTACTCGGCCGCCTCCATTCACGGCAACAAGAGCCAGGGCCAGCGTGAGCGCGCCCTGAAGGCGTTCCGCGATGGCGAGGTGAAGGTGCTCGTCGCCACCGACGTTGCCGCGCGTGGCATCGATATTCCGGGCATCACCCATGTCTACAACTACGACCTGCCGGAAGTGCCGGACGCCTATATTCACCGCATCGGCCGCACGGCGCGCGCCGGTCGTGATGGCGTCGCGATCGCCTTCTGCGCACCGGACGAAGGTCGCCTGCTGCGCGATATCGAAAAGCTGATGGGCATCTCGATCACGGTTGCGAGCGGCGAGCCGCCGGCCACCCTGTCGCGCCCTGCACCGGCCGGCCGCAATGCCCGCGGCGGCAATCGTGGCGGCGAGCGTGGCCAGCCCGGCGCTCAACAGCGCAGCCCGCGCCCGGCCCGCGTTCCGCAGGCCGCCAAGGCCGCGCCGAGCCCCTTTGCCGGTGACGATCTTCTCGTCGAGGCCGGCGAAGGCCAGCAGAAGAAGCAGCATCGCAAGGGCCAGGGCCCGGCCGCACAGGCTGCGCACCAGGCCGCTCTCGCCAAGCGCAACCGCACCAACAACCGCAACCGCAACGGCGGCGCCAATCGTGGCCGTGGCGGTCCGCAGGGTGGCGCACCGCAGGGCCAGCGACGCGAAGGCGGAGCCCGCCGCGAAGAGGCCTGAGCGACCCTTCCTGCAAGGGAAGCGGCCCCGGCCGCTCGACATATCCGATCCGCGCGCAATTCTCGTTGCGCGCGGTTTTTTTGCGCTTATGCGCGGCCGCGATTGGTGAGATAGACACCCAGGACGGCGACGGCGGTGCCGAGCATCATCAGCGCCGTGATGGGTTCGTCGAACAGCGCCCAGGCCTGAAAGGCGGCGAGCGGCGGCACGAGATAGATGAGCGACGCCGCACGGGAAACCTGCCCGCGACGGATGAGATAGAGCAGCAGCGCGATCGCCCCCATCGACAGCCCGAGCACCGCCCAGGCGAGCGCCGCAAACAGCTCGAACCGCCATTCCACCCGCAGGTCCTCGAGCATCAGCGCGAGCGGCACGGTGACGATCAGCGCGCCCACATATTGCAGGGCCGCCGTGGTGCGAATGTCGCTCTGTTGCAGGTGGCGCTTCTGGTAGAGCGTGCCATAGGTGACAGAGGCCATCCCCGCTATATTGACCAGCACCGGCAGAAGGTGGATCGGTGTCGCGCCGGGATCGATCGCCAGCACCTTGGGGAACACGGCGATGGCGATGCCGACGAAGCCGAGACAGAGGCCCAGCATCTGCGCGGGCCTCAGGCGTTCGCCGACCATCATCGGCGCGACCGCCGCCGTCATCAGGGGCTGCAACCCGGCAATGATCCCCGAAAGCGCGGCCGGCACCCCCTGCCCGATCGCCCAGAAGAGCGCGGCGAGATAGAAGCCATGCAGGAACATCCCGGAAACGACGGCGCGCAGCGCGATCACGCGCGAGGAGGGCCAGCGTGCGCCGCTTGCCAGGCAAAAGAGCACGAACAGCAGGCTGGCGGCGCTATAGCGCAGGACGAGGAAGGTCAGTGGATCGGCGTAGAGATCGGCATATTTGGCCATGACCCAGCCGGTCGACCACAGGAGCACGAAGACCGCGGGAATCGCCTGCACGACGACAGGTGTCGGCTGCGGATCAAGCGGGCCTGAGGGAATGCGGTCTGTCATGAACTCTCGGCCTTCTGGAATGGGCCCCGCTCGCTAGCCTCAGGCGAGCGCCGGGTCAAAGCAAAAAGGCTGTACCAAACATGAAGCGCCGCACATTCTGAGCGCGACAGCCCGCCGAAGAGGCAGATGCAACTTTGAAAGGCAGTTCAGGCGGAGAAGCGTCGATTTCGGCCCTTGCCGGCGGCAGGCGGCGCGCCATGTCCGCAGGGGGACGGGGGCTGCTTACGGCGCGAAATTTCTTTTGAAGGCGGACTGCGCATGCTTCTTGCATTGCTGATGTGCTTGGTCTCAAATACGGGAAAAAGGGGACGATACCGTTGGCATTCGATGAAATGATGAATGCGGACAACACGCCGCGCCAGCCATACGAGACCTACAACGAGTGGTATGCAAGCCAGGACAAGGCCCGCCTGATCGCAAAGTCGAAAGAGGCCGAAAACATCTTCCGCAAGACCGGCATCACCTTCGCGGTCTATGGCCATGCCGACAGTTCGGAAAAGCTCATTCCCTTCGACCTGATCCCGCGCATCATCTCCGCCCGCGAATGGCGGCGGCTGGCCCAGGGGATCGAGCAGCGCGTGCTGGCGCTCAACGCCTTCCTCGACGACATCTACCACAAGCAGGAAATCATCAAGGCCGGGCGCATTCCGCGGGCGCTGATCGAGAAGAACGATACGTTCCTGCCGCAGATGGTCGGCTTCCGCCCGCCGGGTGGCGTCTACACCCATATCGTCGGCACCGACATCGTGCGCACCGGCGAGGACCAGTTCTACGTTCTGGAAGACAATGCCCGCACGCCCTCCGGCGTCTCCTACATGCTGGAGAACCGCGAGACGATGATGCAGATGTTTCCGGAGCTGTTTTACCAGAACCGGGTGAAGCCGGTGGAGAACTACCCCTATCTGCTGCGCCATTCTCTGGCCGCCGTCGCCCCGCCCGGCTGCGAGGGCAAGCCGCGGGTGGCCGTGTTGACCCCGGGCATCTTCAACTCCGCCTATTACGAACACTCCTTCCTTGCCGACACGATGGGCGTGGAGCTGGTGGAGGGCTCGGACCTGCGGGTGATCGACGGCAAGGTGCGCATGCGCACGACGCGCGGCTACGAGGCGATCGACGTGCTCTACCGCCGGGTGGACGACGACTTCCTCGACCCCCTCACCTTCCGCCCCGATTCCGCTCTAGGCATTCCCGGCATCATGGATGTCTATCGCTCCGGCAACATCACCATTGCCAATGCGCCCGGCACCGGCATCTGCGACGACAAGGCGATCTATTCCTACATGCCGGAGATCGTCGAGTTCTACACCGGCCGCAAGGCGATGCTGGAGAACGTGCCGACCTGGCGATGCTCGGAACCGCAGAGCCTGCAATATGTGCTCGACAACATCGCCGATCTCGTCGTCAAGGAGGTGCATGGCTCCGGCGGCTACGGCATGCTGGTCGGCCCCACTGCCTCGCGCAAGGAGCGCGCGCTGTTCTGCGAGAAACTGAAGGCACGGCCGTCCAATTACATCGCCCAGCCGACCCTGTCGCTCTCCACCGTGCCGATCATGGTCAACAAGGGCATCGCGCCGCGGCATGTCGATCTGCGGCCCTATGTGCTCGTTTCCGACAAGGTGCAGATCATACCCGGTGGGCTGACCCGCGTGGCGCTCAAGGCCGGCTCGCTGGTGGTCAATTCCAGCCAGGGCGGCGGCACCAAGGACACCTGGGTTCTGGAGGACTGATCGGACATGCTCGGACGTACCGCCAACGGGCTCTATTGGATGTTCCGCTATATCGAGCGTGCCGAAAACAGCGCGCGCCTGGTCGATGCCGGCCTGCGCATGTCGCTGACGCGCTCACACCTCAACGAAGACAACTGGGAAGGCGTGCTGCAGAGCTCCGGCGTCTACGACGTCTATGAGGGGCTCTACGAGTCGGCCAACAATGCCGATGCTGTCGATTTCCTGCTGCGCGAAAAGGCCAATCCCTCCAGCGTTCTCTCCTGCATCGAATCGGCGCGCAGCAATGCTCGCATGGTGCGCACCGCGCTGACGCGCGAAACCTGGGAGGCGACGAACGAGTGCTATCTCGACCTGAAGGCCATGCTGGCCAGACGGGTGAAGGCGGCCGAACTGCCGGAGGTGATCGACGCGATCAAGCGCAAGACCGGGCTGATCCGCGGCGCCTTCCACGGCACCATGCTGCGCAACGACATCTTCAACTTCTCGCGCATTGGCACCTTCATCGAGCGCGCCGACAACACGGCCCGCATCCTCGACGTCAAATATTACGTGCTGCTGCCGGCCGTCAGCCAGGTCGGGACGTCGATCGACAATGTCCAGTGGGAATCGATCCTGCGCTCGGTTTCGGCCCACCGCTCCTACGGCTGGGTCTATGAGGCGGAATACAAGGCGGCCAACATTGCCGACTTCCTGATCCTCAACGGCCGCATGCCGCGCTCGCTCGCCTATTCCTATGACAAGATCGTCAGCAATCTCGGCTATCTCGCGCGCGAATATGGCGAGCGGCATGCCGCGCATGAAACGGCGGAGAAGACGCTGGATTCGCTGCGCACCCACTCGATCAAGGCCGTGATGGACCAAGGCCTGCACGAATATATCGAGACCTTCATCAGCCAGAACAATATACTCGGCCAGGAGATCTCCGACGGCTACCGGTTCTATTCCTGAATGACCCCCCGGCCCAAGGACAAGAAGCAGGACATGGCATGCGCCTGAAGATCAGCCACACGACGGATTATCGCTATGACGAGCCGGTCAGCTATTCGCTGCAGCGCCTGCGCCTGACACCGCTGACCCAGCCCGGCCAATCGGTGATCGCCTGGGAAACATCGGTCGAGGGCGCGAAGGTCGAGGTGGGCTATGAGGACCATTTCGGCAACCGCATCACGCTGGTCAGCGTCAATGGCGAGCAGGACCACATCCGCATCGTCGCGCAGGGCGAGGTGGAAACGGCGGATCGGGCCGGCGTCTTCGGTCCGCATCAATCCTATGTGCCGCTCTGGCTCTTCCTGCGAGAAACGCCGCTGACCAAGCGGGCAAAGGCCATTCGCGATCTCGCCAAGTCGCAAACCGGGGATGGCGATCTTGCCCGCATGCATGCGCTGATGGGCGCGATCCACGCGGCGGTGACCTATCTGCCCGGAGAGACCGGCGCGGAGACCACAGCCGAAGAGGCCCTGCTGCGCGGCAACGGCGTCTGCCAGGACCACACGCACATCATGATCGCCGCCGCCCGAGCGCTGGACCTGCCGGCCCGCTATGTCTCCGGCTATCTGATGCTGAACGACACGGTCGAGCAGACGGCCAGCCATGCCTGGGCCGAGGTGCATCTGGCCGGTCTCGGCTGGGTCGGCTTCGATGCCGCCAACAATGTCTGCCCCGACGACCGCTATGTCAGGATCGCGACCGGCCTCGACTACCGCGACGCCGCCCCCGTTTCCGGCCTCGTCCATGGCGCTGCGCGGGAGACCCTGACGGTGGGGCTGACCGTGGAGCAGACGCAGAGCCAGAGCCAGAGCCAACAGGGGCAGGAACAGTCGCAGTCCCAGGCTTAAGCGCGGAGCGGTCGTTCCCGTCTCTCGGTAGCGATCCGGCCCGGCAATCCGACCGACGGTGTGCAGAGCGTAATCCTGCGATGCGTACTGACGCGACGTCGTTGACTACGCCCCTGATGTCGTCAACGTGTTTCTTGCAGACGCCGGATCATTCCTCCCGCTGCCCGACGACGACCGCTGCCAGAATCAGCAGCGCACCGAACAGCATCGTGGTCGTCGGGACCTCGCCCAGCCAAAGGCTGGCGCCGACCAGCCCGAAGACCGGCACCAAGGTCAGGCCAAGGCCTGCCGAGCTGGCTGCGAAGCTGCGTAAGGCGAAGAGATAGAACCAGAACGCCAGCGCATATTGGACGACGCCGGACAATGCGGCATAGGCAATGGTATGAAGCGGGAGGTTCGACACCGAGTCCGCATCGGCCATCAGCAGATGGAGAAGCAAGGCAAAGCCAAGTCCGACGATGTGCTGTGAGAGCGCCAAGGTGGCCGGTGGAAAGTCATTCGCGATCCGCGCCGACAAGACGACATAGGTCGCGGCGAAAAGGGTCGCCAGGACGATGAGCAGATTGCCCAGAAGCTGGGACCGCCCCATTTCGGCGTAGCTGGACCCGGTGATCATGAGGACGCCGGCAACGGCCAGCGCAATGCACACCAGAAACCGCTTCGAAGGCCGGTGCCGAAAGAGAAGCCACGACATCAGTACGATAAGGATGGGTTCACTGGCGCTGATCACCGACGCCTCGCCAGCCGTCGTCCATGCCAGTCCCGCAAGACCCACCGCATAGGCCAGTCCGGGTTCAAGGATACCAAGGGCGGCAGCCAGGCCGATGTTCCTGCGCTTGATATGACGGGGAAGATCGGCCGCCGCCAGAAGCAGCAGCAGCGTGACGCTGCCGGCCAGCTGGATGACCAGCAAAGTCAACGGCGCCATGCTGTCGAGAAGATCTCTCGACATCACTGTGGCAAAGCCCCAGCAGGCAGCCGACCCGATCAGCGCGGCGGTTGCTACAGGTCTCCCCGCTCGCCAATTGGTTTGCACCGAGTCCATATTGTCTGTCATGATCTTGGTTCCTCCCCTTGCTTTCCCGCTGCAGCGCGACGAGTCAGGCTCCTCTCGTTTGCCCGATCGGCAGAAACACTTCGCTCGATGATCATTCCCAGCACCATCAGGTGTGCCCTCACCCTGAAGATGCACTCGAGAAACGGACGGTGCGCTGCGCATCGCGGAGACGTGCGTGCACCAGCAACATTCTTACCAAAGAATGTTCTGATGGACAGATGTTCTTCTCTCTAAAATCTGTCCGCACCCTCATGGGAGTCGATCACGGAACGCCTTTCAGGTTACCTCTGTGCCGGCGAACATTTGCCGAGACGCTGCTGAACCCCACGCAACAAGGATCCGATCGAGTGATCAGACCCGCCCCTACGGGTTTAAGGTCGCCCTACCGCGCAAACCGCCGGGCGCCGGCGACGCAGAGGATGATGGCGAGGGTGACGGTAATCATGCCGAGGCTCACCGGCTCGTGCAGCAGGCCGGCGGCCAGCGCGAGACCGAGGAAGGGCTGCAGCAGTTGCAACTGGCCGACGGCGGCGATGCCGCCCTGTGACAAGCCGCGATACCAGAAGAAAAAGCCGATCAGCATGCTGAAGAGCGACACATAGGCAAGGCCCATGAGGGCCGGGGTGCCGATCGTATCGAAACGCACCGGCCTAAGGGCGAGGCTGAGCGCCAGCATGATCGGCAAGGCCAGCACCAGCGCCCAGCAGATGACCTGCCAGCCACCCAGCGTGCGGGACAGCCGCCCGCCTTCCGCATAGCCGAGGCCACAGACGAGGATGGCAGCGAGCATCAACAGATCGCCCACCGGAGAGACCGTCAGCCCGTCCTTCAGCGCGAAGCCGACAACGACGCTGCTTCCCAGCAGGCAGAAGATCCAAAAGGCCGGCCTCGGCCGCTCGCCGCCGCGCAGCACGCCGAAGAGCGCGGTGGCAAGCGGCAGCAGGCCGATGAAGACGATGGAATGGGCGGAGGTGATGCTCTGCAGTGCAAGGGCCGTCAGCAGCGGAAAACCGACCACGACACCGAGCGCCACCACGACGAGCGACGCCACCTCGCGGCCGGACGGCCATCTTTGCCGAAGCAGCAGGAGGAGAAGAAGCGCGATCAGTCCCGCAATCGTCGCCCGCGCGACAGTCAGGAAGACCGGGTCGAACTCGAGCACCGCGACCCGCGTGGCGGGAAGCGAGCCGCTGAAGATCGCGACACCGATCAATCCGTTCAGCCATCCGGCCCCTGTTCGATCCATGGCTTTCGTCCTCCGCATAGCGATATGTCTGACGCGAAACCGCTGGAGCCGCCATGCACGGACTGATACGGTTTGAACAAACTGTATGGGTGACGGTGGAGCTACAGTGGTGGAGAAGGAGAAGCCGGCGAGCAGGGTCGGGCTGGTGATGGAGACGATCCGCCAGCGGATCGCCGGGCGGGCCTTGCCGCCGGGCGCGAAGCTGCCTTCGGTGCGCGGCCTCGCGGCATCGCTTCACGTCTCCGTCACGACCGTGGTCGATGCCTATGACCGGCTGGTGGCGGAGGGAGCGATCCTGTCCCGGCCGGGCTCCGGCTTCTATGTGGCGCAGCAGGCCGCCCCCTTCGCCCTGGCGGAGGCAGGGCCGAAGGTCGATCGCGCGGTCGATCCGTTCTGGGTCTCGCGACAATCGCTGGAAACGGACGACGGAACCTTGAAGCCGGGGTGCGGGTGGCTGCCGCCCGACTGGTTTCCGGAAGAGAGCCTGCGTCGCGCCTTGCGCACGCTGTCGCGCGCCGAGAGCGCTGTCCTGACCCACTATGCCGCGCCGCTCGGCCTCCTGCCGCTGCGCCAGTTGCTGGCGCGGCGTCTGGCGGACCGGGGGATCGAGGCCGCGCCGGCGCAGATCCTTCTGACCGAGTCCGGCACGCAGTCGATCGACCTCGTCTGCCGCCTGTTTCTGGAGCCCGGCGATACGGTGCTGATCGACGATCCCTGCTATTTCAACTTCCACGCCTTGTTGCGCGCCCACCGCGCGCGACTGGTCGGCGTGCCCTATACGGCCACGGGCCCCGATCTCGAAGCCTTTGCCCGTATCGTCGCCGAGGCGCGACCGCGGCTCTACATCACCAATTCCGGCATCCACAATCCGACAGGGGCCACCCTCTCGCCGGTCACGGCCCACCGCCTGCTGAAGATCGCCGATCAGTTCGAGCTGACGATCATCGAGGACGATATTTTCGGCGATCTCGAAACCGTGCCGGCACCGCGCCTGGCGGCCTTCGACGGACTGAACCGCGTCGTGGAGATCGGCAGCTTTTCGAAAACCCTGTCCGCCGCCGTGCGTTGCGGCTTCGTGGTCGCGCCTCAGCCCTGGATCGAGCGCCTGGCCGATCTCATGATCGCCACCTCCTTCGGCGGCGGACGGATGACGGCGGAACTGGTGCTGCATGTCCTGCGGGATGGCGGCTACCGCAAGCATGTGGACGGGCTGCGCACCCGTCTCGCCGAGGCGCGCAGCCGTGTCGCCAAGGCGCTGGCGACGCTCGGAATTCTCCCGGTGCTTCAGCCGCAGGCCGGCCTGTTCCTCTGGTGCCGGCTGCCCGCGGGTATCGATGCGGCGGCCCTTGCCCGCGCAGCGATGGAGAGAGGGGTGGTTCTGGCGCCGGGCAACGTCTTCAGCCTCTCGCAGACCGCCACGGACCTCATGCGCTTCAACGTCTCGCAGATGTCGGATCCGCATGTCTTCGCGCTGTTGGGCGACTGCCTGGCCGCGCAGCGCGCCTGAGCGCGCCACGCTGGCCAAGCACTGCTGCCCGCTCAGAGAACGCCGATCGCCACATCCTCTTCGGCGGCCAAGGCCAGCCGGTTGCTCAGCGGCAGGCCGAAGCCTTCGGCCGCGATCTCGAACACGTCTCCCGCCTGCGTTCTGAATCCATCGCCGAAGGAGAGTGTCGCCGTGCCGAACATATGAACGTGAACATCGCCCGGCGCCCGGAAGAGAGCGTATTTGAAGTGGTGATGTTCGAGATTGGCGAAGCTGTGCGACATGTTGGCCTCGCCGGAGACGAAGGGCTTCTCCCAGACCACGGCATCGTCGCGCAGGATGCGGGAGGTCCCGCGGACATCTTCGGGCGGCATGCCGATGCGCAGTTCCGGGCCGAAGCTTGCCGGCCTCAGCTTGGAATGGGCAAGGTAGAGATAGTTGATCCGCTCGGTCACATGGTCGGAAAACTCGTTGGCGACCGCAAAGCCGAGCCGGAAGGGCTGGCCGTTGTCGGCGATCACATAGACGCCCGCAAGCTCCGGCTCCTCGCCGCCATCGAGCGCGAAGGATGGCGAAACGAGATCGGCGCCGGGTGCGGCCAGCTGCGCGCCATTGCCCTTGTAGAACCATTCCGGCTGAACGCCGGTGGCTCCGAGCGCCGGCTTGCCTCCTTCGAGCCCCATGCGGAACATCTTCATGGAATCCGTCTCGGCCTTTTCCGCCGCTGCGGCATGCATGGCGTCGCGCGTGGCGGCCGAGCCGAGATGGGTGAGGCCGGTGCCGGTCAGATGCAGATGGGCGGGATCGGGATGGGTGATCGGCGGCAGGAAGCGGCGCCTTGCATAGACATCCTGCAGGTCGACCGGACCGGCGAGCCCCCGGCTTTGGATCACGTCGAGAAGACCGCGGCCGGAGCGCGTAGCCTCGAGCGCCAGCGCCAGCACGCTCTCGGCACCGCGCACCGCATGGGCGCCCTCGCCCGCCTCGCGCACCGCAACGGTGATCGAGCCGTCCTCGTTCAGGATCTGCGAGATCAGCATGGTCCTGCTCCTTCCCTTATTCTCTGCTGACAAACGAAAAGACCCGCGCGGACACGTGTTCCGCGCGGGTCTTGCGAAGCGACAGGGGCCGGATCAGCCCTTGTTCTTGTTGTAGACGTCGAAGAACACGGCGGCGAGCAGCACCAGGCCCTTGACGAGCTGCTGGTAGTCGATGCCGAGGCCCATGATCGACATGCCGTTGTTCATCACGCCCATGATGAAGGCGCCGATGACCGCACCGGTGATCTTGCCGACGCCGCCGGAGGCCGAGGCGCCGCCGATGAAGCAGGCCGCAATCACGTCCAGCTCGAAGCCGACGCCGGCCTTCGGCGTGGCCGAGTTCAGGCGGGCCGCGATGATCATGCCGGCCAGTGCGGCCAGAACGCCCATGTTGACGAAGGTGAAGAAGGTGAGCCGTTCGGTGTTGATGCCCGAAAGCTTGGCCGCCTTCTCGTTGCCGCCGAGCGCATAGATACGGCGTCCGACCGTCGAGCGGTTGGTGAGGAAGGTGTAGAGACCGATCAGCAGCGCCATGACGACGAGCACGTTCGGGAAGCCGCGATAGGTGGCCAGCTGGTAGCCGAGGAAGATCGCGACCGCGCCGATGATGACCATCTGGATGGCGAAGAACACGAAGGGCTCGTTTTCCGTGCCGTGGCGATCATTGTCGCGCCGTGCCTTGACGCCGGAATAGACGGCATAGGCGACGAGCGCGAGAACGGCGACGAGCGCGAAGAAGTTGACGAACAGATCCGGCGCCGGGTTGATGAAGGACAGGAAGTCCGGGACGAAACCGGTGGACAGAACCTGGAACTCCTTCGGGAACGGGCCGATCGGCCGGTTCTGCAGGATGAGGTAGGTCAGTCCGCGGAAGACCAGCATGCCCGCCAGGGTCACGATGAAGGACGGAATCTTCTGATAGGCGACCCAGTAGCCCTGCGCCGCGCCGACGAGACCGCCGAGCGCCAGGCAGAGCGGAACGACGAGCGACCAGTGGATGCCCCATTTGACCAGCATGATTGCCGAAAGGCCGCCTGTGAAGGCGACGATGGAGCCGACCGAAAGGTCGATATGGCCGGCCACGATGATCAGCAGCATGCCCAGCGCCATGATGACGATGAACGAGTTCTGCAGGATCAGGTTGGTGATGTTGACCGGGCGGAACAGGACGCCGTTGGTGATGACCTGAAAGAAGACCATGATCACCACGAGTGCGACCAGGAGGCCGTATTCGCGGATATTGGCTTTCAGATATTCGCCGATCGACGGCTTGGAGGTGGGTGCGCTGGTTTCAACGACCATTAGTGCTTCTCCCCGGAGCGCATGATGGCTCGCATGATGGACTCCTGGCTGGCTTCCGCCTTCGGCAGTTCGGCGACGATGCGTCCTTCGTTCATGACGTAGATGCGGTCGCAGGTTCCGAGGAGCTCGGGCATCTCGGACGAGATCATGAGGATGCCTTTGCCCTCTGCGGCAAGCTGGTTGATGATGCTGTAGATTTCATATTTCGCGCCGACATCGATGCCGCGCGTCGGCTCGTCGAGGATGAGGACCTCGGGATCGGTGAACAGCCACTTCGACAGCACGACCTTCTGCTGGTTGCCGCCGGAAAGATTGACGGTTTCCTGGTAGATCGAGTGCGAGCGGATGCGCAGGAGCTTGCGATAGTCCTGCGCGACCTTGCGCTCCTTGTGCCCGTCGATGACGCCGCCATTGGCGACCTTCGGCAGGTTGGAGAGCGTGGTGTTGTGCATGATGTTGTTGTTGAGCACGAGACCCAGATGCTTCCGGTCCTCGGTGACATAGGCGAGTCCGGCGTCGATCGCCCGCTCGATGGTCGAGACATCGACCGGCTTGCCGTGCATGCGCACTTCGCCGGTGATCTTGTGCCCCCAGGAGCGGCCGAAGAGGCTCATTGCCGTCTCGGTGCGGCCGGCGCCCATCAGCCCGGCAATGCCCACCACTTCGCCGGCGCGAACGGTGAAGTTGATATCGTGCAGGAACTGGCGGTCGCGGTGGTGCTGGTGGAAGACGTTCCAGTTCTTCACCTCGAGCAGCATCTCGCCGATCTTCGGCTCGCGCGGAGGATAGCGATCCTCCATGTCGCGCCCGACCATGCCCTTGATGATGCGGTCTTCGCTGATGTCCTCGCTGTGGCAGTCGAGCGTCTCGACCGTGCCGCCATCGCGCAGGATGGTGATCTTGTCGGCGACCGTCTTGATCTCGTTCAGCTTGTGCGAAATGATGATCGAGGTCAGCCCCTGCTTGCGGAATTCCATCAGCAGGTTGAGGAGCGCTGCCGAGTTGGTTTCGTTGAGCGAGGCAGTCGGCTCGTCGAGGATGAGCAGGCGCACCTTCTTCGACAGCGCCTTGGCGATTTCCACCAGCTGCTGCTTGCCGACACCGATATCGGTGATGAGGGTCGCGGGGTTTTCCTTCAAGCCCACCTTGGCGAGAAGCTCGCGCGTGCGGGCATAGGTCGTCTTCCAGTCGATGACGCCCTTCGTGGCCACTTCGTTGCCGAGGAAGATGTTCTCGCCGATCGACAGGAGCGGCACGAGCGCGAGCTCCTGGTGGATGATGATGATGCCGAGGTGTTCGCTGTCGGAAATGGCGCTGAACTTGCGAACCTCGCCGTCGAAATAGATGTCGCCGTCATAGCTGCCGGCCGGATAGACGCCGGAAAGCACCTTCATCAGCGTCGATTTGCCGGCACCGTTCTCGCCCACCAGTGCGTGGATTTCGCCCTCGGTGACCTTCAGATTGACGTTGTCGAGCGCTTTCACGCCCGGAAACGTCTTGGTGATGCCGCGCATTTCGAGAATGTATTTGTCCATTATCTCGCGTTCCAATGGCCGAACCGTCACGAATGAGGCGGGCCCGACCGGGTGGGGAGCGTCCTCATGATGCCGAAAGGGCCCGCGCCACTGGCGCGGACCCTCGCTGATGGCGGACGATCAGTTGTTGATCTGGTCTTCGGTGTAGTAGCCGGCGCCGACCAGGACTTCCTTGGCGTTCGACTTGTCAACGGCAACCGGCTTCAGCAGGTAGGACGGGATGACCTTGACGCCGTTGTCGTAGGTCTTCGTGTCGTTGACTTCCGGTTCCTTGCCCGAGAGGATCGCGTCGGTCATGGTGACGGCGACCTTGGCAAGTTCGCGAGTGTCCTTGAAGACGGTCGAGTACTGCTCGTCGGACAGGATCGACTTGACGGAAGGCAGCTCGGCGTCCTGGCCGGTGACGACCGGGATCGCCATGTCGCCAGAGCCGTAGCCGACGCCCTTGAGAGCCGACAGGATGCCGATGGACAGGCCGTCATAGGGCGACAGAACGCCATTGACCTTGGCATCGGTGTAGGTCGAGGAGAGCAGGTTTTCCATGCGGGCCTGAGCGACCGCACCGTCCCAACGCAGCGTGCCGACCTGGTCCATGCCCTGCTGGCCGGACTTGATGACGATGTCGCCGCTGTCGATCATCGGCTGCAGAACGGACATGGCGCCGTCGTAGAAGAAGAAGGCGTTGTTGTCGTCCGGCGAACCGCCGAAGAGCTCGACGTTCCACGGCTTGGTGTCCGGGAACTTTGCCTTCAGGCCGTTGACCAGCGAGGTTGCCTGCAGAACGCCGACCTGGAAGTTGTCGAAGGTGGCGTAGTAGTCGACATTGCCGGAATCGCGGATCAGGCGGTCGTAGGCGATGACCTTGACGCCGGCTTCATGAGCCTTGGCGAGAATGTCCGAAAGCGTCGTGCCGTCGATGGCGCCGATGACCAGAACCTTGGCGCCCTTGGTCACCATGTTCTCGATCTGGGCGAGCTGGTTCGGAATGTCGTCGTCAGCGAACTGGAGGTCCGGGGTGTAGCCGGCTTCCTTGAAGAGCTTCTCCATCGTTTCGCCGTCGGAAATCCAGCGGGTGGACGTCTTCGTCGGCATCGAGATACCGACGGTGCCCTTGTCCTGCGCGAAGACGGGCGCCACGAACGACGCCACGCTGATCGCGGCGGCGGCGAGGAGCGAAGTTACCAATTTCATATGATCTCTCCCTGAGTGTTGATCCCGCAGCTTACGCAAAGAGCGGGATATGTGCAGCGCGCAACGACCATGGGACTGAGTGTCCCGCGGCAGAGGCAAAAGGTTGAAGAAAGCCCTCCTAGCCCTAACGCTCCCGAGGCGTTGGCTCACATGGGCGCAAACTGGAATCAATCCACATAACTGTCAAATGCAATATTTCACTAACACCATACATTTTTGGGTATATGAGGGGCCAAGAGTGTGATTTTTGGTTAACGCTGAGGGTCGAGGGGGTTCGGATGCACCAACCGAGGGAACAGGACAGCGGCTTCGATGCGTCGGCGCGCAGCATCTTCAAGTCCGGCCTGAAGATGAACCACCTGCATTTGATTCTCGCCATCGAGGAACATGGTCAGATCAGCGCCGCGGCCGATGCCCTCGGCATTTCGCAGCCGGCGGCCTCCCGTCTGCTCGGCGAGGTCGAGGCGATCCTCAAGGCGCCGCTCTGCGCCCGGGTGGCGCGCGGGGTGGAGCTGACCCAGTTCGGCCGGGCCATGGCGCGCCGCGCCCGCAGCATCTTCCTCGAACTGCGCGAAACGGCGCGCGAGATTACCGAGCTCAAATATGGAAGCGGCGGCTCGGTCTCGCTCGGCTCGGTCACCGGGCCGGCCATCCATCTCGCCGTTCCGGCCATGCGTCAGGTCACCGCCGCCTATCCGGGAATCGAGATCAACATTCAGATCGAGAACAGCAATGTGCTGATGCGCGAACTGTTGGCGGCCAGGCACGATTTCGTCATCGGCCGGGTTCCCGACGACCTCGACCCGCGGCTGTTCAACATGGTGCAGATCGGCGAGGAGGCGGTAGATCTGATCGTGCGGCGTGACCATCCGCTGCTTGAAGAAGCCCGGGTCACGCCGGAGATGCTGCTGCGCTACGACTGGGTGTTCCAGCCGCCGGGCACGCTGCTGCGACGTGCGGTGGAGGAAAGCTTCGTCGTGGCCGGCGTCCCGCTTCCGAAAACGGTGATCAACACCTCCTCCACCATCCTGACGCTCTCGATCGTCAAGGAGACGAACGCGATCGCGGCCGTTGCGCGCGACGTGGCGGCGCTCGTTGCCGACAACGGCACGCCGCTCGGCGAAATCCGCCGCCTGCCGATTCGCCACCGCATCCGCATCCGCCCCTACAGCCTGATCACCGCCGCCGGCCGGGCGCTGCCGCCAAGCGCGACGCTGCTCTACGACCTGATCCTCAAGCAGGCCTATCCTTGAGTCGTGCGATCTCGTCCGCCGCGGGCGCAAGCTCCGCATCATCCCGTCATGGTCTTCTTCGACCCTGCGGAAGGGAGAGCCATGTTCGCGCGGTCAGTCTTTCAATCGGTGCTCGACCGGATGCAGGCGGAGGATGAGGCGGCAGCCCCTGCCGATCCACCCTCGGCCCGCATCTCCGGTTTGAGCGCAGGCTTCGCGGCCGAGACGCAGGCGGTGGCGGCAGGGGTGGCGGTCGAGCAGGCCTATGCCGACATGGCCGCCTCTCCCGCCCCGCCGCCTCTTCGCGCCCCTCCCCTCGCCGCGCCCGAGATCAGGCATCCAACCGTAGCCGCCGCCCAGACCGCTTCGGAACCGCCGCCCCAGCCGCCAGCCTTCCTGTCGCGGCTGACGCCGGAAGAAGTGCTGGCCGATCTCGGGCTCACGCCGGCGGACGGGCCGGAGCGCCTCGCCGAGCGCAGGCGCGCCTTCGCCCTCCTCAACCATCCCGACCGACACAGCCCTTCGGCCCGCGCCGCCGCGACACGTCGGATGACGATCGCCAACATGCTGGTGGACGAAGCCCTGCGCCGCTGGCGCAAGCGGGAGGCCAAGAAGAGAGTTCGGTAAGTCAAGACAGATGATGGTACCGGCCAGCCCGTACCGATTAGGCTATGCAGCGATCCTGCCGCCGCAGATCTGGTCCTCTCACCCGATGTTTCGCTGACAGGTTTTCCGCGCTGGCTGTCTGGCTGACGATGGCCTCGGCAGGGCCACCTCACGTGCAAATTGCATTCGCGAAACCGCCTCGCTGTTCGCGAACAGCCGACGCCATCTGCATCTGCAGAATTGCATATTCTGGAAATCTTATTTAGATAAATAGAGAAAACAGAGCGGAGACCATAGCAATCATGGCGACATGGATCGTAGATGTTATCGGAACCACCGCCGCCGTGCTGGGTACGATCTGCTGGCTTCCCCAGGCAATCAGAACGATCCAGACGAAAGAGACGAAGTCTCTGTCGCTGTGGAGCAATCTTCTATTGTTCGCGACAGTCTCGCTCTGGTTCGTTTACGGCTTAGCGATCAGCGCGTGGCCACTCGTCGCGGCAAACACCATTTCCATTCTGCTCGTAGGACTGATCGTCATCATGAAACTGCGGCACGGCTAACACCGCCCGGGCAAGCAGCGTCAAGGCCGCTCGTCGCGCGTCGTCTCGGCCTCGACCGGGGCGCTCTCGCTAGCGGGCGCGGCCTCGATCGGGGCTGCCGGGTCCTTGGGCTTGTAGAAGACCAGCAGCGTGGCGGAGGTATAGGCGGTGATGGCCAGCAGGATGAAGCCCCAGGTTTCCGAGCCGGCGGTGAACTCGACCGCCGTCCAGCTGGCGCAGACGGCCACGACGACAAGGCGGATCCAGAGCGGACGATAGAAGCTGTGGTCGGGGTCGATGAGCTTGAACATGGTTCTCCATAGTCCGGAATTCACGCCGCGGACAAGTGGCCCGGCTTGACGCCTGCGTGATGGATGGAATAAATGTTCCAAAATTGCCGACTTTGCTTATTCGTTCCACCAACGTGTGAGCACTGGGACAGTCGGATGCCGGTGCGGAAGGATGGACGCCGGCAGAATGCGCAGCCGCTTCAAGGCGCGCCACTCCATCACGCTTTTGCGGGCTGAGCGCATCAGACCGTCTTCCGGGCGAGGCCCGCTGAGGAAAGAACTGCACATGACGGTAAGATTTGGTCTCCTTGGTGCCGGCCGTATCGGCAAGGTTCACGCCAAGGCCGTGAGCGGCAATCCGGACGCCTTGCTCGTTGCGGTGGCGGACGCCTTTCCGCAGGCGGCGGAAGCCATTGCCGCCAGCTATGGCTGCGCCGTGCGTACGATCGAGGAGATCGAGGCGGCGAGCGACATCGACGCCGTGGTCATCTGCACGCCCACCGATACGCATGCCGACCTGATCGAGCGCTTCGCTCGCGCCGGCAAGGCGATCTTTTGCGAGAAGCCGATCGATCTCGATGTCGACCGCGTGCGGGCCTGCATGCAGACGGTGAAAGAGACCAGGGGCAAGCTGATGGTCGGCTTCAACCGCCGCTTCGATCCGCATTTCATGGCCGTGCGCAAGGCGATCGACGAGGGCCGGATCGGCGAGGTCGAGATGGTGACGATCATCTCGCGCGATCCGGGCGCTCCGCCGGTCGACTATATCAAGCGCTCAGGCGGCATTTTCCGCGACATGACGATCCATGATTTCGACATGGCCCGCTTCCTGCTCGGCGAGGAGCCGGTGGCCGTCACCGCCCATGCCGCGGTGCTGGTCGATCCCGAGATCGGCAAGGCCGGCGACTTCGACAGCGTCTCGGTAATTCTCGAAACCGCCAGCGGCAAGCAGGCGATCATTTCGAACTCCCGCCGCGCCACCTATGGCTACGACCAGCGCATCGAGGTGCACGGCTCGAAGGGCGTTGTCTCGGCAGAAAACCAGCGCGCCGTCTCGATCGAGATCGCCAATGGCGAGGGCTATACCCGTCCGCCGCTGCATGATTTCTTCATGACGCGCTATACCGAGGCCTATGCCAACGAGATCGCCGCCTTCATCGCCAGTATCGAGGCCGGTGCGCCACTCTCGCCAAGCGGGGCCGATGGCTTGGCGGCTCTGGCGCTCGCCGATGCGGCCGTGCGTTCGGTCAAGGAAAAGCGCCAGATCGCAATTTAGCCTGAAGCCTTCGTCTGCTTCCATCCAGCGCCGCGCTTCCCTGGGGAGCGCGGCGTTTTCATGTCGTCGTCAGGCGGTTCGGCTGTCGCGCAGGCCAAGCCGGGTTTCGGCGATCACATGGTCCATCTCGGTCAGCGCCCTGTCGAGATGACCGTCGAACACCAGCCCCGGTTCGTCGGCGATGATCGAGAGCGGCGGGCGGCCGAGCAGGCGGACTTCGTGGGACCGGCCGAGCGCCTCCTCGATCCCGGGGTTCAACAGATCGAGATAGCGGGTGCCGGGCCCGGTCATGAAGATCGGCAGGCGACCATAGAGGCTGAGCAGGCGCGACAGGCCATTGCCGAGCGCCAGCCCGCCCATGCGAAAGGCATAGCTCGCCATGCGGTTTCCCTGCCGCGCCGACAGAGCGATCTTGTCCATTTCGCCGAGCGGCACGAATTTGGCGGGGATCGTATCGGGCGGCACCTGGAAGGCGGTGCGCAGGATGCCGTAGAAGCCGGCGGAGGCCTCGATGCAGCCGAAGGCCCCGCAACGGCAGAGCCCGCCATCGGCCCGGTCCAGCATATGGCCGAAATTCGGCGCGCTTGCCTCGATCTCCCCTGCCCTGTCACGCCGCGCGATGCCGAGACCGATGGAATGACCGAGCGAGACCACCGCCAGGCGCGACTGGTCAGGATCGGCCTCGTCCTGGCGCGTGGCAAGCGCCTGGGCGACGAGCAGTGTCTCGTTGCTGAGCGTGACGCGGGCTTTCCAGCGCGGGGCGGCCAGCGCGGCAAAATCGATGGGCGCACCGCCAAGCAGCGGCGACCAGAGCAGCACGCCGCCCGCCGCATCCACCGTGCCCTTCGAACTGATCGAAATCGCCATCACATCGTCGGGCGCGATCCGCGAGCGCTCCGCCAGCCGCCCGAGCGCCTCGAGAAAGGACTGCGCGAACCGCGCGGCATCCGGCGCCTGGTGGCTTCGCGGCTCGTCGAACCGGTCGATGAGCCGGCCGGCATAATCGACCAGCGAATAATGGACGATGTCGGACGAGATCTGCGCCGTGATCAGGTAGCCGAAGGCGCGTTGCTGCGAAAACAGCGTGCGGGGCCGGCCGCGCCCCCCTGCCGGCGGCTGCTCGCTGCGGCCGATGACGCCGACGCGCTCAAGATCGGCCGTGATGGCGGAGACCGTCGCGGAAGCGAGGCCCGTACGTTCCGACAGATCCGTGTGCGCCTGCGGCCCGTGCCGGCGCAGCGCCGAAAGCACGAGAACACTGTTTTGCTGGCGCACCTGCTCGGTGCTGGATTTGATGAGCATGGCCTGATCACTACCATTGGCGAACCGCCCGTCAAGGACGCACCGCAGGCGGCCAATTTCCGGACGAGACCCCGTGTTGACAGCCTGAAAAATCTCTGACATCTATTTTCTCGACTGTCGAGAAAAAAGCTCTCGACGGTGGAACGCTGCCGGGTGGGGATCGCGAGGGAGGTTCCGCGCGCGCCGACGGCGGCTCTTTGGGAGGATTACATGAAGACCGTTTTGAAGCTGATGGCGGGTGCCGCCATCATCGTATCCATGCATTCCGCCGTTTCGGCCAAGGACCTGGTCGTCGGCGTTTCCTGGTCGAATTTCCAGGAAGAGCGCTGGAAGACCGACGAGGCCGCCATCAAGGCCGCGCTCGAAGCCTCCGGCGACAAGTACATTTCCGCCGACGCCCAGTCTTCGCCGGCCAAGCAGCTGACCGACGTCGAGTCGCTGATCTCGCAGGGTGCCAATGCCCTCATCGTTCTGGCGCAGGATTCCGACGCGATCGGCCCCGCCATCGAGAAGGCTGCTGCGGAAGGCATTCCGGTCGTCGGCTATGACCGCCTGATCGAGAACCCGGCCGCCTTCTACATCACCTTCGACAACAAGGAAGTGGGCCGCATGCAGGCCCGCGAAGTGTTCAAGGTGAAGCCGGAAGGCAATTACGTCTTCATCAAGGGCTCGTCTGCCGACCCGAACGCCGACTTCCTGTTCTCCGGCCAGATGGAAGTGCTGAAGGAAGCGATCGACGCCGGCAAGATCAAGAATGTCGGTGAAGCCTATACGGACGGCTGGAAGCCGGAAGTCGCACAGAAGAACATGGAACAGTTCCTGACGGCTGCCGACAACAAGGTCGATGCCGTCGTCGCCTCCAATGACGGCACCGCCGGTGGCGCCGTCGCCGCTCTCGATGCCCAGGGCCTCGCCGGCTCCGTGCCGGTCTCCGGCCAGGATGCCGACAAGGCTGCGCTGAACCGCGTCGCGCTCGGCACCCAGACCGTCTCCGTCTGGAAGGACAGCCGCGTTCTCGGCAAGCGTGCGGCCGAAATCGCCGTCGAACTGGCCGGCGGCAAGACCATGGACCAGATCGCCGAGGTCCAGACCTTCAATGGCGGCCCGAAGGGCGTGGCCATGAAGTCGGTCTTCCTGGCACCGATGCCGATCACCAAGGACAATCTGAACGCCGTGATCGACGCCGGCTGGATCAGCAAGGAAGAGGCCTGCCAGGGCGTCAAGGCTGGTTCGGTCGCTGCCTGCAACTAAGCACGGGCGCAGACGGACAGGCAGGCGCCGGGCATGTCCCCGCGCCTGCCCATTCCATGAAACGGTGCCGGCGGCGCGGGACGCCGCCAAACTGAGGGCACCGGAACGAGGTTTGCAGCGGCGCGTCGGATGACGCCGGACCGCCTGCACGGAGGGGAGACCGGCAGCACGATGGCCGATACGATGAAGAGCGTCGCCTTTGACGGCGCGCGGACCGCGACGGAAAGCCCGGTAAAGCGCTTCTTCCGCGCCACCGAGATCGACACCCGCCTGCTCGGCATGATCGGCGCGCTGCTGATCATCTGGGTTGGCTTCGAGATCCTGACAGGCGGCCTGTTTCTGACGCCGCGCAACCTCTGGAACCTGACGGTACAGACCTCCTCCGTCGCCGTCATGGCGACCGGCATGGTGCTGATCATCGTCACCCGCAACATCGACCTGTCGGTCGGCTCGCTTCTCGGCTTTTGCGGAATGATCATGGGCGTCATGCAGGCCCAGATCCTGCCCGCCTATCTCGGCGCCGGCAGCCCGATGATCTGGATCGTGACGCTGGTCGTCGGCATCGCCGTCGGCGCCTCGATCGGCGCGCTGCACGGCATCATCATCGCCTTCCTGAAGGTCCCTTCGTTCATCGTCACGCTCGGCGGCCTGCTCGTCTGGCGCGGGGCGACCTGGTTCGTGACCAGCGGCCAGACCGTTGCACCCATGGATGCCACCTTCCGCCTGATGGGTGGCGGCACGGAAGGCTCGATCGGCGCGACCGCGAGCTGGATCGTCGGCCTCATCGCCTGCGTGGCGATCGTCGCAGCCCTTCTCAATGCCCGCAAGCAGCGCAAGCGCTTCGGCTTCCCGCGCCGTCCGGTCTGGGCTGAATATGTGCTCGGCGTGCTTTCCTGCGTGCTCGTGCTCGGCGCGGTGCTGGTCGCCAATTCCTATTACTGGCCGGTCAACATCGCCCGGCGCTATGCCGATGCCAATGCGATCGCCTGGCCGGAGGGTGGGCTGCAGATCTCGCATGGCATCGCCATTCCGGTGCTGATCGCCGTTCTCGTCGGCATCGTCATGACCTTCATTTCCACCCGGCTCCGCTTCGGCCGCTATGTCTTCGCGATCGGCGGCAACCCGGAAGCGGCGGAACTGGCCGGCATCAAGACCCGCTGGGTGACGGTGCGCATCTTCATGCTGATGGGCGCGCTCTGCGCGATTGCCGCCGCCATCTCCACCGCCCGCCTCAATGCCGCGACCAATGCGCAGGGCGAACTCGATGAACTCTACACGATCGCGGCGGCCGTCATCGGCGGCACCTCGCTTGCCGGCGGCACCGGCACCATTGCGGGCGCCATGCTCGGCGCCTTCGTCATGCAATCGCTGCAATCCGGCATGGTGCTCCTCGGCATCGACAGCCCGTTCCAGCGCATCGTCGTCGGTCTGGTCCTCGTCGTCGCCGTCTGGCTCGACACGGTCTATCGCGCCCGCGCCAAGTAAGAAGGAGGCCGATCCATGCCGAACACTCCAATGACACATTCCAGCGGGACCAACAGCCCCATGACGGCCGGCAGCATGACCAGCACCACCGCAACACCCCTTGTGGAGATGCGCAACATCTCGATCTCCTTCGGCGGCATCCACGCGGTGGACAATGCCTCGGTCGATCTCTACCCCGGCGAGGTCGTGGCCCTGCTCGGCCATAACGGCGCCGGAAAGTCGACGCTGATCAAGATCCTCTCGGGCGCCTACAAGCGCGATGCCGGCGAAATCCTGATCAATGGCGAGACTGCCGATATCTTCAACCCGCGCGACGCCAAGAAATACGGCATCGAGACCATCTACCAGACGCTGGCGGTCGCCGATAATGTCGATGCCGCCGCCAATCTCTATCTCGGCCGCGAATTGCGCACCCCCTGGGGCACGCTGGACGATGTGGCGATGGAGGCCAAGACCCGCGAGGTGATGGGCCGTCTCAACCCGAACTTCCGCCGCTTCAAGGAGCCGGTCAAGGCGCTCTCCGGCGGCCAGCGCCAGTCGGTCGCCATCGCCCGCGCCATCCTCTTCAACGCCCGCATCCTGATCATGGACGAGCCGACGGCCGCACTTGGGCCCCAGGAAACGGCGCAGGTGGGCGAGCTGATCAAGCAGCTGAAGCGCGAAGGCATCGGCATCTTCCTGATCAGCCACGACATCCACGATGTCTTCGACCTCGCGGACCGGGTCTCGGTCATGAAGAACGGCCGCGTCGTCGGCCACGCCCGCACCGAAGACGTCACCAAGGACGAAGTCCTCGGCATGATCATCCTCGGCAAGGTCCCGCCGAAGGCGATCCCCGGGCCGGGCGCCATGCAGGTGGCGTGAGCTTGGTCATCCCATATTATAAAGTAACAAAGGGAGCCGCTTGGCTCCCTTTCGTCATTCAAGACTTGCCTATGACCCTTCTCAGCGCTCGATAGGATGTGTCGCGCCCTACTGCCCCACCGTCGTCGCAACCGTGCCGCCGGCGGTGCGGCCGAGTTGCTGGAGCTGGTCGTCGAGCGTGTCGCGGGTTTCGGGATCGAAGATGGCGATGGGCGTGCTGACGGCGACGCTGGCGGCGCTGCCGACGGTTTGTGCCGTGCCGAGCGCCACCGCGCCGACCCGCTGCCCGAGGCCGATTTCGGAATCGGTGACCGTCTGGCCGGCGATGAGGCGGTTGCCGAGCAGGCGCACGACCTCCGGGCTCTCGGCGAACTTGCCGTGGTTGAGAGAGTCGCCGGTCTGCAGGGCGGTCAGATCAAGCACGGTGATCCCGGCCTTTTCGAGCTCGCTCTTGTAGGGCTCTTCGTTCGGGTTGATCTGGCCTAGACGTTCGACATTGCCGGCGATGCGGCGCGAGATCAGCAAGGCCCGGTCGTCACGCGAGACGAACAAGGTGAATTTCGGCTTCCTGGGGCCCATGGCCTCGAACTGGGTGCGGAAGACATCGACATCGAGATCGGGCGAGGCCAGGATGACGTTGGTGATCTTCGGCGCGACGCGCCCGTCGCGGATGGCCATCTGGCGGAGCGCCTCGACGGTGAGCCAGGAGCCCATGGAATGGGCCATGACCGTGACATCGGAGACGCGCGGGTCCTTGGCAGCGCGGCGCAACAACTCCTCCAGCGCATCGCGCGAATAGTTGGTGCTTTCCTTGTCGTAATTATAATCGAAAATGCTGCCGCGCGAGGGCCAGGTGAAGATCATCGGCGCCACTTCGGCCCGGCTGTCATGGACGATCTGCGCGAAGCGATAGACCGCATCCTCGTAGCGATTGTTGAAGCCGTGGACGAAGATCAGCAGGCGGCGGCTCTTCGGCAGGGATTCGTCCAGCCAGGTCTCGACCTCGCGCCGCTCGAGCAGCGGCGAAACGGAGACGGTCGAGAACTCGCGCTCCGGATTGGGCGGCAGCTTCTTCGGCCACTGCACCTGGCCCACCTTGCGGTTCCTGTCCGGCGGAATGGAGACGACGATCTCGGCGGCCGTCATCTTGGTTGCCCGCTCGCCGCCGAAGAGAATGCCGGGATCCTTGGACGGCGCGCGCGTGGTCGCCACCAGCATATCGACCTTGGTCGCGCCGGGCGCGCTGCCCGTCGGCACGAGAACGCCTTGCGGCCGTCCAGCGCAGGCGCTCAGAAGAACCAGGAGGGCGACGCCTGTGAACAGCGTCGGCCTGCGCCGGGGCAAGGGATGGGAGGATGATCCCCGCTTACTGGTCGTCATGACGCAATCCTGTTCCGCTGCGCGCCACTTGAGCAGCCGACACGCCTGAAGGCGCAGATGTGCCAGATTTGTCAGGGAGGAGGAACGCGTTTTTCCGCTTACCAAGCATCGATCCTGGAATGGGATGCCCGCCGTGCCCGGATTGCAACGGTGGACATCCCGGTCTGGGCCGCTTGCGCCGCGGCGCAGCATGGCTAGTATCATGCCTGAAATTTGACGCAGTCGGCGCTCGGCAGCGTCGGCAGGCATGGAAGTGACAGACATGGAAGCAGTGTTCGACGGCCATAACGACGTGCTGCTTCGTCTCTGGCATACCGCCAAGACCGGCGGCGATCCGATTGCCGAGTTCAAGAACGGCACGGCAGCCGGCCATATCGACGTGCCGCGTGCGCGCCGTGGCGGCCTCGTCGGTGGACTTTGCGCGATCTACATTCCTTCGGGCGATCTCGTCCTGCGCGAGCCGGATGAGAAGGGCCATTATGTGACGCCAATGGCGGCACCGCTCGAGCGCCAGTCCTCGCTCGATATCGCGATCGAGTTCACCTCCATCGCGCTGCAGCTGGACCGGGCCGGAGCCTGGCGCCTTTGCCGGACCACGGCGGACATCCGGCAGGCGATGGAAGACCAGGTCTTCGCCGCCGTCCTGCACATGGAAGGCTGCGAGGCGATCGACATCAATCTCGACGCGCTGGAAACCTTCTACGCCGCGGGCCTTCGCTCGCTTGGCCCGGTGTGGAGCCGCCACAACCTCTTCGGCCATGGCGTGCCCTTTGCCTACCCGATGGACCCCGACACGGGGCCGGGCCTGACCCAGGCCGGCGTGGCGCTGGTCAAGGCCTGTGACAGGCTCGGCATCCTGATCGACCTCGCCCATATCACCGAGCAAGGCTTCTGGGACGTGGCGAAGGCGAGCACCAAACCGCTGGTCGCCAGCCATTCCAATGCCCATGCGCTGACCCCCGTCGCACGCAACCTGACGGACAAGCAGCTCGACGCGATCCGCGAACGGCGCGGCCTTGTCGGCCTCAACTACGCCACCACCATGCTCAGGCCGGACGGACTTGAGAATGCCGATACTCCGCTCTCCGACATGGTCCGCCATCTCGATCATCTGGTCGAGCGCGTCGGAATCGACTGCGTGGCGCTCGGTTCCGACTTCGACGGCGCCACCATTCCGCAGGGGATCGCCGACGCCGCAGGCAACCAGAACCTCGTTGCCGCTCTGAAAGCCGCCGGTTATGGTGAGCAAGAACTAACGAAAATCTGCCGGGAAAACTGGCTGAGAATCCTTGCTGAAGCCTGGCACGAAGCCGGCTGAAGCACGCGTGAAAAAGGGCCATAAGGCCGTTCAACAGGGAACAGACGACATGATGCGTTTCACCAAGACCCCCTTCCGCCGCCTTGCCGCCGGCGTTGCCATGGCGATGATGCTGTCGGCCGGCGCCCCGTCCGTCTATGCCGCGCCGCCGGCCGATACGCTGGTCCAGGCCTGGGCGATCGACGACATCATCTCGCTCGATCCGGGCGAAGCTTTCGAGATTTCCACCGCCGAGATCACCGCCAACACCTATAATCTTCTCGTCCGCCTCGATCTCGCCGACACGTCGAAGGTCAAGGGCGACCTCGCCGAAAGCTGGACGGTCTCCGATGACGGGATGACCTATACGTTCAAGCTCAAGTCCGGCATGACCTTCGCGTCGGGCAACCCGATCACGGCCGAGGATGTCGCCTGGTCGATCGAGCGCGTCATCAAGATGGACAAGAGCCCGGCCTTCATCCTCACCCAGTTCGGCCTGAACGGCGACAACGTGACCGAAAAGGCGAAGGCGGTCGACCCGACCACCTTCACGCTCACCGTCGACAAGGCCTATGCGCCGAGCTTCGTGCTCAACTGCCTGACCGCGACCGTCGGCTCGATCGTCGACAAGAAGCTGGTCATGGAGCATGTCGCCTCCGTGACGCCGAGCGCCGAATACAAGTGGGACAACGATTTCGGCAATGGCTGGCTGAAGACCAACTTCGCCGGTTCCGGCCCCTTCAAGCTGCGCGAATGGCGCGCCAACGAAGTGGTGGTGCTGGAGCGCAACGACAATTATTTCGGCGAGAAGCCGAAGCTTGCCCGCGTTATCTATCGCCACCTGAAGGAAAGCTCCGGCCAGCGTCTGGCGCTTGAGAACGGCGATATCGACATCGCCCGCAACCTGGAGCCGGGCGATCTCGACGCCGTCGCCAAGAACGACGCGCTGACGCAGGATGCGGCGCCCAAGGGCACGGTCTTCTACTTCAGCCTGAACCAGAAGAACCCGAACCTCGCCAAGCCCGAGGTGATCGAAGCCTTCAAATATCTGGTCGACTACAGCGGCATCGGCGCGACGCTGATCAAGGGCGTCGGCGAAGTGCACCAGACCTTCCTGCCGAAGGGCGTGCTCGGCGAACTCGACGAGAACCCTTACAAGTTCGACGTTGCCAAGGCCAAGGAGTTGCTCGCCAAGGCCGGCCTGGCGGATGGCTTCTCGGTGACGATGGACGTGCGCAACAACGAACCGACCACCGGCATCGCCCAGTCGATCCAGCAGACGGCGGCCCAGGCCGGCATCAAGATCGAAATCATCCCCGGTGACGGCAAGCAGACGCTGACCAAGTTCCGCGCCCGCACGCATGACATCTATATCGGCATCTGGGGCCAGGATTACTTCGACCCGAACTCGAACGCCGAGACCTTCACGATCAACTACGACAATTCCGACGAAGGCAAGAACAAGACGCTCGCCTGGCGCAATGCCTGGGACGTTCCGGACCTGACCGAGCAGACCAAGGCTGCCCTTCTGGAAAAGGACCCGACCAAGCGCGCCGACATGTACAAGAGCCTGCAGAAGGCTGTCCTCGAGCGCGGTCCCTTCGTCGTCGTCTATCAGGTGACGGAAGTCGCCGGGCTCAGCAAGGCCGTGAAGGGCTTCAAGCTCGGTCCGAGCTTCGACAATACCTTCCTCGAAGGGGTCTCCAAGGACTGATCGGGGCGAGCGCGTGACTCTTCCCGAAACCTCGCAGATGGTGGCCGGGCGCTCGCGCAGCGCCCGCGCCCGCAGCGGAGCGGCCATGATCGGCCGCTTCCTCATCGTCGTTGCCACCACCTATCTCGGCCTTCTCGCCGTCACCTTCTTCATCGGCCGGGTGATCCCGATCGATCCGGTTCTGGCCGTCACCGGCGACCGGGCGTCCGCCAGCGTGGTCGAGCGCGTGCGGATCGAAATGGGCCTCGACCTGCCGCTCTACCAGCAATTCTACCGCTATCTTCTCGATGCGCTGCAGGGCAATTTCGGCAATTCGGTGCTCACCACCAATCCGGTCATGACCGATATCCGCCGCGTGCTGCCCGCCACCTTCGAGCTCGCCACTGTCGGCACGCTGATCGGCAGCCTGCTCGGCGTGCCGCTCGGCGTTCTCGCCGCCGTCAAGCGCGGCAGCCTGATCGACCAGGCGGTGCGGGTGATCGGCCTCATCGGCTATTCCATGCCGATCTTCTGGCTCGGACTGCTGGCGCTTCTGCTCTTCTATGCCAAGCTGCAATGGGTGGCCTTTCCCGGCCGCATCGATGTGGCCTACGAATATTCCTTCACGCCGACGACCGGGCTCTTCCTGCTCGATTCCGCCTGGCAGGGGCAGTGGGACGTGTTTCGCGACGTCTTTCGCCACCTCATCCTGCCGGCGAGCCTGCTCGGCTATGTCTCGCTCGCCTATATCAGCCGCATGACGCGCTCCTTCATGCTCAACGAGCTGGCGCAGGAATATGTGGTGGCTGCGCGGGCGAAGGGGCTTTCCGAGGGACGGATCATCTGGGGCCATGCGCTGCGCAATGCCGCCGTGCCGCTGATCACCGTCATCGCGCTCTCCTATGCAAGCCTGCTTGAGGGCTCGGTGTTGACGGAGACCGTGTTTTCCTGGCCGGGCATTGGGCTCTACATCACCAATTCGCTGCAGAATGCCGACATGAACGCCGTGCTCGGCGGCACGATCGTCATCGGCTCGATCTTCATCGCCATCAACATCCTGTCCGACCTGCTCTACCGGACGCTTGATCCGAGGACGCGCGCGCGATGACCCTTCCTGCCTCCCCCATGACCCGCCGCGAGTGGCTGCTGAGCGATCGCCCGGACTCAAGACTGCAAGCCCGGCTCGGCCGCGCCTATATGGGCTGGCGGCGGTTTTCCGCCAATCCGCTGGCCGTTCTCGGCCTCGCCATCCTCGTGCTGCTGATCCTCGTCGCGCTCTTTGCCGATCTTCTGGCGCCGCATTCGCCGATTGCCGGCGATCTCTCCGCCACGCGGCTGCTGCCGCCGGGCTCCCCCGGCTTTCTGCTCGGCACCGACGACCAGGGCCGCGACATTCTCTCGCGCCTCATCTACGGCTCGCGGCTGACGCTGCTCGTCATCATCCTCGTGGCAATCATCGCAGCACCGATCGGCCTGCTCGTCGGTGCTGTCGCCGGCTATGCGGGCGGATGGGTGGATGCGGTGCTGATGCGCATCACCGATATCTTCCTCGCCTTTCCCAAGCTCGTCCTGGCGCTCGCCTTCGTCGCCGCCATGGGCCCCGGCATCGAGAATGCCATTCTCGCCATCGCCATCACCTCCTGGCCGCCCTATGCCCGCATCGCGCGGGCCGAAACGCTGGCCGTGCGCCATGCCGACTATATTTCAGCCGTGCGGCTGATGGGCGCCTCGCCCTTCCGCATCGTGCTGCGCCATGTCATGCCCATGTGCCTCTCCTCGCTGATCGTGCGCGTGACGCTGGACATGGCCGGCATCATTCTCACCGCCGCGGGCTTGGGCTTTCTTGGCCTCGGCGCGCAGCCGCCGCTGCCCGAATGGGGGGCGATGATCGCCTCCGGCCGACGCTTCATCCTCGATCAGTGGTGGGTGGCCACCATGCCCGGGGTCGCGATCCTGCTCGTCAGCCTTGCCTTCAACCTGCTCGGCGACGGGCTGCGCGATGCGCTCGACCCACGGGAGGCCGGCCAATGACCCCGCTCCTGACCGTCAAGGACCTGCGCGTCTCCTTCCCGACGCGCACAGGCCTTGTGGAAGCCGTGCGCGGCGTCAGCTTCACGCTCGGCCGCGAGCGGCTGGGCATCGTCGGCGAAAGCGGATCGGGAAAATCCCAGACCGGCCGCGCCATCATGGGCCTCACGCCGCCTCAGGCGCGCATTTCGGCCGAAACGCTGGCGTTCGACGGCATCGACCTCATGAAGGCCAGCGCGCGCGAGCGCCGGTCGCTGCGCGGCAATCGCATCGCCATGATCCTGCAGGATCCGAAATATTCGCTGAACCCGGTGATGACGATCGGCCGCCAGATCGTCGAAACATTGCGCACCCATCGCCGCGTTTCGGGCAGCGAGGCACGCAGCCGTGCGCTTGCTATGCTGGAGGCGGTGCAGATCCGCGAGCCGGACCGCGTCTACGACCTGTACCCGCACGAGGTTTCGGGCGGCATGGGCCAGCGGGTGATGATCGCCATGATGCTGATCGCCGAACCGGAGCTCTTGATCGCCGACGAGCCGACCTCCGCGCTCGACGTCACCGTCCAGCTCGACGTGCTCGCCATCCTCGACCAGCTGGTCGCCGAACGCGGCATGGGGCTGATCTTCATCAGCCACGATCTGCGTCTCGTCTCCTCCTTCTGCGACCGGGTGATCGTCATGTATGCCGGGCGGATCGTCGAGGAGATCGCCGCGCGCGACCTCAAGCAGGCCAAGCACCCTTACACGCAGGGGCTGCTCGCCTGCATGCCGGAGATCGGCGCCGACCGCCATCCCCTGCCCGTCCTCGATCGCAAGCCGGAATGGGCCCTATGAGCACAGCCTCCCTCACCCCGCAGCCGAACGATCCTGCGATCTCCGCCGACCACATTCGCGTCGTCTATGACGGCTTTCGTGCGCTGGACGACGTCTCGATCCGCGTTGCACGCGGCGAATCCTATGGCCTCGTCGGCGAAAGCGGCTCGGGCAAATCGACGCTGCTCAGGGCGATCGCCGGCCTGGCGCCGGTCGAATCCGGAGAGATCACCATAACCGGCCGCAGGCTCGAAGGCAGCCATCGCGACAAGAGCTTCTACCGCGCCGTGCAGATGGTCTTCCAGGATCCCTATGGCTCGCTGCATCCGCGCCAGACGATCGACCGGCTGCTGCAGGAGCCGCTGGCGATCCACGGCATTGCCGATGCCGAGCCGCGTATCCGCCGCGCGCTCGACGAAGTCGGGCTCGGCTCGAGCTTCCGTTTCCGCTACTCGCACCAGCTCTCCGGCGGCCAGCGCCAGCGCGTGGCGATTGCCCGCGCGCTGATCGTCGAGCCTTCCATCCTGCTGCTCGACGAGCCGACTTCGGCGCTCGATGCTTCCGTACAGGCCGAAGTGCTGAACCTGCTCGAACAGCTGCGGCGCGACCGCGGGCTGACCTTCATCATGGTCAGCCACGATCTCGGTGTCGTCACTCATATGTGCGACCGTCTGGCCGTGATGCGGCAGGGCCGCGTGGTCGAATATCTGACGACCGAGGCCCTCGTTCAGGGCCGGCTGGCCGAGGATTATACGCGCAGGCTGATGGTGGCGAGCAGAGGCTTCGTGCGCGAGGCCGTGTAAGCCCTCTCCTCCACTTCGTATGTCACGGCCTGCGAACGATACAACCTCGGAAAGCATAACCATGGAAGGCTGATGGACAGGCGGGACGGACTATTCCGTGACTGCCGCACCGGTCTCGCCGGCGCCGCATGTCTCGCTTCAGCCTCCGGTTTCGCAAGGCGGAAGCGACGCACGCAGGCTCCATCACGGATGGCGCGGCACCACCAGCCCGTTTCTCAACGTCCGGGCTCTGAACAAGGAGTTCGCCTTCATGACCAAGACCTCCCGCCTCGCTCTCTCCGCCCTCTTCGCAAGCGCACTCGCCACCGGCGCCGCGCTCTCCACGCCCGCTCTTGCAGCCGGCGCCGCCACGACCATCAAGGTGGTGGAAGGCGGCGAAGGCGGCGGCCCGATGACGTTGACGCTGGAACCCGCCACCGTCAAGGCCGGCCCGGCCGTGTTCAACGTGCACAATGATGCGGTGAGCGAAGAGCACGAAATGATCGTCGTGCATCTGAAATCCGCCGACCAGGCCATCCCGCTCAACACGACCAAGCACCGGGTCGACGAATCCAAGCTGAAGAGCCTCGGCGAAGTGGAAGACCTGAAGCCCGGCCAGGACGGAACGCTGAAGGCCACCCTGAAGCCCGGCACCTACCTCGTCTTCTGCAACATCAAGGGCCACTACGAAGCCGGCATGCAGGGCAAGCTGACAGTGACGAAGTAAGACAGACTAGGCCGCGCCGCCCCGGGGCGGCGCGGCTGTTTTTCCTACGAGCGTTCAGCGAAAGAGCTGCATGATATTGGAGGCGTCGGAGTTGGCGATCTGCAGCGCTTGGATCGCCAGCTGCTCCTGGGTCTGCAGGGCCTTGAGCCGCACCGACGCTTCGTTCATATCAACATCCACCAGCCGACCGATGCCACTGTCCAGCGAGTCCATCAGCGTCTGCGTGAAGGACTGTTGCTTGTCGACACGCATCTTCAGCGCACCCAGCTGGGCGGCTGCGTCGATCACGTTGCTGGACACCACTTCGACATAGGCAATGTTGCGATCGAGCATCTGCGGATTGGCAACGATGTCGATATCTCGCAGATTGTCTTCCGCGATCGGCTCGATACTGACGGTGATCCCGATGAAACCAATCGATGTCTTCGCCCCACCCAGGCGATCGACCGCCTTGTCCGATCGGACCGAGATGGTATCGGCCGCTGTCTTCTCGATGATCACATCCGGCCAGTCGGCGCTGATCATTGACTGCAGCAGCAGCACCATCTCGTCATCCGTCTCGACCTTTCCGGTCGTCTTGCCAAGCAGGTCGTTCACCGTCTGCCGATCGAAGCTGTGATGCGTGCTGGGCGCACCATTGACGGAAAAGAAGAAATCGACCTCGACCCCCCTCGGCTCATCCCCGTCCTTGAAAACCTCGAAGGGAACGAAGGACAGCGTCATGGCGGAGGATCGTGGTCCGTACTGAGCCGGTGTCGGGCTCAGCCCTGCCGCCGGGCCGACGACATTGCCGATTTCGATCGACGAACCGTCGAGCCCGGAACTTTCCCTCGTCGTCAGATTAATTCTGTTCGGAATGACATTGCCGTAATAGTCATATGTCAAACGTGCCGAAGCATCGGCATTCTGCCCGCTCAGCGCCTGGTTGAGAACGTCGGCATATTGCTGGAACGTGGAGATCGTCCCGTTTGCGCCGGGCAAGACACTGTCGATCAAGGCACGCGTAATCAGGATCGAGGTCATCTTGCCGAGATTGTGCGGGGCATCGACATCGGCCGGATTGTCGGCATCGACGGTCACGTCGAAGCTCAGCGTATCGCCTGCCGCAAAGGTGACGGGTCCAGTGAACGTGAAGGTGAACTGCCCGGTGTTCCCGATCCGGTCATTGTCCGGATAGCTTTGATAGACGCCATGCATGTCCATTCCGGGTTGGGCCCAGCGTATGCCGCCGAGCGTCTTCAATCGCCGCGCATCGGCCTCCAGCAGTCCGCCTCCTGTCGAATTGAAGAGCGCGACTTTCGAAAGGCTGAACTCGCTGGTGCCGAGGGAGATGCCTTCGGCGGTCCGGCTCAGCGAAGAGACGAGCGTGACACGGCTTTGATCGCTGTCGGTGATATCGGGAATATCCGATCGCAACCAATTGACGCCATTGAAGCTCGCGGCGCTGGCGATCGTCTCGATCTGCGCCTTCAGTTGCTCGAGCTCCGTCTGGATCTTCGTCCGGTCCACCCCTGGCTCCTTGGCGGCAACGAGCTTGGCCTTGAACTCGGAGAGAACATCGGAGACCGACTGGATGCCGAAATAGGCGGTGTCGAGCTTGGCGCTGCCGAGCCCGAGCGCATCGGCAACGGCGCCGATCGCTTTGACATCGGAGCGCATGGTGGTCGAGATCGACCAATAGGCGGCATTGTCGGCCGCTGTCTGGATGCGCAGGCCGGAGCTGACCTGGGTCTGCGTTTCGCCCATGCGGCTGTTGAGGGCCCGGAGCGTCTGCAGGGCCGAGAGCGCTGCGGTATTGGTGAGGATGCTGGTCATGTCGAGATTCCGGAACGCGGGCCGGCGGCTCGGACGCATGCGCGCTCCAAGGCAAACCGGCGGGAATGAACACGTTCAACGGTTAACCCCGAAGGGTGCCCGCTCTCATGGCGGGACCGATTTCGAAACGACGGTTCCCGCCGCTCCATGCAGCCTGAGAGTGTTCCACGCTGCCGCACCACTCTTTTCACGTAAGTGGTTACTCAGACCTTAACGCTGGGCCTGTGTCCGATTTTGACATTTCAGCCAGAGCCGGGAAAATGCGGGCGATGAGATCGATTTCCGGTTTGAAGGCGGCAAGCAGTGCGAGGAAGCGCTGCTCGACCTCGTCGGCATTGCGGCAATTCTCGACGGCCATCGCGTTCTGGCGCAGGAAGCGCGTGTAGAGCCGTCCCTTGTCCGCCGAACCGGGCGGAAACTGAATCCGCGTGCTTCGTTCCTCCGCCGCCCGCGTGCGAATGAGGCGAATCAGGCCCTTTCGCAGCCGGTGATCGCGTACGGGCCCGACCTCGCCGTTCAGAATCAGCTGACCAGTGACACCGTCATCGCCAACCCGCATCTCGACCCAGAGGATCAGCGGGTAGCCCGCCCACCAGTTCTCGCAACCGATGCGGACGGCGGCGAGCGGATCGAGCGCATCCGTCCAGGAAGCCGGCAGGAGACTGACCCGGGTCGGCGCCACGCTGAAAAGATCGATCGACTGCTTCGCGAGCTTGGCGCGCTGCCCGCGCGGCGGGCCTTCGCCGAAAATCCGCCGCATGGCCTCTTCGAACCCCAGACCTGCCGTTGGTTTCTTGATGAGATCGAGCAGATGCTTCTGGTCCCGATAAAGCTGTCGGGCCAGCGCCTCGGTCTCGGAACGGCTTTTGCTCATCGCGCCTCGTCAGCTCCCATGCTCGATGCTCGCCTTGCATCGAACCGCGGATCGACGGCAGGAGAAGACACGCGGCACCACCGCGCCCTGGTTGCATAGGCATGCCCGAGCCCCGCCCCGAGTTCAACCCCGCTTCACGCAAACTCGCAGAAAATCCCACATAAAATCATCGACTTAATGAAGATGATGATCATGAACCGATGGAGGATGACGATGGTCGGGCGGGATGAGCGCGGGAGTGGAGGGTGAGACTGAGAGGAAATTGGCGCACCCGACAGGATTCGAACCTGTGACCTTTGGAATCGGAATCCAACACTCTATCCAGCTGAGCTACGGGTGCAGCGCCGGCGTCTTGCCGGGAGGATGGGGGTTCATAGCCCAGCTTCCGCTTCGCATCAATGGGGAAGAGCGGTCCGGCGGAAGAAAGCGTGAGAAATGGCTGGCACTGGGTCGGAAACCGGCTGCGCAGGCGGCCAGGCTGGTCGATCCGATTGCGTAAGGCGGGCGTAGGAGATCCGGTCGAAGGCGGTTGCCGGCGGTCGCCGGCCGCGGCCGCGGCGGCAAGGCCAAGAGGGAGGATCGGATGGACGGGTTTGGTGGAGCGTACAAGGCGCTGGTGCTCGGCGCGAGCGGCGGCATCGGGGCGGCTTTCGTCGAGGCGCTGCGGGCGGATCCGGCCTGCACCTCCGTGCTCGGCCTGTCGCGCCGAAAGGACGGGCTGGAGATCACCGATGAAGGTGCGGTCGAACAGGCGGCGCGGCGGGTGGCCTCCGAACTGGGCTCGGTCGAGCTGGTGATCGACGCGACCGGGGCTCTGACGATCGACGGACATGGACCGGAAAAGACGATCAAGGCGATCGATCCGGCCGCCATGGCGCGCCAGTTCGCCGTCAATGCCATCGGCCCTGCCCTCCTGCTCAAGCATATCGTTCCGCTGATGCCGGCGGACCGACGCGCCGTCTTCGCCGCACTGTCGGCCAAGGTCGGCTCGATCGGCGACAACAAGCTCGGCGGCTGGATCTCCTACCGCGCCTCGAAGGCCGCTTTGAACCAGATCCTGCGCACGGCATCGGTGGAGATCGGGCGGACGCACCGCCAGGCGGTGGTCGTGGCGCTGCATCCGGGATCGGTGGTGACGCCGCTGACGACAGGCTTCGGCAAATCGACGGAGAAGAAGACGCCCGAGCAGGCGGTAAAGGAGATGCTGGCCGTGCTCGATCGCCTGACGCCGGCCGAAACCGGCAGTTTCCGCGCCTATGACGGCAGCGTGCTGCCATGGTGAAGGCCAGGCGGACGGAATCGACGTCCCGTGCGCCACGCGGATCGGAGGCGCCGTCCGGGCGGCTCATCCTGATTCTTGGCGACCAGCTCTCGCGCCAGATCAGCAGCCTGAGGGATCTCGGCGAGGGCGATACCGTCCTGCTCTGCGAGGTGATGGAGGAGGCCACCTATGTCCGCCATCATCCGAAGAAGATCGCCTTCCTTTTCTCGGCCATGCGGCATTTCGCGGAAGAGCTGCGGGAGAGCGGCGTTGCGGTCGCGTATGTCCGCCTCGATGATCCCGACAATTCCGGTTCCTTCAGCGGCGAGGTGCAGCGCGCCGTCCGGCGGCTTTCGCCGGATAGCATCGTCGTCACCGAACCCGGCGAATGGCGGGTGCTCGACGCAATGCAGGGCTGGCAGCGGGCACTGAACCTGCCGGTCGAGATCCGCGACGACGACCGCTTCCTCTGCTCCCGCGCCGAGTTCAAGGCCTGGGCGGACAGACGCAAGCAGTTGCGCATGGAGTTCTTCTATCGCGACATGCGCCGCAAGACCCGGCTCTTGATGGAGGGCGAGGCGCCGGCGGGCGGGCGCTGGAATTTCGACGCCGAAAACCGCAAGCCGGCCAGCCCCGACCTGCTGACGCCGGCGCGAAAGGGGTTCAAGCCGGACGCGATCACCAGGGAGGTGCTGGCGCTGGTCGAGGCTCGCTTCTCCCATCACTTCGGCACGCTCGACGGCTTCGACTTCGCGGTGACGCGGGCGCAGGCCGAAAGCCTCGTCGATCGGTTCATCGAGGATCACCTGCCGCTCTTCGGCGACCAGCAGGATGCGATGCTCACCTCCGACCGGGCGCTCAGCCACTCGCTGCTCTCCTTCTACATCAATGCCGGCCTGCTCGATCCGCTCTCGATCTGCCGGCGGGTGGAGGCGGCCTATCGGGCTGGCAAGGCGCCGCTCAACGCTGCCGAAGGCTTCATTCGCCAGATCATCGGATGGCGCGAATATGTGCGGGGCGTCTACTGGCTGAAGATGCCGGAGTATCGCGAGGGCAATGCGCTGAAAGCGCACCGCGCGCTGCCGGATTTCTACTGGACGGGCGAGACGCGCATGGCCTGCATGCGCCAGGTGATCCTGGAAACGCGCGACCACGCCTATGCCCATCACATCCAGCGGCTGATGGTCACCGGCAATTTCGCCTTGCTCGCCGGCATCAAGCCGCAGGAGATCCACCAATGGTATCTGGAAGTCTATGCCGATGCCTATGAATGGGTGGAGCTGCCGAATGTGATCGGCATGAGCCAGTTTGCCGATGGCGGTTTCCTCGGCTCGAAACCCTATGCGGCCGGCGGCAACTACATCAACCGGATGTCGGATTATTGCGGCGGCTGTTCCTATGACGTGAAGAAGAAGACAGGGCCGGATGCCTGCCCCTTCAACGCCCTTTACTGGGACTTCCTCGCCCGTCATGAGACACTGCTGAAGGAGAACCGCCGGCTCGGGCCCGTCTATTCGACCTGGCACAGGATGAGCGGCAGCCAGAGAAAGGCCTACCGCGACAGCGCCAAGTCCTTCCTGGCGGAGGTGGACGCCCTGCCGAAGACCTATTGAGGCCGAGTGCCCCGCGCCTTTTCGAGGCACAGGGCGGCTTCGGGTCAAACGGCCATTTCGCGCCGTTCGCGCTCGGTCTCGATCGCCAGATCCAGCACCTTCTGCAGGTCGGCCGCGTGGCGGAAGCCGGGTTCGGCGGTCTTGCCGATCTTGATGGCGTCGATGAAGCGCTGGTAATTGGTGAAGACCGTGCCCGGATCGACCTGGCGCCAGACGCCCTTTTCCACATCCTCGCCAACGCAGACGCTCAAGATCGACTGGTCCGGCATGTGGATTACCTCGATCGCGCCCTTGTCGCCATGCATGCGCAGCCGCAGCTCGTTCAAGTGGCCGACGGCCCAGCGGCTGGCATGGATGACGCCCATCGCGCCATTGGTGAACTCGGCCGACATGGTGAAACTGTCATTGGCGTCGAGATCATATTCGCCGATCCGGTTGCCCGGCACCTTCTCGAAGGTCTTCAGCCGCGCGAAGACATGGCCGATCTCGGTGGCGGCGCCATAGCCGGCGAAGTCGAGAATGTGAATGCCGACATCGCCGAGCACGCCGTTCGAGCCATGCTTGGTGGAGAGCCGCCAGAGCCATTGCGATTCCGTCGCCCAATCGCCCCAGGCCTTGGAGACGAGCCAGCTCTGCAGATAGGAGGCCTCGATATGGCGCACGGCACCGATCTCGCCGCCGATCACCATCTGCCGCGCCTTCTGTACGGCGGCGACATTGCGATAGGTGAGGTTGACCATGGTGACGAGACCGCTCGTCTCCGCCGCCGTCGCCATCTCATTGGCCTTCTCGAAGCTTTCGGCCAGCGGCTTTTCGCACAGCACATGCTTGCCGGCGGCCAGCAGCGCCATGGTCGTCGGATAATGGATGCGGTCGGGCGTGACATTGGCCACGGCGTCGAACTCGCCCCAGGCAATCGCCTCTTCGAGCGAGGTGAAGGTTTCGGCAATGTCATGGCGGAGCGCGAAGGCGCGCACCCGCGCGAGATCGACATCCACCGCCGCCACCAGCTTGGCGTCGGTGATGGTGGCGAAGTTCATGGCATGGGTGTTGGCCATGCCACCGGTACCGAGAATGAGGATCCGGATCGGCGCCATCACTTGTAGCCTTCCTCGCCGGCCTGGTGCAGCTTGGGGCCGCGCTCGACGATCGGCTCCAGGGCATTCTCGACCGGCACGTTCGGCGCATCATGGATCGCCGCATAGGTGCCCTGCGGATTGTAGGCCCAGCGCACGGCGTTCTGCAGCACGCGGTGGACATTGGCGTCGTGATAGGTCGGATAGGTCTCGTGGCCGGGGCGGAAGTAGAAGATATTGCCCGCGCCGCGCCGCCAGGTCAGGCCCGAGCGGAACACTTCGCCACCGGCGAACCAGGAGATGAACACGGTTTCCAGCGGCTCCGGCACCGAGAACTGCTCGCCATACATTTCCTCGTTCTCGAGCACGAAATTATCGCTCAAGCCTTCGGCGATCGGGTGGCGCGGATTGATGACCCAGACCCGCTCGCGCTCGCCCGCCTCGCGCCACTTCAGCGCGCAGGGCGTGCCCATCAGCCGCTTGAACGGCTTGCAGAAATGGCCGGAGTGGAGAACGATCAGGCCCATGCCTTCCCACACACGCTTGGCCACGCGCTCGACGATCTCGTCCTCGACGGCGCCATGGTCCTTGTGGCCCCACCAGAGGAGGACATCGGTCTTGGCCAGCCGCTCGACGGAAAGGCCGTGCTCGGGCTCCTGCAGGGTCGCCGTCGTCGCCTCGATGCGCGGATCGGCGTTCAGCGCCGCAGCGATCGTCGTGTGCATCCCGTTCGGATAGATCTCCCGAACGACGGCGTTGGTATGCTCGTGAATGTTCTCGCCCCAGACGACCGCCTGAATGGACATGATTCGCTCCGTCGACATGCAAAGGAAGATGAAGGTGAAGCCCGAAAAGGGCGGCATTTTGATGAAGAAGCAGTGGGGCAGAACGCCGGTTCAAAGCGCTTGCAGCCGAAGTCGATAGTAGGAAGCGCGGGGGCTGGCAAGGGGTCAGCGGCGGCTGACGATAAAGTGCTGCGCCGTAAGCGCGCACGCAACACACCTTGCTCGAAAAGACCGTCTTTCGGCGGCTAGTGGAAGGTCGATTTCGAGAAGAGATTGAGGACCAGAACGCCGGCGATGATCAGGCCAAGACCGAGGATCGCCGGTCGGTCGAGCGTCTGCCCGAAGACGAAGACGCCGACGCCCGAAATCAGCACGATGCCGAGACCGCTCCAGATTGCATAGGCGATGCCGACCGGAATGGCGCGAAGCGTATAGGAGAGGCAGTAGAACGCGACGGCATAGCACCCGATCATCATCAGTGTCGGGCCGAGGCGGGAAAAATGGTTTGCCGCCTGCATGGCGGAGGTGCCGAGCACCTCAAAGACGATCGCCAGAACAAGGAGGGCGTAGAGCGCGGGCAGAGACATGGAACGGTCCTCAAAAGGCAGCGTGGCGACAGTCAGGTCCGGGTGAGGTCCTGGAGACGCTGCATCAGCACGCGGCGCTCCTCCGGGCGAAATTGCGGGCTGCCGGACACGTCGGCCAGCCAGAGTCCGTCGGCGGCCAGCCGCACCAGCGCGCAATCGGGCGAGCCATCGGTTTCGGCATGCGTCGCTTTCCGACCCTCGACCCAGGCCTGCCAGCGAGACCGCAGCGCCGGCTCGGCGACGAGGGCGGCGCAGACCGAGGACCAGCCGCTTGCGCAATCCGGGCCGTCGGCATCCAGCATGGCAATGGCCGAGAGGTAGGCGCGGCTATAGCGGCCCTGCGGTTCCGCATCGTCCGCCATGGCCGCGTCGATCGCCGTGTCGAGCCGGTCGAGAAGATCCTCCAGCAAGCTTTCCACCAGCGCCGCCTTGGCCGGAAAGTGATGCAGCAGCCCGCCCTTGCTGACGCCGGCGCGCCGCGCAACGGCGTCGAGCGTCAGCGGCGCAATGCCCTGCTCCTGCACGAGATCGGCCGCAGCACTCAGCACATGCCGCCGCACGCCCTCCGGGTTGTTGGTTCGTCTTGTCCGCTCGCTCATCAGCAACCAGTAAAACCGTCCAGACGGTTTGTAAAGTGGAGACGCAGTGTCGCAGACTGCGGCCTTCGGCGGCTTTGGCGTGGCGGCGCGCAGGGCTTGGCGTTATGACGTCTTGAAGACGACCACGGAGCGAGCAGGCGCCAGATGGAAGAGCTGCAGACAACCACCCTCTATGATGCGATCGGCGGCGAGGCGACGGTGCGCCTTCTGGTGCACCGCTTCTATGCCATCATGGATGAAGCCCCGGAGGCCGCCGCCTGCCGCGCCGTGCATCCGCCGAGCCTCGTGGGCAGCGAGGCGAAACTCTATGACTATTTCACCGGCTGGCTCGGCGGCCCGCCGCTCTATACCAGCAAGCACGGCCATCCGATGCTGCGCCGCCGCCATTTCGCGGCCCGGATCGGCGCGGAAGAGATCGAAGGCTGGATCTTCTGCTTCGACAGGGCGCTGGAAGAGGCCGTGCCCCATCCGCGCCTGCGTGAAATCATTCGCGAGCCGATCCTGAAACTCGCGCACCACATGCACAACGCCGAAAGCTGATCCCATGTCTCTTCCCCGCCTCCCTGCTCTCTTCATTCTTATGGCCGGGCTGTTCGGTCTTGCCGGCGTGGCGCTGGCCGCGGCTGCGGCACATGGAACCGATGCGCGGCTGCTTGGCGGGGCCTCCGCCATGTGTCTTGCCCACGCGCCGGCGCTGATCGGGCTGGCGTTCGCTGCCGACCGGCTGCGCCTTGCGCGCTTGGCGGGGGCGGCGCTGGCTCTCGGGACGGCGGTTTTCGCCGGCGATCTCGTGCTTCGCCATGTCGCCGGCCACGGCCTGTTCCCCCTGTCGGCGCCGACGGGCGGGGTGCTGATGATGGCCGGTTGGCTGATGACGGCGATCGGCGGCGCTCTCGCGCTGCTGCGCGGGACAGCCTGAGAAGGTCAGGCGATCGTGCGGCCCGGCACGGCAGGCTCCGTAGCGGCTTCGCCGATCGCCAGCCGGGGAGGAAACGGAACGATTTCCGCCTCGCACGCCTGCCCCGGCCGGCCACGCCGTGGCGGGAACGGCACGACGGTGCCGCCAACGAGCGGCGGCTGGGCGGCGCGGGCCAGCAGCAAATCCCGCAGCGCGGCGCTGAGCAGCCCAAACGGGAACGGCGTGGATGGATCGGGCATGGTACCGCTGCGGCTCGTCGGATGGCTCAGTTCGAGCGGGCGCGGCTGGTCTTGATGTCCTGCAGCGCGCGCTCCAGGCTGGATTTGCTGCCATTGCGCAGCGGAACGAAAGCCTTGCCGAACTTCTTGCAGCCGGTCTTCACCCTCAGGCAGGCATCGTGGCTGATGCAGTCGATCGGGCAGAACACACAATCGACGGAGGGCAGGACATTGTCGATGCGGGACACCGCCTCGCGCAGCCCGCCGTCGTGATGCAGGAGCTCGGCGCCGAAGGTGCTGGCGATCTGGCGCAGATGCGCCACCTGGCAGTCCCGTCCGCCGACATAGAGGAAGCTGCGGCCCTGCAGCCCGTCACCGGCCACCAGCGTTGAGGCCACCACGGCCTCTCCGCTCTGCCCGCTTCGGACTTTCTGCTTCGATCGGTTTTGGCGTCTGTCACCCATGCTGCAGTCTCCGGCGTGCTTCTGGTCGGGCCCTGGGCCCACACTGTGCGCAAACACTAATCGAGAGATCCGATCAGGACAAGAAAAACATGACAATTCTTATCATATTAATTTTGCAGGGCCGATATCTCCGTCAACCCGCTCGATTCCCTTGCCTATCAGCGGAACCGAATGGGCATGGTGAAGGTCCAGGTCGGTTCCGAATAACCGGCGGGGAAGGATGGGAAGGACAGTCCCTTGATGCCGCTGACAATTGCGGCATCGAGCTCCGGCGACCCGGTGCTTCGGGTCAGGCGCACCCCGGTGGCGCCGCCGCCACGGGTGACGGCAAAGGCGACCAGCGTCGTGCCGTTGATGCCGGTCCGGTTCTTGCGTGCGAGACGGCTTGCCAGGCGGTTCACCCGATCCTGGACCTTGCCCTTGTAGTTGGACTGGGCGGCATTGCCGAGCGTCGCCACGCGGGCACCATCGCCGCCGCTGGCTGTGCTTGAGCGGCCGGTCTCGGCTTCGTCCGGCCGCCCCCGGGTCTCTCGCACCGCCGCCTGCCCCTTTTCCCCGCGCTTCGGGCGCGCCGGTGTCGGCCTGGTCGCCCGGTCTGGCTTGGAGTCGGCCTGCTTCGGCTTCGGCGGGGCCTCTGCGACCTTTGCCGGCTCGAGGGGCGCCGGTGCGGGGCGAGGCGGTTCGGGCCGAGGCAGGGGCACGACCTCGGCCGGCGGCAGACTGGCGACGATGTCCGGATCCTCGGCAGCAAGCGGCGGCACGGCATCAGCCGGCAGAAGAATGTCGGCGTCGCTCGGCGCGACGTCGGCCAGCGCTTCAGGACTCACCGGCTCCGTGCTCTCCGGAGCGATCTCCCTCGGCGTCGCCTCGGGCGCAACCGGGGTCTCCAGCGGGGATGCGGCTGCGATCTCCGTTTCGGCCGGCTGGACTGCGTCGGTCTGCTCGTCCAGCGGCGTCAGTGCGGCATCCTCCTCCGGCGATCCGGCTTCGATCGTATCGCGGAAGGAATCGCCCACCACGGCAACCTCGATCGGCGCGCCGCCGGCGATCATCGCCTCCTCCTCGCGCGGCAGCATCAGCACCGCGGCACCGGCATGCGCAGCCAGCGAAACGAGGATCGCCATCGTCCATTTTGCGGTTCTGCTCATGCCCGTCCGTCCTTCAGCAATTCAAGCGCGAGTCCCTCAGCCTTTCAGCGCGATTCCGGCCTTGGAGCCTGTCTGGAGCCCGCGCATGCAGGCGGTCTTTTCGATGCCGTCGCCGGTGCAGACCGGCGCATCGTTGATGAGGAGACTGCCGAGCGCCTCGCAGCGTGTACCGGGCAGATCGAACTGGCGCACCTTGGTCTTGCCGGCCGGCAGGTCGCGGAAGTCGAGCGTCGCCATCCGTTCCACCCGACCTTTCGGGTCGAACAGCACGAATTCGAACGAGACCTTGGAGAGCGACGCGGGCAGCGCATTGCCGGCGACGAAGGTCAGCTTGCAGCCGCGTTCGGAGGCGGCGAGCGCATTCAACTCGACCGTCAGCCCTTGCGCGGCTTCGGAAGCGGGCGCGGCCGACTGTGCCAGCACGGGACCGGTCGAAAGACCGGCAAGGAGAGCGACAGCAAGCGGCAAGCGGGCAGACATCATCGGAAGACTCTCCGTTCGAGGCAGAGCTGCGTGCCGTTCGGCAGCAGCAGGTTCTTGCGCTCATATTAAAAGCTGAGTAAGAAAGTCAAGATAGTTCAACATCGGCAGCTCGCCTCCTTCGAGGGCGGCGCCAGTTCGAAACAGGCTCGATTCATGACCGAAACGCCTCGCCCTACCCCTGCCGAAATCCGTGCCTTCCGCGCCGAAAACCCGAGGATGCGCGAGCGCGACGTGGCGGCTGCCCTGTCTATTCCCGAAGCGGCCCTGGTTGCGGCCGAATGCGGGCTGACGGCCGTGCGGATCGACCCCAGCGCCAACCGGCTCCTGGAACGCGCGCCCGAGCTCGGCGAGGTCATGGCGCTGACGCGCAACGAAAGCGCGGTGCATGAAAAGATCGGCGTCTACGAGAAAGCGCAGCTCGGCTCCTTCGCCTCGATCGTGCTGGGCGAGCACATCGATCTGCGCGTCTTTCCCGGCCCCTGGGCGCATGGCTTCGCCGTGATGAAGCGCGACGGCGATCTGCTGCGCCACAGCCTGCAATATTTCGACAGGCACGGCACCGCCGTCCACAAGATCCACCTGCGGCCGGCATCCGACCTTGCTGCCTATCACCGCCTCGTCGATGCACTTCGGATCGAGGATCAGGCCCAGACCCTCGACTGGGATCTTGCTGCGCCCGTAAGCGATGGTGGAGCGGACGTGGATGTCGCCGCCCTGCGCGATGCCTGGAGCCGGATGACGGACACCCACCAGTTCCACGGCCTGCTGCGCAAGCTGAAGATCGACCGCCGCGCCGCACTGAACGCGGTCGGCGAAGACTATGCCTGGCGGCTGGAAACGGGCGCCGTGGAAGCGATGCTGCGCGCGTCGGCCGAGACCACGCTGCCGATCATGTGCTTCGTCGGCAATCCCGGCGTCATCCAGATCCACTCGGGTCCGGTTGCCCAGATTCAGACGATGGGGCCCTGGCTGAACGTCATGGACCCGACCTTCCACCTCCATCTGCGCGTCGATCGGCTCGCGGAAGTCTGGGCCGTGCGCAAACCGACCGCCGACGGCCACGTCACCTCGCTGGAGGCGCTGGATGCGGCGGGCGACATGGTCATCCAGTTCTTCGGAAAGCGGAAGGAGGGCCTGGCCGAGCGGCCCGAATGGCGCGCCGTCCTGGAAGCCCTTCCCCGCCTGGCGCTGACGGAAGCAGCCTGAGATGCGAGTTCTGCAATCTATCGTCTTTCGCCTTGGCCTTGCCGGGCTTGGGCTTCTTCTGGCTCTTCCGCCGGCGATGGCCGATGAGAGCCCCGCCCCTGAGGCGCGCCGGATTGTCTCTATCGGCGGAGACGTCACGGAGATCATCTATGCACTGGGCGAGGAGGCGCGTCTGGTGGGGCGCGATTCCACCAGCCTGTTTCCGCCACAGGCGCTCGCCTTGCCCGATGTCGGCTACATGCGCCAGCTCTCGCCGGAGGGCGTGATGTCCACCAATCCCGACCTGATCCTTGCCACCGAAGGCAGTGGCCCGCCAGAAACCCTTGCGGTGCTGACGAACGCCCAGGTCCGGTTCGAAACCGTTCCGGAACGCTATGACCCGCAAGGCATCGCTGCCAAGATCGGCCAGGTCAGCGCGCTTCTCGGGGTGCCGGAAAAGGCAGCCGCGTTGACACGCGCGGTCGAGGCCGATCTTGCCGCTGCTGCGGCCGACGCTGCCAAACGGCCGGAAACAGCACGCCGGCGCGTGCTCTTCATCCTCAGCATGCAGGGCGGCAAGGTGATGGCAGCCGGTGGCGGGACGGCGGCCGATGCGATCATCGGCCTTTCCGGCGCCATCAATGCTGCCGGCGCCTTCACGGGCTACAAGCCGATGACGGACGAAGCGATCATCACCGCCCGGCCAGATGTCGTCCTGATGATGACACGTGGCGGAACGCATGCTGCGAGTGATGGCGACCTGTTCGTCCACCCAGCGCTGGCGCTGACACCGGCTGCCAGGACGAAGCACGTCATTCGCATGGACGGGTTGCAATTGCTGGGCTTCGGCCCCCGCACCGCCGCCGCCATCCGCATGCTGAACGCTGCGATTTATGATGGCGAACGGAAGTAATTTCATGGCTCTCAGTCTGATGGACAGCAAGAGGCGCGCGGCGCGCGGGTCGAGTTTCGCCGTTCATGCCGGAGATCGGTCTGGCCGTGCGCGGCTGCTGATCGCGGCGCTTCTCGTTGTCACCTGCGCCACTTTTCTCGCTTCGGTCATGACCGGGGCGGCCGATGCGTCGGTCGGCAATCTTCTGCGCTTCCTGACCGGCACCGAGACGGCGGTGCAGGCGCTCAGCCTGCGCGACCGCATCATCCTTCTCGACATTCGCCTGCCGCGGGCCGTGATGGGCCTGTTGGTCGGGGCAGCGCTGGCCGTGTCGGGTGCCGTGATGCAGGGCCTGTTCCGCAATCCGCTGGCCGATCCCGGCCTCGTCGGCATTTCTTCAGGTGCAAGCCTCGGCGCGGTGGTGACGATCGTGCTGGGGAACGCGCTGCTCGGCCCGCTCTTTTCCACGCTCGGCCCCTATGCGCTGCCGCTCGCCGCCTTCCTCGGCGCCCTCGGCGCGACGCTGCTGCTCTACCGGCTGGCGACGCAGAACCAGCAGACCTCGATCGCCACCATGCTGCTCGCCGGCATCGCGCTCGCCGCGCTCGCCAATGCCGTGACCGGCGTCCTAATCTTCATCGCCGACGACAAGCAGCTGCGTGACCTGACCTTCTGGGGGCTCGGCTCGCTGGCAGGCGCGAGCTGGACCAAGATCGCCGCAGCGGGACCGGTCATCGTGGCCGGCCTTGCAGCCGCACCCTTCCTGGCGCGCGGGCTGAACGCGCTGACCCTTGGAGAGGCCGCGGCCTTCCACATGGGCGTACACGTGCAGCGGCTGAAGAGCGTGGCAATCCTTTCGGTTGCCGGTGCGGTGGGTGCGTCCGTGGCAATCAGCGGCGGCATCGGCTTTGTCGGCATCGTGGTGCCGCATCTGCTGCGGCTGGTGATCGGCCCCGACAATCGCTACCTGCTGCCCGCCTCGGCCCTTCTCGGCGGAACGCTGCTGATCTTCGCCGATATGGTCGCCCGTACCATCGTTCCACCGGCCGAGCTTCCGATCGGCATCATCACCGCCTTCGCCGGCGCCCCCTTCTTCCTCTGGGTGCTGATGCGCGGCCGGGCCCGCCTGGGCCTGTGATGCGCCGCCCGCACGCGCAGTCCGGAGCCGGCCCAACTGTCCTCTCCGTCATCTCCCCTTCCGGCCCCGCCGGTGAAAGCCAGTCATGATCGAAGCCATCGGCCTCTCCCTTCGCCTCGGTGGAACCCCTGTTCTGATCGATGTCTCCTTCACGGCCGAGGCGGGCCAAGTGACCGCCATTCTCGGGCCGAACGGCTCCGGCAAGACAACGACCCTCAAGGCGATTGCCGGCGAGCTTGCCTATGAAGGCGAGGTGAGGATCGGCGGGGAAGACCTCCTGCGTCTTGCGCCGATGGAGCTGGCCCTGCGTCGCGCGGTGCTGCCGCAGGCGAGCACGATCGCCTTTCCCTTCACCGTGCGCGAGATCGTCGGCATGGGGCTGATCGCCGGCGGTGTCGCGCCGGGTGCCGGTGAGGAGCGCATCGCGCAGGCCCTCCATGCGGTCGATCTCGAAGGCTTCGCAGGTCGTCTCTATCAGGAGCTCTCCGGCGGCGAGCAGCAGCGTGTCCAGCTGGCCCGCGCGCTGACCCAGATCTTTATGCCGATGCGCGACGGCCGGCCCTGTTTCCTCCTGCTGGACGAGCCGGTCGCCAGTCTCGACATCCGCCATCAGCTGACCATCATGCGGCTGGCCCAGGACTATGCCCGACGCGGCGGCGGCGTCATCGCCGTCATGCACGATCTCAACCTGACGGCCATGTTCGCCGACCGGCTGGTGGTGATGAAGCGCGGGCGGGTCGAGGCTGCCGGAACGCCGACAGCCGTGCTGACGGACGCCACCTTGGAGCGGGTGTTCGGTTGCGCTTTGCGGGTCGGCGCCGTGCCGTCTCCCGGCGTTCCGTTCGTTCTGCCGCAGACGGTCGGCCGCTAGGCCGCACAATGCCGGCATCTTGCCCCGTTCGGAACAAAACGCTTGATGACGCGTTTGCGATGCACAAGGACGGGGACGGCCGGAACGCCGCATCCTCCCCGCTTCATCGACCGCACAACGGCGAAACAAGGAGTTTGTTCATGTCCCTCGGTCTCTTCAACGGCTCGTCCCGTTCGCGTCGCTCGCAGGGTCTCTTCGGCGGGTCCGTCGAAAGCCAGCTGAGCGACATTCGCGACGACATTGCCGAGCTCGCCTCCGTGCTCGCCAAGCGTGGCAACAAGGCCTCCGGCGTCGTTCGCCACCGGGCCCACGACCTTCGCGGCCAGGCGGAATCCAGCCTCGGCGATCTGATGGGCACGGCCGAACATCTCGTTTCCGATCTGCGCCACCGCTATGCCGGCACCGGCCGTGACGTCAGCCGCACCGTTCGCCGCCATCCGGTCGCAACGCTCGGCGCGGTTGCCGCCGTTGGCCTGATCGCTGCCGCCCTGCTGCGCCGCTGAACGGGCGCTGCGGGGGCCCTCCCCGCCTGTTTGCTTCCGATCGCGGTGCGGCTCCGGCCCGCCGCGATCTTTTCATGATTGAACCTTCTTAAAATCGATGGGGTGGACGACGCATGGGTGCTTTGGTTGGCTTGCTGTCTGGCGTTGCGGCGACGAATTTCACGCTTGTTCTTGCGCGGTTGAAGCGCAATGCCGTGCTCTGGGCCGTGATCGGCCTGTTTCTGGTCACGACCTACGTCCTGCTCGTGACGGCAGCGGCCATCGCGCTTTCCGAAACCTATGGTCCCCTTTACGCAACGCTGATCCTGGCCGGCGTCTCCTTCGCCCTCGTTCTGGTGGTCCTCGTCATCATGGCGCTGATCAGCGGCCGTGAGAAACGGATGGCGCTGGAGCGGCGTCGCCAGTCTCAGCTGCAGAGCAACGTAGCCATGGCGGGCGCCATGGCGCTTTTCCAGAAACGTCCACTCGCTGCCGCAGCGGCAGCCGTCGTCATCGGCGGGCTCCTCGGCCTGACGCGTGGCAGAAACCACGATTGACGAGCAGCCCGACGCCGCTGCGCGGCGGCACCGATCAGCAAGAGGATGAGCCCGGCACGCACCGGGCTTTTCTGCATGAGGCGGTCAGGTGAGCGGCATGCGGACGATGGCGGTGACGCCGGTCGGGAGATATTCGACCTTCACCTGGCTGCCCATCACCTTGTCGAGGCTGCGCTCGATGAGGATCGAGCCGAAGCCGCGGCGGGAGGGCTCCTTGACCGGCGGGCCACCCACTTCCGACCAGGTCAGGTGCAGCACGCGCCCCTGATCCTCGATCATCTTGCGGGCGGTAATGACCACGCGGCCCCTGGCGGTCGAGAGCGAGCCATATTTATAGGCATTGGTCGCCAGCTCGTGCAGCACGAGGCCGAGACCCACGGCCTGGTCCGGTCCGAGAGAAATCTCGTCCTTGTGGATCTCCACCTGCTTCTCATAATCGCGCACATGCGGCGCAAGCTGCTTGGAGATCAGCGCCGAGAGGCGGATTTCACCCCATTCATGATCCGAAAGAAGACCATGCGCCTCGGAGATCGCCTGGAGGCGGCCGGCAAAGGCCGTCATGAACTCCTGCGGGTCGCTGGTCTGGCGCAAGGTCTGGCGGGCGAGAGACTGCAGCATGGCGAGCGTGTTCTTGACGCGGTGGTTGAGCTCACGCAGCAGGAGCTTCGTGCGCTGCGCCGTCATCTGCTCCGCGGTCACGTCGATATTGACGCCCAGGAAGGTTTCCGGCCGGCCGGTGGCGCCGCGCTCATGCACGCGGCCGCGCCCCTGGACCCAGCGTCCCGTTGCCTGGACGCGGAATGTGCTGCTGTATTCCGCATCCTCGGCAATGGCCGCCCGCAGCGAATCGAGCATGGCGCTGCGATCATCCGGATGCACGGCCTCGAAAACCTCGCGCGAGGTGAGCGAGGTGCTGGAGACCCCGAACATCCGCCCCATCGCCGCGTTGAAGCTGATCACGCCGCTGCCAACATCCCAGAGCCAGCTGCCGACATTGGCCGCCTCGAGCGCCATGGCATGGCGATGCTCGTCGCGCGAGAGCGCACGCTCGGTCTCGGCACGACGGCGTGCCTCTTCCTTGAAGGCCAGCAGACGCGCGGCCAGCGCGGCGAGACGGCGGAGCTGCGCAGCGGCGCTGTCGTCCACGTCCATCCGCGGGGCGCTATCCATGATCGCCACGGTCCCGACGGCATGGTTGTCGATGATGATCGGCGCGCCGGCGTAAAAGCGCAGATGCGGCGGATTGACGACACAGGGCTCGCCCGCAAAGCGCGGATCGCGGCTCGCATCGCGCACGATCAGCGGCACTGCCGCCGGATCGGCAATCACATAGGCGCCGAACGTCTTTTGAATTTCGAGGCGATCGAGATCGGTCCCGACGCGGGCGACGAACCATTGATGCGTCGCGTCGATCAGCGTGACGACAGCGATCGGCGCCGACAGCGCGTTGGCCGCGAGCTCGGCGATATCCTGAAAGTCCGGATCGAAATGGGGCGTTCCGGACACGAGATTCTTCAGGACGGCAATGCGATCGGCATCGCCGATCACGGCCGGCAGGTTCAGCAGGAGGTCCGATCGTTGTTCAGTCATCCCACTCACGGCCTGGCAGGAGACGGGCACGCCCTGCATGCAAGGCAGGCCCGTCATTGATTCACAGTCTGAGCCGCCAGAGTGCGCATGATCCTTCGCGTTAGGCAACCCGTAAGTCACAACGGCCGAGACCGCAGCCGAAGGCCGCGGTCCCGATAGCGAATGAAGAAGACGGTACTTACGAAACGAAGGCGCGCGACGTCAGGGGAGCCGAGGTGGAATCCGGACCGTATTCGTTCTCGCCCGTCACCTGCAGGATATCCGACAGGCGCTGGCGGGCGCGGTTGACACGGCTCTTGATCGTACCGAGCGCGCAGCCGCAGATTTCGGCGGCCTCTTCGTAGGAGAAGCCCGAGGCTCCTACCAGAATGATGGCTTCCCGCTGGTCCGGCGGCAGCATGTTCAGCGCCCGCTTGAAGTCCTGCAGGTCCAGCGAGCCATATTGCGACGGATGCTGGGCGAGCGACTCGGTGAAGAAGCCGTCGCTGTCCTGCACCTCGCGGCCGCGCTTGCGCATCTGGCTGTAAAGCTCGTTGCGAAGGATGGTGAACAGCCAAGCCTTCATATTGGTGCCCATCTCGAAATGGTCCTGCTTGGCCCAGGCCTTCATGATGGTGTCCTGCACGAGGTCGTCCGCACGGTCGTGGCGGCCGATCAGCGACATGGCGAAGGCGCGCAGGCTCGGCAAGGCGGCCAGCATCTCGCGCTTGAAGCTCGGTTCTTCCGAAGACATCGTCTTGTCGCTCATTCGGCTACATCCGGCAGGGACTTGCGCTCGACGGCGTCGAGCTTTTCGAGGAGATCGAGAAACCGGTCAGGGATGGCTTCTTCCTGGACGGAGAGATAAAGTGCGCGCAGCTTCGTTGCGATCTGCGCATGAGGATTTTCGGCCCGCAGCGGCTCATCCGCGCTGGGACCAATCCCTTTCTTGCTGGTCATTGGATACGATGCCCTCGTAAATTCGTCAGCAGCAGAATGCGCGAGCGAAAATTTTGTTCCCCTCATGGAACCTTTTTTTCGCGACGTGCGTTTCCACGGCGTCATGCCCGGCTTTGCGCTGGAGAGAGGGAGTTGTTTTATGTCTTTGTCCACCCGGATCGCCCCGTTCCTGCCGTATCTGCGCCGCTACTCACGCGCGCTCACCGGCTCGCAGACCTCGGGTGATGCCTATGTCGCGGCCGTTCTGGAGGCTCTGATCTCCGATGTGACGATCTTTCCGGAAGCCAGCAGCGACCGCGTGGCCCTGTTCCAGCTCTATACAAAGCTGTTCGGCAATTCTTCGGTTCTGATCCCCGAACCCGTCTCGCCCTTCGCCTGGGAAAAGCGCGCCTCGGTCAACCTTGCCTCCGTCTCGCCGCTCGCCCGCCAGGCGTTCCTCCTCGTCTCGGTCGAAGGTTTCCGCGCCGATGAGGCGGCGGAAGTTCTCAGCACCGGCCAGCAGCAGGTCAACAAGCTGCTCGAGCAGGCGTCCGAAGAGATTTCGCGTCAGGTCGCGACCGACATCATGATCATCGAAGACGAGCCGCTGATCGCCATCGACATCGAACAGATGGTCGAGAGTCTCGGCCATCGGGTCACCGGCATCGCGCGTACCCGCGACGAGGCGGTTGCGCTGTTCAAGTCCAGCCAGCCGAGCATGGTGCTTGCCGATATCCAGCTGGCCGACGGCTCCTCGGGCATCGACGCAGTGAACGAAATCCTGCGCACCGCGCCAATTCCCGTCATCTTCATCACGGCCTTCCCCGAGCGTCTTTTGACCGGCGAGCGGCCGGAGCCGACCTTCCTGGTGACCAAGCCGTTCAACCCCGACATGGTCAAGGCCCTGATCAGCCAGGCCTTGTTCTTCAACGAATCCACCAAGGCAGCCGCCTGATCCAGCCTCCACCCATGCCGCGCCGGCCCGCTTGCTGCGGGCCGCGTTTTTTTCATGCCGTCCGGTGGATGGTGCCCGTAGACGTCAACGACGATGGAACGGACAGCATTCCCTTTCGTTAACAGCGGAAGCTTCCCTTGCCGTCGCCGAAAACGAGAAGGCCTGCCGCGTGACCACTGTTCGATCCTCCGCCTCGTCGGGCATTCGGTCTCCCGACGAGACGATCGGTCTCCTGGACCTTGTGCTCAAGAAGACCGGGACCGGCTACCTCGTCCAGTCGTCGAGCCTGGAGACCCTGCTCTCCGGCAATCTTCCCTCAACCCTCGAAACCCTGGTCACGCCGGATGGCGACGAGCGCGTCTTCGGCGCGCCAGGTGCCGGTCTCAGGGAGCTGAAACAACAGGTTCTTTCGACCGGCGTCTCGGAAACCACCGAACTCGACCTCCCCTCGCCGGCCGGGCTGCTCACTTTCAAGATCGACCTGGAGCGCATCACCTCCGGCGGCGGCGACGCGGTTCTCTCCGTCATCACCGACGTGTCGGAGACCCGGCACCGCGAGCGGGTCCTCAAGACCCTCTTGCGCGAATTGAGCCATCGCTCGAAGAACCTGCTCGCCATCATCCAGGGCATCGCCACGCAAACCGCGCGCCAGGCCTTCTCGCTCGACAGTTTCCTCGTCAAGTTCCGCGGACGCATCCAGTCGCTTGCCTCGTCGCAGGATCTGGTGACGGAATCGAGCTGGCGCGGCGCGTTTCTGTTCGAACTGGTCGAGAAGCAGGTGGCGCCCTATTGGCACGGGACGACCTTGCCCATCGCGATGACGGGCATCAATGCCCACCTCTCGCCCAATGCGGCCCTGCATATCGGCCTTGCCATGCACGAGTTGATCGTCAATTCCGCCTCGCATGGCGCGCTCTCGATCGGCATGGACGGGCTGTCGCTCGCCTGCACGGAAACGACGGCCGAAGACCGGACCATGCTGGAGCTGGTCTGGGCGGAAACCTTGCCTGTGTTTCGCGAAGGCGCCGAGGGCGAGGAGCCGGGCTTTGCCCGCACCGTTCTCGAGCGCGTGGTCCCGATCGCCATCGGCGGCACCGCCCGCTATGCCTCCACGCCCGAACGGGTCGACTACCGCCTGACCATTCCCGCCCATGAATACGAGATCATCACGCTGACGGACGAGTAGAGGCGGCGAACGAGCTTTCTCGGTCGCCACCTCCGCGTGGCTGCTCGTGGCTATGTCGTGAATCTCGCAAGTGCCAAACGTAAAACGGCCAGTGCCCGGGGGGATGGGCACTGGCCGTGTTCATCAACTCACCGAGGGGGCATGTGAGTTGGAAAGCCGGAATTTTCTAAGGGGTTCGCATTGGGGGCGATGTGAACCCGGTCCGGACATCCACAAAACGGCCCGCCCGAGGAAAGGTTCCGGGCCGGTTTCCGTGATCGATAAATTTTTTTCCGAAAGCCGGTTTCGATGTGGTCAGTCCTGCTCCAACTCGGCGCGGTGGCGGTAGAGGCTCAGGAATTTGCGGTAATCGCGATCGTAGCGGGCGCGCAGCGCCGGGTCCGGCAGGCGCTCGAGCTCGCCGCTGGTCATGGCCGCGCCTGCCGCCGCAAGATCGGCATGCACGCCGCCGGCCACCGCAGCCACCATGGCGGTGCCGAGGAGCACGGCGTCGAGCGCCTTCGGCACCTTGACCCGGCAGCCGGTGGCATCGGCATAGAGCTCCATCAGCAGAGGATTGCGCAGGTGCCCGCCGGTCACATGCAGCGTATCGACGGTGTAGCCCGCTTCCTTCATCAGATCGAGATTGTGTCTGACGCCAAGCGCGATCGCCACGCAGGCGCGCCAGTAGAGCCGGCACAGCGCATCGAACGAACTGTCGAGCGTGAGACCGCTGATGACGCCCAGCGCATGCGGATCGGCGTGGGGCGAGCGGTTGCCGTGAAAATCCGGCAGGATATGCAGCCGCGCGCCAAAGGCCTCGCCATGCTGGGCGCGCAGCTCCTGGACCCGCAAAACGATCCGCTGGTGCAGTTCGGCATCCGGCTCTCCGCCGGCGGAGTGGCTGCGCACGATATGGTCGAGCAGAGCGCCCGTGGCCGACTGCCCGCCTTCCACCAGCCAGTGATCGGGAAAGGCGGCTTCGTAATAAGGGCCCCAGAGCCCGAAGCCCGGTTTCAGCCGGCGATCGAAGGCGACGATGCAGCTGGAGGTTCCGGCAATCAGCGCCAGTTGCCGCGAGAGGAGGTCCGGCTCGCCCGCATAGGCCGCAAGCACGCCCACCGCACCGGCATAGGCGTCGATCATGCCGGTCGCGACCCGGCAGGCTTCGCTGAGACCGAGATCGGCAGCGGCCTGCGCCGTCAGCGTGCCGATCGCCGCGCCGACCGGCAACGTCTCGTCCGGCAGGGCCGCGCGGGCGCGCAGGTCGCCGAGACCGATCAGGCTCAGAAAATCCGCCTGCCAGCCGCCGGCATGGGAGAGATAGTTCCACTTGGCCGTCAGCGTGCAGCGCGAGCGGGCCAGACTGCCGGTTGCGCGCCAGGACATGAAATCGGCGAGGTCGAAGATGGCGCCCGCCCGCGCCCATTGCTCCGGCAGGCACTGCTTCAGCCACATCAGCTTCGGCATTTCCATTTCGGGCGACATGACGCGGCCGGAATGGCGGAGAACCGGATGCTCGGTCGCGGTGCAGAAGTCCGCCTCGGCAAGGGCGCGATGGTCGAGCCAGACGATCGTGTCCCAGCGCGGATCGCCCTTGCGGTTGACGGAGAGGGGCAGGCCCTCGCGGTCGCGGACCACGAGCGAACAGGTGGCATCGAAGCCGATCGCGACGATGGCGTCCGCCGCCACACCCGCCTTTGCGCGCGCGGTCTTGACCGCGATGCAGACCGCCGCCCAGATGTTTTCGGAATCATGCTCGGCGTGGTTTTCTTCCGGCCGGTTCATCAAAATGGGATAATCGGCACGCGCCAGCAGCGCGCCTTCCGGATCGAAGATGCCGGCACGCGCACTCCCTGTGCCAATGTCGACGGCAACGACGAGGTCACGCATGGAAGGCCCGCGGGGCTGCGACACGATGTGGCAGGCGCGCGCCCCTCGGTCTCTCCCCCCTTGTGGGAGAGATGGACAGCGGTCCAGAGGGGGTCTTTGTCTGCCGCTCGCTCCAGCTTTCCTGCATAAGTGCCTGACGAGCCCACGTCCCCCTCTGCCGAGACTCCGACCGACCCCGGCGACAGGCCACCACCAGACGAGCGACAACGGGCGAGCCCCCGTTCGCCACCCTGCCCGGCCGTCCCTCCTCGCCTGTCTTCAGTGCTCCGACCCTCGTTCCCGCGCGACAAGATGGAGGAGTTCGCGCATGTCGTCAAACAGGGCATCGGGCTCGAGCGCCGTCAACGCGGCCAGGTGACGCTGGGTCCGAGCATGCGAAGCGCCGGCAAAGGCGAAGACCCGCATGCCGGCGGCCTTGGCGGCTTGGATGCCGGCGGGGCTGTCCTCAATGACGATGCAGGCCGAGGGCGGCGTGCCCATCTCCTGCGCGGCATGCAGGAAGAGATCCGGCGCCGGCTTGCCGTTGCGAACCATGGTGGCCGAGAAGAGATGCGGTTCCAGCTTGCCGATGAGCCCGGTGATGGTCAGCGACAGGCGAATGCGCTCCATCTGGCTGGAGGAAGCAACGCAGCGCGCGATCGGCAGCCGATCGAGCGTTTCGGCGATGCCGGCCACCGGCTGCAGCTCGGTCTCGAACCGGTGGTAGAGATCGTGCCGCATGGCTTCGAGAAATCGGTCGTCCACCTGCAGGCCGTAGTCCTCATGCAGGATGTCCGACATGGTCTTGAGGCTTTTTCCGAGGAAGCGCTCGATCGCCTCCTCGGCATCCATCGTGACCCCGGCCGTGCGCAGCACCCGGACCAGGACATCGATGGACAGCGGCTCGCTATCGACGAGAACGCCATCGCAATCGAAGATCACCAGCTCCGGGGCCAGCACATCCGTCATCCGCCTACTCCGCGAGCTTGCCGTCGAGATAGAGCTGCAGCGTGCGCCGCGTGCCCTGGTCCGAAAGCGTCTTCAGCGCATGGGCGAAGCGGGCGCGGAAGATCTCGGACTGGGCCACCTCGCCGAAGATATCGGAAAGCGCAAGGAAGGCCATCGGGTCGTCCTTGGCCTTCACCGCTGAGGCATGCAGCCGGTCGGCGCTGGCATCGTTGAAGGTGATCGGCTTGCCGCTGTCGGTGACGCCGAGGAAGTAGCGGCACCACAGGGCCGAGACGAGCGAGAGACCGGTGACATCGAGCCCTTGGCGCAGGCGATCGAGCGTCGAGGGCAGAATGAACTTCGGCTGCCGGTTGGAGCCGTCCTGCGCGAGGCGCGGAATGGTGTCGCCGATCTTCGGGTTGAAGAGCCGGTTCTCGACCTGCTTGTAGTATGCGTTGAGATCGGTGTCGGGAACCGGGGGAACGATCGGGATGATCTCGTCGGTTTCCAGCTTCTCCAGGAATGCCTGGATGATCGGCTCCTGCATCGCCTCATGCACGAAATGGACATCGAGCAGAGCCGCCGGATAGGCGATGGCCGCATGGCCGCCGTTCAGAATGCGGATCTTCATATGTTCGTAGGGCGCCACATCCGGCACGAACTGGACGCCGACCTCTTCAAGCGCCGGGCGGCCGGCGGGGAAGTTGTCTTCCAGCACCCACTGCTTGAACTCTTCGCAGAACACCGGCCAGGCATCCTCGATCCCGTACTCATCGGCGGCAATCCCGATCTCGCGCGGGCCGGTGGCCGGCGTGATGCGGTCGACCATGGCGTTCGGGAAGGCCACGGTGGAGTCGATCCAATCGGCAAGCGCCGGATCGGAGAGCCGGGCGAGACCCGAGACGGCTGCGTGCGTCACTTCGCCATTGCCGGGGATATTGTCGCAGGACATGACGGTGAAGGGCGCGATGCCGGCAGCGCGGCGCGCCTTCAGCCCGGCGATGATCAGGCCGAAGACGGTCTTCGGCTGGTCGGGGCTCTCGCCATCGGCGACGATCGCCGGATGGGCGGCATTGAAGTGGCCACTCGCGTCGATGAAGTAGCCGCCTTCGGTGATCGTCAGCGAGACGATGCGGATCGCCGGATCGGCGAGCTTGGCGATGGTGGCAGCCGGATCGTTCGGCGTCAGGAAGTCGATCATCGGCCCGGTGACGCGGGCGGCCGAGCGGTTGTTGTCCTGCTCGACGACCGTGGTCAGAAGGTCCTGTGCGGCGAGCTTCTGGCGCATGGCTTCGTCGGAGGGCAGCACGCCTGCACCGATGATCGCCCAATCATGATCGCGGCCTGTGTTGAACAGGTCGTCGAGATAGATGGCCTGGTGGGCGCGATGGAAATTGCCGACGCCGAAATGAACGATGCCGGCCGACAGCGCGGCGCGCTCATAGGTCGGGATCGTGGCGGTCGCCTTGATGGCGTCGAGCGTGGCGAGCGAGAGCTTGGTGGTCATGGTCTTACCCTTTTCGGAGACGGGGAACTGGCGCGGCGGTCGCGCTCAGCTCATCCAGTTGCCGCCATCGACATTGTAGGTCTGCGAAACCACGTAGTCGCTTTCGGCCGAGGCGAGGAAGATCGCCATGCCGACAAGATCCTGCGCGGTGCCCATGCGGCCGAAGGGCACTTCGGCGCCGACGAGCTTCTTCTTTTCGCCGAGCGGGCGGTTCTCATATTTGGCAAACAGGGCGTCCACGCCGTCCCAATGCTCGCCGTCGACGACGCCGGGGGCAATCGCATTGACATTGATGCCGTGCTTGATGAGATCGAGCCCGGCCGACTGGGTGAGGCTGATGACGGCCGCCTTGGTGGCGCAGTAGATGGCGACGAGCGCCTCGCCGCGTCGTCCGGCCTGGCTCGCCATGTTGACGATCTTGCCACCGCGTCCCTGGGCGATCATCTGCTTGGCGGCGGCCTGCAGGGTGAAGAGCGTTCCGGCGACGTTGATGGAGAACAGGCGATCATAGCTTTCGCGGGTGATCTCGACGATCGGCGCGAGGTCGAAAAGCGCGGCATTGTTGACGAGAATGTCGAGACCGCCGGCCTTGGCAACCACGGCGGCGATGGCCGCATCGATCGAGGCCTGGCTGGTCACATCCATTTCCACCGCATAGGCCTGCGGTCCGAGCTCGGCCGCCGTCGCCGTTGCCCGTTCGAGGTTGATGTCGGCGATCGCCACGCGGGCGCCCTCGCGGATATAGGCCTCCGCGAAGGCGCGGCCGATCCCGCGCGCCGATCCCGTGATCAGCGCGCTCTTGCCTTCAAGACGTGTCATCGGATTGCCTTGCCCTTTTCGTCGAATTTATGGATCCGTCCCTCTTCGGGGGTGAGGGAAACGGTGTCGCCGTGGTTGACCGGCAGATCGCCGCCGACGCGGGCGGTCATCTGGCCGATGCCATCGACATGGATGTGCAGGAAGGTATCGGCGCCGAGGTGTTCGGCCACGCTGACCGTCCCGGTCCAGGTGCCGCCTTCGCGCGAGAGCTTGAGATGCTCGGGCCGGATGCCGATCGTGTGGGCGTGGTAGGCGGCGGCCTTCTCCCCGGTCACGAAATTCATGCGCGGCGAGCCGATGAAGCCGGCGACGAACAGATTGTCCGGCCGATGGTAGAGATCGAGCGGCGAGCCGACCTGCTCGATCCGGCCGGCGTTCAGCACCACGATCTTGTCCGCCATGGTCATCGCCTCGACCTGGTCGTGCGTCACATAGATCATCGTGGTCTTGAGCTGCTGGTGCAGCTCGCTGATTTCCAGCCGCATCGTGCCGCGCAGCGCGGCGTCGAGGTTGGAGAGCGGCTCGTCGAACAGGAAGGCGGAGGGTTCGCGCACGATCGCCCGGCCGATCGCCACGCGCTGGCGCTGGCCGCCCGACAGCTGGCCCGGCCGGCGGTCGAGATAGCTGGTGAGGTTGAGCACGCGGGCCGCCTCGGTCACCTTCTTGTCGATGACGCTCTGGTCGAGCTTGGCCATCTTCAGCGGGAAGGCGATGTTGTTGCGCACCGTCATGTGCGGATAGAGCGCATAGGACTGGAACACCATGGCCAGACCGCGGCGCGCCGGCGGCGCGTTGGTCACGTCGCGGCCGTCGATCTCGATCGTGCCGGCGCTGGCATCTTCGAGGCCGGCGATGATGCGCAGCAGCGTGGACTTGCCGCAGCCCGAGGGACCGACGAAGACGACGAATTCGCCATCCTCGATGACGAGGTCGATATCCGGAATGACCGTGGTGGTCCCGAAGGTCTTGTTGACGTGCTTGAGCGTGATATTGCCCATCTGTGCCTCCCGCTTGTTCTTGTGTTTGTTTACTTGACGGCGCCGAAGGTGAGCCCGCGCACCAGCTGCTTCTGCGAGAACCAGCCCATGATCAGGATCGGCGCGATGGCGAGCGTCGAGGCGGCCGAAAGCTTGGCCCAGAACAACCCCTGTGGACTGGAGAAGGACGAGATGAAGGCGGTCAGCGGCGCGGCATTGGTCGTCGTCAGCCGGATCGTCCAGAAGGCTTCGTTCCAGGCCAGGATGATGTTGAGCAACATGGTGGAGGCGATGCCCGGAACCGCCATCGGGGTCAGGACATAGACGATCTCGCCCCAGAGCGATGCGCCGTCCATACGCGCGGCCTCGAGGATCTCACCGGGAATTTCCCGGAAGTAGGTGTAGAGCATCCACACCACGATCGGCAGGTTGATCATGGTCAGCATCAGGATCAGGCCGATACGGCTGTCGAGCAGGCCGAAATTGCGGAAGATCAGATACATGGGGAAGAGGACGGCGACGGCCGGCATCATCTTCGTCGAAAGCATCCACATCAGGATGTCCTTGGTGCGCTTGGTCGGCGAAAACGCCATGGACCAGGCCGCCGGAATGGCGATTGCCAGCGCCAGGATCGTCGAGCCGACCGAGAGCAGCACCGAGTTCATGAAGGGCTTGAAGTAGTTGTACTGCGTCTGCACCGCCGCATAGCTCTCGGTCGTGCCCGAGGGGATAAGGTTGAAGCCCGCGATCGCCTCGGTCTCCGACTTGAACGAGGTGATGATCGTGTACAGGATCGGGAAGAAGATGACGAGCGCGACGATCCAGGCGGCGAGCGTGGCGAAGGCTTTGTGTCTGGTGGTGACGGCACGGGCCATGGCGAAATCTCCTCTTAGCGATCCAGGTTCTTGCCGACGTAGCGCATCACGAAGAAGGCGACGATATTGGCGAGAACGACCGCGATGATGCCGCCTGCCGAAGCCTGGCCGATCTTATATTCGAGCAGGGCCTTCTGGTAGACGAGGAAGGGAAGGTTGGTGGAGGCGAAGCCCGGACCGCCATTGGTCGTGACCAGGATTTCCGCATAGACGGAGAGCAGGAAGATGGTCTGGATCAGCACGACGACGGTGATGGCACGCGCCAAGTGTGGCATGGTCAGGTAGATGAACCGGCTGACGAAGCCCGCGCCGTCCATCTCCGCCGCTTCCTTCTGCTCGCCATCCAGCGACTGCAGCGAGGTGAGCAGGATGAGCGTGGCGAAGGGCAGCCATTGCCATGCGACGATGATGATGACCGAGAACAGTGGATATTGCGCGAACCAGTCGATCGGCTGCAGGCCGAAGAAGCGGGCGATATCGGCAAAAACGCCATAACCCGGATGCATGATCATGTTCTTCCACACCAGGGCCGCCACCGGCGGCATGACGAAGAAGGGCGAGATCACCAGGATGCGCACGAAGCCCTGGCCCCACATCGGCTGGTCGAGCAGCAGCGCCAGCAGGATGCCGCCGATGACCGTGATCGCCAGAACGCTGACGACCAGCACCAGCGTATTGATGATCGACTGCAGGAAGGCCGGATTGGAATAGAAGAGCACGTAGTTGGAAAAGCCGATGAAGCCGTCACGGATCGGGTTCAGCGGATTGTACTGCTGGAAGGAGAACCACAGGGTGATCACCAGCGGCACGATCATCCAGACGAAGAGGAGAACAACGGACGGCGCCATCATCAGGCGCGCGAGGCTGCGTGTGTTCTGCGTGGCCATCTCAAGAACCCTCCCGGTTTGCGAAGCTCTTCTGGCGGCCCGTGCGCACGCACGAACCCTGATGCCGGCCTCTTGAAGTTTTGAACTGTCGTCGATCCGACGAAGGCAGGCAAGGCGCCTGGCCGCGTGTCCCCCGCGGACTTTCAAGAAAAACCGCCGCCCGCGGGATGAGCGGGCGGCGGCGGGGAGGATCGGCTTACTGGATGTAGCCGCCTTCGGTCATGGTCGCGGTGGCCGCGTCCTGTGCCTGCTTCAGCGCATCGTCGACGCTCATCTGGCCGGCGAGCGCGGCGGAGAAGAGCTGGCCGACCGTGGTGCCGAGGCCCTGGAACTCAGGAATGGCCACGAACTGCACGCCGACATAGGGAACCGGCTTGACCGACGGCGCCTTCGGATCGGCGGCGTTGATCGAGTCGAGCGTCATCTTGGCGAAGGGCGCGGCCTTCTGGTACTCGGCATTCTCGTAGAGCGAGGTGCGCGTGCCCGGAGGAACGTTGGCCCAGCCTTCCTTGTCGGCGACCAGCTTCAGATAGTCCTTGCCGGTTGCCCAGGCGATGAACTTCTCGGCGGAAGCGGACTTCTGCGAGCCGGCAGGGATGGCGAGGTTCCAGGCCCAGAGCCAGTTGCCGCGCTTGCCGAGGCCGGTGTCCGGGGCGAGCGCGAAGCCCACCTTGTCGGCAACCGTCGAGTCCTTCGGGTTGGTCACGAAGGAGGCCGCCACCGTGGCGTCGATCCACATGCCGCACTTGCCCTGCTGGAAGAGCGCCAGGTTTTCGTTGAAGCCGTTGGAGGAGGCGCCCTGCGGGCCGGCATCCTTCATCAGCGTCACATACATGTCGAGCGTCTTCTTCCACTCGGGCTGGTCGAACTGCGGCTTCCAGTTCTCGTCGAACCAGCGGGCGCCGAAGGCGTTCGAGGTCGCCGTCAGGAAGGCCATGTTCTCGCCCCAGCCGGCCTTGCCGCGCAGGCAGATGCCGTTGATGCCGGCGGCACGGTCGGTCATCTTGCGGGCCGCATCGTTGATGAAGTCCCAGGTGGGAGCGTCGGGCATCTTGAGCCCGGCCTTTTCCATCAGGTCCTTGCGGTACATGACCATGGAGCTTTCGCCGTAGAAGGGTGCGGCGTAGAGCTTGCCGTCCTCGCCGGTAAGACCGGAGCGGATGGCGGGCAGCAGGTCGTTGACATCATAGGCATCGCCGAGATTGTCGAGCGGCAGCAGCCAGCCCTGCTTGGCCCAGATCGGCACTTCATAGGTGCCGATGGTCATGATGTCGTACTGGCCGCCCTTGGTGGCGATATCCGTCGTGACGCGTTCACGCAGAACGTTTTCTTCGAGCGTGACCCACTGGATGTCGATGTCCGGATTGGCCTTCTTGAACTCGTCCGTATAGCCCTGCATGCGGACCATGTCGCCATTGTTGACGGTCGCGATGGTGAGGGTTTCGGCCTGCGCGAAGCCAGCCAGGACCATTGCCGAGCACGCGCCCAGCAGCAATGTTTTGAAAGTCATACTCTTCCTCCCGAGAAGAAACATGAGCATTTGCCTTGCTCGCGGGCAATTACTCATCGAACTGCGTAAGTTGTCAACGTCGATTCGTTGCTGCAGCGCCGTAAGCCAAGGCAACCCACTGACAACGTTGACAAATTTCTTTATGCTGAGGATGCAAGCAGATGCTCGGCGGTCAGCTCGTCGGTGATGACGCCGTTCAGGAGACCACCGGCAAGCGCTGCTTTCAGCGCCTTGCGCTTGCGTTGCCCCTTGGCGATTCCGATCACGGTTGCCTTCTCGCGCGAAGGCAGCGGCACGCTCGCCACGCGGCCGTTGATCTCGTCGCCGAGCAGCGTGCCGTCCTGGTCGAACATCCAGCCGCAGATTTCGCCGGCCGCGCCCTCATCAAGGAGACGGGCCATTTCGTCGCGCGCCAGGAAGCCGTCGATGCACAACGGTGCATCGAGGCCGAGCTCGCCAATGCCGACGAAGGCGACATCGGCCTGCGTGCCGAGCGAAAGCGCCGACTGCACGAGGAGCTGGTTGTGCAGCACGTCCCGCTCCTGCGCGGAGGAGACCAGCACCGGCAGAGGCATGGGAAAATGCCGGGCATTGACCGCATCCGCCATGGAGAAGATGACGTTGTAGACTGCAGCGGACCCATCCACCCCGATGCTGCCCGTCAGCGAGACGATGCGATGCTGGGGACAGTTGATTGCCGGCAGCTGGTCGATCGCCGCTTTCAGCGTTCGCCCGGTTCCGATCGCCATGATGATCGGATCGGCAGACTTCAGCCAGCGCTCGATTTCCGCCGCACCGGCCTCGGCGATGCCGACCGTGGTGGAGGAGGAGGACGGATCGCTCGGCACCACCTCCACCTGCCGCAGACCATACTTGTCCTTGAGCGCACGACCGAGCTCGAGACAGGCGGCGATCGGATGGTCGAGCCGGACCTTGATCAACCGCTCCGACATGGCGAGCGACACGAGGCGCTGGGCGGACTGGCGGGAAATCCCCATCGTCTGGGCGATCTCGTCCTGCGTGCGCCCGGCCACATAATAGAGCCAGCCGGCGCGTGCCGCATCGTCCAACCTGTTTGCCCCGTCCGCTCTGCGCGCCATGTGCTGCCTCCGCCCGTGCGCTTTCTGCTGCCATTGAAACGACCTGACTGTCAATTCGGTCGCAACCAACCCCGTCTTCCCCCAGGGTTGCGACGCCTCGGAAGCCGGACGAACGCGCCCGCACCGGACCGAAATTTTACCGTTTGATAAAAAAAATTTCCGTGTTAGCTTTTGCTCATCCTGAGGCTACATTGGGAGTAAGATAATGGGAACGACTGAAGCGCCAGCCACCGTGGCCGGCATTGCGAGCGGGCGATTGACGCCGGCCGACTACGAGGCGAATTTTGCGGATCTGCATCCGCGCCTCGACGATCATGAGGCACTTGTTGCCGCCGATCGCTGCTACTTCTGCTACGACGCGCCGTGCATGACCGCCTGCCCGACCTCGATCGACATTCCGCTGTTCATCCGCCAGATCGGCACCGGCAATCCGCTCGGTTCGGCCAAGACGATCTTCGAGCAGAACATTCTGGGCGGCATGTGCGCCCGCGTCTGTCCGACCGAGACGCTCTGCGAAGAGGTGTGCGTGCGCATGACCGCCGAGGGCAAGCCGGTCGAGATCGGCCGCCTGCAGCGCTATGCGACCGACATCGCCATGAGCGAAAACGCACAGTTCTTCGAGCGCGCCCCGGCAACGGGCAAGACGATCGCCGTCGTCGGCGCCGGGCCGGCCGGCCTTGCCTGCGCGCATCGCCTGGCCATGCAGGGCCACCAGGTGGTGATCTTCGACGCCCGCGAAAAGGCGGGCGGGCTGAACGAATACGGGATCGCGACCTACAAGTCGGTCGATGATTTCGCCCAGAAGGAGGTCGCCTATCTCCTTTCGATCGGCGGCATCGAGATCCGCAACCGCCAGGCGCTCGGCCGCGACATCACGCTCACGGATCTCACGGCGCGCTTTGACGCCGTGTTCCTCGGCATGGGTCTGCAGGGCGTCAATGCGCTGATGGCCGAAGGCGAAGCCGCGGAAGGCGTCGAGGACGCCGTGGACTTCATCGCCCGGCTGCGCCAGTCGGTAACGAAGACGGATGTGCCGGTCGGCCGTCGCGTCGTCGTCATCGGTGGCGGCATGACCGCGGTCGATGCCGCCGTTCAGGCAAAGCTTCTCGGCGCGGAGGAGGTGACCATCTGCTACCGGCGCGGCAAGGCGCAGATGAACGCCTCCACCTATGAGCAGGATCTCGCCGCCTCCAGGGGCGTGATGATCCGCCATTGGCTGAGCCCGAAGCGCATTCTTACCAGCGAGACCGGCACGGTGGCCGGCATCGAGCTCGACTATACCCATGTCGTCGAAGGCCGCCTCGTCGCAACCGGCGAGACCGGCATCATCGCAGCTGACCAGGTTCTCAAAGCCATCGGCCAGACTTTCGAAGCGGATGCACTCGGCCTGATCGCCCTGCAGTCCGGCCGGATCGTCGTCGACGAAGAAGGCCGCACCTCGCTGCCAAAGGTCTGGGCCGGCGGTGACTGCGTGCTGGGCGGGGAAGACCTCACGGTTCAGGCCGTGGCGCATGGCCGCGATGCGGCGGAATCGATCAACCGCATGCTGCTCAGCGCGCAGCAGCCGGCTGCGGCCGTGGCTTGAGGAGGGACGGACATGGCTGATCTTCGCAACAATTTCATCGGCATCAAGTCGCCCAACCCCTTCTGGCTCGCCTCTGCGCCGCCGACCGACAAGGCCTACAATGTCGAGCGGGCCTTCAAGGCCGGCTGGGGCGGCGTGGTCTGGAAAACGCTCGGCGAGGAAGGCCCGCCGGTGGTGAACGTCAACGGGCCGCGCTACGGCGCGATCTGGGGCGCCGATCGCCGCCTGCTCGGCCTCAACAATATCGAGCTCATCACCGACCGCGACCTCTACACCAACCTGCGCGAAATGAAGCAGGTCAAGATGAACTGGCCGGACCGAGCGCTGATCGCTTCGATCATGGTGCCCTGCGTCGAGGAGAGCTGGAAGGCGATCCTGCCGCTGGTCGAAGAGACCGGCGTCGATGGCATCGAGCTCAATTTCGGCTGTCCGCACGGCATGAGCGAGCGCGGCATGGGCTCGGCCGTCGGCCAGGTGCCGGAATACATCGAAATGGTCGTGCGCTGGTGCAAGCAGTATACGCGCATGCCGGTCATCACCAAGCTCACGCCGAACATCACCGATGTGCGCTATCCGGCCCGCGCCGCCAAGCGCGGCGGCACGGATGCCGTCTCGCTGATCAACACCATCTCCTCGATCACCTCGGTCAATCTCGACAGCTTCTCGCCCGAGCCCTCGATCGACGGCAAGGGCAGCCATGGCGGCTATTGCGGCCCGGCCGTCAAGCCGATCGCGCTCAACATGGTGGCCGAGATCGCGCGCGATGCGGAAACCTATGGCCTGCCGATCTCCGGCATCGGCGGCGTGACCACCTGGCGGGATGCGGCGGAGTTCCTGGCGCTCGGCGCCGGAAACGTGCAGGTCTGCACCGCCGCCATGACCTACGGCTTCAAGATCGTTCAGGAAATGATCACCGGTCTCTCTACCTGGATGGATTCCAAGGGGCATCGGACGCTGGACGACATCACCGGACGCGCGGTCAAGAACGTCACCGACTGGCAGTATCTCAACCTCAACTATGTCGCCAAGGCGAAGATCGACCAGGATCTCTGCATCCAGTGCGGCCGCTGCCACATCGCCTGCGAGGACACCTCCCACCAGGCCATCACGGCCTATGTGGACGGCAAGCGCCACTTCGAGGTGATGGAGGACGAGTGCGTCGGCTGCAATCTCTGCGTCAATGTCTGTCCGGTCCAGGATTGCATCACCATGGTGCCGCTGGAGCCCGGCACATTGGACGAGCGCACCGGCAAGGTGGTGGAGCCGACCTACGCCAACTGGACGATGCACCCGAACAACCCGATGAAGCGCGAAGCCGCCGAATGATCAGGACGGGAGCCCGCCGGCCGGGCTCCCGTTTCCTCACAGCGTCACGACCACCTTGCCGAAAGGCCCGCGCCGCAGATGGGCGACAGCCTGCGCGACCTCTTCGAACGGATAGACCGCGTCGACCACCGGCTTGATCCCCTTTTCGTCGATTGCCGCGACGAAGTTTTCCAGCGCACGGCGATGTCCGACCGAGATGCCCTGCAGCGTGGCCGACTTCGAGAGAAGCGGACCTGCCGAGGCGGAGAGCGTGAAACCATCGAGAACACCGATCACCGAAATGCGTCCGCCCACGGCAACGGCCTCGAGCGAGCGGCCGAGATGCGGGCCGCCGACGAGCTCGAGAATGTGATCGACCCCACGATCCTGCGTGAGGGCATAGACCTCCTCGACCCAAGCTTCACGGGCGAGCGAATGATGGGCTCCGAGCGCCCTCGCCCGGTCGCGCTTCCCCGCATCGCCAGAAACGACGAAGACCTCGGCGCCATAGGCCCTCGCAATCGCAACACCGAACAGGGCAACGCCGCCGGTGCCCTGAACGAGAACGCTCTGCCCCGGCGCGATGCGGGCCGTTTCCTATAGGGCGAACCAGGCCGTGAGACCGGCGCAGGGCAAGGTGCTGGCTTCCGCAAGCGACAGGCTCACGGGCGCGCGGACGAGCCAGGACTGAGGAAGCGTCACGATCTCCGAGAGCACACCCGGATAGAAGCCGCCCAGCGCCTTGTACGGCGGGTTACGCGCGCTGCCCTCCGGCACGCCGTCGATCCAGTCGGGTGAAAAGCTGGCGATCACGCGATCCCCCGGATGGAAGGCGACAACCGCGGAGCCGACGGCCTCGACAATGCCCGCCATGTCGGACCCCGGCACGAAGGGGAAGGACAAGGGCGAGCCCATACCATTCTCCAGCATCAGCAGGTCGCGATAATTGAGAGAGACGGCGGCGGTGCGGATCTGCACCTCATGGGGCAAGGGTGCGGTGACGGAAACGGCCTGAAGCTCGAGTCCCGCTTCTGCCTTGCCGAAGTCGTGAAGGACCCACTGCCGTGCCAAAATCTGCTGCATGTTCAAATCTCCTGTACGGATTGACACGCGCAGCTTATCGAAGAACCTTCCTCAGCAGTTTTGACCATTATTCCCCAAACTGACGATCCTGAGGCACCAATGAACAGGTTGAACGACATTCCCGTGCTGCTCGATGTGGTGGAGGCCGGCAGTTTCTCGGCAGCTGCCGAGCGGCTGAACCTGACCCGTTCAGCGGTGGCAAAGTCGATCGCGCGGCTGGAGAGCCGTCTCGGCGTCCGACTCTTCCACCGCACGACGCGCCGTCAAAGCCTGACGGAGGAGGGGCTGCTCTTCCACGAGCGCTGCCTGCGCGCGGTCGAGGAGATTCGGCTGGGTGAGACCCTGCTTGAATCGGGCCGGCGCGAGATCCGCGGCCGGTTGCGCATTTCCCTGCCCGTCGTCTTCGGGCGACGCGTCATCGCGCCGATCCTGACCGGCCTGATCGACCGGCACCCGCTGCTCGAACTCGACCTCGCCTTTTCGGATCGTGTGGTGGACCTTCTCGACGAAGGGTTCGATCTGGCGGTGCGGAACGGCAATCTTCCGGATACGCCGGACCTGATGGTTCGGCGCGTCGGTGGCCAGCGCATGACGGTCTGCGCCGCCCCCGCCTATCTCGCGCGCCGGCCGGCGCCGGAAACACTGGACGATCTGGTTGGGCACGACGGCGTGGTTTATGCCCGCCGCGACGGAGCGAAAGGCTGGGTCTTTCCGACCGAGACCGATCCGGACCGGGTCGTGCGGCCGCCGGCGCGCCTGCGGCTGGACGATATCGAGGCAATCCATGATGCCGCCTGCGCCGGGCTCGGCCTTGCCTGGTTGCCGTGCTGGCTGGTGCGCGATGGACTCTCGTCCGGCGCGCTTTGTGAAGTTCTGACCGGCGTCAAGTCACTGACCTTCGATGCCTATGCAGTGTGGCCCCGCGCGCCGATGATGACGCCGCGGCTGCGGCTGGTGATCGACGAACTGGTCGCCAAGCTGCCGACCGCGATGGACTGACGGGCCGAGGCCGCGGCGGGCGAGAGCGATGACGGGATCGCGCAAAAACGTGCATTGCCGACACGCGGGAAACAGCCGATAAGACGCTATGAGGCAATGGCGACAAGGGAGCGCGCCGGCGAGTGCCCTTCGACCCGACCTTGATCCGCAAGCGGCTGCACCTCTGGAGCGGCCTTTTCCTCGGCTTTTTCGTTCTCACCCATCTCCTCAACCACACGCTCGGCCTGATTTCGGTCGATGCCATGGAGTGGGGGCGCGCGCTCTTCAACCTGATCTGGCGCACCGTGCCGGGCACGATCGCGCTTTACGGCGCGCTGATGGTGCACTTCGTCATGGCGCTGGAATCCCTCTATCGGCGACAGACCCTGCGCATGCCGGTCAAGGAAGCGGCGAAGATCATCCTGGGCCTGACGCTTCCCTTCCTGCTCATCACCCATGTCACGGGAACGCGGATCGACTGGATGCTCTCCGGCTATTCCGCGAGCTACTATGATATCCTGCCGACGCTCTGGAGCCGCTGGGGCAACATCACCAGCCAGACCCTGGCTTTGATCGTCGCTTGGCTGCATGGCTGCCTCGGGATCTGGTTCTGGATCCGCGGCCGCGACTGGTATCCGCGTGCCGTCTTTCCGCTGTTCACGCTGGCGCTTCTGCTTCCTCTGCTCGCCTGGCTCGGCTTTGCGATCGCGGCACGCAGCCTGCCGCCCTCCAGCCCCTCCGTCGCCTGGTTCATGAAGGGGCGCACCGACCCGGCATTGCTTGCCGAAATCCGGGAAGGGCTGCGGCTGTTTCTGGCGCTTGCCATCGGCGCGGTGCTGGTGGCGCGCGCCTGGCCGGTGAACGGGCGCATCCGAATCCGCTATCCGGATGGGCGCAGCATCTCGGTCGCACGCGGGTTTTCGCTGCTCGAGGCCAGCCGCTCGGCCGGGATCCCGCATGTGGCGGTCTGCGGCGGCCGCGGGCGCTGCTCCACCTGCCGCGTGCGCATCACCGATGGGCTGGATGGCCAGCCGCCGCCCGAGGCCGGCGAGCGCGCCACGCTCGCCCGGATCAAGGCGCCCGCGGATGTGCGGCTCGGCTGCCAGATGCGGCCGAACCATGACCTCTCCATCGCCCCCGTCCTGGCCGGCGAAGCCGTCGGAATCCGCCAGCAGACGACCGAGGAGGAAGCCGCCGGCCGCGAGCGCCCCATCGCCGTGCTCTTCTGCGATCTGCGCGACTTCACCCGCATGTCGCAGCAGCAGCTGCCCTTCGACACGGTGTTTCTGCTCAACCGCTATTTCGAAACGATCGGCGAGGCGGTGGAAAGCGCCGGCGGGGTGATCGACAAATTCATCGGCGATGGCGTCTTGGCGATTTTCGGCCTTGCCAGCGACATCGAGCAGGCCTGTTCGGAAGCGCTGGTCGCCACGACGCGGATTGCCCGACGCGTGGAGGTCCTCAACCAGACCTTCACGACCGAGCTCGACCGGCCCTTACGGATCGCCATGGGCATGCATGCCGGCACGGCCATCATCGGGCAGATCGGCTATGGTCGCGCCTCCTCGCTCACCGCCGTGGGCGACACGATCAATGCCGCGAGCCGGCTGGAGGGGTTCGCCAAGGAATATGATGCCCAGCTCGCCGTATCGGCCGAAACCGTGCGCCTTGCCGGCCTGGCGATCCAGGACTGGCCGAGCTACGACATCGCCATCCGCGGCCGCTCGGGCACGCTCGAAACCCTGATCATCGAAAAGGCCTCGGATCTCGAACCCCTGATCGTCGCCGCCCGCCGTCGCGCGGCCCATCGCGAGACGGCCTGACCAAAACGTGTGCCCGGAACCGCGTCACAGACGATTGAGGCCCCGAACCCGTCACGGCTTCGGCACGGGATCCAAGGAAAGACCACGGGTGAAGATCTGTTCGAGGAACCGGGCGGCATCGTCGAAGCGGCCTTCGCCGGAGCGCCGGGGCCCGAGCACCGCCTGAACCTGGACGTCGAAATCGGCATAATGCTGGGTCGTGGCCCAGATGGCGAAGATGAGATGGTAGGGATCGCATTTGGCGATCTTGCCGGCCTTGATCCAGGCGCGGATGACCTCCGCCTTTTCGTCCACCAGCGTCTTCAGGGGCCCTTTCAACTGGTCCTCGATGCGCGGCGCCCCCTGCAGCACCTCATTGGCGAAGAGACGGCTTTCACGCGGGAAGTCGCGCGCCATTTCCAGCTTGCGGCGAATATAGCTGCGGATCTCCGTTTCCGGATTGCCCTCCGAATCGAACTCGCGCAGGGGATCGAGCCAGCTGTCGAGCACGCGCTCGATCAGCGCCCGATGCATGGCCTCCTTGGTGCGGAAATAATAGAGCAGATTGGGCTTCGACATGCCGGCCACCTCGGCGATCTGGTCGATCGTGCTGCCGCGGAACCCATGGGCGGAGAAGACATCCAGCGCGGCTTCGAGGATCAGCTCCTCCTTCTCTTCCTGGATGCGTGTGCGGCGCTGCGTTTTCGCTGCCCGAGGTAGTGCCATGGACCCCCGCCCTCTCGCCCTGAACCGGCCTTCAAGAAATCTGTCCGTTTTTTTCGAATCCGTCTTGAGTGTCGCTTCGGAAGTTGTAACGTTTACCAACCGGTCAAATTATCAGCCAGTTCCTTACCGAAGGCAACGGCGGATCGCGAGGGCGAAAGAAAAAACGAGCCCCGAATTGACCGGTGGGAACAGGACGATGACGCGCCTTCCAAAGAGGCTGCCGTCGGCCGAAAGATATTGGAAAGAGGCTGCTCGCGTCCGGCTGAGCGCGTCTTGAACTGAGAGGGCACCACGCATGGCCGCACCCGGCGAAAACCTGCGCATCAATGGCGACAGGCTCTGGGACTCGTTGATGGAGATGGCGAAGATCGGTCCCGGCATCGCCGGCGGCAACAATCGCCAGACGCTGACCGACGCCGATGCCGAGGGGCGCCGCCTGTTCCAATCCTGGTGCGATGCGGCCGGGCTTTCCATGGGCGTCGATGCCATGGGCACGATGTTCGCCACCCGCCCCGGCACCGATCCCGATGCCCTACCCGTCTACGTCGGCTCGCACCTGGACACACAGCCGACCGGCGGCAAATATGACGGCGTGCTCGGCGTTCTGGCGGGGCTCGAAGTCGTGCGCTCGATGAACGATCTCGGTCTGCGCACCCGCCATCCGATCGTCGTCACCAACTGGGCCAATGAAGAAGGCGCGCGCTTCGCGCCGGCCATGCTGGCCTCCGGCGTCTTCGCCGGCATCCACACGCTCGACTGGGCCTATGGCCGCCGCGATCCAGACGGCAAGACCTACGGCGAGGAGCTGGAGCGCATCGGCTGGCGGGGCGAGGAAGAGGTGGGCGCGCGCAAGATGCACGCCTATTTCGAATATCATATCGAGCAGGGGCCGATTCTGGAGGCAGAGAACACGGCGATCGGCGTCGTGACGCATGGTCAGGGCCTCTGGTGGCTGGAATTCACGCTGACCGGCCGCGAGGCCCATACCGGCTCCACACCGATGACGCTGCGCGTCAACGCCGGGCTCGCCATGGCCCGTATCCTCGAGATGGTTCAGACCGTGGCCATGGAGAGCCAGCCCAATGCGGTCGGCGGGGTCGGGCAGATCTTCGTGTCGCCCAATTCCCGCAATGTCCTGCCCGGCACCGTTGTCTTCACCGTCGACATCCGCTCGCCGGAGCAGGCAAAGCTTGACGCGATGCGCGCCCGGATCGAACGCGAAGCCGCGGCCATCTGTGCCGATCTCGGTGTCGGCTGTTCGGTCGAGCCGGTCGGGCATTTCGATCCGGTCACGTTCGATCCGACGCTGGTGGACCGTGTGCGCCGTTCGGCCGAGAAGCTCGGCCTCTCCCATCGCGACATCGTTTCCGGCGCCGGGCACGATGCCTGCTGGACCGCGCGCGTTGCCCCCTCCACCATGATCATGTGCCCCTGCGTCGGCGGGGTCTCCCACAACGAGGCCGAGGAAATTTCCAAGGAATGGGCCAGCGCCGGCTGCGACGTTCTCTTCCACGCCGTGGTGGAGACGGCGGAGATCGTGGAGTAGGCTGACAGCGGCGGCACGAGACGGAGGGCAGAGCATGGGACGACCGAGAGAGCTTTCCCCGGATGAGCGCGCCGAACTCCTGCGCCAGGGCTATCGGCCGGTGGAGGTCTGGGTGCCGGATTTTTCGAGCGCCAGCTACCGCGCAGAAGCGGCCCGTCAGGCGCGATCCTCCGTCGAAGCGGACCGACGCGAGGGGCTGACCGATCTCCTTGGCGAGGATGCGTATGAGGATTGGGACCAAGCGTGAGACCCAAGCGCGGCGACATGGTGACAGCAGCCTTTCAGGGCGATCTCAAGAAGCCGCGCCCGGCCGTCATCCTCCATGCGGACGAATTCATCGAGGCCCATGAAAGCCTGATCCTGTGCGCCTTCACGTCCTCCCTTGCGGACGCGCCGAGCTTTCGGCCGACGATCGAACCCACGGCCGGTAACGGTCTGGAAGTGACATCGCAGATCATGGTCGACAAGATCACCCATCTGCGCAAGGCCGCCATCCGACAGGTGATCGGCAGGTTGAGCGACGAGGACATGCAGCGGCTGGAAACCGCTCTCATCACCATTACAGGATTGCATCGAACCATCCTGCCCCTGCTGGCAGCGGGAAGATAGGAGAGCCAATGACCACCATCATCAAGAACGGCACCATCGTCACCGCGGACCTGACCTACAAGGCGGATCTGCGCATCGAGAACGGGGTTATCGCCGAGATCGGGCCGAACCTTTCGGGCGGCGACGAACTGGATGCGACCGGCTGCTATGTCATGCCCGGCGGCATCGATCCGCATACCCATCTGGAGATGCCCTTCATGGGCACCTATTCCTCCGACGATTTCGAGAGCGGAACGCGGGCGGCGCTCGCGGGCGGCACCACCATGGTGGTGGACTTCGCGCTTCCCAATCCCGGCCAGTCCATGCTGGACGCCCTGACCATGTGGGACAACAAGACCTCGCGCGCCACCTGCGACTATTCCTTCCACATGGCGATCACCTGGTGGGGCGAGCAGGTCTTCAACGAGATGGAGACGATCGTCCGCGACAAGGGCATCAACACCTTCAAGCATTTCATGGCCTATAAGGGCGCGCTGATGGTGGATGACGACGAGATGTTCTCCTCCTTCCAGCGCTGTGCCGAGCTCGGCGCGCTGCCGCTCGTCCATGCCGAAAATGGCGATGTGGTGGCGCAGATGCAGGCCAAGCTGATGGCCGAGGGCAATGACGGGCCGGAGGCGCATGCCTATTCGCGCCCGCCGGAGGTGGAGGGCGAAGCGACGAACCGGGCGATCATGATCGCCGACATGGCGGGTTGCCCGGTCTATATCGTCCATACCTCCTGCGAACAGGCGCACGAGGCCATCCGCCGCGCCCGGCAGAAGGGCATGCGCGTCTATGGCGAGCCGCTGATCCAGCACCTGACTCTGGACGACAGCGAATATTCGAACCCCGACTGGGACCATGCCGCGCGCCGCGTCATGTCGCCGCCCTTCCGCAACAAGACGCACCAGGACAGCCTGTGGGCCGGCCTTGCCTCCGGCTCGCTGCAGGTGGTGGCGACCGACCACTGCGCCTTCACCACCGAGCAGAAGCGCTTCGGCCTCGGCGATTTCCGCAAGATTCCGAACGGCACGGGCGGGCTCGAGGATCGCATGCCCATGCTCTGGACCCATGGCGTCGCGACCGGGCGCATCACCATGAACGAGTTCGTGGCCGTCACCTCCACCAATATCGCCAAGATCCTCAACATCTATCCGAAGAAGGGCGCGATCCTCGTCGGCGCCGATGCCGACCTGGTCGTCTGGGATCCGAACCGCTCCAAGACCATTGCCGCCGCCACCCAGCAATCGGCGATCGACTACAATGTCTTCGAGGGAAAGGTCGTCACCGGCCTGCCGCGCTTCACGCTGACGCGCGGTGTGGTGGCGATCGAGGAGGACACGGTGAAGACCCGCGAGGGCCATGGCGCCTTCGTCAAGCGCCCGCCCGTCACCCCGGTCGCCAAGGCGCTTTCCACCTGGAAGGAGATTTCCGCGCCGCGCAAGGTGACCCGCAGCGGCATTCCGGCCAGCGGGGTCTGAGCCGGATGACCCTGCTCGCCCTCCTCCTTGCCTGCGGCTGCGTCGTCGACGCGGCGGTCGCCTCGCCCGCCGTCCTCGACGCAGCCTATGGCAACGCGGAGGGCTGTCGGTACGCAGGGACCGGGGAAGCACACGGCGCGGACGCATTCTTCCGGCGCAACGACCACGGCATCACCACCGCTGCCTCCTCCTGCGCGTTTCAAAGCGCCGCGAAGAAGACAGCCAAGGGCTTCTCGATCCGGCTGCGCTGCGAAGGCAAAGGCGGAACGGGGAGCGGTGAAATGGTGAGCCTCGAGAAATCCAAGACGTCCTACATCGTCCGCTTCGCGGACGGCAACACAAGGGGTCCGCTCGCCAAATGTCGGTAATGTCGCCTGCTGCCGAAGGGCCTGTTTCCACCGCCTCGCCTGCCTCCGTCGTCTCCGCGCGCGACCTCGGCCTTGTCTTCAAGACCAATGACGGGCCCGTCACCGCGCTGACCGGCGTCACGCTCGATATCCGCAAGGGCGACTTCGTTTCCTTCATCGGCCCGTCCGGCTGCGGCAAGACGACGTTCATGCGCGTCATCGCCGATCTCGAGAAGGCGACGTCCGGCACCATCACCGTCAATGGCACCTCGCCGGAAGACGCCCGGCGCAACCGCTCCTACGGCTATGTGTTCCAGGCGGCAGGGCTCTATCCCTGGCGCACCATCGAGAAGAACATCGCCCTGCCGCTCGAGATCATGGGCTATCCTGAGGCGGAGAAGCGGGCCCGCATCGCGCGGACCCTTGACCTCGTCAACCTCACCGGTTTCGGCAAGAAATATCCCTGGCAGCTCTCCGGCGGCATGCAGCAGCGCGCCTCGATCGCCCGCGCGCTCGCCTTCGATGCCGACCTCCTGCTGATGGACGAGCCCTTCGGCGCGCTGGACGAAATCGTCCGCGATCATCTGAACGAGCAGCTTCTCAGCTTGTGGGACCGGACGGAAAAGACCATCTGCTTCGTCACCCATTCCATTCCCGAGGCCGTCTATCTCTCCACCAAGATCGTGGTGATGAGCCCGCGCCCCGGACGGGTGACGGACATCATCGACTCCACCCTTCCCCGCGAGCGCCCCCTCGACATCCGCGAAACCCCTGAATTCCTCGAAATCGCCAGCCGGGTCCGCGATGGGCTTCGGGCGGGGCACAGCTATGAGGAGTGAGCTGTCGATGGCGGAAACTCCCCTCTGGCCTGCCGGCCATCTCCCCCACAAGGGGGGAGAGACCATGGGGCGGGTCGATCGTACCTCTCGTCCACGTCAAGAGATTGCGCAGCGTACTGACTTGAGAAGCGACCAATTGCTGTGTGGCCATGTCCCCCTCTGGCCTGCCGGCCATCTCCCCCACAAGGGGGGAGAGACCATGGGGCGGGCCGCTCGGATCCCATTTTCGTTTTCCTACGCAGACACGTCGCTTATTCGCTGCCTGTCGATAGGAAGCGAGCGCGTGCCACACGGTCTCTCCCCCCTTGTGGGGGAGATGGCCGGCAGGCCAGAGGGGGTTTTGGGTGGCAGTGGCTGGCAGATGGGAGTGGCGCCATGACCATCCGCGAAAAACTTCTCCCCGTCCTCACCGTCCTCGCCGCGCTGGTACTCGTCTGGTATGCCGCCGTCGTCTTCCTCAACGCCCCGTTCGAGCGCGACACCGCGGCGCGGGCCGGCACGACCATCGGATTTGCCGATCTCGTCAGGAACACCATGGCCCAGGCGCGGCCGGTGCTGCCGGCGCCGCATCAGGTGATGGCGGAGCTGTGGGATACGGTGGTGGACAAGCCGGTCACATCCAAGCGCAGCCTCGTCTACCATGCCTGGATCACGCTTTCGGCGACGCTCATGGGCTTCGGCATCGGCACGGTGCTCGGCATCCTGCTGGCCGTCGGCATCGTGCACAATCGTGCCATGGATCGCTCGCTGATGCCCTGGATCATCGCCAGCCAGACGATCCCGATCCTTGCCATCGCGCCGATGATCATCGTCGTTCTCAATGCCGCCGGCATCTCCGGCCTGCTGCCGAAGGCGCTGATTTCGACCTACCTTTCCTTCTTCCCCGTCGCCGTCGGCATGGTGAAGGGGCTGCGCAGCCCCGAGCAGATCCAGCTCGACCTGATGCGCACCTATCATGCGAGCGGCGCGCAGATCTTCTGGAAGCTGCGCTGGCCCTCGGCCATGCCCTATCTCTTCACCTCGCTGAAGGTGGCGGTCGCCATTTCGCTGGTCGGCGCCATCGTCGGCGAGCTGCCGACCGGCGCGGTGGCGGGGCTCGGCGCACGGCTTCTGGCTGGCTCCTATTACGGCCAGACCGTGCAGATCTGGGCCGCACTGTTCATGGCGGCGGGGCTCGCGGCTGTGCTGGTCCTCGTCGTCGGCGCCATCCAATCCCTCGTCACCGCCCGCATGGGAGCCCGGCCATGAGCGCGATCCTGCCTGCCCTGGCCTTCTGGCTCGCCGCCTGGGCCCTGAACGAATGGCTGGTGCGGACGACGCCCCGCAGCCCGCTTGCCGGACGGGCGATCCGCATCGCCGTGCCGCTCCTGTTCGGCCTCAGCATCCTCGTGCTCTGGGAAGGGCTGGTTCGCGGCTTCGAGGTGCCGAGCGTGCTGCTGCCGCCACCCTCGATGATCTGGGCACGGCTGGTGACCTCCGTGCCCACCCTTTGGGCGGATTTTCGCCAGACCTTCCTGAAGTCGGTGCTGACCGGCTATGTGCTCGGCTGCGGCCTCGGCTTCCTGGCCGCGATCGCCATCGACCGTTCGCCCTTCCTGCAGAAAGGGCTCTTGCCGCTCGGCAATTTCGTTTCCGCGCTGCCGGTCGTCGGCGTCGCGCCGATCATGGTCATGTGGTTCGGCTTCGACTGGCCGTCCAAGGTGGCGGTGGTCGTCATCATGACCTTCTTTCCCATGCTCGTGAATACGGTCACCGGCCTTGGTGCGGCCAGCAGCATGGAGAAGGACCTGATGCGCACCTATGCCGCCTCCTGGTTCCAGACGCTGGTCAAGCTCCGGCTCCCCGCCGCCTGGCCCTTCATCTTCAACGCCTTGAAGATCAACTCGACTTTGGCGCTGATCGGGGCCATCGTGGCGGAGTTCTTCGGCACGCCGATTGTCGGCATGGGCTTTCGCATCTCCACCGAGGTCGGGCGCATGAATGTCGACATGGTGTGGGCGGAGATCACCGTCGCCGCGCTGGCGGGATCGCTGTTCTACGGGGTGGTGGCGCTGATCGAGCGCGCCGTCACCTTCTGGCATCCGTCTGTCCGCGGTGGGCATACGTAAGACTTCAAAAACATAAAAGGGAACTGACATGACAAAGACATTCGCATCCCTGCTTCTCGCCAGCGCGCTCTCGCTCGGCGCCTTTCAGGCCAGCGCCGCCGACAAGGTGACGCTGCAGCTGAAATGGGTGACCCAGGCCCAGTTCGCCGGCTATTATGTCGCGAAAGACAAGGGCTATTACGAAGAGGAAGGCCTCGACGTCGAGATCAAGCCCGGCGGCCCGGATATCGGTCCGGCACAGGTGATCGCCGGCGGCGGTGCGGATGTCGTGGTCGACTGGATGCCGTCTGCGCTGGCAACGCGCGAAAAGGGCGTGCCGCTCGTCAACATTGCCCAGCCCTTCAAGAAATCCGGCATGATGCTGACCTGCCTGAAGGAAAGCGGCGTCGCCACGCCGGCAGACTTCAAAGGAAAGACGCTCGGCGTCTGGTTCTTCGGCAATGAATATCCGTTCCTCTCCTGGATGAGCCAGCTCGGCCTCAAGACCGATGGCGGGCCGGATGGCGTCACCGTGCTCAAGCAGGGCTTCAACGTCGATCCGCTGATCCAGAAACAGGCCGCCTGCATCTCCACCATGACCTACAATGAATATTGGCAGGTGATCGACGCCGGCATCAAGCCGGAGGACCTGATCACCTTCAAATACGAAGACCAGGGTGTCGCGACGCTGGAAGACGGTCTCTACGTACTGGAAGACAAGCTGAAGGACCCAGCTTTCAAGGAAAAGATGGTCAAGTTCGTCCGCGCCTCCATGAAGGGCTGGAAATATGCCGAGAGCAACCCGGACGAAGCGGCCGGGATCGTGCTTGAGAACGACGCAACGGGCGCTCAGACGGAAGAGCACCAGAAACGCATGATGGGCGAAGTGGCGAAGCTGACCGCCGGTTCCAATGGCGCACTCGACGAAGCCGACTATACGCGCACGGTTGCCTCGCTGATGAAGGGCGGTTCGGACCCGGTGATCACCAAGGAGCCGCAGGGCGCCTGGACGCATGAGATCACCGACGAAGCCTTGAAGTAGACCACGACGCGCAGCGGGCCGCTCGCTGCCACCCTGCCTGAAAAACGCCTCGGAGCTCTGTCACGACGCTTCGGGGCGTTCTCATTTCTGCTGTTGTATAAAATAGTGAGGCACCATTCTTTCTTCTTGCGGCAGGTTCGAAAGCCGCTTAAATATGCTCTGCTGCAGTGCACGCCGTCCGGGCTCTGGAAACTGCGGGCAGGGTCGGCCCGTCCGAAGGGATGGTTTGGCCGCTGGGCGCTCGGGCGCCCTGTCGAGACGACGCGCATTTTCTGACAATGGGACGATTTGGCCGATGGCTGCCTTCAAACTCTTCACTCCGGGTCTCCTGAAGGCCCTGACGCTCTCCGCCGGCCTTTCGCTGGGCGCCGGTTGGGCGCTGGCGGAGGAGCCGCAGGCTACTGCCCCGGCCGAGCCGTTGCTGCCGACGATCGTCGTGACCAAGACCACGCGCGGGCCGATCGTCGACCGCGTGGTGGCCACCGGCACGATCCAGGCCCGGGAAGAGACCTATGTGGCGCCGCTGGTCGACGGGCTGTCGATCCAGAGCCTTGCCGTCGATATCGGCGATAAGGTTCAGGCCGGGCAGGTTCTGGCCGTGTTGAACCCCGACGCCTTGCTTCTGCAGAAAAGTCAGAACGAGGCAAGCCTTGCCAAGGCCCAGGCCGCCCTGGCGCAGTATGAAGCGCAACTGATCGAGGCCCAGGCCAATGCCGAGGAAGCCGACCGCGTGGCGGCGCGCAATGCGCGGCTGAAGGAGTCGGGCTCCGTTTCCACGGCGATCGCCGACCAGACGGAATCGGCCGCTGCCGTGGCCCGCGCCCGGGTGCGCTCGGCCGAGCAGCTGATCGATGTCGCCAAGGCCGATATCCAGGTTGTGCAGGCGCAGATTTCCGACGTCGCGCTCCGGCTGGCCCGTACCGAGGTCAAGGCGCCGGTGGCCGGCACGATTTCGGCCAAGACCGCCAAGATCGGCGCGATCGCCAGCGGCAATGGCGATCCGCTCTTCACCCTCATCCGCGACGGGGCGGTGGAAATGCGCGCCGACGTGACCGAGGCGGATCTTTTGAAGATCGCCGTCGGGCAGACCGTCGCCCTCAAGCTTGCCGACAGCCAGGACACGCTGTCCGGTCGCGTTCGGCTGATTTCGCCGCTGGTCGACAACCAGACCCGGCTCGGCACCGTATATCTCTCCATCGACAAGGCCGAACGCGCGCGGGTGGGCATGTATGCGACGGCCGACATCATCGTGGCCGAGAAGGACGGCCTGACCCTGCCGCTGACCGCCGTGACGAGCGGGCGCGAGGGCACCACCGTCCGCAAGGTCGAAAACGGGGTTGTGCGCATGGTCAAGGTCGAAACTGGCATTCAGGACGGCCGCAGCATCGAGATCCTTTCGGGGCTGAAGGACGGCGAGGCCGTGGTGGCCAAGGCCGGCGCCTATGTTCGCGACGGTGATCGCATCAAGCCTGTCGAGAGCGCGGCCGAACCCGCGCCGACGACCAATTGAGGAGAGGGAAGCCATGAATTTCTCCGCCTGGTCGATCCGCAATCCTATTGCGCCCATTCTCCTCTTCACGCTTCTGATGGTGCTCGGCTATCAGTCGTTCAATTCGCTGCCCATCACCCGCTTTCCCAATATCGACGTGCCGATCGTGGCGATCAGCGTCGCCCAGAGCGGCGCGGCCCCTGCCGAGCTCGAGACACAGGTGACCAAGGAGATCGAGGATGCCGTGGCGGGCGTCACCGGTGTCAAGCATGTCACCTCGACCATCACCGACGGCCTGTCGACGACCGCGGTCGAGTTCGAGATCTCGGTTCCGACCGAGCAGGCGGTGCAGGACACCAAGGATGCGATCGACCGCATCCGCGGCGACTTGCCGGCCTCGATCGAAGAGCCGATCGTGTCCAAGATCGATGTCGAAGGCCAGGCAATCCAGACCTTTGCCGTGTCCTCGCCCGGCATGACGCTCGAGGAGCTGTCCTGGTTCGTCGACGATACGGTCAAGCGCGCGCTGCAGGGCCAGACCGGCATCGGCCGCATTGATCGCTACGGCGGGTCGGACCGCGAGGTTCGCGTCGAACTCAATGCGCAGCGTCTGAACTCCTACGGCATTACCGCAGCGGATGTGAACGCCCAGCTGCGCCGCATCAACACCGATCTCGGCTCCGGCCGCGGCCAGGTCGGCGGCGCCGAACAGGCGATCCGCACGCTCGGCGATGCGCGCTCGGTCGAAACCCTGTCGAAGACGATGATCGGCCTGCCGAACGGCCGCTTCGTGCGCCTCTCCGAACTCGGCTCCATTACCGACACCTATGAGGAGCCGAAAAGCTTCTCGCGCTTCGACGGCAACCCGGTGGTCACCTTTGCGGTCTTCCGCGCCAAGGGCGCCAGCGAGGTCTCCGTGGCCGAAACTGTGGCAAAGACGCTGGACAAGGTGCGGGCCGCCAATCCGGACGTGTCGATCTCGCTGATCAACGACCTCGTCTATTTCACCTATGGCAATTACGAAGCGGCGATCCACACGCTGATGGAAGGCGCGCTGCTCGCCGTTGCCGTGGTGCTGCTCTTCCTGCGCAACTGGCGGGCGACGCTGATCTCGGCGCTGGCGCTGCCGCTTTCGGCCGTGCCGACCTTCTGGGTCATGGACCTGCTTGGCTTCTCGCTCAACCTCGTTTCCTTCCTGGCCCTGACGCTGGCAACCGGCATTCTCGTCGACGACGCGATCGTCGAGATCGAGAACATCGCGCGCCACATCAAGATGGGCAAATCGCCCTACCGCGCGGCCATCGAGGCGGCGGACGAGATCGGCCTGGCGGTCATCGCCACCACCTTCACGATCATCGCGGTCTTCGTGCCGGTGTCCTTCATGCCGGGCATTCCGGGGCAGTATTTCATCCAGTTCGGTCTCACCGTTGCCGTCTCCGTCTTCTTCTCGCTGATGGTGGCGCGCCTGATCACCCCGGTGATGGCCGCCTATCTCATGCGCTCGGGCGATGCGGACGGGCACGAGGAAGGCGACGAGGGCCGCTTCATGCGCGGCTATAGCTGGCTGATTTCGGCGACGACCAAGCGCTGGTACATGCGCTATCTGACGCTCGCCTGCGCCATCGGTTTTCTCGTTGGGTCGGTCTACATGCTCTCCACCGTGCCCGGCAGCTTCCTGCCGCCGGAAGATGCCTCGCGCATCACGCTGTCGGTCGAGCTTCCGCCGAACGCCATGCTGGAAGACACGGATGCCGCGACGACGGCGATCTATGATCGCGTCAAGGACATTGCCGGAGTCGAGAGCGTCTTCGTGCTGGGCGGTGCCTCGCCGAAGGGCGACCTCGAACTGCGCCGCGCGACGGTCACGCTGATGCTGGCCAAGCGCGATCATTCGCTGGTCAACAAGGTCGTCAACGATGTCTTCGGCCGCATTCCGGTGCTCGGCCCCATGCTGCCCAAGCTGCCGCCGCAGGGCCGCACCGTGCCGCAGTGGGAGATCGAGAAGGAGGTCTACGCCGCCATTCGCGACGTGCCTGACGTTCGGGTGCTGAAGCTGAACGATCGCGGCGAGCGCGACCTCGCCTTCAACCTGCTTTCGCGCAACGATGCCGATCTCAACGAGGCGGTCGGCCTTCTGGAAGCCAAGCTGCGCAGCGAGCCGACGCTCGCCAATGTCAGCCCCGATGGCGCCCTGCCCCGGCCGGAACTGCAGATCAAGCCGCGCGCCGACCAAATGTCGCGGCTGGGCATCACCACGGCACAGATCGCCGAGGTGGTCCGCGTCGCGACGATCGGCGATATCGACTCCTTGCTCACGAAGATCTCGTTGGATGACCGGCAGATTCCGATCCGCGTCCAGGTCGATACCGCCATGCGCACGGATCTGGCAGCGATCCGCAACCTGAAGGTCCAGACGGCGGGCGGCGCGCTCGTGCCGGTCTCGAGCGTGGCGGATATCGATTACGCCGAAGGTCCGAGCTCCATCCAGCGTTATGACCGTCTGCGGGTCATCAAGCTCGGCGCTGACCTTCCCTCCGGCGTCGCGCTCGACACGGCATCCGACCGCTTCAAGGCCATCGCCGCCGAAACCAAGCTGCCAGACGGCGTCCAGTTCCTGGAAAGCGGCGATGCCGAGGTGCAGGCGGAAATGCAGCGCGGCTTCGGCAATGCCATGCTGCTCGGCCTGATGCTGGTGCTGGTCGTGCTCATCCTTCTGTTCAAGGACGTCATCCAGCCCTTCACCATCCTCTTCTCGCTGCCGCTTGCCATTGGCGGCGTCGCGGCCGGGCTGATCGTCACCCAGAACCCCATGTCCATGCCTGTCCTCATCGGCATTCTCATGCTGATGGGCATTGTCACGAAGAACGCCATCCTGCTGGTCGATTTCGCCATCGAGATGAAGCGGCACGGGATGGAGCGGGTCGAGGCCATGATCGAAGCCGGCCGCAAGCGCGCCCGGCCGATCATCATGACGTCGATCGCCATGTCGGCCGGCATGCTGCCCTCGGCGCTCGGCGTCGGCGAAGGCGGCACCTTCCGCGCGCCGATGGCGATCGCGGTGATCGGCGGCATCATCGTCTCGACCGTGCTCTCGCTCGTTGTGGTGCCGTCCTTCTTCCTGATCATGGACGACCTCTCCCGCCTGCTCGGCTGGGCCTTCGGCCGCCTGGTCGGCAGGAAGGAGGAAGAAACGGTGGCCCTCGACCGCACCGCGCTTACGGAAACCGTGCAGGATCAGGCAGAGACGATCGCCACCCTGCAGGAGCGCATCGACCGGCTGGAAAGCCGCAACAGCGGCACGCTCCGCGCCGTCGGCGGCACTGTGGTGACCCACCCGGCGCTGGCGGCGGAATAACAAGGCCGGCCTCGCGAGGGGCCGGCCTCTTGAGCCTCAGGCGCTGCGGCAAAAATCCCCCTCTGGCCTGCCGCCCATCTCCCCCACAAGAGGGGAGAAACCGTGAGGCGGGCCATGCGCGAGGAAAGCCGGCTGCTCGTTCTGCGCGGGCGATGATTTTCAGAATAGAGCGCAAGAGTGGGTCGAGCGGTCGCCTCTTGCACTCTCCCCCTTGTGGGAGACCGTGAGGCAGGCCCCCGGTTTCATGATTGCCTGTCAGACCCCAACGCGCAGCTCTTGATCACGATCGTCCGCTGCAGTGTCCCGACTCTTTTGCTAGAGGGAGCGAGCGGCGGCGTCTGGGTCTCTCCCCCCTTGTGGGGGAGATGGCCGGCAGGCCAGAGGGATTCTTGCTTTCGTCGGATAGCGAGAGCACCTACAGCCCGCCTTCAACCCGCAGGAACTCCACGATCCGCTCTACCCCTTCGCCACGCTTCATGTCGGAAAAGACGAAGGGGCGGGAGTGGCGCATGCGGTCGGCGTCGCGCTGCATGACGTCGAGATCCGCGCCGACATAGGGGGCGAGATCCTTCTTGTTGATCACCAGCAGGTCCGATTTCGTGATCCCCGGTCCACCCTTGCGCGGAATTTCCTCGCCCTGGCAGACGGAAATGACATAGAGGGTCAGATCCGCGAGATCGGGCGAGAAGGTGGCGGCCAGATTGTCGCCGCCGGATTCGATGAAGACGACGTCGAGATCCGGGATGCGGCGATTGAGATCGGCGATCGCCTGCAGGTTGATCGTCGCATCCTCGCGGATGGCCGTGTGCGGGCAGCCGCCCGTTTCCACGCCGACGATGCGATCGGAGGGAAGCGCCTGCATGCGAACCAGCGCTTCGGCATCCTCCTGCGTGTAGATGTCGTTCGTGACCACCGCCACCGAATAGGTCTCGCGCATGGCCTTGCAGAGCTTGTCCGTCAGCGCCGTCTTGCCGGAGCCGACCGGGCCGCCAATGCCGACGCGCAGGGGTCCGTTTGCAGATCGTGTCATGTCCTGTCCTTTTCTGCGCGCCGCGCGGGCGCCAAGTCTGCCTGCTGCCCGTGCCTTACGATCGAAACAGCCGGGGCTGCAGGGTTTCATGAGCCAGGCTCGCCATATCGGCCAGCAGCGTTGCGGTGCCGAGATCGTCCAGACGACTGTCCGCCGCCCTTGCCGCCTGTGCGAGGCTGAGCGGCTCCAGCGCGGCCAGCAGCGCGACAGCGTGGCGCTGCCCGATCAGGCTGCAGCGAATGGCGACGGATGTGAGCGTTGCGACCTGCGCCTGCAGATAGGCGGCGATGGCCGCCTGCAGGCCGGTGCGATGCACCCCCGCCACGGCCCCCACAGCGACCGGATAGGCCGCCCGGCCGGCCAGCGCCTCCAGCGCCGGGTGCGGCCAGGCGGCAGCGGCGGCGAGGAAGGCCTCGCCCAGGCTCATCACCTCCAGATGCCGCTCGCGCCCGCCGCTCATCGCCTCGGCCAGCTCCGAAAGCGCCGTCAGCTTCTCCTGATCCGCCACGCAGCGATAGGCTTCCGCCAGCAGCACGGCGTCGTTCCAGCTCTGGCCGTGGCCGATCATTGCCGAAAGCCAGTCCTGCAGTCCCTCTGTATTGCGGATCGCCCCGCTGCGAATTGCCTGTTCCAGCCCGCCCGAATAGGCGAAGGCGCCGACCGGGAAGGCCGGTGAAAGCCAGGCTGCCAGGCGCACCAGTGCCTGCGCCGATCCTTCCCCCGCATAAGCGGCCGTGCGGTGCTGAGCGGTGGCGGCAGCTTCACCCATGGCGATGTTCATGCGCCCTGTGGCCAGCGCAGGAGCCGTGATCATGGTGTGCATGATGGTCGTGCTCAGCGTGATCGGCATGCGCGTCGCCCCCATGCGCATGGCCGTGCCCGCCGTGGTCGTGGCCGCCATGGCCGTGATAGGCACCGCGCATCGGGTGGAAGGCGGCGGTGATCTCCTCCACCGCAGCGCCGAGCCCCAGCAGCATGCCGCGGATCACCGGATCGCGCTGGATAAGGATCCGCCCCTCGCCGATCTCGACCTGGAGATGGCGGTTGCCCAGGTGCCAGGCAAGTTCGGTCAGGTGCAGAGGGTCCCGCGCGGTCACGGCATAGAGCGGCTCTTCCACGGCGCCGATCTCGACATACTCTCCAGTGTCGAGCAGCAGCACGTCGCCATCGGCCAGCATCACGGCCTCCTTCAGGTCCAGCATCACCACATCGTCGTCCGGCAGGTGCAGGAGCTTGCGGCGCAGATGCCGCTGGTCGCTCGGCAAGGCCAGCACATGCAGCGGCGCCTTGTCGCGCGGGCCGGGCGAAAGAACCTTGGTGGAGCGGTAGGGCATGGGTGCACGTCTTTCAGGCTGGTCCGGCGAGGCCGGAGGGGAGCGTTTGCGCGGAGCGTGGCGCTCCGCCGCGGCAAAGTGATGGCGGGGTCAGAACAAGAAATACCGCTGCGCCATCGGCAGCACGGTTGCGGGTTCGCAGGTCAGGAGTTCGCCATCGGCGCGCACCTCATAGGTTTCCGGATCAACCTCGATCACCGGCGTCAGGCTGTTGTGGATCATCGAGGCCTTGCCGATGCCGCCGCGGGTGTTCTTGACCGCCATCAGCGTCTTGGCGACGCCGAGCCTGGCGGCAAGCCCGGCATCGAGCGAGGCTTGGCTGACGAAGGTGACGGAGGAATTGGTTCGCGCCTTGCCATAGGAGCCGAACATCGGCCGGTAATGCACCGGCTGCGGCGTCGGGATCGAGGCATTGGGATCGCCCATGGGAGCTGCGGCGATCGTGCCGCCCAGCAGCACCATGTCCGGCTTGACGCCGAAGAAGGCCGGGTTCCAGAGCACGAGATCGGCACGCTTGCCGACCTCGACCGAGCCGATCGCGTGGCTCAGTCCGTGGGCGATGGCCGGGTTGATCGTGTATTTGGCGATGTAGCGCTTGACCCGCAGGTTGTCGTTGTCGCCCGTTTCGCCCGGCAGCCGGCCGCGCTGACGTTTCATCTTGTCCGCCGTCTGCCAGGTGCGGATCGCCACCTCGCCGACGCGACCCATGGCCTGGCTGTCGGAGGAGATGATCGAGAAGGCGCCGATATCGTGGAGAATGTCTTCCGCGGCGATCGTTTCCTTGCGGATGCGGCTTTCGGCGAAGGCGATATCCTCCGGGATCGAGGGCGAGAGATGGTGGCACACCATCAGCATGTCGAGGTGTTCGGCGAGCGTGTTGATCGTGTAGGGCCGGGTCGGATTGGTCGAGGACGGGATGACGTTCGGCTGACCGCAGATCTTGATGATATCAGGCGCATGGCCGCCGCCGGCCCCTTCCGTGTGGAAGGCATGGATGGTGCGGCCCTTCAGCGCCGCGATCGAATCCTCGACGAAGCCGCTCTCGTTCAGCGTATCGGTGTGGATCATCACCTGCACGTCATACTCGTCGGCGACCGACAGGCAGCAATCGATGGCGGCCGGCGTCGTGCCCCAGTCCTCGTGCAGCTTCAGCGAGGTGGCGCCGCCGAGCACCATTTCGATGAGCGCGCCGGGCAGCGAGGCATTTCCCTTGCCGGCAAAGGCCAGGTTCATCGGAAAGGCATCCGCCGCCTCGATCATCCGGGCAATGTGCCAGGGGCCGGGGGTGCAGGTGGTGGCGAGCGTGCCGTGCGCGGGGCCGGTGCCGCCGCCGAGCATGGTGGTGAGGCCCGACATCAGCGCCTCCTCGATCTGCTGCGGGCAGATGAAGTGGATGTGGCTGTCCATGCCGCCGGCCGTCAGAATCTTGCCTTCGCCCGCGATCGCCTCCGTGCCGGGGCCGACGATGATGTCGACATTGGGCTGCGTATCCGGGTTGCCCGCCTTGCCGATCGCGACGATCAGCCCGTCCTTCAGGCCGATATCGGCCTTGACGATACCCCAGTGGTCGACGATCAGCGCATTGGTGATGACGGTATCCACAGCGCCTTCCGCCCGCGTCACCTGGCTCTGGCCCATGCCGTCGCGGATCACCTTGCCGCCGCCGAACTTCACCTCGTCGCCATAGGTGGTGAAATCCTTCTCCACCTCGATCAAAAGCTCCGTATCGGCAAGGCGCACCCGATCCCCGGTGGTGGGCCCGAACATGGCGGCATAGGCGGCACGCGGCATTTTGTAGGACATGGGTCTACCTCGAAAGCTCGGAGAAGAGGGGCGAGCGCGCGGCCGCGCGGTCGAATGTATAGGTGGTGCGGCAGCCATTGCGGCTGTTGATCTCACCGATCAGGTGATCGGCGAAATCGCCGGGATGTTGACCATAGGATTGCAGCGAGGCAGCAACGGCCTCGCGATCCTCAACGACCAGCCGGGGGTGCTCGATGACCTGGATCAAGAACGACGCGATGGCTCCACGCGCAAGCCGGACCTTGCTGCGCAGCAACCAGACGATCTCGACCAGAACGATATGATTGACGAAAACCGGCATGTCGGTCTGGTTCATAAAGCGCGTTATTTCTGCAGCTTGCCTCGCGCCTTCAGCGTCGGTGATGGATCCGCTTGCGAGCCAACGCATCAGCATGTTCGTGTCCAGCCCGATCATACGTCATCCTCACGGTAGCCGGCGTTGCGGGCGTCCCTGATCCATTGATCGAGTTCGTCACCACTGATCGGCCGCTCCAGTTTGATGACGCCGCGCAGGTCCTTGAAGCCGCCGCCGGGCCGGCGGAGTTCGACCACGCCGGTCTCGCTGGTGACGATCTCCACCGCATCGCCTTCGCCAAGACCCAATGTCTTCAGCACCGCCTCGGGAAGCGTGATCGTGCCTGCCTTGATCCGGACTGTTTCACCCATCATGGTCTCCTCATGCCTGTGCGGCGCGCGGAGGCGCCGCTTCGACAAGCCGGCTCAACCGGCCGGCACGGCACCAGCTTTCGACCAGCCGGGCTTCGGCCGCGAAGGGGTGGCCGTCCCATCCCTGATGGGTGAAACCTGTCAGAACAAGGTCGGCCTCGGGCGCATCCTCAAGCAGGGCGGCGATGACGATCAGCCCGCTGCTCGGCACGACATAGCTGCCGGCCGGCGCATACGGCGCCAGCGCCGCCACCACGCGGCTGTGCAGGCTCGCGTCCAGAACCCGGACCCCCTTGGCAGAGGCCAGGGCAAAGGCCTCGAAGCCCGGCGTGCCATCCTCGCAGAAATCGTCGAGCTCGGGATGGCTTATGGCAAGCGGCGCCCGCAGCGCTGCGAAGAAGGCGGGATCGCGCACGCACCAGATGTCGCGTGCCGCGACCACGGCGGGGTGATGCGCCCAGGCGCCGCCGTCCAGCATGGCGCGCGCCGGCCGGCCGGTATTGCACACGGCCACGACATCGGACCGTTCGCCGGCGCGGAAGGAGCGGCAATCATTGAAGCGGACCACCCGATCGGCCTGCGCCATCGCGGCCGCTGCGCCTTCCGGCACCGGCCCGTTGCCGACGATCACGATGCGCTCCCTCGCCGCCACGCTTGTTTCCTACCCTTCCTCGCCCGCTGGCTGCGGGCCTTGACCATGACGACCGCGCGAATGGCGGCCAGCTCCCTTGAATTCGGACGGCGATCCCGCGATCGCCATCCCATCGTGTCTGTCTCCGCAGGAGGCGAAGCGATCACGCCTCGGCAAACCATGCTTTCTGCTTTCGTCTCTTCCGCATTATCCGGCGCCGAAGCGATTCCGCATCGTCTGGACATGCTCTAGTTTTCGGCCAGCGCCGCATCGAGTTCCTTGGTCCGCGCGTGGCTCAGGTCGGCAAGGCACTGCGCCACCAGCATCGGCTCCATGCTGCCGCCGCGCGCGGCGAAGCCCGCCAGCGCACACTGGCCATCGCGATAGGGGATCCAGGCGCGCTGGGCCGCCTTCAGCGCTTCCGCCGCCCCTGCCATGCCTGCGCTAAGATCGGCGAGATCCTTGTCCATCGCCACGGCACGGGCCATGGCCTTGCGATAGGCGGTATTCAGCGCCGCATCCGCCTCGCCATAGGCCTGCTGCGCGCACAGCGTCATGTCGGTCTGGGTCACGGCCTCGGCGCAATCGACCGAGGGCGTATTCTGCGCGGCGGCCCGCTGCGGCAGAAGGACCAGCCCGCACGCCATGCTGCTTGATGCCGCCAGGCAAAGCAGCAAGCGCCGATTGCGGGTCTGCCTCATGCTCATAGGGTGCCCATGACCTTCTGGCGGAACCCATAGACTGCACGCTTGCCGGCAAAGGGGATCAGCGTCACCTGCCGCGTCTGGCCGGGCTCGAACCGCACGGCTGTGCCCGCCGGAATATCCAGCCTGCGGCCATGGGCGCTCTCGCGATCGAAGGAAAGCCCGGCATTGGTTTCGGCGAAGTGGTAGTGGCTGCCGACCTGCACCGGGCGGTCGCCGGTGTTCGACACCTCGATCGTCACCGTCTCCAGCCCGACATTCAGCTCGATCTCGCCGTCGGCGGCAAGGACTTCTCCGGGGATCATGTTTGTCCTCCTCTCGTAATCAGGCGGCCTGTGCAGGCGGGCAGCCTTCGGTTTTCCGCTCGCGCTCGGTGGACACGGGATAAGCGGCCAGAAGGGCCGGCGGCAGATCGCGGTCGCAGCATTCGCAATTGGGACGCAGAGCCAGCATGGCGCTTCCTCAACGGATCGGTTCGTGCACGGTCACCAGCTTGGTGCCGTCGGGAAAGGTCGCTTCGATCTGGATGTCGTGGATCATCTCCGGAATGCCTTCCATGACCTGATCCCGGCTGATCACATGGGCTCCGGCTTCCATCAGGTCCGGGACCGAACGCCCGTCGCGCGCGCCTTCCACCACGAAGTCGGTGATCAGCGCGATCGCTTCGGGATGGTTAAGCTTGACGCCGCGCTCCAGCCGCCGTCGCGCCACCATCGCCGCCATCGAAATCAGCAACTTATCCTTTTCGCGCGGCGTCAGGTTCATGCGTGTCCACCAGGGTTCATGGGTTACAGGGTCCAGACTTTCGGCACTGATGCGCCATCGCGCAAGTGCGAAATCATCGGCACGAGCAGTTTTCTCAAGGCAAAGCCATCCGGCGCCACGAAGCGCGCGATCAGCTTCTCCTGACCGCCGATCGTCACATGGCTGATTGCCCCCTGCCCGTCTGCAAGCAGCGCCCGCAGGGCCGGCACATGGCGCTCGCAGCCTTCCTCGGCCAGAAGCAGGGTCGCGAAGGCGACCTGTCCGGAAAGGGTCGCTGCCTGTGCGGTGAGGGCTGCCAGATCTCCGGTGAAAGCGAGCTGATCGGCATGCAGCAACCGCCCGCCCTTGCGGATGCGCCAGCGGTCGCGGAACTGGCCCGTGATCATCCGCTCGCCCATGGCGCGGCGGCCGAGCAGGACGGCCTCGACGGCGAGAAATCGCGCATCGGCGGCCAGATCGACTTCCAGCGCGCGGGTCATCGAGGCGCCGTCGAACAGGATGGTCTCCTGCGGCAGCCAATGCACGGTGGCGCCGGCCTCGGCCGTGATTGCCGTGGTGACCGTGGTGGTGCCGGCACTGGCGCGGTAGATCTTTTCGCAGGCCTGGGTGGAAAGCGTCAGATGCGTTCCCGGCCCCGCCTCGAAGCGCCAGTCCATCTGATCGCCGCCGGTCAGCCCGCCGGAACTGTTGATCAGCACCGCCTCCATCCGCCCGTCGAACATCTCCGGCAGGCGGATCTTGGCACAGCCTTCCTGATAGAACTCCTGCAGCCGCGTCCGCCCGGCCAGTGGCTTGGCCACCAGCCGACCGCGCCCCCAGGCGCGCTGCGGCCGCCCGATCCGCTGGGCCTCAGCCATCGGTGCGGCCGGGCGCGGCGGAGAAGGAGCAAGCCGGCTGGCGGCGTTCCCTGGAGGAGCAGAGATCGTGGCTGTGGGCATGAGAGGCGCGGTCAAACGGTGAGGTGCCGGCGGGCATCCTGCGTATCCAGCGTTTCGGCGGGGCCTTCATGCACGATCTCTCCGCGGTCCATGATATAGACATGGTCGGCCAGCTCGCGGCAGAAATCAAGATATTGTTCCACAAGCAGAATCGCCATTCCCGTGCTGTCGCGCAGATATTGGATCGCCCGGCCGATATCCTTGATGATCGAGGGCTGGATGCCCTCGGTCGGCTCGTCCAGCACCAGGATCTTCGGCCGTGTCACCATGGCCCGGCCGATCGCCAGCTGCTGCTGCTGGCCGCCCGAAAGATCGCCCCCGCGGCGCCCGAGCATGGTTTTCAGGATCGGGAAGAGCGTGAAAATCTCCTCCGGGATAAAGCGATCCTTACGCGGCACCGGGGCATAGCCGGTTTCGAGATTCTCCTTCACCGTCAGCAGCGGAAATACCTCCCGCCCCTGCGGCACGAAGCCGACGCCGAGCTTGGCGCGGTTGTAGGGCGCTAGCCCGTTCAGCGCGACGCCATTGAACCGCACCTCACCGGCGCTTGTCGCATGCTGGCCGGTGATGGCGCGCAGGAGGCTCGTCTTGCCGACACCGTTTCGCCCGAGCACGCAGGTGATCTTGCCCATCGGCGCTTCGATCGACACGCCGCGCAGGGCCTGGGCAGCACCATAGTGAAGATTCACGTTCTCGACGCTCAGCATGGGGCACCTGTGGGGAGGAAGGGGATGGATCTTGGGCGGGCGACGACCGGGCGTTTGCATGCTCCTGTCGAGCGCGCCGGCCGCGCTTCGGCCGGCAGGCAGAGGGGGTCTTGGTCGCGTGGAGCGCGTCTGCCCGCCGCCGGTGGCGGCAGCGCACCCTGCTCTTTCACCACCACGCCCTGAGCCGCGAACATCGAAACAGCGTAATGCATCGCCCTCACCGCCCCAGATAGTTTTCGATGACCTTGGGGTCGCTCGAGACGAAATCGATCGAGCCCTCGGCGAGCACCGAGCCTTCGGCGAGGCAGGTCACCTTGACCCCGAGATCGCGGATAAAGCCCATATCGTGCTCCACCACCACCACCGAGCGGGTCTTGGCGATCTCCTTGAGCAGGATCGCGGTTTCGGCGGTTTCGGCGTCGGTCATGCCGGCCACCGGCTCGTCCACCAGGAGAAGCTTCGGCTCCTGCGCCAGCAGCATGCCGATCTCCAGCCATTGCTTCTGCCCATGGGACAGACTGCCGGCCAGCCGGTCGCGCTTGTCGCTCATCCGCACGGTCTCGAGGATCTCCTCGATGCGTGCCTTGTCGGCCGCACTCAGCGTATAGAACAGCGTGGCGAAGACGCCGCGCTTGCGGTTCAGCGCCAGTTCGAGATTGTCCCAGACGGTGTGGCTTTCGAAGACCGTCGGCTTCTGGAACTTGCGGCCGATGCCGAGCTGGGCGATATCGGCCTCGTCGCGCTTGGTCAGGTCCACCTGGCCGTCGAAATAGACGGTGCCGCTGTCCGGCCGGGTCTTGCCGGTGATGATGTCCATCATCGTCGTCTTGCCGGCGCCGTTCGGGCCGATGATCGCCCGCAGCTCGCCGGGCGCCACGACGAAAGAGAGCGCGTTCAGCGCCTTGAACCCGTCGAAGGACACCGAGACATTGTCGAGATAGAGGATGGTGTTGGTGATCTTCTGGTCCATGGGGCTCACTCTGCGGCGTGGGCTTGGGGGGTGAGACCGGCAGGCTGGGCGGCGGGGGCTGCGGCAGCCTCCACCCGGCCCTTCTCGGCGGCGGCGGCCTCGCGATAGGCGCGGCGGGTGGCAAAGCCCTGCTGGATGGTGCCGACAATGCCCTTGGGCAGGAAGAGCGTGGTGGCGATGAACAGTGCCCCAAGCGCAAAGAGCCAGAATTCCGGGAAGGCGGCGGTGAAGATGCTCTTGCCGAAATTGACGAGCACGGCGCCGATGATCGGCCCGATCAGCGTGCCGCGGCCGCCGACGGCGGTCCAGATCACCACCTCGATCGAATTGGCGGGGGCAAATTCGCCGGGATTGATGATGCCGACCTGCGGCACATAAAGCGCGCCGGCAATGCCCGCCATCATGGCCGAGACGGTGAAGATGAAGAGCTTCACGTTCTCCACCCGGTAGCCGAGGAAGCGGGTCCGGCTTTCCGCATCGCGCACGCCGACGAGCACCTTGCCATATTTCGAGCGGGTGATGGCGGAGGCAAGCAGAAGCGAGAGCGCCAGCGCGATGGCCGTTGCGGCAAAGAGCGTGGCGCGCGTGCCGGAAGCCTGAATGTTGTAGCCCAGAATATCCTTGAAATCGGTCAGGCCGTTATTGCCGCCGAAGCCCATCTCGTTGCGGAAGAAGGCGAGCAGCAGCGCATAGGTCATCGCCTGGGTGATGATCGACAGATAGACGCCGGTGACGCGCGAGCGGAAGGCGAACCAGCCGAAGACGAAGGCGAGCAGGCCGGGGACGAGCAGAACCATCAACGCGGCAAAGGGGAAGGAATTGAAGCCGTACCAGTACCAGGGCAGTTCCTTCCAGTTCAGGAAGACCATGAAATCGGGCAGGAGCGGATTGGCATAGACGCCGCGCGCGCCGATCTGGCGCATGAGATACATGCCCATCGCATAGCCGCCGAGTGCGAAAAAGGCGCCATGGCCGAGCGAGAGAATGCCGCAATAGCCCCAGACGAGATCGAGCGCCAGCGCCAGCAGCGCATAGGAAAGATACTTGCCGAGCAGCGGCACCAGATGGTCGGGCACATGCAGCGGATTGGCGGGATCGAGCAGCAGGTTGGAAGCCGGAACGGCGCAGGCGATCAGGAGAATGAGAGCGGCGATGACGACCGTCTTCGTCTCGTGCGCCTTAATGAAGCGGGTGGTGAACATTATTCGATCGCCCTTCCCTTGAGCGCGAACAGGCCACGCGGCCGCCGCTGGATGAACAGGATGATGAGGACAAGGATGAGGATCTTGCCGAGCACGGCGCCGGCATAGGGCTCGAGAAACTTGTTGGCGATGCCGAGCGACAGCGCGCCGACAAAGGTGCCCCAGAGATTGCCGACACCGCCGAAGACCACGACCATGAAACTGTCGATGATATAGTTCTGGCCGAGATTGGGGGAGACGTTGTCGATCTGGCTGAGGGCCACCCCGGCGATACCGGCAATGCCGGAGCCGAGTCCGAAGGTCATGGCGTCGACCATCGGCGTGCGGATGCCCATGGAGGAGGCCATGCGGCGGTTCTGCGTGACGGCGCGCATCTGCAGGCCGAGCTTGGAGCGCTTGAGCAGGGTCAGGAGCGCGAGGAAGGTGAAGAGCGAGAAGACGATGATCCAGAGCCGGTTGTAGGTGATGGACATGGCGCCGACATCGAAGGCGCCGGACATCCAGCTCGGATTGTCCACCTGGCGGTTGGTGGGGCCGAAGATGGTGCGGATGGTCTGCTGCAGGATCAGTGACAGGCCCCAGGTGGCCAGCAGCGTTTCCAGAGGGCGTCCATAGAGCCAGCGGATAATGCCGCGCTCGATCGCGATGCCGACCAGGCCGGTAAATAGGAAGGCAGCCGGCACCGCGAAGACCAGCGACAGGTTGGAGAGACCCGGCGCGTAGCTCGCCAGCGCCTGCTGCACGACATAGGTCGTATAGGCGCCGAGCATGACCATTTCGCCATGCGCCATGTTGATGACGCCCATGACGCCGAAGGTGATGGCAAGGCCGATCGCGGCGAGCAGCAGGACAGAACCCAGCGACAGGCCGTACCAGATGTTCTGCGCCACATCCCAGACGGCGAGCTTGGTCTCGATCGCCGCGATCTCGCTGTCGATCAGCGGCAGGAGATCCGGCGGCGAGGCGGCGCGGGCGGCGGTGAGCAGCGTCAGCGCATCGCGGTTGCCGCGGGCCGCGACATTCTCGATCGCCTTGCGCTTCTCCTCGATGCTGACATCGGTCTTGAGCATGATGACGGCGCGCGCCTGCTCCATCACGGCCTTGATCTCGGCATCCTGCTCCTTGGCGAGCGCACCATCGAGCAGGGAAAGATTGTCGGCCTTGCCGCTGGCAAGGATATCGCGGGCGGCGGCAAGACGCTGGGTGCGGTCTGGGCTGAGCAGGGTCAGCTGGCTCATCGCCTCGCCGATCGCGCCGCGCAGCGCATTGTTGAGCTTGAGCCGGGTGAGGCTTGCGGCCGGCACGCCCTCTACGGTGGCGCCCGTCAGCGGATCGGTGACCGTATCGCCCTCGACGACATAGACGGCGCCGCCGGTCTTCGGGGCATAGAGCTGGCCGTCGCTGAGCTTCTTCAAGATCTTGGGAACAGCGGGATCGCCGCTGGCGGCCAGCGCCTTGACGGCGGCAACGCGCTGCGGAAAGCCGGCGGCACCCAGACCATCCACCAGCGATTTCACGCCGTCCTGCGCAAAGGCGGCGGTGGCGACGAGGCCGATCAGGAGAGACAGAAGCAGAACCAGGCATCGCCCGGACCGGGCCAGGACGGCAGCGAGGGAAGGATGGCGGCAGGTTGGGCTCATGGCGTGCGGCTCTCCGGCTCGAAGGCTGTGGGGCGCCGGCTGATCAGCCGATGCTGCATTGTTTTTCCGCAGATCCGCACGGGCCGTGGCGCGGGACTGCGCATGCCGCCGTCTCGACGCGTCGCACGGATCCCGTGAAAACCACGATGCACGAAGCATGCCAGCCGGCTCACACGGTCGCCGCGACAGCGGTTCTTTCGCGAGACGCTCGGCCGAAACCGCGCTTGCGGTTCGTCATGTCGGGCTGTGCGGAGCGATCAGACGCAAAGGCGGCGACGATTGGTGGAAGCGGCCCGAAGGGGGGCCGCTTCCGGTTTCGCAGTTCGATCAGGCGAACGGAGAGGCGGAGATCAGGAGCCCTTGCCGCCGCACTTGCCCGTTGCAACGTTGAAGTTGCCGCAGGACATCGGCTTGCGCCAATCGGAGATCAGATCCTTGGAGTCCGGCAGATAGTCGGACCATTCGTCGCCGACGACCTGGGCGGTCTGCTGGACGATTTCGAACTGGCCGTCGGCCTGGATTTCGCCGATCAGCACCGGCTTGGTGATGTGGTGGTTCGGCATGACGGTGGAGTAGCCGCCCGAAAGGTTCGGGACCGAGGTGCCGACGATGCTGTCGAGAACGGCGTCCGTATCGGTGGTGCCGGCAGCTTCCACGGCCTTTACCCAGGCATTGAAGCCGATATAGGCGGCTTCCATCGGGTCGTTGGTCACGCGCTTGTCGTTCTTGGTGTAGGCATGCCAGGTCTTGATGAACTCGGCATTGACCGGCGCATCGACGGACTGGAAGTAGTTCCAGGCGGCGAGATGGCCGACGAGCGGCGCGGTGTCGAGACCGGCCAGCTCTTCCTCGCCAACCGAGAAGGCGACGACCGGGATATCGGTGGCCTTGATGCCCTGGTTGCCGAGTTCCTTGTAGAAGGGCACGTTGGCATCGCCGTTGATCGTGGACACGACCGCCGTCTTCTTGCCGGCCGAGCCGAACTCCTTGATCTTCGCCACTTCGGTCTGCCAGTCGGAGAAGCCGAAGGGGGTGTAGTTGATGATGATGTCTTCCTTCGGAATGCCCTTGGAGATCAGATAGGCTTCCAGGATCTTGTTGGTCGTGCGCGGATAGACATAGTCCGTGCCTTCCAGCACGAAGCGCTGGACGCCTTCATTGGCGATCAAATAGTCGACGGCCGGGATTGCCTGCTGGTTCGGTGCAGCGCCGGTGTAGATGATGTTGCGCGAGGATTCCTCACCTTCATACTGCACGGGGTAGAAGAGCAGCGAGTTCAGCTCTTCGAAGACCGGCAGAACCGACTTGCGCGACGAGGACGTCCAGCAGCCGAACACGGCCGCAACCTTGTCGACCGAAATCAGTTCGCGGGCTTTTTCGGCAAACAGCGGCCAGTCGGAGGCCGGGTCGACGACGACGGCTTCGAGCTTCTTGCCGAGCAGACCGCCCTTCTTGTTCTGCTCCTCGATGAGCATCAGCATGGCGTCTTTGAGCGTGGTTTCGGAGATCGCCATCGTGCCCGAGAGCGAGTGCAGAACGCCAACCTTGATCGTGTCTTCGGCGGACGCGGCGGAAAAGGCGGTGGTGGCGAGCGCACCGGCAAGGAATGCGCTCAAAATATGCGATTTGAAATTCATTTGGTGAACCCCTCTCGTTCGTGGCGACCGCTTTGGGAGGACGTGGCCATCGGTCGCGGAGGGACTATCCGCCAGGGGTTCGGGGAAGCGAATACGTCAATTGACGTAGAGCATGGGGGGAAAGGCGGACGTGGCGAACACCCTGCTCTTAGCCCAGTTCGAGCACGGCAAGGAGATCTTCGCGCACCTGGTCGACATGGCGCTTGAGGGCGCTCACCGCCGCCTCGACCTGGCCCTGCCGACAGAGCGCGATCAGCTCGGCATGTTCGCGCACGGCACGCGCCATGGCTTCGGGGGTCGACAACTGGAGGCGGGTGTAGCGGTCGCTGGTCTGCAGCAGAGCGGCGACGATCTGCGCCGTGCGGGGCATGGCCGCATGGACATAGAGCGCCTGATGCAGCGCCGCGTTGAGCGTTCCATACTGGCTGGTATCGCCAGCCCCGGTGGCGGCGACGAAGCGGGCCTGCAGCGCATCGAGCGCCGCGAAATCCGCCTCCTGCAGCTGCGGCGCCGAAGCGGCGAGAAGCCGGGGTTCGAGAAGGGCCCGGAGATCGAAGACGTCGTCGATTTCCGACAGCGACAGCGGCGCGACGACGGCCCCCTTCTGCGGCACGATCCGCACCAGGCCTTCCGCCTCCAGCTGGAACAGCACCTCGCGGATCGGGATCCGGCTGACATTGTAGGTGGCGGCCAGCATGTCCTGGCGCAGTTGCGTGCCGGGCCGATAGACGCCGGACAGGATCGCCTGCCTGAGATCCTCGAGCAGGGCGCCGGAGAGCGTGCGGTGTTTCAGGGTTTCCTTCATGATTCCTGATACCGGGCAGAGCGGGCAAAATCCAGCGTTCCGGCGCGTTCTGCCGGCCTCTCCCGCCGCCTTTTTGCCGCCTGCACTGGACAGGGCCCGCGCAAGCGCTCACACTCACGCGCCTGCCCCTGCGCAGCCCCTCCCTGCCCGTCCTCCTCAAGGATTTCGACCTTCCCGATGACAGCCCGCCAGCGCATCATCCCGGTCCGCCGCGACTATAATCGTTGGGTGGCCAACCAGACGCTGGAAGACTACGCGCTGCGCTTCACCGCCAAGAGCGCCCGGCGCTTCTCGGCCAGCCGCATCTCGCAGACGGCGATCGGCGCCATCTCCTTCCTGGCGCTGGAGGCGATCGGTGGCACGATCACGCTCTCCTACGGCACCACCAACGCCTTCTTCGCCATCATCGCGGCTGCGGTGATCATGCTCGTGGTCGGATGGCCGATCAGCCGCTACGCCATCCGCCACGGCGTCGACATCGACCTTCTGACCCGCGGCGCGAGCTTCGGCTATATCGGCTCCACCATCACCTCGCTGATCTATGCCAGCTTCACCTTCATGCTGTTTGCGATCGAGGCCTCGATCATGACGGCGGCGCTGGAGCTCGCCTTCGGCCTGCCCCTGTGGATCGGCTATATCATCAGCGCCGTCGTCGTCATTCCGCTGGTGGTCTATGGCGTGCGGCTGATCTCGCGATTCCAGCTCATCACCCAGCCCTTCTGGATCGTTCTCAACATTCTGCCCTTCCTGTTCATCGCCGCGCTCGACTGGGAAAAGTTCGACCTCTGGCGCGCCTTTGCCGGCATCAACCATTCCAATGCGCAGGTGGGCGGGGCGGCCCCGTTCAACCTGGTCGAGTTCGGCGCCGCCTCGGCCGTCATCCTGGCGCTGATGCCGCAGATCGGCGAGCAGGTGGACTTTCTGCGCTTCCTGCCGGCCAGCGGCATGGCGCGCCTGCGCCACCGGCTGGCCGTGTTCCTGGCCGGGCCCGGCTGGGTCGTGGTGGGTGTGCCGAAGCTGCTCGCGGGCTCCTTCCTGGTCGTGCTGACGCTCTCGACCGGCGTGCCGGCCCCGCTCGCGGCCGATCCCGCCCATATGTACCTGACCGCTTTCGGCTACATGATCCCGCAGCAGACGGCCGCGCTGCTGCTGATGGCAGCCTTCGTCGTCGTCTCGCAGCTGAAGATCAACGTGATGAATGCCTATGCGGGTTCGCTCGCCTGGTCGAACTTCTTCTCGCGCCTCACCCACAGCCACCCGGGCCGCGTGGTCTGGCTGGTCTTCAACGTCGCCATCGCGCTGCTCTTGATGGAGCTCGGCATCTACCGGCTGCTGGAGGCGACGCTCGGCATCTTCTCCATCATCGCCATGTCCTGGCTGGCGACGCTCTCGGCCGATCTCGTCGTCAACAAGCCGCTCGGCCTTTCGCCGCCGGGCATCGAGTTCAAGCGTGCGCATCTCTATGATGTGAACCCGGTCGGGCTCGGCGCGATGCTCTTCTCCGCGAGCCTGGCGCTCTCGGCCCATTTCGGCCTGTTCGGCCCGCTGCTCGCCTCGCTCGCCACCTATCTGACGCTGGTGGCCTTTCTTGTCTCGCCGCTCATCGCTTCTCTTACCAAGGGCCGCTTCTATCTCGCCCGCAAGCCGCGGGCGAACTGGCAGGGGCGCGGCACGCTGACCTGCTCGATCTGCCAGCACCCGTTCGAGCCGGAGGATATGGCCTGGTGTCCCGCCTATGCGGCGCCGATCTGCTCGCTCTGCTGCTCGCTCGACAGCCGCTGCCACGACATGTGCAAGCCGCATGCCCGCTTCCACGCCCAGGGCGCCACGGTTGCCCGGGCCCTGCTGCCCGAACGCGCAATCGAAACGCTTTCGAGCCGGCTCGGGCGCTATGCCATTGCGGTGGCAGTCTCCGTCACCGGGCTGGGCGCCATTCTGGCGCTGATCGCCCATCAGACCGGCGAAGCCTCGCCGGCGGCGGCGGAGGTGATCAATGCCACGATCGCCATCGTCTTCTTCGTCTTTTCGGTCATCGCCGGCATCTTCTGCTGGTTCTACGTGCTTGCCCATGACAGCCGGCTGGTGGCCGAGGAGGAATCCTCCCGCCAGAACACCCTGCTCCTGAAGGAAATCGCCGCGCACAAGAAGACCGATGCAGCGCTGCAATATGCCAAGGAAACCGCCGAGGCCGCCAACCGCGCCAAGAGCCGCTATGTGGTGGGCCTCAGCCACGAGCTGCGCACGCCGCTCAATGCCGTGCTCGGCTATGCGCAGATTCTCGAGCGGGACGAGACGATCCCTGCCCCACGCCAATCGGCGATCCGCGTCATCCGCCGCAGCGCCGACCATCTTTCGGGCCTGATCGACGGCCTGCTCGACATTTCCAAGATCGAGGCGGGGCGGCTGCAGGTCTATTCGAACGAGATCAAGATCGGCGATTTTCTAGACCAGATCGTCGACATGGTCAGCCCGCAGGCGCAGGCCAAAGGGCTCGCCTTCACCCATGAGCGGGCGGACAGCCTGCCGACCTTCGTGCGGACCGACGAGAAGCGCCTGCGCCAGATCCTCGTCAACCTGCTTTCCAACGCCATCAAGTTCACCGACGAGGGCACGGTGCGCTTCGAGGTGGGCTATCGCAGCCAGGTGGCGACCTTCACCATTTCCGATACCGGACGCGGCATTTCGCAAGCCGACCTGCCGCGCATCTTCGAACCGTTCCAGCGGGGCGAGGCCGAGCATATCCAGCGCATGCCGGGCCTCGGACTTGGCCTCACCATCACCCGGCTCCTGACCGAAACGCTCGGCGGCGACATCGCGGTGGAGAGCGAGCGCGGCCGCGGCTCCAGCTTTCGCGTGCGGCTGATGCTTTCGGCGGTGCCGCGGCCGGCGGCGCTGGCCGCGCCGGCTTTGCTCAAGCCCACCGGCTATGCCGGTCCCCGCCGCACCATCGTGGTGGTGGACGACAACGAGGATCACCGCGAGCTGATGCGCGAGGTGTTGATGCCGCTCGACCTCGTGGTGCTGACGGCGGTGGACGGCCCGGACTGCCTGACGCTGATCGAAGGCATCCGGCCGGATCTCTTTCTGGTGGACATCACCATGCCCGGCATGAGCGGCTGGCAGCTGGTGACGCGTCTGCGCGAGGCGGGGCAGAGCGCGCCGATCCTGATGCTTTCCGCCAATATCGGCGACGGCAGCGCGGCGAGCGCTCATACCGGCCATGACGACACGCTGGCCAAGCCCGTCGATGTCCGCCAGCTCCTGAACAAGCTCGCCATTCACCTGAAGCTCGACTGGACCTACGAGACGCCTGCCGCAGCCCGGCCGGCAGAGCCTGCGGCGCCGGCGGCGCTGCAGGTGCCGGGCCGCCTGCATCTGGAGGAATTGCTCAGCCTTGGCGAGATCGGCTATGTGCGCGGCATCGAGGCGAAACTCGCCGAGCTCGCGCGCGAGGATGGGCTGAAGCCTTTTGCCGATGCGCTGGGGGCCTATGTGCAGGCTTTCGACATGGCTGGCTATACCGCCTTTCTCAAAGGCATGTCCGAAACGAAGGAGACAGACGGTGACTGAGGCGAGCTCCCTGCCCCCTGCCCGCCCGCGCGACGCCGCAAGGGCCTGGCGATGACCGCGCGCGACATCCTCCTCATCGTCGACGACAGCCCGGAAGCGCTCGGCTTTCTCACCGATGCGCTGGAGCAATCCGGCTATTCCGTCCTGATCGCCACCTCCGGCCAGGCGGCGCTGAACGTGGTCGACCGGATCACGCCCGACATGGTGCTGATGGATGCGGTGATGCCGGGCATGGACGGCTTCGAAACCTGCCGGCGGCTGAAGGCGCATGGTGCGGCTGCGGCGGTGCCGGTGATCTTCATGACCGGGCTGACGGAAACCGAGCATGTGGTGCGCGCGCTGGACTCGGGCGGGGTCGATTATCTGACCAAGCCGATCAACATCGACGAGTTGCGGGCCCGCATCCGCGTGCATCTGGCGAACGCGCGCTCGGCCCGCTCCGCCCAGGTGGCGCTGGACGCCACAGGCCGGCACCTGCTTGCCGTCGGCCGCGATGGCGGCCTGCGCTGGTCCACGCCGCAGGCGACGCGGCTGGTGGAGACAGCGCTCGGCCCGGAGGCAGGCTTCCCGCTGCTTGCAGCCACCATCGACCGCTTCATGCAGCAGCGTGCGAACGAGACGGCAGGAGAGAGCGGCGCGGCCGAGGGCCGCCGGAGCGAGCCGCCAGCGCCTCTGGTCATTGAAGCGGAGGGCAAGGGCGTGCTGCAGCTGGCCTTTCTCGGCGCGATCGGCCCGGACGAATACCTCTTCCGCCTCACCGCGCTGCGCGAGACCAGCGACGAAGACACGCTGCGCGCCACCTTCCAGCTGACGGTGCGCGAATCCGAAGTCCTGCTCTGGATCGCCCGCGGCAAGGCCAACCGCGACATCGCCGACATCCTCGGCCTCTCCGCCCGCACGGTGAACAAGCATCTAGAGACGATCTACGTCAAACTGGGCGTGGAGAACCGGGCCTCTGCGGCGGTAAAGGCGGCGGATGTGTTGCGGCAGGGGTGAGCGGTTCTAGCGACCTTAGATAGCCGGCTCCACGAGGATCGAATGAGCCGCCGAGAGACTTGCCAATATGACGTCCGATTGCGACCAGGTCCGCGATGGCGGCATCGGTCAGAACGACCTTCACGCACCACCGCTTCGATCATCGGAAAGACCGACCGCGGCGCGGATTCTCTCGAATGCTTCGCTGAGCTCCGTGACACGCCCGGCCGCGGGATCGGCCATGCCTCGCTCCAAGGCGGCATTCAACGTCCTCAGCTTCTCGTCCCGCTCCGACGAGCAGGACGAGGCCGCCCGTGTCATGCTGCGGCTGGTGGGAGCATGACCCCAAACGCAAAGAGCCCAGCACAAGGCCGGGCTCCGCGAGATCGGTTTGCCCCTGAGGGCGCTAGCCGGTCTTACATCTGCTGGAAGTAGCTGTACTTGCCGTCTTCGCCCTTCTTCCACTCGTACATGACGTAGCCGGGAAGCTTGGGGTCGCCCTTTTCGTCGAAGGCGAGGTCGCCGAGAACGGTCTTGAACGGACCCTTTTCCTTCAGCGTCTTGCCAACGGCTTCGGCGTCGTCGGCCGAGCCCTGGGCCTTGATGCCTTCGGCGATGACCTGGACGGCTGCGTAGGAGTAGAGCGTATAGGCTTCCGGGTTGAAGCCGGCGGCCTTGAACTTCTCGACCAGCTCCTTGTTTTCCGGGCGGAGCGTCGGGTCCGGGCCGAAGGTGTTGAGCGTGCCTTCGACGGCGTCGCCGGCGATGGAGGCAAGTTCGTTCGAGACGATGCCGTCACCCGAAACGAGGGTTGCCTTCAGGCCCTGGTCCTTCGCCTGGCGGATGATCAGGCCGGCTTCGGTGTGCAGACCGCCCCAATAGATGATCGAGACGCCGGCTTCCTTCATCTTGGCGACGAGGGCCGAGAAGTCCTTGTCGCCGACATTGACGGCTTCGCGAACGACTTCGGTGACGCCGGCAGCGTTCATCGCCTTCTTGGTTTCTTCGGCAAGACCCTGACCATAGGGGGTCTTGTCGTCGATGATGGCGATCTTGCTGTCCTTGAACTTCTCGGCGAGATACTTGCCGGCAACGCCGCCCTGCTGGTCGTCACGGCCGCAGGTGCGGAAGGTGTTCCACATGCCGCGCTCGGTGAAGACCGGGTTCGTTGCGGCCGGCGTCACTTCGAGAATGCCGTTTTCGGCATAGACTTCGGAGGCCGGGATGGAGACGCCCGAGTTGAAGTGACCGACGACATACTTCACGCCATCGGCAACGAACTTGTTGGCGACCGAGATGCCCTGCTTCGGGTCGGAGACGTCGTCGCCGAGCACGATCTTGATCTGCTCGCCATTGATGCCGCCGGCGGCATTGATGTCGGCAGCGGCCTGTTCGGCGCCCTTCTGCAGCTGTGCGCCAAAGGCGGCGTTCGGGCCGGTCAGCGGGCCGCCGACGCCGATGACGATGTCAGCCCAGGCGGTGCCGCCAAAGGCCACCATCGCGGTCAGCGCAACGGCGGAGAGAAGAGACTTCTTCATGAATTTACTCCCGATCTAGAGGTGAGATTGTGTCTGACCGGTCGCAACACCCACCATGATTGCGCCGGTGTCTTTTTATCCGGCGGAAGCCCGCCGGTGTTCCCTTCATTTTGCCTTCCAGCTGAAAGGCGAGGCTTTTTCGTAGAGCCAGTAGTAGCTCGTGGTCATCTGCCGGGTTCGGTAGAACCGGAAGCCGGCGGTAGAAAACAACAAAAGAATGATCGTGTCCACGATGTAGTAGTGGAGGCTGAACATGGTGCCGCCGAACAGCGCATGATGGACGAAGCGGATGGCGACCCCGAGCAGCAGCGTGTAGACGACCACGGTCGTATAGGTCTGCCAGCCATCGGCAACGCTCTTGCCGGTGCGCCAGGCGGTCCAGCCGCCGATGATGCAGGTGATCAGCAGAAACTGCAGGATCGAGGGTTCTTCGTGGAGAATGCCTTGCATCTCTCTCATCCTTCTCGCGAGGCGCGTGCCGGCTGGGCGCTCAAGGGCAGGCAGGTGCTCAATGGTGGCCGCCTTCGAGATAGGCGGAGCGGACTTCCGGATTGGCAAGCAGCTCCTTGCCGCCGCCGCTCATCGTCACCTGGCCGTTGACCATGACATAGCCGCGATGGGAAAGCTTGAGCGCCGCAAAGGCGTTCTGCTCCACCAGGAACACGGTCAGACCCTCGGTTTCGTTGAGCTTGCGGATTGCCTCGAAGATGCCCTTGACGATCAAGGGCGCGAGGCCGAGCGAAGGCTCGTCGAGCAGGAGCAGCTTCGGCCGGGCCATCAGCGCCCGCCCGATCGACAGCATCTGCTGCTCGCCGCCCGAAAGCGTGCCGCCGCGCTGGGACTGGCGCTCCTTCAGGCGCGGGAAGAGCGTGAAGATCTTCTCGACGTCCTCGTTGAAATATTTGAGGTTGTCGAGGCTGGCGCCCATCTGCAGGTTTTCATAGACCGTCATGCGCGGGAAGATGCGGCGGCCTTCCGGCGACTGCGCGATCCGCAGCCGGGCGATCTCGTGGGTGGGCATGCGGGTGATGTCGCGCCCTTCGAAGATCACCGAGCCGGCGCGCGCTTGCGGGCTGCCGCAGATCGTCATCATCAGCGTCGACTTGCCGGCGCCGTTCGCACCGATCAGGCAGACGATCTCGCCGCGATTGACCTCGACATCGACGCCGCCCAGCGCGCGGATATTGCCGTAATAGGTTTCGACACCCTTGACCTGGAGAAGCGCGCTCATTTCGCACCTCCCTCTTCACCGGTCACTTCGGCGGCAACCTCTTCCACTTCGGCGATCACGTCTTCGACCTCATCGTCCTCGACACCCAGATAGGCCGCGATGACCTTCGGGTCGTTCTTCACGAAGTCCGGCGTTCCATCCGAGATCTTCTGTCCATATTCCAGCACCACGACATGGTCGGAGATTTCCATGACCACCGACATGTCATGCTCGATCAGCAGGAGCGAGGTGCCGCTGTCGGCGCGGATGCCGCGCAAAAGGGTGTTCAGAGCCAGGGATTCGCGCGGATTGAGACCGGCGGCCGGCTCGTCCAGGCAGAGAAGCTCCGGACCCGTGCACATGGCCCGCGCGATCTCCAGCCGGCGCTGAGCGCCATAGGGCAGATCGCCGGCCGGATCGTCGGCGCGGTCAAGCAACGACGCCTTGTCCAGCCAGTATTTGGCAAGCTCGATCGAGTCCTTCGACGCGCGCCGATAGGCCGGGAAGCCGAGCAGGCCGAGGAAGGTATAGCCCGAGGCGCGCATCAGGGCATTGTGCTGCGCGACCAGGAGGTTTTCGAGCACCGTCAGGCCGGTGAAGAGGCGGATGTTCTGGAAGGTACGGGCGACCTTCGCCTGCTTGGTGATCTCGAAATCCGGCAGGCGCTCCAGAAGGAACTCCTTGCCGCCCTTCTGGCGCATGGTGATCATGCCCATGGTCGGCTTGTAGAAGCCGGTGATGCAGTTGAACACCGTCGTCTTTCCGGCGCCGTTCGGACCGATCAGGGCGGTGATCTCGCCGCGATAGGCTTCGAAGGAGAAGTCGTTGATCGCCATTAGGCCGCCGAAACGCATCGACAGATGTTCGACCTTGAGGATCGGGTCTTTGGTCATGGGAGATCCCGCAGTTGCCGTCGTCGCCAAAGCCATCAGCCGTGCCCTTCCTTGGTGAAGCTGCCGGAGACGCTCTTGCGCTCATGGAGGAAGGCCGTCGGTTCACGCGAACCGACAAAGCCGCGCGGCTTGAGCACCATGACCACGACCATGGCCAGGCCGAAGATCAGCATGCGGAACAGTTCGGGCGTAAAATCCGGGCCGAAGACCGCCTTGAGGAAGGAGAGCTCGCGCAGGATTTCCGTGCCGCCGACCATGACCACGGCTGCGACCGCGATGCCCATCAGCGAGCCCATGCCGCCGAGAACGACGATGGCCAGGATGACCGCCGATTCCAGGAAGACGAAGCTTTCCGGCGAGACGAAGCCCTGACGGGCAGCGAAGAAGGAGCCGGCGAAGCCGCCGAACATGGCACCGGTGGCAAAGGCGGTCAGCTTGGTGGTCACCGTGTTGATGCCGAGCGAGCGGCAGGCGATCTCGTCTTCGCGCAGCGCCTCCCAGGCCCGGCCGATCGGCATGCGGCGCAGGCGGATGGTGACGTAAGCCGTCAGCAGTGCCAGGCCGAGGATCAGGTAGAAGAGGAAGATCTTGTAATAGGCCGAGGACGACGACAGGCCGAACGCCTTGGAGAAGCTGGTCGGCGAGGAGGCATCGAAGGTGTAGAGACCGAACAGCGTTGCCTTGGCGATGCCCGAGACACCGAAGGTGCCCTTGGTCACGTCCGTCCAGTTGATCAGCACGAGACGGATGATTTCCCCGAAGGCCAGCGTGACGATGGCCAGATAATCGCCTCTCAGACGCAGGACCGGGAAGCCGAGCACCATGCCCCACAGCGCGGCCAGCACGCCGGCGATCGGCAGAAGAACCCAGAAGGACAGGCCGAGATAGGTGGAGAGCAGCGCATAGGAATAGGCGCCAACGGCGTAGAAGGCGACATAGCCGAGATCGAGCAGGCCGGCGAGACCGACGACGATGTTCAGCCCCCAGGCCAGCATGACGTAGATCAGGATCTGTACGCCGAAATTATCGACCCACTTCAGCGAGCCCTGCACGCCGACAAGCGCGAGGATGACCGGCGGATAGAGGATCAGAGCGACGATCGCGATGCGCGACAGGTTGCGCTTGAAAAAGGACGGCTTGACCTCCGTCGGCGTGGCGCGGGCACTCTTCTCCGCCTTGCGGGCCTTGGACCAGGGCTGGACATAGGCGACGACGAAGAAGCGACCAACGGCGGCGACGATGACGAAGATGGCGAGCAGGCCCCAGCGCTGGGTGAGGATCAGCTCGTTGCTGATGTTCTGCTCGCTCTTCAGGCCGACGAAGAGGATGAAGAGACCGAGCGAGATGAGGCCGGCATAAACGGCTTCGCGCAGCGCCAGAGCGATACGGTCGCCGCTCGCGGTCGAGGCGGTGGTGGGAACGGAAGCCATGATCAAACCTTCTCGACTTCGGGACGTCCGAGAATGCCGGACGGCTTGAAGATCAGCACGATGGCAAGGATCGAGAACGTCGCCACATCCTTGTAGTCGATGGTGAAGTAGGCCGACCAGAGGCTCTCGATCAGGCCGATGAGCAAGCCGCCCAGCACCGCGCCCGGCAGGGAGCCGATGCCGCCGAGAACGGCTGCGGTGAAGGCCTTCACGCCCGGAACGAAGCCGTCGTTGAAGGACACGACCCCGTAATACATCAGATACATCGTGCCGGCGACGGCGGCGAGCGCGGCGCCCATGATGAAGGTCACCGAGATCGTGCGGTCAACGTCGATGCCGAGCAGCGCGGCCATCTTGCGGTCCTGCTCCGTGGCGCGCTGGGCGCGGCCGAGCGGCGTCTTGTGGACGATGTACCAGAAGGTGGTCAGCAGAACGGCGGTGATGACGATGATCAGGATCTGCTTCAGCGAAACCGAGATGCCGAACACGTTGTAGACGGTGGAGACCATCGGCGGGATCGGCTTGTTGCGCGGGCCCTGCGTGACCTGGATGAAGTTCGACAGCGCGATCGACATGCCGATCGCCGTGATCAGCGGCGCCAGACGGAAGGATCCGCGCAGCGGACGGTAGGCGATCCGCTCGATCGTCCAGTTCCAGAGACTGGCCACCAGCATGGCGGCGACCATCATCAGGACCAGCATGACGACGATCGGCAGACCGGCGAACAGGCTCGTCAGAAGTAGAAAGACGAGCAGCGCCGCGAAACCGCCCAACATGAAAATATCGCCATGGGCGAAGTTGATCATGCCGATGATGCCGTAGACCATCGTGTACCCGATGGCGATCATTCCATAGATAGATCCGAGAGTCAGCCCGTTGACGAGCTGCTGGACGAAGTACTCCATCAAACTTCCCCTGCGCTGGACTGCCACCGTTCCAGCTTGTTGTTGCCGGCCTTTTGGTCAGCCGCCATTTGCGGCGATTCCATACCGTTTTGGGTCGAAAAGAAAAGCACAAAAAAGGGGCAGCCAACAGTTTCTTTAGCCATTGGATAAATCGTGACCAAACTGATTTCATCCTGCGCAGAACGAGACCATCTTCGGCTAAGAGTTGTGCAATCAGGCCGCGCGCCGTCGCCCATCCCCCGTTCCGCAGGCACTTCGAGAGCGCTGGAACCAACGAATTGTGACGGATGGTCACAGGGTTTGGGATGACGCGGCATCGGCGGTTCGGCTAGACTGCGGGCTTGAGGGCGCAGTGACGATGAGGCGACCGCGCGGGGGGCGGACAGGCGTAATGCTCGATGTTTTGGAGAAAGCCGCCGTGGAGGCCGGGCGGGTGATCCTGGCGATCTACGAGACCGGGCTGGAGGTCCGCCACAAGGCGGATTGCTCGCCGGTGACCGATGCCGACGAGGCGGCCGAACGCATCATCCTTCGCCATTTAAGTGACGCCTTTCCACAGATCCCGGTTGTGGCCGAGGAAGCGGCCTCGGCCGGCGCAGTGCCGGATATTGACGGCCGCGCCTTCTTTCTCGTCGATCCGCTGGACGGCACGCGCGAATTCATCGGCCGCCATCACGACTTCACCGTCAACATCGCGCTGATCGAGGAAGGCCGGCCGGTGACCGGCGTCGTCTATGCCCCGGCGCTCGGCATTCTCTACAGCGGCGATGGTGCCGCGGCCCGCAAGTCGGTCGTGTCCGGTGGCGTGGAGATCAGCCCGCCGGTGCTGATCGGTTGTCGCATGCGCGGCGATCGTCTCGTCGCGTTGGCCAGCCGCTCGCACAACAATGTCGAGACGGTCAGCTATCTGAGTGAGCACGGGATTACGGATTACGAGGCCGTCGGGTCATCGCTGAAATTCTGCCTGCTGGCCGAGGGCCTGGCCGACCTTTACCCGCGCTTCAGCCGCACGATGGAATGGGACACGGCGGCGGGTGACGCCGTTCTGCGCGCGGCGGGTGGCGAAACGCTGACCATGGACGGGAGGCCGCTGCGCTACGGCAAGCGGAACCAGAGGAGCGATGTCGATTTCGCCAATCCTTCCTTCGTTTCGCGCGGGCGCGCCTGACGGGGCCCATCGCCGGGCATGGCCGAAGGAAGAAAACCTGTCGGTTCAAGCCTCACGCGCCCCAGGCTCCCCGGTGCCCCCTCCCCGCGCAAACTGGCGGCTTTCCGACGGAGGGCGCCATGAGCGACACGACTGCCAATCTGGAGATGCCATATATCCTGCCTTCGCAGGCGCAGAAGCATGTCACGCATAATGAGGCGCTGCAGCGGCTGGATGCCGTAACGCAGCTGGTGATTACGGACCGTCGCAGTGCGCCGCCTGCAAGCCCTGCCGAGGGGAGCTGTTATGCCGTTGCCGCCTCCCCCACCGGCGAGTGGTCCGGCAAGGCCGGCGCGATTGCCATGCGCCAGGATGGCGCCTGGCTGTTCATCACCCCGCGCCGCGGCTGGTTTGCCTTCTTTCTCGACACGCAGGATCTTCAGGTCCATACCGGCAGCGCCTGGGCACGGTATGATGCCCTGTCCGGTATCGAGCGGCTGGGAATCAATGCGACGGCGTCGGGCGGGAACCGCCTGGTCGTTGCCGGAGAGGCGAGCCTGCTGACCCATGACGGGCACGGCCATAGGCTGACCTTGAACAAGGCCGCGCCGGGAGAAACGGCAAGCCTTCTCTTCCAGAGCAACTGGTCCGGCCGCGCCGAACTGGGCCTTGCCGGCACGGACGAGTTCGGCGTGAAGATCAGTCCCAACGGCTCGGACTGGCTGACGGCCCTCTCCATCGGCGCAGGCGGCCAGGTTCGCACGCCGCTCAGGCCCTATGCGCGCGCCACCCGCGCCGGCGGCTCGCAATCTCCGGTCAGCAACAGCCTGATCGGCTTTTCCTCTCTGACGCTGGCCAATGGCGGGGTTTCGCTCGGAACAGCGCTGCCGGGCGGCGGGCAGCCGCTGGTCGTTCCCGTCGCCGGTCTCTATCTTGTCCTGCTGAAGGTCGAGGCTGATCCGGCCGGCGCTTTCGCCGCCGCGGTTCAGGTCAACGGCACAACAACGATCGCCTCGATCCGATCTGCCGACGGTGGACCGCCCCTGCAGAGCTACAGCGCCTTCAGCCTGGCCCTGCTCCAAGCCAGTGACAGCCTCGCCATCCGCCATACCGGCATCGCCACGATCGATAACGGACCGGACAAAACGGAGCTGGCGGTGGCGATGCTCTAAGAAAAAACGGTGAGGGGAGAACCCTGTGCTGCGGAAAGCCGTGCCGGCTTCAGGAGGCGGCGACGGATTGCAGAAGTTGGCCCATGGACACTTCGTTGAACGGCTTGGTGATGCGCGGGCGATCCCTAAGCTCGGCGGGAAACACCGCGCTTTCTCCATAGCCGGTCACGAAGCCGAACGGCGTCATGCGCGCGGTCAGGAGATCGGCGAAATCGAAGCTCGTTTCATTGCCGAGATTGACATCGAGCAGCGCGAAATCGAAGGCCTGCTCATCGAGAAGACCGCGTGCCTGAGCGGCGTTGGTGGCGATATCGACATGCTCCACGCCCAGCGTGCGCAGGATATCCTCCGCCTCCATGGCGATGATAAAATTGTCTTCAAGCACAAGCACCCGTTTGATCGGGAACGACGTTTCCAAATCGGGCACCGGTCTCTTTTCCTGTTGCATGCGCAAGCCACGACACCCCGTTGATTCGTAGCTTTCGAAGCCGCCTTATAGGGTTTCACCCCCGCCAGCACATTTAAATAAGACACAGCGATCGATTGGCCAGGTCAAGTGTTTAATGAGGAATGTTCGTAAGCGCTCTCTGGCGAGATCACGGTAATGATATCCACCGATTTCTCTGGAACTTCCCCCCGCGCACGCGCATTGTGTGAGCACGCAATCTGGGAGGATCGCATGACCGTCAATGACATTGAACGCCTGGAAAACGCGGCCCGCAGCGTCTTCGGCCACGAGGATACGGACGGCAGCGATCGCAGCGAGACAACGCAGTCAAGAGCGCCGTCGCTCTTTGCCCGCATGCTCGACTACCTGCAGAAGCGCGGCCCCGCGGCCCCGGCTGCTGTTTCGTAAGCCGCTGCCAGATTCGGTCAGATGAACGGACGGCGGATGGGCTCGAGCCCTTCCCAGCCGGAAAGACGGCGCAGTCCTTCCTCGTCCAGAATATCGCATCCGCGATCGGCCCACCGGATCAGGCTGCGCTCGGCCAGCTTCTTCAAGGTCTTGTTCGTATGGACGATCGAAAGACCGAGCGTATCGGCGATATGCTGCTGCGTGATCGGGATCGAGACGCGCTCGTCGCGGAACAGGTTGGAATAGGACGCGCGCTGGCAGAGGAAGGACAAGAGATAGGCCGCCCGCTCCAGCGCGGTGCGTCGGCCGATGCTCAACAGATGCTCGTCTAGAATCCGTTCCTCCTGCGACGCGATCCAGGTCACGTCGAAGGCGAGTTCGGGGTGGCTGCGATAGATCTGGCCAAGCCGCTCCCTGTCGAAGACGCAGAGGGTCAGCGCCGAAAGCGCCTCGACCGAATGCTGCATTTCCCCCATCAGGCTGCCCTGCAGACCGACGAGATCCCCCGGCATGATGTAGTTCAGGATCTGCCGGCGGCCGTCGCCCAGCATCTTGTAGCGAAAACCCCAGCCGGCCAGAACAGTAAAAAGATGCGCCGAGCGGGAGCCTTCGGCCAGAACCGTCCCGCCGGGCTCGACCAGCAGTTCGCCCTGCTTGAAATCGGACACGAAAGCCAGCTCGGACGGCTCGAACTCCCGGAAGGTCGGAAGGCTGCGCAGGGGACATTGCTCGCACGGCGTCCGCCGGCTGGTTCGGGTCTTCGGGACGTTCATTCAAAACTCAGGGGTCACGAGCACAGCGCTTGAAATCGGGGAGGCAGCGCCGCCCGGTTCCTGACGCACGGGCGCAGAGGTTAGCATGGACTTGCGCTGCTCCCTTATCTAGTTTTGACCTCAGCACTATTAAATTTGCTAATCCATCCCGAAATATCGCAAGGGCGCAGAAAAACCCTGCCCGCAGACAAGACCGGACCCGCCTTATGACCCATCCCGCCCTCGTCCCCGATGCCGTTGCGATTGTGACCGGCGGCGCCTCCGGCATCGGCCTTGCCGCAGCCGAGCGCTTTGCCGGCCTCGGCCTGAAGCTGGTCATCGCCGATCAGCCGGGCGACCGTCTCTCCGAAGCCGCCGCCCGGCTTGCTGCTCTTTCCCCGCTCGGCGCGGACAGCATCATGGCCGCGGCCTGCGACGTGTCCGACATGGAGGCGCTGGAAAGCCTGCAGGAGGATGTGCTGGCGCGATTCGGCAAGGTGAACGTGCTGATGAACAATGCCGGCATCCAGCCGGGCAGCGCGCTGTTCGGCCCGCTCGAAAACTGGGAGCGGGTCATGGCCGTCAACCTCGGCGGCGTGATCAATGGCAGCCGGATCTTCGGACCCGGCATGATCGCCCATGGCGAGCCCGGCCTCATCATCAACACCGGCTCCAAGCAGGGCATCACCACGCCGCCCGGCGACCCGGCCTATAATGTCGCCAAGGCCGGCGTGAAGGCGTTTACCGAGGCGCTTCAGCATGAGCTGCGCTCGACCCCCGGCTGCCGTATCTCCGCCCATCTGCTCATTCCTGGCTTCGTCTATACCGGGCTGACCGCGAACGGCCGGACCGAAAAGCCGGAGGCCGCCTGGACGGCGGAACAGACTGCGGATTTCATGCTAACGAGCCTGGAGCGCGGCGATTTCTACATCCTGTGCCCGGACAATGACGTGCCGCGCGAACTCGACGAGAAGCGCATCCTCTGGGCAGCCGGCGATATCGTGGAGAACCGGCCGCCGCTGTCCCGCTGGCATCCGGACTATGCCCAACCGTTCAAGACCTATCTCCAGGCCGATCGCCCGCGGCAGCCGCGCTGATGCAAGGCGGCCTCCACCATCTCACGCTGATCACCCGCAAGGTGCAGGCGAATGTCGATTTCTATGCCGGCTTCCTGGGGCTGCGCCTGGTCAAGCGCAGCGCCGGCTTCGAGGATTCGGCGCAGTTGCATCTCTTCTACGGAGACCGGCTCGGCTCCCCCGGCTCGCTCGTGTCCTTCCTCGTCTGGGAGGATGGGGCGCCGGGCCGTGTCGGGGAAGGCCAGGCTGGCGAGATCGCCTTCGCGATCCGCCCGGAGGCGATCGGCCATTGGCTGACGCGCGCTCTGCGCTTCCACGTGCAGGCAACCGGCCCGACGCAGGAGTTCGGCGAGCCGGTGCTGCGGCTGAAGGATCCGGACGGGGTCATCGTCAAGCTGGTCGGCACGCAGGCCCTTTCCGCGACGGCGCCCCATGCCGTGGCCGACATCGCGCCCGAGGATGCGATCCAGCGGCTGCGCGCCGCCACGATCTTCACCGAGACGCCGGAGGAAACAGCGGGCTTCATCACCCGCCATCTCGGTTTTGTTGAAGGCGCGCGCGAGGGAAACGTGCGGCGGCTTGTTGCCCCGGTCGGGGATGCGATCGACGTGCGCGATGCCGCCGGCTTCTGGAAGGCCGCGCCCGGCACAGGGACCGTCGACCATATTGCCGTCCGCGCAGCCTCGCGCGAAGCGGTTCTGGCCTTGAAGGAACGGCTGCAGGCCGAAAAGGCCGGGCCGACACCCGCCCATGACCGGCGCTATTTCTTCTCCCTCTATGTCCGCGAGCCGGGCCGCACCCTCTTGGAGGTCGCGACCGACGCGCCGGGCTTCACCGTCGACGAGCCGGAGGAGCGCCTTGGGCAGACGCTGTTCCTGCCGGGCAAGAGCGAGGCGGAGCGGCAGGATGCAGCCGTTGTGCTGCCGCAGTTCGGCCTGCCGGGCGAGGAGCGAATCGTCGCTCGCGACCTTCCCTTCATTCACCGCCTGCACCGGCCCGAGCATGAGGATGGCCGCACCCTGGTGCTGCTGCATGGCAGCGGCGCCAACGAACTGAGCCTGCTGCCGCTCGGCCGGCGCGTGGACGAGCAGGCGCTGCTGCTGGCGCTGCGGGGCCGCAGCCTGGAGGAAGGGATCCCCCGCTTCTACCGCCGTCTTACACCCTACACCTTCGACCAGGCCGATATCCGCGCCGAATCGGAGGCCTTCGTCGCCTTCCTGGAAGGCGCCGAGCAGGCCTATGGCATCGACCCCGGCCGAACCACCTTCATCGGCTACTCGAACGGTGCGAACCTGATTGCGGCAACGCTCTTCCTGCATCCAGGCCTCATCCGCCGGGCAGCCCTGCTGCGCAGCATGAACCCGCTCGACAGCGTGCCGCAGGCGGCGCTCGCGGGAACGGATGTCCTGCTTCTGCAGGGCCAGTCCGACCCCTATCGCAACTATGCCCCGGCACTGGAAACTGCCTTGCGCCAGGCAAAGGCATCCGTGACTGCCGTCACGCTGAAGGCCGGGCATCTCCTGACCGCGGGCGACGCCCCGGCGGTCAAGACCTGGCTTGAAGGGCTGGATCCGGCAGATTGAGGTGCGCGAGCCGAGGACAGGTCGTCGCCTTGGCTTTGCCTGCCCGTCTCATGCGGGAACGGGCTTAGCCCTTGGTCCTCTCCCGCACATAGTCCACAAAGGCCGCGACGAAGGTGGCGAGGCGGGCCTTGGCCTCCTCGTCGATCATCTGCCCATCCGCATCGAAGGCGGCGGCGGCCTTTGGGAGCATCAGCCGCTTTCCGGCCCAGAGATCGGATCCGAGCGTGCGGAAGACGGGAAGCCAGGCATTCTGGCTGAGCAGCGTGCCGAAGGGGCCCGGAGAGGCGCCCGCGAGCGCAAAGATCTTGCCGGCAAACACCTTGGTTCCCCCGCTGCCGGAGGAACTGGCCCAGTCGATCGCGTTCTTGAACACGCCTGGCATGGCGTTGTTGTATTCCGGCGTGAAGAGAATGACGCCATCCGCGTTCGCGATGGCGGCGCGTAGTTCACTGACGGGTTCCGGAACGCCGCTGCGCTCCTCGTCGGCATTGTAGAGCGGGATGCCGGCAATCGTCGCCTCGCGGAAGGTGACGCCCTCCGGCGCAAGCGAGAGAGCGGCGCGCAGCAGCGCCGTGTTGTAGGAGCCCTTGCGCAGGCTCCCCGAAATTCCAACCAGCGTCACCATCTGCGCTCCTTCCGTCCGGGCCGTTGTCAATCGGCCCCATCCTGACGGCGCAGGGTCACTTTTGGAAGTCGATCTTGACGCGGGCCACCGGAAAGATCGCCTTCCACACCGTAGCCGTATTGGTCATGCTGCGACCATCCGGGGCGAAGACCAGCGTGTCGTAGAAGCGGTAGATCGATTGTTTCGGGCCTGGATCGAGATCCACCAGATAGGTGAACCGGGCCGTGTTGCCCTTCACATGCACGGTCGTGTCGCCGATCACATCTTCCCGCGTGCCGCGATAGGTGGTTGGGCCCGTGCGGGTGAAGCGCCAGGTCTTGCGTTCGGACTGGCCATCCTTGTAGCGAATATCTTCCCTCAAGGTCAGACCATCCGGACGGACCGTCCCGCGCAGGCGGATGTCGAGATCGCGGCGCAGGCCATTGATGGCGCGGAACGTGCCGCTGGCGGTCGACGTGCCGGCAAAATACCGCTCCATCACGGTCTTTTCATAAGGTTTGACAGGTGGGCGCGCGGTGCCAGACGCCGCGGCCGCAGGCGCGGCAAGCGCCAGCGAGAGGGCAAGGCCAAGGACTGCGGAAGCGTTTCTGTTCATGACGATCTCCCTGTGTGAGATCCTTGTTACGCAGCAGGGTGAGCGCTGGTTTGAAGCCTTGTCCGTTCGTTCGGGTGGGGCGCGGGTCACGCGCCTGTGCGGCCTGCCTCTGACATGCCTGTTTTCAGCGGCATGGCCGACGACGGGTCTGCCGGAGGGGCTGGAAAATGACGCGCGGCAAGGCTACTCCAAGGTCGAACCCGGCTGGCGATGCGTCGGCCAAAGGAGTGACCATGCCGAAATTCAGCCCCCTCGTCTCCGCCCTCACACCGCCGCCGATTCCGGCTGTCGCGGCCTGGGCCAAGATGTACGAGGGTGGCGAAGGACCGCTGATCGACCTCAGCCAGGCTGCCCCCGGCTATCCGCCGCATGCCGACCTGCTCGGCTGGCTTTCCGAAGCGGCGGGTTCGCCACGCTTTGCCGGCTATGGGCCGATCGAGGGCGAACCGGCCTTGCGCAAGGCCTATGCCGAGCATGTGTCGGCGCTCTACGCTGCGCCGCTCTCCAGCCGCAACATTCACATCACCGCCGGCTGCAACCAGGCCTTCATCGCGACCGTTCTGGCCCTGGTAGCACCCGGCCAGACCGTGCTCCTGACCAACCCGCATTATTTCAACCACGAAACCTCGCTCGCCATGCTCGGCATCGAGACGGAGCTTGTGCCCTGCGACGCGGCGGCCGGCTTCCTGCCCGACGTCGAGGCGATCGCGGCCTCCTTGCATCGCGATGTCCGCGCGCTGGCCCTGGTTTCGCCGAACAACCCGACCGGCGCGGTCTATCCCAAGGCGCTGCTTACCGAAATCGGCGCGCTCTGCCGGGACAAGGGCATCTGGCTGATCCTCGACGAGACCTATCGCGACTTCCTGGCCGACGAAAGCGCGCCGCACGATCTCTTCGCCGAGGAGAACTGGCAAAACTTTCTCGTCAGCCTCTACAGCTTCTCGAAATCCTACTGCATTCCCGGCCATCGGCTGGGTGCGATTACCGGTGGCGTTCCATTGATCCAGCAGGTGGCGAAGGTCATGGACAATCTGCAGATCTGCGCACCGCGCCCGGCGCAGATCGCTGTCGCCAAGGCGATCCCGGCGCTCGCCGACTGGCGCAACGCCAATCGCCGCGAGATCGTTAAGCGCGCGGACGCGCTGAGGAAAGCCTTCTCGAGCCTTGCCGCGTGGGACATCAAGGCCATGGGCGCCTATTTCGCCTATGTCCGCCATCCCTATCCGGATATCAGTGCCGAGTTCGTTGCCGGGAAGCTCGCCGCGCTGGCGGGCGTCGTGTCGCTTCCGGGCGAATTCTTCGGAGAGGCGCAGGAGCCCTATCTCCGCCTGGCCTTTGCCAATGCCGACAGCGCGACGATCGGCCTCCTGACCGAGCGGCTGGGTCGCTTCGAACTGCCGGGCATTTAAGGGTCTCGCGCCGAAACGGGATCGGTTCGGCGATCCGGTGATCGCCATGGACGCTCTCGACGCCGGGCTTTCGCCTCAGATCGCGCCGCAGACGCAGGCGGCAACGAAGCCGAAGGCGGAGACCAGGGCCACGACGCGGGCACAGGCCGGCAGGGTCACGCTTGACAGTGTCTTGCGGTCGGCGGCATGGAGAGGGGCAGGCGTGGAAAAGGTGACGGTCTTCATCAGCGGATCTCCTCCATCGGTTCGTATCAACGGACGTTGTGGCCGCCAGTTCCGCTGCAGGATTCTTTATTTCCCAGTGATTTACTAGAGAACATTTTTCTTCGTTTCCGGGGGTAAAGAAAAATCCGTTCGCGCCGTTTTTCGCATGCGGATTTGGTCGTGAAAGACTGACTTTGCCCGTCGATGGTCTATATAATTGGCCCTGCGCCTCTTCGCGCGAGGATCTTCATCACCCATGACGCCCAGCATCGACAGCCCAGCTCCTCTCTCCGCGCGTGCGGCGGATCTGCTCGTGACGACGCGGTGGGAGGAGACGACACTCGGCCCTTACGACGCCTGGCCGGAAACGCTCAAAGCCACCGCGCGCATGATTCTGGCTTCGCCGGTACCGATGGTGCTGCTTTGCGGAAGGGACGGCGTGCTCGTCTACAATGACGGCTATGCCGCCATTGCCGGCGGCCGGCACCCTGGCTGCTACGGGCAGCCGGTCGCCCGCGCCTGGCCGGAGGTTGCCGACTTCAACGATGCGGTGATCACCGCCGTTCTTTCCGGCGAAACGCGCTCCTTTACCCGTCAGCCGATGGTCCTGCATCGCAATGGTGCGCCGGAGGATGTCTGGTTCGATCTCGATTACAGCCCCGTTGCTGCGCAGACCGGCGAGGTTCTGGCCGTCTTCGCCGTGGTGGTGGAGGTGACGACGGTGGTGAAGGCGGAAGCGGCGCTGGCCCGCAACCGCGAGAAGCTGGCGCTGGCGCTGCAGGCCTCGGGCATCGTCGGCACCTGGGACTGGGACGTGCTTTCCGACAAGGTGTTTTCCGACGAAAAGTTCGCGTCGCTTTACGGCGTCGATCCGGGGGCAGCCGCAGAGGGCGCGCCGATTGCCGCCTTCATCGCCGCCGTCCATCCCGATGACGGTGAGCCGCTCGCCGAAGCCATGGACCATGCCATGCGCACCGGCGATGCCTTTTCCCAGGAATACCGGCTGATCCAGCCGGACGGGTCCGTGCGCTGGGTGCTGGCCGAGGGACGGCCGCTGCTGGTTGACGGGCGCTGCGTGCGCTTTCCGGGCGTTGCGGTGGACATCACCGTGCAGAAGGAGGCGGGCGAGGCCCATGCGCGTGCGGAGGCCGGCTTCCGAACGCTGGCCGACGCCATGCCGCAAATGGTCTGGTCTACCCGACCGGACGGCTTCCATGATTACTACAATGCCCGCTGGTACGAGTTCACCGGCATGCCGTCCGGCTCCACCGACGGCGAGGCCTGGAACGGCATGTTTCATCCGGAAGACCAGGAGCGGGCCTGGGCGGCCTGGCGCGCGAGCCTTTCGACCGGTGAACCCTACCAGATCGAGTATCGGCTGCGCCATCACAGCGGCACCTATCGCTGGGTTCTCGGCCGCGCTCTGCCGATCCGCGATGCAAACGGCGCGATCGTCCGCTGGTATGGCACCTGCACCGATATCCACGATGCGAAGATGGTGCAGGCCGAGCGGGAGGTCGTGGCCCATGAGCTCAGCCACCGGATCAAGAACATCTTCTCGGTTTTGAGCGGCATCATCAGCCTGTCCGCCCGCGCCCAGCCGGCGGCGCGCGCCTTTGCCGACGAATTGCGCCGGCGGATCGATGCCATGGGCCGGGCCCATGATTTCATCCGCCCGCACAGCGACGCGTCACGCCAGAGCACCGGCGAGACGACCTTCTTCGGCCTCGCCCAGCGGCTGCTCGAACCCTATACGGGCGAACACGGCTCGGACGCGATCCGGATGGAGGGCGACAATGCGCCGATCGCCGATTCCGCCGCCACCCCGCTGGCTCTCATCCTCCACGAATTCGGCACCAATGCCGCCAAATATGGCGCGCTGTCGGGAGCAGGCGGCCATGTGCGGCTGATCGGGCGAATCGACCAGGATGTCTATCATCTCGTCTGGAAGGAAGAGGCGCCTGAGGCCCTGGTCGCAGCTCCGTTGAAGGAAGGCTTCGGCTCGCGGCTGATCTCGATCAGCACCGAAGGCCAGCTCGGCGGCACCATCGCCAAGAGCTGGGAACCGGACGGCCTGCGCGCCGACATCCGCCTCCCCCTCGCCGCCCTCGCCCGCAGCGGCCGTTTGGGGCGGCCGGGGGTGCAGGTGTAACCGTTTGAAAGCTGGAAGATCGCGTGTCTCGGCGCGCGCCGCCTTAGAACGTCCGCAGGCGCCGGGGGGCGATGCCGTCTTGGGTCATGCGGTGGGCGACGGTGAAGCGGACGGCGTCCTTCAGCTCGTCTTCGGCAACCGGCTTCGGAAGCACGCCCAGCGTGCCGGGAACGCCGTCGCCGAGCTGGGAGGGGTTGGCGGTCATGTAGAGGACGGTGAGGCCGTGCTGGGCAGCGAGCCGGCGGCCGATCTCGCGGCCGGTCGCGCCATCCTTCAGGTTCAGATCGACAAGGGCGATGTCGGCATGGGGGGCAAGGGTGAAGGCCGACGCGGTGTCGGCGGCGATGCCGACCGGCTGGTGGCCAAGCTCTTCAACGATGTATTCGATCTCGGTGGCCACGAAGATCTCGTCTTCCACCACCATAATTCTACAACTCATCACCAAACGTCCGACTTTTCAGGAGCCTTGCCAGCACGATGCCGGAAAGCGCTTTCAAACCTATCTGCGGCAAGCCCACTGACCCCTCTTTCCCGTCTCTCACCCCGCTCGCCGTCGGCAATCGGATGAGAGGAAGGTCCGTCGCAACGCCAGCCCTATGAAATGGTTCCGCAGAGAAATGAACATTCTGTCGCCAGATGCGCAAATGCTCAGGAATTCGCTGCTGTTCGCCGCGATTTGGTTAAGGCGGATTTTTCGCAAGCCTGTCTTTTTGGCTTTGCCTATGATGTAAGGCGAACAACCCGCATGAAGAGGACGAAGGCTTGGTGACGCCGCTTCTGACCCGATGGCGCCGGGAACGGCGCAAGCTGCGCAACCGCCTGGCGCGGCGCTTCTTCGCCACGCGCTATGGCCGCGAATTGCTGGTCCAGTGCATCAGCCCCAAGGTGCTGAGCATGACCGCCGATTGCGGCGACCATGTCATGACCTTCTCGCCGCACGATTATATCGGCCGCAAGATCTACCGGAAGGGCCAGTTCGAGCGCGACCATGTCGACCGCCTGATCGCCGTGCTGGCCAGGGAAGGCCTGCTGCCGACCGAAGGAACGCTGCTCGAGATCGGCGCCAATATCGGCACGCAGAGCCTTTATTTCGCGTTGAGCGGCCACTTCAAGCGCGTCGTCAGCATCGAGCCGGATCCGCGCAATGCCGACCTCCTGGAGCGCAATATTGTCGATAACGGGCTTACCGGCCGGATCCTGCCCGTACGCTGCGCGGCGGGCGAGAGCGAAGGGACGATCGACTTCTTCCAGCACCGCGACAACCATGGCAAGAGCAGCGCCCTGCCGGCCTCCGCCCAGGGCATCAAGCCCGACCGGCAGACGCGCATCACGGTGCCGGTGCGCCCGGTCGGCGCCATCCTCGCCGATCTCGCGATCGCGCCGCAGGAGATCGATCTGATCTGGATGGACATCGAGGGCTATGAGCCGGTGGCCGTGCGCGCCATGCAGCCGCTGCTCGACCGACGCACCCCCTTCTATCTCGAATTCTCGCCGGTCTTCTACGGCGTTGAGGGCACCCGCAGCTTTGCGGCCACACTCGCCCGCGCCTATGAGCGCTGCATCCTGTTTCACGAGGACCGGCTGGAGCCGATGCGGGTGAGCGAGCTGCCGCTCGACCTGCCGCAGTTCGACCTGCTCCTGCTGCCCTGAGGCGGGCAGTGCCCGCTTATGTGCGCCGGTAAAGGAAATAGCGGTCGGGATCGACGCCGTCCGGCACCGGCAGCGGCTTGAGCTCGGGGTGGTCGAGCGGCAGGCCGCTTGCGGCGATGCCGCCGGATGCAAGGGCCGCGGCGAGCGCACCCGGCAGCCAGCTCTTGGTCCGCTCGTCGACGTCCCTGTAGGCCGTGCCGATATCGGCATGGGCGAAGGCCGCGGCAGAGCCGGCAAAGCGCGGCAGGGTTTCGGCGATCTCGCCCAGCACAAGGTCCTCCGGCGCCGGGGTGGAGGCCGGATGCGAGCCGACCGCGCGATCGAAGGCAATGATCCGGCGTCCGGTGAATGTTTCGCGCAGATGGTCGTAGGTGCGGCCATTGCCAAGCCCGACTTCCAGCACGGCTCCTTCAACCGGAATGTCGAGATCCTCGCGCACATGGTCGAGAATGATGCGCTGGGCGAGGACGCGGGCGATGAAGCTGTCGAGGCGGCTCATGAGGGTCGGCGTTTCCTGAAGTAAGAACGAAACATCCCTCCATCTAGCGCGCCGGTGCCGGTGCGAACAGCGGCCCTTTCTCAAACATGCGTGTCCGCTGCGCCTGACGGATCGCCGGGCCGAACGGTTCGTGCTAAAGCTCAAACCATGCCGGCTCCAAGCTCCGATCCGTTCTTCCGCACGCTGCCGCTCTTCACCGCCTTCGAGGGCGTTGCGGAAGCGGAAAACTACCGTGCGCTACCGCAGGACTGGTGGCTCGCCACGGCCGATATCGTGGATTCGACCGGGGCGATTGCCGAGGGGCGCTACAAATCGGTCAACATGGCCGGCGCGAGCGTCATTTCGGCGGTCTTGAATGCGGTCGGCGATTACGAGATCCCCTTCGTCTTTTCCGGCGACGGCGCCATGCTGGCCTTGCCGCCCTCCGGCCTTGCCGCAGCGCGCGCGGCGCTGGCGGCCGTGCAGACCCATGTCGAGGCCACGCTCGGCCTTGATCTGCGCGCGGCCCTCATTCCCGTTGCCGATGTGCGGGAGGCAGGGTTCGATGTGCGCATCGCCCGGTTCCGCGCCAGCAGCGAGGTCTCCTACGCCATGTTCACCGGCGGCGGCGGCGCCTGGGCGGAGGCCCAGATGAAGGCCGGCCTCTACCGGGTTCCGCGCGCCGCACAGGGCACCACGCCCGACCTGACCGGTCTTTCCTGCCGCTGGAGCCCGATCCAGGCGCGCCATGGCGCCGTCGTCTCCATCATCGCCGTGCCGGTCGCGGGCGTGGACCCTCAGGCCTTCCAGGCTTTGATCGGCGACATCATCGCGCTGGCTGCACAGGAGGATCGCGGTGGCCATCCGATTCCGGTCGACGGGCCGCCGATGACCCTGTCCGTCAAGGGGCTGAACATCGAGGGGCGGATCGCGCCGCAGGGCAAGCGCATCCGGCAGCGGGCGAGCGCCTATCTGCAGGCGGGGCTCACCATCCTTCTCTCCGCCACGCAGACGACGCTTGGCCGCTTCGATCCGCGCCGCTACCGGCAGGATATCGCCAACAATTCCGATTTCCGCAAATTCGACGACGGGCTGAAGATGACGATTGATGTCGACGCCGCCCGGCGCGCCGCAATCGAGGCCCGGCTGGAGGCCGCGGCGGAAGCGGGCATCTGCCGCTACGGCCTGCATGTGCAGGATGCGGCGCTGATGACCTGTATCGTGCCGACAGCGCTTGCCCGGGACCACATGCACTTCATCGACGGTGCGGATGGCGGCTATGCCCGTGCCGCCAGCCTGTTGAAAGCCGAGCGGCCTGCCGCGCTCACGCCTTGACGATCAAGCCGCCGGTGATGGCGCGCCGGGCCATGGCATTGCGTGTGTCCAGCACCAGCGGCACGGCGTGGGCGAGCACGGCATAATCGACATCGTCATGGTCGGTGGCGATCAGCACGGCATCGAAGCCAGCCAGCATCTCCACCGTCAGCGGCACCGAGCGCCGGCCTTTGAGCGCCATATATTCCCGGGTGCGCGGGATTTCCGGCACATGCGGGTCGTGGAAACTGGCCTGCCCACCCCGCTCCTCGATCAGCTCGATGAGCTTCAAGGACGGGCTTTCGCGGATATCCGGCACGTTCTTCTTGTAGGCGAGGCCGACCACGAGGATGCGCGACCGGCTCAGCGCCTTGCCGCAATGGATATCCAGTGCTTCGGCGAGCCGGGCCACCACGTGGCGCGGCATGGCCGAGTTGATCTCCCCTGCCAGCTCGATGAAACGGGTCGGCAGCTCGAACTCGCGCGACTTCCAGGTGAGGTAGAAAGGGTCGATCGGGATGCAGTGACCGCCGAGCCCGGGGCCGGGATAGAAGGGCATGTAGCCGAACGGCTTGGTCTTGGCAGCGTCGATCACCTCCCAGACATCGATGCCCATCGCGTCGAACACCACCTTCAGCTCGTTGACGAGGGCGATGTTGACGGCGCGGAAGACATTTTCGGTCAGCTTCACCGCCTCGGCCGTGGCGGTGGAGGAGACTGGCACCACCCGTTCGACGACGGCCCCATAGAAGGCAGCCGCGGCCGCGCCGGCCGCCTCATCCTCGCCGGCGACGATCTTCGGGATGCTGGCGGTGCGGAAATCGCGGTTGCCCGGGTCCTCGCGTTCCGGCGAAAAGGCCAGGAAGAGATCGCGCCCTGAAACCAGCCCGCCCTCCTCCAGGATCGGCCGCATCACCTCATGCGTCGTGCCGGGATAGGTGGTCGATTCCAGCACCACGAGCCGGCCGGGCTTCAGCCGGGTGACGATCTCGCGGCAGGTGCGGACGATATAGGTGAGGTCCGGATCCCGATGCTTGGTCAATGGCGTCGGCACGCAGATGACGATGATCTCCACCTCGCCGAGCCGGTTGAAATCGCAGGTGGCGGCAAACCGTCCGGCATCGCGCTCGCCGACGAGCTCAGCATCGCCGACTGCCTCGATATAGGAAGTCCCGGCCGCCACCGCTTCGATCTTGGCGGGATCGATGTCGAAACCCAGCACGGAAAAGCCGCTGCGTGCGACTGTGATGGCGAGCGGCAGGCCGACATAGCCGAGCCCGATGACGCCCACCCGGGCGCTTCGCTCGGCGATCGCCGCCATCAGCGCGGCATGGCTTTCGCCGGCGACAGCAGGGGAAGAAGATGGTTTGGTCCGGGTCACAGCGAGCCTCGCATGGTCGGGCGGCGGCGCTGCGCGCCTCTCGTCAAAAACCGCTTTCCTTCGGCTGATGCGAGCTTGGCGCGGCTCTGTCAAGCGGGCCGAGCATTGCGACAGGTGCGGTAGAATGGGCCCTCATCTTTTCTTGCGTTCAATTCTGGTTTCCCTTCCGGCGCCATCCTATATCGTCGTGACGTTGCGCCGCGGCCGCGCTGTCGCGCAACGTGCCGGAGCCGGCGCCCGGGCAGGGCGCACCCTCCGGAGCCGGGAGGCGGGGCAACAAGGGCGCAGATCATGAAACATCCATCTCTTCCGGCCGCGGGAAGCCGCGTCTCCTCGCACTTGCTGGACCGCGTCTCGCTCTGGCTGAAACAGGCCGCCTTGAGCGACGAGCCACTGGAGACCATCGTCACCGGTTTTTGCGAACGCCTGGCGGCGTCCGGCCTGCCTTTGGCGCGCGTGCATTTGAGCTTCGCCATGCTGCATCCGCTCTATGATGCGCTGGGCTTCACCTGGCTGCGCGGCAAGGGCGTGACGGTGGAGGGATTCCGCGCCGACGAGAGCGAGGGCAACACGGACCGTTTCCTGCGCAGCCCGTACTACTACCTGCTCAGCAACAATCTCGAACATCTGCGCCGCCGGATCGACCCCAGCCAGCCCGCCGAGTTCCCGATCTTCGAGGATCTGAAGGCCGACGGGATTACCGACTACATCGCCTTCATGCAGCCCTTCGGTGGCGCCTCCGGGCAGGGCATGGTCGGCTCCTGGGCGACCGACCTGCCGGAAGGGTTCAGCGACGAGGTGATCGAGGCGCTGCTGCGGGTGCAAAGCAGCCTCGCTGTCGCGGCCAAGATGGCCGTGCTCGGCAAGCTGGCCGACAATATGCTGACCACCTATCTCGGCGGCAATGCCGGCAAGCGCGTCCTGTCCGGCCAGATCCGCCGCGGCGACGGCGAGACGATCCGCGCCATGCTCGTCATGGCCGACATGCGCAATTCGACCATGCTGGCCGAGAAGGAAGGCCGGCAGGCCTATATCGACACGCTCAACCACTTCTTCGATGCGATCGCCGTGCCCTTCAACCGCAATGGCGGCGAAATCCTGAGCTTCATGGGCGATGGTTTCCTGGCCGTCTTCCCCTGCGGGCGGCACCGCGAGCCCTCTCAGGTGGCGGCCATGTCGGCAATGGCCGCCGTCCGCCAGGCGGTGGCCCGCATGGACGAGCTGAACGGGGAGCGGGCCGGCAAGCAACTGGGTCCCATCGGCTACGGCATCGGACTGCATGTCGGCAATGTCATGTTCGGCAATGTCGGCTTGCGCGACCGACTGACCTTTTCCGCCTTCGGCGCCGCGGTGAACGAGGTGCAGCGTCTGCAGGAGCTGACGAAGAAGCACGACACACCGGTGGTGGCGAGCCAGGCCTTCTCCACCTATGCCGGCGGCGAATGGACGACGCTCGGCGACGAGCGCCTGCGCGGCGTGCGCCAGAAGGTGACGATCCTGACCCCGCATGCCGCCCAGCTGAAGCTCGGCAATGCCGAAGCGCTGCGCCACCGGGCGCTCGAGAAACGTTCGGAGGCCGAGCAGGTCATGCTGCTCTACCGCAACAACAGCCAGCGCCCCCGCGACCTCTGGAACAAACTGTTGCAGTAACGGTTTTTTGACCGCGCGACGGTCAGTTCAAAAATCCGATACATCCGGCCGATAGGGTGCAGCCTGCGGACCGTTGTCGCTCGCTAACGCAGGTCATGGACAGGCTTGGCGCGCTACGATAGTCTTTTCCAAAAAACCGGGCGGAAATGCCTGCGACGGCGCTTACGAAGCGCCGGTAGACGGGGAATGGCAGGCATGACATCAGGCACTGACCTGCTGCGGATCGAGGAGCTGAGCGTTTCGTTCTCGATCTTCGGTGGACGGATCGAGGCCGTGCGTGGTGCGAGCCTGCGTGTCTTGCCCGGCAAGGTGACGGCGCTTGTCGGCGAATCCGGCTCCGGCAAATCGGTGATCAGCCAGGCGGTCATGGGCATTCTGCCGAAGACCGCCCAATCCTCCGGCCGCATCCTGTTCAACGATCCGAAGTTGAAGAATGGACCGCTCGATCTGGCAGCGCTTCAGCCGGAAGGCGCGCAGATGCGGGAGGTCCGCGGCAACCGGATCGGCATGATCTTCCAGGAGCCGATGACCTCGCTCTCGGCCCTGCACACGGTCGGCAACCAGATCAGCGAATCCTTGAAGATCCACCGCGACATGACCAAGGACGAGCGCCGCGCCCGCACCGAGGAGATGCTGGGTCTTGTCGGTTTCCCGAACCCCAAGCGCGCCTACGACATGTATCCGTTCGAGCTTTCGGGCGGCATGCGCCAGCGCGCCATGATCGCCATGGCGCTGGTGTGCAATCCCTCGCTGCTGATTGCCGACGAGCCGACCACGGCGCTCGACGTCACCATTCAGGCGCAGATCCTGCAGCTGTTGAAGGACCTGCAGTCGCGCTTCAACATGGCGATGCTGCTTATCACCCACGATCTCGGCGTCGTCGCCAACATGGCCGACGAGGTGGTGGTGGTCTATCACGGCGAGATCATGGAAGCGGGTCCGGTCGAGGCGATCTTCCGCAGGCCGAGCCATCCCTATCTCAAGGGCCTGATGAAGGCGGTGCCGCATTTCGACATGAAGCCGGGGCAGCGGCTGAAGGCGCTGCGGGATGTGCCGGTCGATGTCGAGACGCTGGTATCCAAGCGCAAGGACAAGCCTGTGCCGGCCGCGCCGCGCCCGCCGCAGCGCCTTGCCGCCGATGGACTGCCCGATCCGGCTTCGGATGTCATTCTCTCCGTCCGCCACATCGGCAAGACCTTCTCCTCCCGCAAGGGCGGCTGGTGGCGGAAGGGCGAGGCGAGCCTGCACAAGGCAGTGGACGATGTCAGCTTCGACATTCGCCGCGGTGAGTGTCTGGGCCTTGTCGGCGAAAGCGGCTGCGGCAAGACCACCGTCAGCAAGATCCTGATGCGGGCGGTCACGCCCGACAGCGGCTCGGTGATGCTCAACAGCACGGCCGGGCCGATCGATGTTCTGCACGCCAAGGGCAAGACGCTCGACGATCTGCGCACCCGCATGCAGATGGTGTTCCAGGATCCGGTCTCCTCGCTTTCGCCGCGCATGACCGTTCAGAACATTCTGAGCGAGCCGCTGGAGATCCACGACCGCGGCGACCCGGCCATGCGCAAGCTGAAGGTCAAGGCGCTGTTGAAGGCGATCGGCCTCAACGCCCAGCACCTGAACCGCTACCCGCACTCCTTTTCCGGCGGCCAACGCCAGCGTATCGGCATTGCGCGGGCACTGGCACTCGGTCCCGACCTCCTGATCTGCGACGAGCCGGTCTCAGCGCTCGACGTCTCGGTCCAGGCGCAGATCCTCAACCTGCTGAAGGATCTGCAGGCCGAGCTCGGGCTGACCTATCTGTTCATTTCCCACAACCTCGCCGTCGTCGATTACATGGCCGACCGGATCGCCGTCATGTGCGCGGGGCGGATCGTCGAGCTTGCGCCGCGCGAAAGCCTGATGCGCGCGCCGGTTCATCCCTATACCAAGGCCCTGCTGGCCGCCGTCCCCTTCCCCGATCTCGACCGGCCGCTCGACTTCGCGGCGCTTCGGGCCGGTGGCGCCGCCGATAAGACGCGCTGGAACGGTGCGTTCCTGCCCGGTGACGGCGACCCGGCAACGTTGGCGCCTGCCAATATCGCCGATGGCCACTGGGTTCTTGCCAACCGCAATGCCGATATCCGGGAGCTGCAGCCATGATCACGCGCCGCACCACGCTGGCGCTTCTCGGCGCCGCCGCCCTGTCCCCTGCTCTCCTGCCCCGGCCCGGCCGCGCAGCGGGGGCGGAGGAGTCGGGAATGCTGCTCGAACAGATCAAGGCCGGCACGCTGCCGCCCATGGCCGAGCGCCTGCCGAAGACGCCGCGCGTCATCAACCTGTCCGCCATGGGCCGCACGCCCGGCACCTATGGCGGAACGGTGCGGATGATCATCGGCAGCCAGAAGGACATCCGGCTGATGTTCATCAACGGCTATGCCCGCCTGGTCGGGTACACGCCGGAGCTGACCTTCACACCCGACATTCTCGAGCGCTGCGATGTCGAAGGCGACCGCATCTTCACCTTCGTCATCCGCGAGGGGCATCGCTGGTCCGACGGCAGTCCGCTGACCTCGGAAGACTTCCGCTATACCTGGGAAGATGTCGTTCTCAACGACGACCTGCGCAAGGGCGGCGTGCAGCGCGAACTGCTGGCCGACGGCAAGCCGCCGCGCTTCGAGGTGATCGATGAACGGACGGTGCGCTATTCCTGGGATGCGCCGAACCCGGACTTCCTGCCCAATCTCGCCGCCGCCTCTCCGCTGATCCTTCTGCTTCCGGCTGCCTATATGAAGCAGTTCCACAAGAAGTATCAGGAGGGGGATGCGCTGAAGGCGCTGATGAAGAAGAACCGCGCCAAGAAATGGGCGGATCTGCACATCAAGATGTCGCGCCAGTACCGACCGGAGAATCCGGACCTGCCGACGCTCGATCCCTGGCGCAACACGACGCCGCTGCCGGCCGACCAGTTCGTCTTCGATCGCAACCCCTATTTCCATCGCGTCGACGAGCGCGGCATGCAGCTGCCCTACGTCGACCGTTACGTGCTCAACGTCTCCTCCTCCTCGATCATCGCCGCCAAGACCGGCGCCGGCGAAGCCGACCTGCAGTCGCATGGCGTCGATTTCATCGACTATGCCTTCCTGAAGGATTCCGAGAAGCGCTACCCGGTCAAGGTTTCGCTGTGGAAGCGGACGCAGGGATCCCGCGTCTCGCTGCTGCCCAACCTGAATTATGCCGATCCCGTCTGGGTCAAGCTGCTGCGCGACGTCCGTTTCCGCCGTGCGCTGTCGCTGGCGATCAACCGGCGCGAGATCAACATGGTGGCCTTCTACGGCCTTGGCCGCGAGAGCGCCGACACGGTGCTGCCCGAAAGCCAGCTCTTCAAGCCGGACTATGCCGCCGCCTGGTCCGCCTTCGACCCTGACCAGGCAAACCGCCTGCTCGACGAACTGGGCCTGACGGAACGCGACAGCGACGACATGCGCCTGCTGCCGGACGGACGCGTGGCGCGCATCGTGGTCGAGACGGCCGGCGAGAGCACGCTTGAAACGGACGTGCTGGAACTCATCACCGACCATTGGGCGAAGATCGGCATTCCGCTGTTCATCAAGACCTCGCAGCGCGAGGTGTTCCGCAACCGCACCATGGGCGGCGAGATCATGATGTCCATGTGGCTCGGCCTCGACAATGGCGTGCCGACCGCGGACATGAACCCGGGCCAGCTGGCGCCGAGCACCGACAGCCAGCTGCAATGGCCGGTCTGGGGCATGCACTACCTCTCACTCGGCCAGCTCGGCCATCCGCCGGAACTGCCCGAAGCGCAGCGGCTGGTGGATCTGCTGAAGGAGTGGAAGACGTCCGGCGCCATCGCCGAGCGCACCCGCATCTGGCACGAGATGCTGGCGCTCTACACCGACCAGGTCTTCTCGATCGGCATGGTCAATTCCACCCTGCAGCCGATCCTGCATTCCTCGAAGCTCAACAATGTGCCCGATGAGGGCCTCTATGGCTTCGAACCCACCTGCTATCTCGGGGTCTACCTGCCGGATACGTTCTGGTACGGCGACAAGGTGAGCTGACCCATGCTGCGCTACATTCTCTGGCGCATCGGCGCCATGATCCCGACGCTCATCATCATCTCGGCCCTGGTCTTCACGATCATCGAGCTGCCGCCCGGCGATTATTTCGAGAGCTATGTCTCGGAGCTGCGGGCGCAGGGCGAAGGGGTCGACATGGCCGAGATCGAGGCGCTCAAGGCCGAATACGGCTTCGACCGCCCGCCGCTCCTGCGCTATTTCCACTGGGTCGCCGGCATGCTGCATGGCGACTTCGGCTATTCCTTCGAATATCAGCTGCCGGTCTCCGACGTGGTCGGCGACCGATTGTGGCTGACGGTTCTGGTCTCCTTCGTCACCATTCTCTTCACCTGGCTGATCGCCTTCCCGATCGGCATCTATTCAGCCACCCATCAATATAGCTGGGGGGATTACGGACTGACCTTTCTCGGCCTGCTCGGCATCGCAATCCCGAACTTCCTCTTCGCGCTGATCCTGATGTATTTCGCCAACATCTGGTTCGGCACCTCGATCGGCCACCTGATGGACCAGAAATATCTCTCCCAGCCGATGAGCTGGGAGAAGTTCACTTCCATCCTCGAGCATCTGTGGATCCCGGTCATCATCATCGGCACGGCGGGAACGGCCGGCATGATCCGGCGGCTGAGGGCCAACCTGCTCGACGAGCTGCAGAAGCAATATGTGGTGACGGCACGGGCCAAGGGGCTCCATCCCTTCCGGGCGCTGGTCAAATATCCGCTGCGCATGGCGCTCAACTTCTTCATCTCCGACATCGGCTCCATCCTGCCCGCCATCATCTCCGGCGCGGAAATCACCGCCATCGTCCTCTCGCTGGAGACCACGGGCCCCATGCTGATCAAGGCGCTGCAGAGCCAGGACATGTATCTCGCCGGCTCGTTCCTGATGTTCCTCGCCTTCCTCACGGTCATCGGCGTGCTCGTTTCCGATATTGCGCTGGCGCTGCTCGATCCGCGTATCCGCCTGCAGGGAGGCGCGCGCAAGTGACGCTGTCCCTCCCCCCGGCCGGCGCACCGCTGCCGCATTATGTCTCCACCGCGCCCTTCGACCCCATGTCGGTGGAGGCGATGAGCGAGAAGCAGGCCGCCGTCTACGAGGCCTCGCAGCTTCGCCTGATGTGGTGGAAGTTCAAGCGCCACCGGCTGGCGCTGATCTCGCTGATCTTCCTGGCCGCCGCCTATGCGATGATCGTGGTCGTCGAATTCCTGGCGCCCTACAATCTGCATACGCGCAATGTGGACTACATCCACGCTCCGCCGCAACGCATCCATCTGTTCGACAAGGGCAGCTTCGTCGGTCCCTTCGTCTACGGCCGGTCGATGACGCTCGACATGGACACGCTGCGGCGCGTCTATACGGACGATCCGAACCGGGTGGAGAAGCTGCGCTTCTTCTGTTCGGGCGATCCCTATCGCTTCTGGGGCCTTGTCGAGGCGCGCCTTCACCTGGTCTGCCCGGCCGAGGGGGGCGAACTCTTCCTGCTCGGCAGCGACCGGCTGGGGCGTGACGTGCTGTCGCGCATCCTCTACGGCGCGCGCATCTCGCTCACCATCGGCCTGCTCGGCGTCTCCGTCAGCTTCCTGCTCGGCATCGTCATCGGCGGCCTGGCCGGCTACAAGGGCGGCATCTTCGATCTCGTCGTGCAGCGCGTCATCGAAGTCCTGCAGTCGATCCCGAGCATTCCCCTGTGGATGGCGCTCGCCGCCATCATGCCGGTCACCTGGAGCCCGCTGCTGATCTATGTCGGCATCACGCTCATCCTCGGCCTGCTCGACTGGACCGGGCTCGCCCGTGCGGTGCGCTCCAAGCTGCTGGCGCTGCGCGAGGAGGATTATGTGCTGGCGGCGCAGCTGATGGGTGCACGCACCAGCCGCATCATCGGCCGGCATCTCGTGCCCGGCTTCATGTCGCATCTGATCGCCACCGCCACCATGTCGATCCCCGGCATGATCCTCGGCGAAACCGCCCTGTCGTTTCTCGGCCTCGGCTTACGCCCGCCGATCACCAGCTGGGGTATCCTGCTTACAGAAGCGCGAAGCGTAAGCACCATTGCATTCTATCCCTGGCTGCTCTACCCGACCATTCCGGTGATCTTGGTCATCCTTGCCTTCAATTTCCTGGGCGATGGATTGCGAGATGCCGCCGACCCTTACAAATGAGGTGGATGCCTTGAGGCGGCCGCAAGTTGGAACTGTTTTCGGGTCGGACGTGTCGGGAGAGGCCATGTGATGAGCCGCCGGATCGAGAATGCCCGCGTGCTCATGTACAGCCATGACACGTTTGGCCTCGGACATTTGCGCCGCTGCCGCACCATCGCCCATTCGCTGGTCGAGGATTACCGGGGCCTGCATGTGCTGATCATCTCGGGCGCCACCATCGCCGGCGCCTTCGATTATCGGGCGCGGGTGGACTTCGTGAAGATCCCCAGCGTCATCAAGCTGCGCAACGGCGAGTATACGTCGATGGACGCGCATATCGATCTTCAGGAAACGCTGAAGATGCGCCGCTCGATCATCCGCCACACGGCCGAAACCTTCCAGCCGGACCTCTTCATCGTCGACAAGGAGCCGATGGGCCTGCGCGGCGAGGTGGAGGAAACGCTCGCTTATCTGCGCAGCCAGGGCACGACGACCGTTCTTGGCCTGCGCGAGGTCATGGACGCGCCGCATCTGCTCGAAGCCGAGTGGCAGCGCAACGACGTGATGCGCAAGATCGGCCAGTTCTACGATTCCATCTGGGTCTATGGCCCGCCGGACTTCTACGATCCCCTGACCGGCATCGACGTGCCGGCGCAGGTGCGGGCGCGCATGGAGTTCCTGGGCTTCCTGCAGCGCAGCGTCTCGCTCGATGTCAGTTCCGAACACAAGCCGAAGGGCGACTACCTGCTGATCACCACCGGCGGCGGCGGCGATGGTGCCGATCTGGTGGACAACGTCGTCGACGCCTACCGCGCCGATCCGACGCTCAACCATCCAGGCCTCGTCGTGCTCGGCCCCTACATGCCGGCCCGCCAGCGTCACGAGCTCCTGGAAAAATGCAACAGCACCGGGCATCTCGAAGTGATCGACTTCGACAACCGCATGGAAGAGCTGATTGCCGGCGCCAGCGGCGTCGTCGCCATGGGTGGCTACAACACCTATTGCGAGATCCTCTCCTTCGACAAGCCGGCGCTGATCGTGCCGCGCGTCGTGCCGCGCGAGGAGCAGCTGATCCGCGCCCGCCGCGCCTCCGAGCTGGGGCTTGTCGACATGCTGCTGCCGGATGAGGCCGGCGACCCGAAGCGGCTCGCCGCCGCGCTGCATGCGCTGCCTTCCCGCCGCAGACCCTCGCAATGCGGCGGCAATATGCGGCTTGAGGGCCTCGCCAATATTTCCCGCCTCGTCGGCGACATGCTGGATCGGCGCAGCCACGAGCATCTTTCGATCGTGAAGGCGTGACCGGCATGGATCGCCGCAAGATCGTCGTGGTGCTGAAGGGCTATCCGCGCCTGTCGGAAACCTTCATCGCCCAGGAATTGCTGGGGCTCGAGCGGGCAGGCTTCGATCTGTCGCTGATCTCCATGCGCTTTCCGACCGACACGAAGCGCCATCCGATCCATGACGAGATCCGCGCGCCGGTGCATTATCTGCCGGAATATCTGCACCATGCACCGTTGCGGGTTCTGCGCGCGCTCGCTCGAGCCTGGCGGCGACCCGGCTTCAAACCCGCCTGGCGTGCCTTCACCCGCGATTTCAAGCGCGATATTTCGCGCAATCGCCTGCGCCGTTTCGGCCAGGCGGCGGTTCTGGCGGCGGAATGGCCGGCCGGCGGCGCCTGGCTGCATGCCCATTTCATTCACACGCCCGCCTCCGTCGCCCGCTATGCCAGCCTGCTGACCGGCATTCCTTTCACCTGCTCGGCGCATGCCAAGGACATCTGGACGTCCAAGGACTGGGAACTGGCCGACAAGCTGGCCGAGAGCCGTTGGACGGTGACCTGCACCGAGACCGGCTTCCAGCACCTGCGCAGCCTCTCGGCCGAGCCCGGCCGCGTCCACCTGAGCTATCACGGGCTCGACCTCTCCCGCTTCGCACCCTTCAGCGGCGAACGGCCGGCACGCGACGGGCTGGATCCTGCCGATCCCGTCGTCATTCTCAGCGTCGGCCGCGCCGTCGAGAAAAAGGGCTACGATGTTCTGCTGGAGGCGCTGGCTCGCCTTCCCACCACGCTTCATTGGCGCCTGGTCCATATCGGTGGCGGCACGCTCGCCAAGGCTTTGAAGGCGCAAGCCGAGCGGCTGGGACTTGCCGAGAGGATCAGCTGGAACGGCTCTCTCGCCCAGGAAGCGGTTCTGGAGCATTATCGCCGCGCCGATCTCTTCGCGCTCGCCTGCCGCATCGGCGCGGATGGAGATCGCGACGGGCTGCCCAATGTCATCGTCGAGGCGGCGAGCCAGCGGCTGATGCCCATCTCCACCACTATTTCCGGCGTGCCGGAGCTGGTGAGCGACGGTGAGAACGGCCTGCTCGTGCCTGCCGAAGACCCGGCCGCGCTAGCCGCGGCACTGGAACGCGCGATCCGCGATCCGGCGCTGCGCAAACGGCTCGGCGATGCCGCGGAGCTACGGGTGCGGCGCGACTTCGACCACCACCGCTCGATCGACCAATTGAGCATCCTCTTCGACACCGAATGGCGGAGCCTTGCATGAGCCAGACCGCAGACAAGCGCGTCCTCTTCTATGTCCAGCATCTGCTCGGCATCGGCCATCTGACGCGGGCGAGCCGCATCGCCCATGCCCTGTCCCGCCGTGGCTTCGATGTCACCGTCGTCACCGGCGGCAAGCCGGTCGAAGGCTTTCCCGGTGAAGGCGTCAGGCATGTGGCGCTGCCGCCGGTGGTCTCGGCCGATGAGGGGTTCTCCAAGCTTGCCGACATCAATGGCGAGCCGGTGGATGATGCCTTCAAGGCGATGCGCCGCGACCGCCTGCTTTCCATTCTCCATGACATCCGCCCGCAGGCGATCCTGACCGAGGCCTTTCCCTTCGGCCGGCGGCAGATGCGCTTCGAGCTGCTGCCGTTCCTCGATGCGGCACGCGCCCTGCCGGAGCGGCCGATGATCTTCGCCTCGATCCGCGACATCCTGCAGAAGCGCCCAAAGCCGGAGCGCGACGTGGAAACACTCGACTATGTCGAGGCCTATTTCGACCGGGTGCTGGTGCATGGCGATCCGAGCTTCGTGCGGCTGGAAGAGACCTTTCCCTTTGCCGAGCGGATCGCGGACAAGGTGATCTATACCGGCCTTGTCGCCCCACCCGCTCCGCCGGCACCAAGCGAGACCTTCGACGTGGTGATCTCCGCCGGCGGCGGCGCCGTCGGGCGGCAGATGCTGGCCTGCGCGGTTGAAGCGGCGGCGCAGGTGGAGGCCAAAGGCCGGTGGCTGCTGATCACCGGGCCGAACCTCGCGGAGGCGGATTTCCAGGCGCTGCAGCAGAAGGCGCCGGCCCATCTCTCGGTCACCCGTTTCCGCCCCGATTTCTCGAGCCTCCTGCAGGCTGCCGCGCTTTCGGTCTCGCAGGCCGGCTACAACACGCTGTGCGACATTCTGCGCGCCGGCTGCCGCTCGATCGTCGTGCCGTTCACCACGGGCGGGGAAACCGAACAGGCCGCGCGCGCAGACCGGCTGGACCGGCTCGGCCTGCTGACGGCGATCCCGGAGGCCGACCTGACCCCCGCGCGGCTGGCCGAAGCGATGCGCCAGGCGCTGGCCGCGCCGCCGCCGGACAGAAACCTGCTCGCGCTCGATCTGGAAGGTGCCGACAACACGGCAACGATCCTGGCGTCGCTGATCTGACACACCGCCCGTAGCTTCGTTAGCGAATGTAAACGCTGGGTGGCAATCGCGTCAGTGCTGCATTAAGTTGTCCGGACGGAGGAGACAGAGTTTCGCCTGTGGCCGCCGCCCCGCCATATCGCTTGCTGGCCGTCACCTCATGGAAAATCGACTCTCCCGGTACATCTGGACCCACACGCGCAAGCAGCAGCTCTGGATTCTGCTGGTCGTCGCCATCTCGATGATCCCCTATTTCATGTCCTTCGACCTGCCGAAGCAGATCGTCAACGGGCCGATCCAGGGCAAGGGCTTCGAGCAGCCGGGCGCGACGGAGCGGTTTCTCGACCTCAGCCTCTGGCTGCCGGGCGTCGGCAGTTTCGAGATATTCCAGGGCTTTGCGCTGACGCGCATGCAGACGCTCTACGCATTGAGCGCCGTCTTCCTGCTGCTCGTCATCATCAACGGCCTCTTCAAGCTCTACATCAATACCTACAAGGGCCGGCTCGGCGAGCGGTTGCTGCGGCGGATCCGCTTCGATCTCGTCGACCGGATCCTGCGGTTCCCCCCGACCCAGTTCAAGCGCATGAAGGGGGCCGAAGTCTCCTCCATGGTCAAGGACGAGGTCGAGCCGCTCGGTGGTTTCACCGGCGATGCCTTCGTTTCCCCCGCCCTCCTCGGCGGCCAGGCGCTGACCGCGCTTGCCTTCATCTTCATGCAGAACCTGTGGCTCGGCTTCATCGCTGCCTTCATGGTCGGCATCCAGGCAACGATCATTCCGCGCATGCGCCGCCGTCTGCTGGTGCTCGGCCGCGAACGGCAGATCACCGCGCGCGAGCTGGCCGGGCGGGTCAGCGAGATCGTCGACGGCATCGGCACCATCCATGCCTATGACACATCCAACTACGAGCGCGCCGACATCGCCTCGCGGCTGGGGCGGATCTACAAGATCCGCTACGATCTCTACCAGTGGAAGTTTATGGTGAAGTTCATCAACAACTTCCTCGCGCAGCTGACGCCGTTCCTCTTCTATTGCATCGGCGGCTATCTGGCGCTGCGGGGCGAGCTCGACATCGGCCAGCTGGTCGCCGTCATCAGCGCCTACAAGGATCTTCCGGGGCCGCTCAAGGAACTGATCGACTGGGACCAGCTGCGCCAGGACGTGCAGGTAAAGTTCCAGCAGGTGGTCGAGCAGTTCAGCGTCGACCGGCTGATCGATCCGAAGATCCAGGCGCTCGGCGCCACCACCGCGGCCCTGGCCGGGCCGCTTGCAGCCTCCAACCTGACGCTTGCCGACGACAGCGGCGCACGGCTGCTCGAGCATGTATCGGTGGAAATCAAGCCTGGCGAGAAGGTGGCGATCGTCGGCAGCGCCGGCAGTGGCGGCGATGTTCTGGCGGAAGCCTTCGGTCGGCTGATCTGGCCGGAAAGCGGCCGCGTGACCGTGGGCGGCGAGGATATCCTGCAGATGCCGGAATCGACCGTCGGCCGCGGCATCTCCTATGCCTCGTCGGATGCCTATTTCTTCTACGGCTCCCTGCGCGACAATCTTCTCTATGGCCTCAAGCACGCCCCGCTGGCGGCGGCGACCTATGAGGGGAGCCAGGCCGCGCACCGCAAGTGGGAGCAGCAGGAAGCCAAGCTCGCCGGCAATCCCGACCATGATGTGAACGACGACTGGATCGACTACAGCGCGGCCGGTGCCACGCGGGCGGAAGACCTGTTCCCGTCGATCCTGGCCGTGCTGGACACGGTGCAGCTGTCCAAGGATATCCTCGATCTTGCCCTGCGCACCTCGATCGACCCTGCCGACCGGCCGGACTTCGCCGAGCGGATCGTCGTCATGCGCCAGGCGCTGCGCGAGGAGCTGGAAGAAGCCGGTCTTTCGGGGCTGGTCGCCTATTTCGAACCCGGCGCTTACAATACGGAAGCGACCGTCGGCGAAAACTTCCTGTTCGGCAACGCCGTCAGCGTCAATGTCCAGGGTCGCGCCATCGCCAAGAATGCGCATTTCCGCTCGGTGATGCAGCAGACCGGCCTGTCGCGCATCCTGTTCGAAATGGGCTATTCGATTGCGGAGACGGCGGTCGAGCTGTTCTCCGACCTTCCGCCGGACCACCCCTTCTTCCAGCAGCTGACCTTCATGACCGCCGACGACATTCCGATGTACCAGGCGCTGCTGCAGAAATATGCCGGCAAATCCGTCGATGACGCCAATGACGATGACCGCGCGGCCATTATTCGCCTGAGCTTCAACTATGTCGAGCCGCGTCACCGTTTCGGTCTGCTGACGCCCGAGCTCATGGCCAAGATCGTCGATGCCCGCCGGCTGTTCCACGAGACCATGCCGGACGATCTCGCCACCGAGATCGAGCGCTACGATCCGGAGAAATACCTCGCATCGGCGAGCCTGATGGACAATGTGCTGTTCGGCCGCATCAGCCAGAAGCACACCGACGGCTCCAACCGCATCCGCAGCGTCGTCAGCGCGCTTTTGAACGCCGAAGGGCTGATCGAGGAGGTGCTCGATATCGGCCTCGACTTCAATCTCGGCGCCGGCGGCAAGCGGCTGACGGCCGTGCAGCGCCAGAAGCTCAACCTCGCCCGCGCTATCATCCGCCGCTCCGACTATTACATCTTCAACCGGCCGCTGCCCTCGCTCGATCATCGCCTCCAGGACGAGATCGTTCGCGATGTGATGAAGCTGTTGCGCCGCAATGACGAGAACCCGGCCGTGGTCTGGGTCCTGTCCAACACATCGCTAACCGCACTCTTCGAACGCGTCCTCGTCTTCGACCGCGGAACGCTGGCCGAAGACGACACGCATGAAAAGCTGACGCAAAATAACGGTATCTTTAAACAACTCGTCTCGACATAATATTGCGGCTTGGACGGGTTTTCGGCAGCGAACCTGTTCAACATCGCGACTGGCGCCCCATCGGGAGAAGGGCGCGGTGACGAGGAGGAAAGGAGTAAGTGACGACGATGCTTCTCAAGGATGAAGTGCAGATGCTGCGGCGCGTGCCGCTGTTTGCGGGCGTCGAGCCGGGCAAGCTGAAACTGCTGGCCTTCACTTCCGACCGGGTGAGCTATTCGCCGGGCGAGACCTTGTTTCACCAGGGCGATGCCGGCGATGCCGCCTATGTCGTGCTGACCGGCAAGGCCGATATTCTCGTGGAATCCGCCACGGGGCCGATCAAGGTGGCCGAGGTCGAGCAGAATTCGATCGTCGGGGAAATCGCCATTCTCTGCGACGTGTCGCGGACTGCGACGATCACCAGCACGACACCGCTCGAAGCGCTGCGCATCCGCAAGGACCATTTTCTCAAGCTGATGACCGACTTCCCGGAAATCACCATCCAGGTCATGCGGGTGCTGGCCGAACGGTTGAGCCACACGACGAGCGAACTGACGGACGCCCGCAGCCGCGTGCGCGAACTGGAGAATGCGCCGCAGGGCTGAGACCTCTGCCCGCCTAGCGCGCGCTGATTTCGCCGGTTTCGAGATCGAGCACGAAGTTTTCCGACGGCAGGCCGTCGGCGAAGCGTTCCAGCAGGTCGAACATCTGGCGGAGCGCCGCCTGGGCAGACCCCGGCTGGCGATTGGCGTCTCGAAGGGCTTGCGCAAGCCGCCGGTACAGCGCCATGCGCGCCGGCCCAACATGGCGGACACCGAGCCCGCTGCCCATGCGAAGCCGGTACCAGTCCCCAAGCAGAACAATCCCGTCGATCTCCGCCAGCAGGTGCTCTTCCTCCCGTGTGAGCGTGACGGTGAGGCCTCGTTCGAGACGGAGGCCCGGCAACGCCGCCACCGCGCTGTCCAGCGGGATATCCGCCGGACTGCAGGCCAGCCGGAACAGATCGCCGAGGGAGGCGGCGCGCAGAAGCGCCGCGAGCGCCGCCGGCCATTCGCGCTTCAAATGTCGGCGCCAGGCGATATGGCCGAGATGGGCGGAGAGAAAGGCACCATGGGTCTTGGCCGAGGTCAGCGCAGCAGCCTCGAAGCCGGAGCGCCGCCGCTCGGCTTCGTAGAGCGCCATGATGGCCGGATCGAGCGGAAGATCGTCGAACCCCACAGTCTCGACCGCGATCGTGCTGTCCTCGAAGGACAGGATCTTGATCGCAGCGGGAAAGCCGCCGAGCGAAGGAACGGCGACATTGACGAGACTGCGACCGTACGCGTGCAGGCAAGCCGTATCGTTGACATGGAGATGACCGCTGAGATGCAGCTGCACCCCGGCCGCCATCAGCGCCGCACCGACCTCGGCCTGCGGAATTCGGCCGGTCGTTTCGGTGGGGCCGATCAACGCCATTTCCTCCTCCCGCGTGCCGTCGAGCGGATCGAGCACCGGATAATGCGAGAAGACGACCAGCCGCTTGCCGGAGGCGTTCGCCCTGGCGGTGAGATCGGCAATCCAGGACAGGAGAAAGGCCTTGTGCTTCAGGAGAGCATTCCAGCCGGCGGAGGTGCTGTCTTCGAAGGCCTCGCTCCCGTCGATGGGCACGAAGACATTGGCGTCGATCATGACCAGCCACAGTCCCTCCTCCGGCTCCACCAGATAGGAGGCGTCCATCAGCCGCCGCAGGGTTGCGCCCGAGCGGGAGCGAACCTCGTAGCTGCGGGCTTCTGGGTCCGCATCGGTGCCGAACGGCGTTTCCCAATACACGGCGCCCGGCGCGCCGAAGTAACCATGCTCGGCCATGGCGCGCAGCCCGTCGGGCTGGCCGGGGCAGAACATGGCAGGCGACACCGTCAGCGGCAGACCCGCCCCGTCGCGCTGCGGGTCGCTTGTGACAACCTCGGATGCGCCATCGGCGCGCAGGAATCGCTTGGTGCGATGACGCCCGTGATCGGCGAAAACATCGTGATTGCCGGGCAAAGCATAGAAATGAAGCCCATGCGCCTGCCGATAGCGGTCCAGAAGCGCGGCGACGCACCCGGTGGTGGCAACCTGCCCGTCATCGGTATAATCGCCAAGCAGCACCACATGGCGGATGCCGCGGCTGACGACCTCGTCAAGCGCGGCGAGGAATGCGCCCTTTGTTTCGTTGAAGACGCGCGTGGAGCGGGCGGCCTCCGAAAGCGGCCGAACGCTGAGCCCCCCGGTCGCCAGAGCGCCCGGCCATCCGAAATCGGCAAGCGGATCATGGACATGCGCGTCGGAAATGACGGCGATCTCAGGAAGTTTGGGGCAAGACATGGATCAGCGGAAACGGCTTTGAAAGGTTCTTTTGCGACGGTGGCGTCAGGCTCTGTGCCATGCCGCGAGACAAAAAGCGACGACCTGTCTCGCTTCGGCGTTGCACATTGTCTAAAGTGGCGGAAATAAGGCCGGACAGACGAAGCTGGCCCTGCGTTTCGCGGGTGCGGATAATGAAGGGACAGTTGTCGCAGGCCCGCCGATGCGGTCCGTCGGAGCTGGGCAAAGAGTGGACGACAACAGGTTTCGTGTGCGCTTTTGGGGAGTTCGGGGAAGTCTGCCTGTTTCGGGGCCGGACTTTCAGCGCTATGGCGGCAACACGATCTGCATCGGCATGGAATGCGGGCCGAACCGGCTGATCTTCGACGCCGGCTCGGGTATCATGCCGGCCGGCATCGCCATGAAGGAGGATGGCATTTCTGCCTTCCACATCCTCTTCACCCACTGCCATTACGACCACATCGTCGGCCTGCCCTTCTTTCCGCCGCTCTATGATCCGCGCTGCAAGGTGGCGCTCTGGTCCGGACACATGGCCGGCCGGATGACGACCCGGCAAATGATCGGCGAGTTCATGCGGCCCCCCTGGTTCCCGATCGAGCCCGACATCTGCCGCGCATCGCTCAATGCGAAGGACTTCAAGGCCGGAGACGTGCTGCGCCCGGAAACTGGAATCGTGATACGCACCGGCAAGCTGAACCATCCCGGCGATGCGATCGGCTATCGCGTGGAATATGGCGGCCGCGTCTGTGCGCTGATCACCGATACGGAACATACGCCGGGCACGCTGGACACGACCGTTCTCTCGCTGATCAAGGGTGCGGATCTGATGATCTACGACTGCACCTATACGGATGACGAGATGGCCCGGCATCTGGGCTACGGTCATTCGTCCTGGCAGCAGGCGATCCGGCTGGCCCGCACGGCGGGCGTCAAGCAGGTGGCCTTCATCCACCATTCGCCCTTGCGCACGGACGAGGAGCTGGACGCGATTGCCGCGGCGGCGGTCGAAATCCATGCCGGCGCCTTCCCCGCCCGCGACGGACAGCTCGTCACGCTCTGATCAGGTCTTCAGCAAGCTCTCGAGCCTGACCCAGCGGCAGGCTTCGTGTGCGCAGGTCGCAGCAAACAACCGCTCGAGAAAGTGCCAGACCGCCGCGTCATGCACCAGATGGTGGGTCAGAAGGCCGACGCTGCCGCCGGTCTGCGCCGCGACGTCTAGACGCGCAACGATCTCCTCCGCCAGGACGCTGAATGGCCGACAGCCGCGCGTGCCGTGCCAGTCCATCAGATCGACATGGCTGTTGACGACCGGCAGCGGCGCCGGTTTCTCCGGCCCGAAGGTGGAGAGTGCGGAAAATCCGAGATGCGGCAAGGCTGGGATCAGCGCGGCATCGATGCGGTTCCAAGGGGGCACGAGCACAGGCACCAGCCTGTCGCCGAACAGCGCCGCAAGCGTCTCCCGCGCCAGCGCAAGCTCCGCCTTGACGACGTCGGCCGGCCGATCGGCGCCGAGTTCGGCCCTCTTCCTCGTCGGCGGAGCATGGTTTGCATGCGTCCAGCCATGAACCGCAACGGTGACATGCGCCTCTTGCGCCAGCCGCGCCTTCAAGGCGGGGCCGGCGGGTTGCGGAATGACGGCCAGTGTCAGGGGGACGGCCGAGGCACCTGTCAGGCTCAGCACCCTGTCGAGAGCGGAAGTGGGCTCCACGGCATCGTCGTCCCGCAGCCAGAAGTGCGCAATTTTGCCTTGCGCTTGGAGCCTGTCGAGCGCGGTGAGGATCGGCGCTTCGAATTCGTCCCTCATGCGTCGGTCCCCCTCTGCCTTGGACTGACGAAACGGGTCAGGATCTCGGACAGGCTGGCAGAGGCGGCCGCGATGTCGCGCTCCTCGGCCACGAAGCGGCGCGCCTCGACGGCGAAGGCCTGACGCTGGTCCTCGTCGCCCAGGAGCGCGCCGATGGCGGCGGCAAAGCGCGGAACGTCGCCGGGTGGTGTCAGAAGCCCGGTCCGCTGATCGACCACCACCTCCGGCACGCCGGCGATCGCCTGCGCCACGACCGGCACGCCCGCCGCCTGCGCTTCCAGATAGGCAAGCCCATAGGCCTCGCCGCAGCCGGGCCAGACATAGAGGGCAGCGGTGGACAGAAGCTCCGCCACGCCGGCCTGGTCGAGCGCGCCATGCCAGACGACGCGGCCGGGGCCGAGCGGCGCGAACAGCGCCTCGACCTCGCCCCGCAAGGCACCGTCGCCGACCACCGAGAGGGTCCAGGGTCTGTGGAGGAGCAGGTGCAGGGCTTCCGCCAGCAGTCGGTAGCTGTCCATCTTGTCGCCCGGCCGCATCATGGCAACGGTAACGAGCCGGCCGGGACGGGGCTGCGATGGACGGCTGAGAAAGGGTTCGGCCTCGATGAAGGGCAGCAGCCGCGCCACGCGCGCCAGGGGCGCTCCGCCCATCAGCCCCACCCGGTCGCGCTCCGTCATGGCGATATTGACCGCCGCGTCGCTGAGCGTTTCGACCAGGGCAGCCTGCGCCGCGCGCCAGCCATCCGCGTCGCGCCGCGGCGAATAGGAGGCTTCCACGGTAATATAAGGAAGAGAGAAGCTGCGGCAGAGCGCGGGGCCGAGAAGGTCGGGTGCCTTGTAATAGGGATGGTAGCAGAACCAGGCATCCGGCACCCCTTCCGCCTGCCAGACGCGCGCAATCCGCTGCCGTTCGGCCAAAGCCGGCGCTTCGAGCGCGGCGCGGGCCTCCGGCGTCTTGATGAAGCCGCGCATTTCGGAGGCGAGCGTGACGCGGTGGCCTGCGAGCTCCAGCGCCCGCATCAACTGGCGGGCCATCAGCCTGTCGCCCGAAGGGACCGGATGGTTCGGAGATTTGAGCGGACAATAGACGGCCATGTGCATGGCACGCATGTAGGGCATTTCCCCGTGCAGCGAAATCGGCTTGCGGCGAGAGGCGGCGGTCAAAATGTCAGCCCGCCCCGTGCAGGCGACAAGGCCGGCCTTGTGCGGGCGGGATAAAGCAATGGTGAACGCCCTGTGAGCGGCGCCGCCACGGCTGCGCCCTAGCTCCCTGTCATCAACGATCGCGGCGAAGACGCCGCCCTCGACCCGATCAGGAGCCAGCCCATGACCCCGTCCCCTCGCCTGCTTGCCGGAACCGTGCTTTCGGTCCTTGCCTTCGCCCTGCCCGCCGCTGCGCAATCGACCGGCGACACCTCGCCGATCGACCATGTGGAAGGCCAGCCGCCGGCAACCGGAGCCGACAGCAAGGCAGCCGGAAAGCCGGTCGAGACCGAGGCCGCCAATGCGCCGGACCAGACGCCCGCCTTCGAAAACCAGACGCGCGCACCGCAGCCGGCCGAGATGCCGAAGGTCGCCACGGAGACGGTGGCGGAGGGACTGCCGCATCTCTGGTCGATGGAGTTCCTGCCCGACGGCCGCATGCTGGTCGCCGCGAAGAAAGGATCCATGCACATCGTCTCCAAGGAGGGGCAAGCCGGCGCGGCGCTGGACGGCGTGCCGGAGGTCGTCTCCTCCGGCCAGGCGGGACTGCTGGACGTGGCGCTGGCACCCGATTTCGCCAGCTCGAAGACGATTCTCTTCTCCTTCTCCGAACCGCGCGAGGAGGGCAACGGCACCTCTGTCGCCAAAGCGCGCCTGGTCGAGGACGGGAATGGCAAGGCGAGGCTCGAGGACATGGCCGTCATCTTTCGCCAGATGCCCTCCTACGACAACACCAAGCATTATGGCTCGCGCCTGACATTTGCGCCCGATGGCGCGCTGTTCGTCACCGTCGGCGAGCGTTCGGACCGCGAAACCCGCGTCTTCGCCCAGGATCTTGCCAGCGGCTTCGGCAAGGTGTTCCGCATCGACCTCAACGGCAAGGCCATGCCGGACAATCCTTTCGTCTCCCGCGAGGGCGCGCAGCCCGAAATCTGGAGCTATGGCCATCGCAACCTGCAATCGGCCGCGCTTGACGGACAGGGGCGGCTGTGGACCGTGGAGCACGGGCCGAAGGGCGGCGACGAGTTGAACCGGCCGGAAGCCGGCATCAACCATGGCTGGCCGGTCATCACCTATGGCGTCGAATATAGCGGCGGCGCGGTGGGAGAAGGCCTGACGGCCAAGGAGGGGATGGCCCAGCCGGTCTATTACTGGGATCCGGTGATCGGCCCGTCCGGCATGGCCTTCTACGACGGCGAGGAATTCCCCGAATGGAAGAACAGCTTCGTCATCGGCGGCCTCGTCTCCACCGGTCTAGTCATCGTTCATCTGGACGGCGACAAGGTCAGCCATGAAGAACGCGTGCCGCTTGAAGCGCGGATCCGCGACGTGAAGGTGGGGCCGGACGGGGCGATTTATGCCGTCACCGAAAATCCGAGTGCCGGCAGCTCGAGCGTCATCCGCGTCAGCCGCGCGGATTGAGCGGGACGACTGGCGGCGGGCAACCTTTCGGCCCGCCGCGTGTTGAAGGCTGAAGACCCGTCCCGACACGAAAGGCGTCGCCCTTGGCCCGCAACACCTTCTGGAAAGGCTATCTCCGGCTTTCCCTCGTGACCGCCGCCGTCACCGTTTCGCCAGCCACGACGGAAAGCGGCAAGGTGCGCTTCCACGTCCTCAACCGCACCACCAACAATCGCGTCGAGAGCCGCTACATCGACAGCGTGACGCATAAGCGCGTGGCCGAGAAGGACCAGGTCAAGGGCTTTCCGAAGGAAGACGGCGACTATGTGCTGATCGAGGATGACGAGATCGAGGCGCTGGGGCTCGAAAGCACCCGGACGATCGACATCGACACCTTCGTTAAAGCGGATGAGATCGACTGGATCTGGTACGACAAACCGCATTTCCTCGCGCCCGGCGACAAGGTGGGGGCGGAAGCCTTCGCGGTGATCCGCGAGGCAATGGTGCGCGAAGGCGTCGTCGGCATCGCCCGCCTCGTCCTCTACCGCCGCGAACGCGCGGTCCTCCTGGCGCCGAGCGGCAAAGGCATGATCCTCTGGACCCTGCATTATGGCGAAGAGATGCGCGAGCCCGTCGCGCAGCTTGAGACCGGGAGCAAGGAGGCCAAACGCGAGGCCACGTCGCTTGAAAAGCTGTTCGACAAGGACAAGGGGAGCTGGAGCGCCTCTCTGGTACAGGACCCGGTCCAGAAGCGGATCAAGAGCTTCCTGAAGACCCGGGAGAAGGACGCGGCGCCAAAGAAGGCCAAGTCTGCGGCGAAATCCGGTCCAAAGACCTCCGGCAATGTCATCAACATCATGGACGCGCTCAAGAAGAGCCTGAAGGAGGAAAAGCGCAGCACGTGATCCTGCTTCGGGTCCCTGAACAGCCCTAAAGGCTGTGCGAGGCTGCGGCAGGGTTCCGACGCAGCCTCTTGTTGCAAGCCGGTCAGGCCTTGATGAACTGAAGCAGATCGTTATTCAGCACATCGGCATTGATGGTGAGCATGCCGTGCGAGAAGCCGGGATAGGTCTTCAGCGTTCCGTTTTTCAGCAGCTTCACCGACTTCAGAGCGGAATCGGCGATCGGGACGATCTGGTCGTCTTCGCCGTGCAGCACCAGCGTCGGCACCGAAATGGCCTTCAGGTCTTCCGTCTGGTCGGTTTCCGAAAACGCCTTGATGCCATCATAATGGGCCTTGGCACTGCCCATCATGCCCTGCCGCCACCAATTCTGGATGACGCCTTCCTGAGCCTGTCCGCCATCGCGGTTGAAGCCATAGAAGGGGCCGGCCGGCACATCGCGGAAGAACTGCGCGCGATTGGCCGCGAGAGCGGAGCGGAACCCGTCGAAGACCTCGATCGGCAGGCCTTCCGGATTGGCTGATGTCTTCAGCATCAGCGGCGGAACGGCCGAGACGAGCACGGCCTTCGCCACCCGTCCCGACGGCTCGCCATGCTTGGCGACATAGCGGGCGACTTCGCCGCCGCCGGTGGAGTGGCCGATATGGACGGCGTTTTTCAGGTCCAGATGCTCTGCAACCGCGAAAGCATCAGCGGCGTAGTGATCCATATCATGCCCCTCGGCCACCTGCGCCGAGCGACCATGGCCGCGGCGATCATGGGCAACGACGCGATAGCCCTTGGACAGGAAGAAGAGCATCTGCGCGTCCCAGTCGTCGGAGGACAGCGGCCAGCCGTGGTGGAAAACGATCGGCTGGGCGTTCTTCGGACCCCAGTCCTTGTAGAAGATGTCAACGCCGTCCTTAGTGGTGACGAAACTGCTGGTCATGTCGGTCTCTCCTTGGATCTTGGTTGCGGTTTGGGTCTTGGATGCAGTCTGGGTCTGGGCGGATGCGGGGAACTTGACGACCGCGAGCGACACGGCTGCGCCGCCCGCAATCAGCAAGCCCCGCCGCGTGGCCATCGGGCCGGAGCCTGGTTCAATCGATGTCATGGCCGTTTCCCTTCGGAAAATTCGGGCTTCGTCGTTTCGACATGGACAGATGTAAGCCAAACCTGCCTTATAGGGAGGCGGCGGAAATGACGATCATGAAGCGGAAACTGACAAAATGGCCGAGCGGCGCGAGGTGGTGGCGGAAGTCGGGTTGCTGATCTATCCCGACTGTCAGTTGGCAGCCGTCTACGGGTTGACGGATCTGTTCCGGATCGCGAGCCAATGGGTGCCATACCAGGCCGACCATCAGAGAACGGTGCGGGTTTCACACTGGCAGGTCGAGCAGGACGATGTCGTCTGCGTCTGGGATAGCCATCCCGGCGCCGCGCATCGCCTCAGCTATGTCATCGCGCCACCGAGCATCGTCATGCCCGCCAAGATGCAGGCCATGCCTGTTGCGGCGCGCTGGATGGTGGCCAGGCATCACGAAGGTGCCACAGTCGGATCGATCTGCGCCGGCGCCTTCGTGCTGGCCGAGACGGGATTGATCGACGGCCGACGGGTCACCACGCACTGGGCGTTCAGCGATGAACTGGCAGCACGCTATCCGAAGCTGGAACTGGCGGCCGAGCGGATGGTCATCGACGACGGCGACATCGTGACGGCCGGCGGGATTCTCGCCTGGACGGATCTCGGACTGACGCTCGTCGAGAAACTGATGGGCCTACAGACCATGCTGGCGACGGCCCGTTTCCTGCTCGTCGATCCGCCCCGTCGCGACCAGGATCCCTACCGGTCCTTCGCACCCAAATTCGACCATGGCGATACGGCGATCCTGCATGTTCAGCACCATATCCATGCCACGGCATCGCAGGCTCATGAGATCCCGGACCTGGCCGACCGGGCGGGACTGACCGAACGCACCTTCCTGCGCCGGTTCGTCAAGGCGACGGGGCTTCGGCCGACCGAATACATCCAGCAGATCCGTATGATGCAGGCGCGGGACGCCCTGGAGACCACCGGGCTGCCCGTGGCCCAGATCGCCTGGAACGTCGGCTATTCCGACGGTGCGGCCTTCCGAAAGATCTTCCTGCGTGTCACCGGACTGAAACCGACGCAGTACCGCCAACGCTTCGGACTTCGCTCGGAGCTCAGCGCATAGCGCCGACCTCTTCCCGGATCTTCGGCCCGCTACGGACCCAGCTCACTAACGGCGTACATGGCAACGAAGAGCTGCCACTCCCTACTCCCTACTGCCTCCTCGCTCCTCACCGCTTCCCCTTCGGCACCGTCCCTGCAGCGTCGAAGAACCCCTCCCACGGATCCTGCTTCAGGGCGGCCAGTCGGTTGGGGACAGTATCGACGGTGAAGCTGGCCGGGCCGATCGCGTCGGTCAGCTCCTCCCAGGCGATCGGAGTCGAGACGGCGGCGCCGGGGCGTGCCCGGGTGGAAAAGGGAGCAACGGCGGTGGCGCCGCGGCCATTGCGCAGATAGTCGATGAAGATGCGGCCCTTGCGCTTGGCCTTGGTGGCGACCGCGAGATATTTGTCGGGCTCTGCCCGCGCGGCGGCCGTGGCGAGCGCCTTGGCATAGGCCTTGACCGCGACCCAGTTGGCTGAAGGCTTGAGCGGCACCACCACATGCAGGCCCTTGCCGCCCGAGGTTTTGACGAAGGCGGTAAGGCCGTCCGCCTCGATCAGCTGTTTCAGAAGCTGCGCGCCTTCGATGACCGCCGACCAGGCCACATCCTCGCCGGGATCGAGATCCATGGTGATCATGTCCGGCTTTTCCAAAGCCTTGGTGGTGGCACCCCAGGGGTGGATTTCGAGCGTTGCCGATTGCACCAGCGCCGCCAGGCCATCGAAATCGAGAATGCGCAGCAGCGGCTCGCCGCTCTTGTCCTTCGCATCCTTGATCTGCCCGACAGCCTTGTTCATGCCCCGCCAGGCATGTTTCTGGAAGAAGCGCTGCTTGCCGTCGATCCCGTCCGGGCAGCGCAGCAGCGAGAGCGGCCGGTCGACCACGAAAGGCGCCATGAAGGGCCAGACCTGGGCATAGTAGTCCGCCAACCCCTGTTTGGTGACGCCCTCCTTCGGCCAGTAGATCCGGTCGGGATGGGTCAGCGCGATGCGCGCCTTGGGTGGGGCAGGCACCGTGGTCTTCGCCTTGCCGGACGCGCGCTTCGGCGCTTCCGTTGAATCTTTCGTCTCGCGTATCACCGCCTCCGCGCCCTTGTCCTCCCGCAGACCGCGGAAGGCGGCGTGGCGCAGATTGCCATCGGCCGACCAGGCGCGGAACTCGACCTCGGCGACCAGCTTCGGCGCGACATAGACGAGTCCGCGCCGCGCATCGGCCGTCAGCTTCTCGGAAAACGGGCTCTTTTCCTCTTCAAGCGGCGACAGCAGCTCGAACAGGCGTTCGGCCATGCTGCGCGTGAAACCGGTGCCGACGCGCCCCACATGCCGCAGCGCCTTGCCTTCGTAGACGCCGAGCGCCAGCGCGCCGATCGCATGGTCGGAGGTAGAGGATGGCGCATAGCCGCCGATGACGAATTCCTGCCGCTCGGAGCATTTCGACTTGATCCAGAGCTTCGAACGCCCGGATTCATACGCGCTGTCCCGATCCTTGGAGATCACGCCCTCAAGGCTTAGGCGGCAGGCATGGGTCAGCACCAGGTTGCCGTCATCCTCGAAATGATCCGAGAAGCGCAGCAGCGGGTCGTCGCTGCGCAGCAATTTCTCAAGCAGCGCCTTGCGCGCAACGAGCGGCGCCTTGCGGACATCGTGCCCGTCGAGATGCAGGCAGTCGAAGAGATAGAAGCGAAAGCGATCGCTGCGGCCTTCGCTCAGGTCCTCCTGCAAGGCGGAAAAATCGGACGCGCCATTGCCGCGCTCCACGACGATCTCGCCATCGAGCAGCGCCGTTTCGACCGGCAGCGCGGCAAGCGCATCAGAGATGGCCGGGCCGAACCGTGCCGTCCAGTCGAGCCCGCCGCGGGTGAGCAGCGTGACGGCGCCATGGTCGATGCGCGCCTGCAGACGGTAGCCGTCGAACTTGATCTCATGCAGCCAGCGCGTGCCGGCCGGTGGCTTGGCCTTGAGCGTGGCGAGCGCCGGCTGGACGAAGTCCGGCAGCGCGCTCTTGCGCGCCCCCTTCGGCCATTCATGCGCCTGTGCCTTGGCCGCGGAGGAAGCTGACGTCTTGCCGGCCGCCGGGCCGGACGCCTTGCGGGTCTTCCTCGATGAGGAGGCCGCGTTCTCCGCCCCGTCCTTCCCCCTGGAGTTCCAGGTATCCTCCGGCGCCGCCTTGACCTCATCGAGCGTGCGGCCGGATTTGACGGAGTCGGGGCGTTCTTTAAGCAGCGCTTCGCCCTTGCCTGGCCGCGCCTCCTCGTCGTCTCCCTTGATCAGCAGCCAGTTCTCGCGCGTTTCGCCAGGCCGTCCATGCATGCGCACCAAATGCCAGCGGCCCTTCAGCTTCTCGCCCTCGAGTGTGAATTCGAGGTGCCCTTTCTTGTAGGATTTTTCGAGATCGTGGATCGGGCTCCAGGTTCCTCGGTCCCAGACGATCACCGTGCCGCCGCCATACTGGCCCTTGGGAATGATGCCTTCGAAATCATTGTAGGAGAGCGGGTGGTCCTCGACATGCACCGCGAGGCGCTTGTCTTCCGGGTCGAGGCTGGGGCCCCGCGTCACCGCCCAGCTCTTCATCACGCCGTCCACCTCCAGGCGGAAGTCGTAATGTAGCCGGGTGGCATCGTGCTTCTGCACGACGAAGCGCCGCTCTCCCTTCGCACCCGCGGCTTCGGTTTCGCCTTTCGGTTCCGGCGTCTGGTCGAAGCGACGTTTGGCGTTGTAGGTGGCGAGACTCATGGCTCAGCCCGCCTTGCGGCTTGTGGCGGCCGCGCTCCTGCCGCCCTTCCCGCTCTTGCCCGTCTTGCCGCCCGCCTCCACGCTGCGGCGCAGCGCCTCCTTCAAATCGACGATGTTGTCGCGCTTCTCGACCTTGCGCTTCGGCAGCGTCTTGCCGGCAATCTTGGCCTGCACCAGCTCGGTCAGCGCGTCATTGTAGCGATCGGTATAGGCATGAGGATCGAAGCGGCCGGACTTGGTCGCGATGATATGCCCGGCGAGATCCAGCATCTCGTCATCCATCTTGACGTCGGGAATGGACTTGAAGGCGGTCTTGGCCGAGCGGACCTCGTAGTCGAAATTGAGCGTGGTCGCGACCAGCGTGTCGCCCTGCGGGCGGATCAGGAGCGTCCGGTTGCGGCGGAAAAGGATCGCCTCGCCGATCGCCGCCATGCCATCGGCGGCCATGGCGCGGGCAAGCGCCGCCATGGTCTCTCCATCATGATCGCCGACGGGTGCGAGGTGATAGGGCCTGTCGAAATAGAGCGTGTCGACGGCTTCGAGCGGCAAGAAGCGCTTGAGCGTGATCGTCTTGTCGTTCTCCGGCATCAGCGCGGCCAGTTCATCGCCCTCGATGGTGATGTAATCGCCATTGTCGAGCGCATAGCCCTTGATCTGGTCGTCCCGCTCGACCGGCTTACCGGTTTCGCTGTCGACGAACTGCCGCTCGACCCGATGGCCGGTCTTGCGGTTGATGATATTGAAGGAGATCTTCTCGGTGGACGACAGCGCCGAATAGAGCCCGACCTCGCAGGAGATCGACCGAAACTTCAACGTCCCCTTCCAACTCGCCCGCCGCGTCATCCACACACCCCGCCTCAGGTTCTTCCACTCGATGCTACAACGAACGGAGGGTGCGGCGGTTCCAAGGGAGCCAATCCGCTGCCAGATGGGTCCGGCAGACAGCGAAGGAATGCCGGTCCACTCCGAGCCGGCAGGGCGTGATCGATAAATCCAACTTTATCGATCACGTCACACAGCGCCAGCATCCCGCCGCTCCACCCCACGCCGGTGAGCGCTGATCGCCTCCCTCAGGCCGTCTCCGCCTGCGTGCCGGATCGGACGATGCGGACGGGGACGGATTTGGCGGCGGGTACCTTGCTCTTTTCCGCATGCTGCCAGAGCGGGATGAGGCCGTTGGCTTCCGGATAATAGGCGCCGGTGCAGCCGTCCGGAATGTCATAGGGCACGACGCGAAGCCCGTCGAGCCGACGCTCGACATTGTCGTCCGCCACCGTTTCGAGAGAGACGATCTCGGCCTCGCGGACGCCGAGCCGGGCCATTTCCTTTCGGTTGAGGAAGAGCACCATACGGGTGCCGTCCACGCCGCGGAAGCGGTCGTCATAGCCATAGACGGTGGTGTTGAACTGGTCGTTGGAGCGCAACGTCATCAACCGGAGCACGTCCGGCCCGTCTTCGGCAAAGCTTGCCGAAAGCGCGCCCGGCAGCTTGAATTCCGCCTTGCCGCTCTCGGTCTTCCAGATTCGGTCGCGCACCGGCAACGGCTTTTCCATGCCTCCGGGCGTGTGCATACGGGCGTTGAAGTCCTTGAAGAGATCCGGATAGGTCGCCTCGATGGCGTCGCGCGCCGTGGCGTAATTCGCAACCCAGCCGTCCCACGGGACCTTCGGGTTCGGCTCCAGGCAGGATTTGGCGAGTTCGGCGACGATCCGCGGCTCGGAGAGAAGATGCGGCGAGGCCGGCTCGTGGAAGCCGCGCGAGCCATGGAAGCAGGAGGTGCTGTCTTCCATGCTCACCGTCTGCGGCCCCGTCGCCTGCCGGTCGATCTCGGTGCGGCCGAGGCAGGGCAGGAGATAGGCGACGCGGCCGTTGAAGAGATGGCCGCGATTGAGCTTGGTCGCCACTTGGACGGTGAGCCGCATCTTCGGCCAGTGCTCCTCCATAAGCCGCTGTTCGGGAACGGCGCGCAGGAAATTGCCGCCAAGGCCGATAAAGGCATCCACCGTGCCGTCGATGATGCCCTGGCAGGCGTCCACGGTCGACAGGCCATCCTCGCGCGGCGGCTCGAAATCATAGAGTTCGGCGAGCCTATCGAGAGGCACGAGATGGGCCTTTTCGGCAATGCCGACCGTGCGCTGGCCCTGGACGTTGGAATGGCCGCGCACCGGACAGATGCCTGCGCCATCCCGGCCGAGATTGCCGCGCAGCATCAGGAGGTTGACGAGCACCTGCACGGTCTCGACGCCGCGCTTGTGCTGGGTGAGCCCCATGCCGTAGATACCCATCACCGCCTTGGAGGTCAGGTAAACGCCGGCGGCCTCGGTCATGGCGGCACGCGGCAGGCCGGATTCCCGTTCGAGCTCGGACCACTCCTGCGCCCGGACATAGTCGATGAAGGCCTGTGCCCCTTGCGTGTGCTCGGCCAGGAACTCACGGTCGAGTACGCCCGAACCGCCCTTGGCGAGGTCGACATCGTCCGCCTCGATCACCGCCTTCGCCATGCCGACAATGGCCGCGATATCGCCGCCGGCCTTGACCTGATGATATTGGCAGGAAATCTCCGTGGCATGTTCCACGGTCATCTGCAGCGGGCTTTGCGGATTGACGAACCGCTCGAGCCCGCGCTCCTTCAGGGGGTTGAAGGTGACGATGCGGGCGCCGCGCTGCACGGCTTCCTGCAACTGGTGCAGCATGCGAGGGCTGTTGGAGCCCGGGTTCTGGCCGAAGAAGAACATGGCGTCAGCCTGGTCGAAATCCGAAAGCCGGACGCTGCCAACTGGCTGGCCGATGCTTTCCGCCAGACCGACCGAGGTCGATTCATGGCACATGTTGGAACTGTCGGGCAGGTTGTTGTTGCCGTAGAGCCGCGCCATCAGCGCATACATGTAGGAGGTTTCAAGCGAGGCGCGGCCGGAGGCGTAGAAGACGGTACGTTTGGGATCCTGCGCACGGATCTCCTTCAGCTCGCGGCCAATGGCGCGGAAGGCGTCCTCCCAGCTCGTCTCGACATAGCGGTCGGTTGCGGCGTCGTAGCGCATCGGATGGGTCAGTCGCCCGGTGCGTTCGAGAGTATAGTCGTCCCAGCCCTTCATCTCCTCCACCGTATGTTTGGCGAAGAGCTCCGGCGTGGCGCGATCCGGCGTCAGCTCCCAGAAGGTGGCCTTGGCGCCGTTCTCGCAGAACTCGGCCGGGTGGGGCTTGGCAGGCTTGGCCCAGGCGCAGCTGACGCAGGCGAAGCCATCCGGCTTGTTCTGCAGGGCGAGACCGCGGATGACCGAGGCGGGGCGGCCGTTTTCCTTCGCCTGGCGCAGGAGCGACTTGACGGAACCCCAGCCGCCGGCAGCGCCGGTATAAGTCGTGATCTTGGGTACCTCGGACATGAGCGGTCTCCATGCGCAGCGGAAGGGCGCGGCAGAAGCGCCGCACAAGCGTGAACGGCCGGTCGCGCGCAACGTTCCGCCGCGCGGTCCGGCCAGGAAGGAAGCTATGGCGTGGCGCCCGCTTGGAAAGCGGCGGGCACCAAAAGTTTCGACCGGTTTTCCGGCTTTTGTCTGTTAGCGAAGCCTTGCCAGCCGGCCACACCGCGACATATTGCCTCTTGAACCCACGACACTCCGCGACATGCGGCCTTGACGGCCGACCGGGACGGACAAGCGGGACCGCCAGCCCCTTCGACCCGGCCCCTTCCGAACCAGGGCCACAGCCACGGAGCGACGGATACTTTGCGACAGCCTCTCCCGCCCGCGCGCCGCCTGCCTGGGAACGCACCTCCGTCCGCATCCACCGGGCGCTGTCGTCCGCCGGTTCTGATTACGCTCGCCCTTGTCGCTCCGCTTGCGACCCCCCTTTCCGGATGCAGCGGTCGGCAGTCTGCGCTCGACCCGGCGGGAACCGAGGCAGGCGCGGTCCACGACCTCTTCTTCGTCATGCTGATCGGCGGCGCGGTTATCTGGACGCTGGTCATGGCCCTTCTGCTCTATGCCGGCCGCAGCCGCCCGGAGCCCGTCTCCGCCAAGACGGCCAACCGGCTGATCCTGTGGGGCGGCGTCGCCTTTCCCGTCACCGTGCTTTTCCTGCTGCTCGCCTATGCCGTCTGGCTGATGCCGCAGGTCAGGCCCTGGCTCGGCGCCGGGCCCACGGGCGAGCCGCAGATCGAGGCGACGGGCGAACAGTTCTGGTGGCGGCTGCGCTATCTGGAAGGGCCAGGCCAGCCGGGCTTCGAGACCGCCAACGAGCTGCGCCTGCCGGTCGGCGAGCGGACGATCTTTGCCCTTGAAGCGGCCGACGTCATCCACTCCTTCTGGATTCCGACGCTCGGCGGCAAGATGGACATGATCCCCGGCCGCACCAACATCCTGTCGCTGGAGCCGACCCGGACCGGCACCTTCCGCGGGCCCTGCGCCGAGTTCTGCGGAACCTCCCATGCGCTGATGGCCTTCACCGTGGTGGTCATGGAGCGGGCCGACTATGACAGCTGGCGGGCAGCACAAGCGGCGGGCCATCCCGCCGTGCCGCAAGCGCTGCAGGCCGGGCGCGATCTCTTCTTCCGCCATGGCTGCGCGGCCTGCCACGCGATCAACGGCACGGCGGCGATCGGCCGTGTCGGGCCGGACCTGACCCGGATCGCCAGCCGCGGCACGCTTGCCGCCGGCACGCTGTCGAACACGCCGGACAACCTCGCCCGCTTCATCCGCGATCCGGGCGCCGTCAAGCCGGGCGTGAAGATGCCCGCCTATACCATGCTGCCTGCGGCCGAGATCGATGCCATCGCCGCCTATCTCGGAGACTTGCGATGAGCAGCGTCGATCTGGCGAGCCTGAAGGAAAACGAGTTCTCGGAGGAGGAGCGCGAGGCGCAGGAGGAGCGGCTGCGCGCTGTGTGGGAAACGCCGAAGGGCTGGCGCTACTGGACCTCGGTCAACAACACCGAAATCGGCCTCTGGTACGGCGCCACCGCCTTCATCTTCATGCTGTTTGCCGGCCTGCTCGGCCTCATGGTGCGCGTGCAGCTCGCCGTGCCGGAGAACAGCTTCATCTCCGCCGATCTCTTCAACCAGGCCTTCACGCTGCACGGGACCATCATGATGTTCCTGTTTGCCGTGCCGATCTTCGAGGCGGTGGCCGTCTATCTCCTGCCCTCGATGCTTGGCACGCGCGAGCTGCCCTTCCCGCGGCTCTCCGCCTTCGGCTATTGGAGTTTCGCGCTCGGCGGCGTCTTCGTCTGCGGCTCGATCTTCTTCAATGCCGCGCCCAACACCGGCTGGTTCATGTACCCGCCGCTCGCCACAGACAAGGAAACGGCCGGCATCGGCGCCGACATCTGGCTGCTCGGCCTCTCCTTCATCGAGGTGGCCTCGATCGCCGCGGCCGTGGAGCTGATCGTCGGCATCATGAAATGCCGGGCGCCCGGCATGCGCATCAACATGATGCCGCTCTTTGCCTGGTATCTGCTGATCGTGGCGGGCATGATCCTCTTCGCCTTCCCGCCGCTGATCGCCGGCGACATCCTGTTCGAGATGGAACGGATGTTCAACTGGCCGTTCTTCGACGTCGCGCGCGGCGGCGATCCGCTGCTCTGGCAACACCTCTTCTGGATCTTCGGCCATCCGGAGGTCTACATCATCTTCCTGCCGGCCATCGCCATCATGGCCATGGTGGTCCCGACCTTCTCGCGCCGGCCGATCGTCGGCTATTCCTGGATCGTGCTTGCTGCCGTGGGTACCGGTTTCTTGAGCTTCGGCCTGTGGGTCCACCACATGTTCGCGACCGGCCTGCCGCAAATGTCGCTCGCCTTCTTCTCGGCCGCGTCCGAAGCCGTGGCAATCCCGACAGGGGTGCAGATCTTCGTCTTCATCGCCACCATGCTCGCCGGCCGGGTCATCTTCTCGACACCGATGCTGTTCGGAGCGGGCGGGCTGGCGATCTTCATCATCGGCGGGCTGACCGGCGTCATGGTGGCGCTGGTGCCCTTCGACTGGCAGGCGCATGATACTTATTTCGTCGTGGCCCATCTCCATTACGTGCTGATCGGCGGCATGCTCTTCCCGGTCGTTGCCGGCATCTACTACTACTACCCCCTGCTCGACGGAAAGAAGCTCTCCGACCGGCTCGGCAAGATCGCCTTCTGGCTGATGTTCGTCGGCTTCAACACCGCCTTCTTTCCCATGCATTTCGCCGGATTGCGCGGCATGCCGCGCCGGGTCTTCACCTATCCCGCCGATATTGGCTGGGACTGGTTCAACCTGATCTCGACCATCGGCGCCTTCATCTTCGCGGCCGGCGTCGGCACGGTGCTGATCGATGTCGTGCGCCCCAAGGGGAAACAGCCGCGCTGCGGCGACAATCCCTGGGGCTCCGGCACGCTGGAATTCATCTCCGAGCCGGATGAAACCTGGGGCGTGCGTTCGGTGCCGATCATCACCAGCCGCTACCCGGTCTGGGATCAGCCCAATCTCATCGAAAAAATGCGGGCTGCCCGCTACTTCCTGCCGGACGCCAAATCGGGTGCGCGCGAAACGCTGGTGACGACGGTGCTGGATGCGCGGCCGGTGCAATGCCTGCGCGTCGGCGGCACCTCGATCGTCACCATGGTCGCGGCCTTCATGCTTGGCGGCGTCTTCATCGCGCTCACCTTCCACTGGTGGATTCCGACCATCCTCTTCGCCATCGGCACGCTCATCGCCATCCTCTACTGGCTGTGGACGGGAACGGCCGAAGTGCCGAAGGAGGAGGACTATGATGTCGGCATGGGCGTGCGCCTGCCGGTCTATGCCTCCGGTCCGGATTCGGTCGGCTGGTGGGCCATGTTCATCACCATGGTCGGCGACGGCACCGCCTATGCGAGCCTGATCTTCTCCTATTTCTTCTTCTGGACCATCCATGACGACTTCACCAACGGCATCGAGGGACCGGGCGCCGTCTGGCCGATGGTGGCGCTCACCGCCTTTGCGCTGGCCTGGGCAGGCATGCTTGCGGCGCGGCGCGTCAACAGGGCCGAGCAGCGCCAGATGACGCAGGTCCTGCTCGCCCTCTCGGCGCTGCTTGCGCTTGCCGGCTGCCTCGCCGGGCTTGCCGGGCCCTTTCTCGCCGGCATGGACCCGACCCAGCATTCCTATCCGGCCATCGTTTGGGTGGTGGCGATCTGGACCGTCGTGCATGGCGCGGTGGGTGTCCTCATGCAGCTCTATTGCCTGGCCCGCAGCCTCACCGGCCGGCTGACGGCGCGCTACGACATGGATCTCGGCAATGTCGTGCTTTACTGGCACTTCATGGTGATCACCGCCGTCACCGCCTTCGCGGTCATCGGCCTCTTCCCGCTGGTGAGGGCGTGATGCGGTTCATCAAGGAAATCGAGACCTTCTGGACCCTCTTCACCGCGCCCACCGTCTGGGCGCTGCATTTCCTCGTCTGCTACGTCGCCTTCGCGGTCTATTGTGCCAAGCAGGGGGCGCTGGCGCTCTCCTTCGACACGATGCGGCTCGGGCTGGCCTTCGTGACGGTGGTTGCTCTGGCGATGATCGTGCTGGCCGGCTGGCTTGCCTGGCGGCAATGGGGGTTCGGCACCGACGATCCGCCGCATGACGACCCGACGGACGAGGACCGCCGCAAGTTCCAGGGCTTCGCAACGCTGCTTCTCTCGGGCCTGAGCTTCATCGCCGTTCTCTACACGGCCGTGCCGCTGCTCTTCATCGCGGCCTGCCAGTCATGACCGCGCCGCGCCGTTCCCTCCTCCTTGCCGGCCTCTTCGTGTCCGCCCTGATCGTGGTGGCGATCGCGGCGAGTTGGGGGGAAGGCTCCTTTGCCGCGCATATGGTGATCCATATGGCGCTCGTCGCCATTGCCGCGCCGCTGCTGGCAGCCGCCCTTTCGGGCACGACATACGATGTCACGCGTCACCTCTCCTGGCTGACGCCGCTTAATGCCTCGCTCCTCGAACTGCTCATCGTCTGGCTCTGGCATGTGCCGGCCATGCGGGTGCTGGCGGAAAGCCACGCCATCTTCGCGCTCCTGGAACAGGCGATGTTCCTCGGCGGCGGCCTACTCTTGTGGTTCGCCTGTCTGGGCGGGCGGGCCGATGGGCGGATGGGTCGGCAACTGGCAGGCGCGATCGGACTCGTCTTCACCTCCATGCACATGACGCTGCTCGGCGTGCTGCTCGCCCTCAGTCCCCGCCCGCTCTATGCCAGCGGCACGGTCACCTGCTTCGGCCTGCCGCTCAGCGCCGAACTCGACCAGCAGGCAGGCGGCGTGGTGATGCTGCTCGTCGGTGCCGTTTCCTATCTTGTCGGCGGCGTTGCGCTGCTCGCGGGCATTCTCGGCCCCGATGCCGCCGAGCGGGACATGACCGGCCGGATCAGGGAGGATGCCGCATGAGGCTGCGTCTCAGACATCTCGTTGCAACACTGATCGCCCTGCCGGTTCTCGGCCTTCTCGTCGGATGGCTGGGCCTGGTGCCGATCGGCGCCTCGGGCGGCCATTGGGCGGCAACCGACTGGTTCCTGCACTGGGTCATGCGCAATTCCGTGCGCACCGCCGCGCTCGGCACCGCTACGCCGCCGCTGGAGGATCCAGCCATGCTGCCGCTTGGTGCCGGGCACTTCGAGGTCGGCTGCGCCGTCTGCCACGGATCGCCGGCGCAGGATCGCTCGGCCGCAGCCCTTGCCATGCTGCCGCCGCCGCCGGTCTTAAGCGAGGTCGTGCCGACCTGGACCGACGCGCAACTGTTCGAAATCGTCCAGCACGGTGTCCGCTTCACCGGCATGCCCTACTGGCCGGTGCGCAATCGCGAGGATGAGGTCTGGTCGATCGTCGCCTTCCTGCGCCAGCTGCCGGAGATGGATGCCGCGACCTATCGCCAGTTCGCGGGCCTCGCCGAGACCACGCCCGGCGCGGTCGAGCCGCCGGCGCTGACCTGCGATGGATGCCACGCCGAGGAGCGGCTGACCGGCCGCAGCCTCATCCCCTCGCTTGCCGGGCAGTCGGAGGCCTATCTGCTCGACAGCCTGCGCGCCTATAGCGAGGGGACGCGGGCAAGCGGCGTCATGGCAGTGGCGATCAGCGCGCTGAAAGACGAGGAGCTGCCGGCGTTGGCCTCCGCCTATGCCGAGCGCGCCCGTCGACGCCAGGAGCCGGCCGAGGCGAAGCCGGCGATGGCCGAGCTCGGACGAAAGCTCGCCGAACTGGGCGACCCCGCACGCCGCATCCCCGCCTGCCTCTCCTGCCACGAAAAACCGGACGCCAACCCCGCCTTCCCCCGCCTCTCCGGCCAGTCCGCCCCCTATCTGCAAAGCCAGCTGCGCCTCTTCGTCGCCAAGACCCGCGGCGGCGGGCCCTATCGCCAGCTGATGCAGCAGGCCGCCGAACATCTGGAGGAAGCCGACATCCAGGCCCTGGCCGCCTATTTCTCAGCGCGGCCGTGAGGGGCATCGGAACAGGCGCAGACGCCTCTGCCTATTGACAGAACAGCCCTATTTACGAATCTTCTTATAAAAACGCGCATCTCGGCTGCTTCGAGAGTGCGGAGGCTTGGCTGTTCGGGGACGAGGAATGGACCTGATCGATGCAGACGGACGGGTAACGCGCTGGCCTCGCAAAAGAGAACAGCGACTGATTGTGCTCGACCACCTCGCCGCCCTGTTCGAACGGGGCCGGTCATACCCAGAGAAAGAGATCAACGAGATCCTCAAGGCCGGCCACCTGTTTGGCGACTGGGCCCTGCTTCGACGCGAACTCTTCGAAAGCGGTCGGCTCGACCGAGATGCGAAAAGCGGGCTCTACTGGCGGATTTGACTGAGACCCTCACGGGTGCCTATCGCCCGTCTCACGCCGCCGCTGCGGCGCGCTCGCGAAAGGGTCGAGGGCAGCTCGAGACGAGTTCGCCCCCGACCGCTGTCACTCAGCGCGCGATATCGCCCTGCATGTTGCGGGCCGACTGGCGGGTTGTGTCCTGCGTGTCGTCTTCGGCGTCGTCTTGGGCATCCGCACTGTTGGCCGGGTCGAGTTCGTGCGTGCCGCCGTCGAGCATTGCGCTGCCGTAGAGCTCGCGTTCGGCGTCCTGCCAATGGCGTTCGTGGCTGCCGTGGCTGCCGCCATCCTTTTCCCAAAGTTCGTAGGCGCGCGCGCGGATGCGCTCTTCGCGGTTGTCGTCCTGCGGCCGGTCCTGATCCATGGTCGGTCTCCTTATCCTCGAGCGCCCTGATCGAAGGGCATCGCGAATGAAACATCAGCACTTGCCCATTGTTCCCGCTGTACCGGGCGCAAAGGGGGAACATTCGCAGACATCCTGGGTTTGCTTCTCACGTGACGAACGCCTGGAAGGAGGAGAGACCATGCAACCCGTCAGAGAACCGAAGACGAAGGGGCCCTATGAGGGCCGGAGCGAGGACTGCCAGGAAGCCATCGGCAGCAAGCTGCAGATGATCACCGAAGCGGCCATGCATGCCGGTTGGACGCGCGAGGACATCCGCGCCGCCTTCTGCGCGCTCCTGTCGGAGTTCAAGGACCGCGACGAGCAGCAGCAGGCCGCGTGACCGGCCGGAACTCGATGCCGCAAACACCCAAGCAAGGAGACAACGAATGGCCGATGCCGTGAAAAGCAATGCCGCCCCCGGGACGACAGACGAACTGCCGCGCTGGGAAGGGCCGCAGTCCACGCGCCCGAGCAGCTACCTGCCGGCCGCCGATGACCCGGACCGGGCCACCGATGCCAATGGCGAGACCAATGCCGCGCCGGAACGCGCCAAGGTTTCCGACGCCGGCAAGGTCAAAGGGGACTGAGCGATGAGCGACAAACCTGCCGCCGAGAAGGACGCCGCCGGCGCCTTCACCCGCCCGACCATCGGGCGAACCAATGACGGCGTGTCCAGCGCCAAGCCGACGGTCATCACCGGCTCCGAAGACGCCACCGAGCATCGCGAGCCGCCGCCGCGGGAGAAATCCGCAAAGGATTTCGACCTGAACTTCAAGGAACGCGACGCGAGCGCCGGCGATCCGAACAAGGCGTGACGATGAGTCCGAACGATAAGAGGCCGGCAGCCCGTTAAGGGTATGCCGGCTGCTTTGCGTCAGGCCGCGGCCAGAGCGCGGTTGTTGCGGGAGAGGTAGAGGATGCCCTTCTGCAAAAGGATGAAGGCGAAGAGCAGCACGCCGATCAGGATCTTCGTCCACCAGGATGACAGCGTGCCGTCGAAGGTGATGTAGGTCTGGATGAGGCCCTGGATCAGAATGCCGACCAGCGTGCCGGCGACGAAGCCGGACCCGCCCGAAAGCAATGTTCCGCCGATCACCACCGCCGCGATCGCATCGAGCTCGACGCCCACGGTCGCCAGCGAATAGCCGGCCGAGGTGTAGAGCGAGAAGACGATGCCGGAAATGCCGGCGAGCAGGCCCGAGAAGGCATAGATGAGGATCGTCGTCGCCGCTGTCGGAACCCCCATCAGCCGCGCCGTCGCTGTGCCGCCGCCGAGTGCGTAGACATTGGTGCCGAAGCGGGTGCGATGGGCGATCAGGATGCCGGCCGCAAAGACCAGCAGCATCAGCCCGCCGATCAGGGTCAGGCGACCGCCGCCGGGAAGCTTGATGTAGAGGCTCTTCAGCGTCGAATAGAAGGGATGGCGGATCGGGATCGAATCGATCGACAGGACGAAGGCCATGCCGCGCGCGAGAAACATGCCGGCAAGCGTGACGATGAAGGCCGGCATTTCCAGATAGTGGATGATCGCCCCCATGATCGCACCGAAGGCGGTCGTGAGGATCAGCGCCAGCGCGAAGGCGGCCAGCGGATGGATCGAGGTGGTCTCGAGCAGCACGGCCAGGAAGACGCCGGTGAAGGCGATGACCGAGCCGATCGACAGATCGATGCCGCCGGAGAGAATGACGAAGGTCATGCCGACCGCGGCGATGCCGAGAAAGGCGTTGTCGGTCAGGAGATTGCCGATGACCCGCGTTGAGAACATCGCCGGGAACTGGATCGTGCAGAGCACGTAGCTCAGCACGAAGATCAGGATCGTCGCGGCCAGGGGAAGGTGACGGGCTTTCATTTCGCTTTGCTCCCAATGGCAGGCTTCGGACCTTCGACCGGCGTGTTCGGCCGGTCGTCGCGGCGCGAGAAGAAGGCGAGCGTGCCCTGCAGCTTCGGCGACTGCAGAAGCAGGATGAAGACGATGATCGCCGCCTTGATGATGAGATTGAACTCCGGCGGGAAGCCGGACAGCAGGATACCGGTGTTGATCGCCTGGATGATCATGGCACCGAGCAGCGAGGCGGCGATGGAGAAGCGCCCGCCGAGGAGCGACGTCCCGCCAACGACGACCGCGAGGATCGCATCCAGCTCCAGCCAGAGCCCGGCATTGTTGGCATCCGCGCCGCGAATATCCGCCGCCGCGATGATGCCGGCGGTGGCGGCGCAGAGGCCGGACAACACGTAGGCCGCGATCAGCAGGATCGGGGTGGAAACGCCCGACAGCGTCGAGGCGCGCCGGTTGACGCCGATCGACTCGATCAGCATGCCGAGCGCGGTGCGACGGACGAGCAGCGCCACGAGCAGGCCGGCCATCAGCCAGATGACGACGGGCATCGGCAGGTAGAAGAGCGAGCCGGAGCCGATGAAGATCAGGCCGGGATCGTTGAAGGTCAGGATCGCGCCGCCGGTGACCATCTGCGCGATACCACGACCAGCGACCATCAGCACCAGCGTGGCGATAATCGGCTGAATGTCCAAAAGTGCGACCAGCACGCCGTTCCACAAGCCGCAGGCAAGGCCGACACCGACGGTGATCAGCAGCGTCAGCGGAAGCGAGACGCCGGAGGTAATGCAGGAGGCGGCGACCGCGCCGCAGATCGCCATGACCGCACCGACCGAGAGATCGATGCCCTTGGTGGCGATGACGACCGTCATGCCGATCGCCAGCAGCGCCACGGGCGCCCCGCGGTTCAGGATATCGATCAGGCTGCCATAGAGCCTGTCGTTTTGGACGGCCAGGTTGAAGAAGCCCGGAAAGGCGATCGAGATCAGGCCGAGGATGATGGCCAGTGCGATCAGCTGCGGGAGAAGGCGCCGGCTATAGGCGCTGAGCATCGACATTATGCGGCCTCCGTCTTGTGGGCGGTGGCGATCGCATTGACGATGCCGTCCGTGGTGATGGCCTCGCCGGTAAGCTCGGCCACATGTTCATGGTCGCGCAGCACGATGACGCGGTGGCTATAGACGACCAGCTCCTCGATTTCCGAGGAGATGACGACCAGCGCCATGCCCTTCTGACAGAGCTCTTCGATCAGGCGGATGATTTCGGCGTGGGCACCGACGTCGATGCCGCGGGTCGGCTCGTCGAGGATCAGGAAATCGGGATCGGTCGCCAGCCAGCGGGCGAGGATCGCCTTCTGCTGGTTGCCGCCCGAAAGCAGCTTGATCGGCTTTTCGCGATCGGAGGTGCGGATATCGAGCGCCTTGATGTAGTGATCGGCGAGCCGGTCCTGTTCGGCGCGCGAGATCGGCCGCGCCCAGCCGCGCCGCGCCTGCAGGGCGAGCGCGATGTTCTCGCGCACGGAGAGATCGCCGATGATGCCGTCTGTCTTGCGATCCTCGGGACAGAAGCCGAATTTCTGCCGAATGGCCGCGCGCGGCGAGGAGAGATCGACTGGTTTGTCGTCGATTTCCGCCGTGCCGCTGTCGGCCTTGCGGGCGCCGAACATGACCTCCGCCGTCTCGGTGCGGCCGGAGCCGAGCAGGCCGGCAATGCCGATCACCTCGCCGGGGCGGACATCGAGATCGAAGGGGTTGATGCGGCCCTTGCGTCCGAAACCGCGGAAGCGGAAGCGGATATCTCCAGCCGAACTCGTATCGGCATGGGCGGCGGAGCGCACCTCCTGCTGCAGCTCGCGCCCGAGCATCATGGCGATCAGATCGAGCCGCTCAAGCCCCGCCGTCTCGCGCGTGCCGACCAGCTGGCCGTTGCGCAACACGGTGATGCGATCGGTGATCTCGAAGACCTGTTCGAGGAAGTGGGTGATGAAGATGATGCCGAGCCCGCGCTCCTTCAGCCGCCGCACGACGCGGAACAGCATGGCGACCTCATGGGCATCGAGGCTGGCGGTCGGCTCGTCGAGGATCAGCACCTTGCCGGACAGATCGACGGCGCGGGCAATGGCGATGACCTGCTGGATGGCGACCGAATAGCTGTCGAGACCCGCGGTCACGTCGATGTCGAGCTCGTAATCCTTGAGGAGTTCGCGCGCCATGCGGTTCATGCGCCGCGTATCGACGAGGCCGAAGAGACGCGGCTGGCGGCCGATATAGAGGTTTTCGGCGACGCTCAGGTTCGGCAGGAGGTTGACCTCCTGATAGACCGTGCCGATGCCGAGGCGCTGGGCATCCAGCGTATCGCGCGGATCGACCTCGGTGCCGTCGAGCGTGATCGTGCCGCCGTCGCGGTGATAGGCGCCGGTCAGGCATTTCACGAGCGTCGACTTGCCGGCCCCGTTTTCGCCGAGCAGGGCATGGACTTCGCCACGGCGCAGCTCGAAATCGACCTTGTTGAGCGCGCGGGCTCCGGGGAAGACCTTGTCGATGCGGCTGGCGGACAGAATGGTGGTGGACTGCATGACCCTCTTTCCGAAAAGCGCGACGGGCAGGCCGGCGGTCGGCGAAGGGCCGATCCTGACAGGCATGCGGGGACGATGGTGTCGCGGGTCGGCGCGGGCTCTTGCCCGGCGCAACGGCGTGCCTGCCGGGTGGATAGCCTCCCGGCAGGCACTGAAATGAAAACGGGTGGAGGCGGGCGACCGATCGGTGAGCCGACACGGACCGGAGAAGCCTGCCCCTCCCCCAGGACCAGGGCTTAGTAGCCGAGACCTTTCTTTTCTTCATAGACCTTCTTCGGATCGTCAGCCTGGGTATAGAGCTTCGATTCCGTCTGGATCCACTTCGGCGGCATCGTGCCGTCCTTCTTGTAGGCGGCGAGCGCGTCGAAGGCCGGGCCGGCCATGTTCGGCGTCAACTCGACGGTGGCATTGGCCTCACCGGCAGCCATGGCCTGGAAGATATCCGGAACGGCGTCGATCGAGACGACGAGGATGTCCGTGCCCGGCTTCAGGCCGGCTTCCTTGATCGCCTGAATGGCGCCGACGGCCATGTCGTCATTGTGCGCATAGAGCGCGCAGATGTTCTTGCCGCCATTTTCGGCCTTCAGGAAGCTTTCCATGACTTCCTTGCCCTTGGTGCGGGTGAAGTCGCCGGTCTGCGAGCGGACGATCTTCAGGTTGTCATGACCCTTCAGCGCTTCTTCGAAGCCCTTCTTCCGGTCGATGGCCGGCGAGGAACCGGTGGTGCCCTGAAGCTCGACGACGTTGCAAGGCTTGCCGGCAACGGTGTCCACCAGCCACTTGCCGGCGACATTGCCTTCATGAACGAGGTCGGAGGTGACCGCCGTCATGTAGAGGTCCTTGTTGGCGTCGACCGTGCGGTCGAGCAGGATGACCGGAATTTCGGCATCCTTGGCTTCCTGCAGCACTTCGTCCCAGCCGGTGGCGACGACCGGCGCGACGAGGATCGCATCGACGCCCTGGGCGATGAAGGAGCGGAGCGCCTTGATCTGGTTTTCCTGCTTCTGCTGCGCATCGGCGAACTTCAGATCGATGCCGCGCTTCTCAGCCTGCTGCTTGGTGAGCGTGGTTTCGGCAGCGCGCCAGCCGGACTCCGAGCCGATCTGCGAGAAGCCGACCGTCATGTCGGCAGCCGAAGCGGCCGAGAAAACGGAGGCAGCAAGGATCGTTGCACAGCTAAGTGCCTTGACGAATTTCATGGATTTCCCTCCCGAGGAATATCGCATCAGTGCGATGCGAGGATTTAGTCATATAGTATGACTATTGTAAAGTACCTTTGTTACCGCTGACCAACAATCCTGGGGCGGCTCCTCCTGCGTGCGTTCTCCCTAACGCAGGCAGTCGGGTCGCACCGGCCAGGAGGCATGGTGCGACCCAATCTTAGTAAGATCAAGCTTTCGTTTCAGCCTGGCCGTAATAGGCGCCGGGGCCGTGCTTGCGCTTGAAATGCTTGGCGAGCAGCTCCGGCTCGATCTCCGGCAGGCGCGGCTCCAACTGCAGCGACATCAGCGCCATCTGGGCGATGCATTCGACCGCGACCGCCACTTCCACGGCCTTCGCCACCGTCTTGCCCCAGGTAAAGGGTGCATGGCGATTGACGAGGACGCCGGGGAAATCGAGCGGATCGAGAGTGCCGATCCGCTCGACGATCACATTGCCGGTCTCCCATTCATAAGCCGTAGCGATCTCCTCTTCCGTCATCTTGCGGGTGACGGGGATCGCGCCGTTGAAATAGTCGGCATGGGTGGTGCCGAAGATCGGGATGGCGCGGCCAGCCTGGGCGAAGGCGGTGGCATGCGATGAATGCGTGTGCACCACGCCGCCGATCTCCGGAAAGGCCATCAGCAGGCGACGATGGGTCGGCGTGTCGGAGGACGGGTTGAGCGTCCCCTCCACCCGCTTGCCTTCGAAATCGACGATGACCATGTCCTCCGGCTTCAGCGCTACATAGTCGACGCCGCTCGGCTTGATGGCAAAGACGCCGCGGGCGCGGTCGACCGCGCTCGCATTGCCGAAGGTGAGGTTGATGAGGCCGTGGCGCGGCAGCGCCACATTGGCCTCGTAAGCCTCCCGCTTGAGTTCGGTATACATGCCGCCCTCTCCTTACGCCCGGATGCCGCGCGCGAAGTGGTAGTAGACCTCGTTGTTGCGCAGATCCTGCTTGAAGGTCGGCAGCGTCGTGTCGTCATTGATGACGGCCAGCTCGATGCCGGCGATGGTGGCGAAATCCTCCAGCATCTCGGTCGTCACATCATAGCTGTAGGCGGTGTGGTGCGCGCCGCCGGCCAGGATCCAGGCCGTGCAGGCGGTCTTGAAGTCCGGCTTGCACTTCCAGACGGCGCGCGCGACCGGGAGGTTCGGCAGGTCGGGATGCGAAACGGCCTCGACCTCGTTGACCAGCAGGCGGAAGCGATTGCCGAGATCGACGAGCGTGACGTTCAACGCGTCGCCGGTGCGGGAATTGAACACCAGGCGGACCGGATCTTCCTTGCCGCCGATGCCGAGCGGGTGGATCTCCACTGCAGGCTTATCAGACGCGATGGTCGGGCAGATTTCCAGCATATGGGCGCCCAGCACCTGCTCTGCGCCCGGAGCCATGTGATAGGTGTAGTCTTCCATGAAGGAGGTGGCACCGGACATGCCGTGGCCCATGACCTTGACGGCGCGCAGGAGCGCGGAGGTCTTCCAATCGCCTTCGCCGGCAAAGCCGTAGCCATCGGCCATCAGCCGCTGGGGCGCGAGGCCGGGCAGCTGGGTCAGGCCATGCAGGTCTTCGAAGGTGGTGGTGAAGCCCTTGAAGCCACCTTCCTCGAGGAAGGCGCGCATGCCGAGCTCCTGGCGGGCATTGTAGAGCAGCCGGTCGTGGCGGGCGCCGCCCTTGGCAAGCTCCGGCTCGACGGCATAAAGCGTCTCGTATTCCGCGGCGAGGGCTTCGACATCGGCATCGCTGATCGCGTTCATCTTGGCGACGAGATCGCCGATGCCATAGCCATTGACCGAGAAGCCGAAGGCCATTTCGGCCGAGACCTTGTCGCCTTCAGTCACGGCGACCTGGCGCATATTGTCGCCGAAGCGGCAGAAGCGCGCGCCCTGCCAATCGGCCCAGGCGCGCACGGCGCGGATCCAGGCGTCGATGCGGGCATGGACGTCCGGGTCCGTCCAGTGGCCGACCACGACCTTGCGGCCGAGGCGCAGGCGGGTGTGCATGAAACCCGCTTCCCGGTCGCCATGGGCGGACTGGTTGAGGTTCATGTAATCCATGTCGATCGTGGCCCAGGGGAGCTCGCGGTCATACTGGGTGTGGAGATGCAGGAACGGCTTCTGCAGCTGCGACAGGCCGCGGATCCACATCTTGGCCGGCGAGAAGGTGTGCATCCAGAGGATGATGCCGGCGCATTCCGGATCGGCATTGGCGGCAATGCACATGTCGGCCGCCTGATCCGGCGTCGTCACGATCGGCCGGTTGACGATTTCCAGCGGAAACTTGCCTTCGCGGCCGAGACCGGCAGCGATCTCGCCGGCATGCGCGGCCACCTGCTCCAGCGTCTCCGGTCCGTAGAGATGCTGCGATCCGCAGACGAACCAGATCTTCAGAGGCTTCAACCCAATCATTGTCTTCTAACCCTTGCTCGAAGTGGCAGTCACCGTCAGACGCTCAAGCGTGTGCGGCATATTTGATGTCGATCAGCTCTTTCATGAGCTGGGTGAGGTCGGCGGAGGCGGTGAGACCCCCGAAGCTGTCATGCAGCTGCCGGTAGAGACCGTAGATCCGCTCATAGACCGCCTGGTTCTCGGCGTTCGGCGCATAGCTCTCGGCGCGCAGCGACGTCATGGCCGCCTTGGCGCTGTCGAAATCCGGATGAGCGCCGGCGAGAACCGAGGCTGCGATGGCGCCGCCGAGCGCGCAGGTCTGGCTGGAACCGGCCACCAGCATGGTGCAGCCGGTCACGTCCGCGTAGATCTGCATCAGCATCGGGTTCTTCTCGGCAATGCCGCCGGTGCAGACGACGCGATCGACCGCCACGCCATACTCACGGATGCGCTCGATGATGGCACGGGCGCCGAAGGCGGTCGCCTCGACCAGCGCACGATAGATCTCGGCGCGGGTGGTGTAGAGCGTCTGGCCGAGCAGCAGGCCGGTCAGGCGCTGGTCGACGAGGATGGTGCGGTTGCCGTTGTTCCAGTCGAGCGCCAGGAGGCCGGACTGGCCGGGCTTCAGCCGGCTGGCTTCGGCCGTCAGCTCTCCATGCAATGCGCCGGAGCCGCCACAGACGCCCTCGACCCACCATTTGAAGATATCGCCGACGGCCGATTGGCCGGCTTCAACGCCGAAGAAGCCCGGGAGGATCGAGCCTTCGACGATGCCGCAAATACCGGGAATATCTCCCGGATTCTTGGAAACGGGGATGACCGCGCAGTCGCAGGTGGAGGTGCCGATGACCTTGACCAGCGTGCCTTCCTCGACGCCGCAGCCGATGGCGCCGTAATGCACGTCGAAGGCGCCGACGGCGATCGGGATGCCGGCGGGCAGGCCGAGCCGGGCAGCCCAGTCGGCGCTCAGCGTTCCGGCCGGCGTTGCGGCATCGTAAGCCACGTCGTAGAGACGGTCGCGCAGATCGGCGAGCTTGGGGTCGAGCATGGACAGGAATTCCTTGTCCGGCAGGCCACCCCATTTCGTGTTGTAGAGACCCTTGTGCCCGGCCGCGCAGACGCCGCGAACGACCGCCTTCGGATCGGTGACGCCGGCGAGTTGCGACGGAATCCAGTCAGCAAGTTCGACCCAGGAATACGCAGCCTCGAACACCTCGGGCGCGACGGTCAGGCAATGCCAGATCTTCGACCACCACCATTCGGAGGAATAGGTGGAGCCGACCATGGCGATGTAATCCGGGCGATGGGCGGCGGCGAGCTCGGTGATGCGCGCCGCCTCGCGCCAGCTTGTATGGTCCTTCCACAGCCAGCACTGGGCGTCGTAATTGTCCTTGAAGCGCGGGTCGATGCCAAGCGCGCGGTTGGCGCTGTCGACCGGCATCGGGCTGGAGCCGGTGGAATCGACGCCGATGCCGGCGACCCGGCTCGCATCGAAATCCGGCTTGCTGCGCGCCTCGGCCAGCGCCTGCGCCACGCTCTTCTCAAGGCCGTACAGGTAGTCGGCCGGGCTCTGGCGCGCGACATTGTGGTCGTTGGAATCGAGGAGGACGCCCTGCGTGCCGCTCGGATAATCGACGACGCCGGTTCCATATTCCTTGCCATCCGAGGCGCGCACGATGAGGGCGCGGACCGAATTGGTGCCGTAGTCGATGCCGAGTGTAAACATGAACGCTCCAGTCTCTGCCTTGCGCGGATCAACCGCCGGCGGCCGGACCAGCGGGTCCTCGATCCGGCCCATTCGGTTCGTCCGCGCTATCCATTTTCATGCCCGGTCGGGCCGGAGACCATCAACGACGAAGGGGCCCGCGTGCCTTTCCTTCGAAAGGGCCGCATTGGCATTTCCGTTCGTTCTGGTATCCTCCCACGCACCGACCCTGGCAGCGGCGTAGAAACATCATATCGTATTACTTTTGTAAACAGGGCCAGCGTGCTTTTTCACCGCCCTCTTTCGCAGCTGCTCTGCCACCCTGGTCGGGACACGAAAAAACCCGGCGCCCTGCGGGCACCGGGTTTGTCGTAACGAACGCTTCTGGACGCCTCAGCGCCCCGATCAGGCGAGGCGCTTGCGAACCTGGTCGCGCAGCACGTTCAGGTCCTTGCCGAAGGCGCGGATGCCTTCCGAGAGCTTCTCGGTGGCCATGGCGTCTTCGTTCAGCATCCAGCGGAAGGTCTTTTCATCGATCGCGATCTTCTCGATCGGCTTGACGTTCTCCGGCGAAAGCTTGCGCTCCAGCGTGCCCTGGTCCTTGTCGAGCTCCTCGAGCAGCGCCGGGCTGATCGTCAGGCGATCGCAGCCGGCCAGCGCTTCGATCTCGCCGATGTTGCGGAAGGAGGCGCCCATGACGACCGTGTCGATGCCGTTCGACTTGTAGTAATTATAGATCTCGCGCACGGAGACGACGCCCGGATCAGTCTCGGAAGTGTACGTCTCGCCGGTCGACTTGACGTACCAGTCGAGGATGCGGCCGACGAAGGGCGAGATGAGGAAGACCTTGGCGTCCGCGCAGGCAACGGCCTGGGCCATGCTGAAGAGGAGCGTCAGGTTGCAGTCGATGCCTTCCTTCTGCAGCACTTCCGCAGCGCGGATACCTTCCCAGGTGGACGCCAGCTTGATCAGGATCCGGTCCCGCTCGATGCCGCGCTCCTTGTAGGCAGCGATAATCTGGCGCGCCTTGGCGATCGAGCCTTCCGTATCGAAGGAGAGATCGGCATCGACTTCTGTCGAGACGCGGCCGGGCACGAGCTTGGTCAGCTCTGCGCCGACGGACACGGCCAGACGGTCGGCCACGGCAGAGACCAGCGCATCGCCGCTCGCGCTCTGCGACTTTGCCCAGCGGATCGCTTCGGCGTTGATCTCGTCGAACAGCGGCGTGCCGAGCGCCTTCAGCACGATGGTCGGGTTGGTGGTGCAATCGACCGGCTTCAGGCGGGCAACCGCCTCGATGTCGCCCGTGTCCGCGACGACCGTGGTCATCTCGCGCAGTTGTTCAAGCTTGGACATGTGTGAAAGCCTTTCCTGTTGCCTTATGCGAGGGCGCCACCAGCATGGCGGGGCAGCCTGCCCGCGCGCTCCTCCGCGCTCGCCGACGGGTATGGCAAAGCTTAGAGAGGGTTGTCAAACCGGCATTTCGAATCCTCTGCCGGAAGAGCGCTTGGTCAGCAGGGACTTTACCAATCGAGCGTCGCGACAAGGGTTGTAGAGGCGCAGCGAAGGGCCCGCGATCCCGCCGTCCCCAGTGATTGTTGAACGCATCCCTCTTCCGGCTGTTCCCTTCCGAAAAAAAGAGGTACGTTCCTCAAAAATTCGGGATCGCCCATGCTTGAGGAGAAGCGGCGAGCCGTGAGACAGACCGGGAGAGAGACGGACCATGACCCTGCTTTATCAAAACGCTGTGGAGACCATCGAGCGGCGGGTCGCCGATCTGCTCGGCCGGATGACCATTGCCGAGAAAGCCGCGCAGATGCATGCGCTCTGGCTGATGCTGTCCGAAGACGGGAATCATCAGGTGCGCACCGACGAATTCACCGGCGCCACCGATCCCGACCAGCTCAAGCGCCTGCTCTCCCTCGGCCTCGGCCAGATCACCCGGCCGCTTGGCTCGCGGCCGATCGACCCTGTGGCCGGCGTGCGGGCGCTGAACCGTTTGCAGAAATTCCTGGTGGAGGAAACCCGGCTCGGTATCCCGGTCCTTTCGCACGAGGAATGCCTTTCGGGCGTCATGGCGCGCGGGGCCACGCTGTTTCCCTCGTCGCTCGCCTATGGCGCCACCTTCGATCCGGAGCTGATCGAGGCCGTGGGGCGGGCAATCGGCGAGGAAGCCCGCGCCATCGGCTGCCACCAAGGCCTGGCGCCGGTGCTGGATGTGGCGCGCGATGCCCGCTGGGGGCGGACGGAAGAAACGCTCGGCGAGGATCCCTACCTGGTCGGCCTGCTGGCCACCCGCTACGTGCAGGGCCTGCAGGGCGAGAAGCGGGACCTGCTGGCGACGCTCAAACACTACGCCGGCCATTCCTTCTCCGAAGGCGGGCGCAACCACGCGCCGGTGCATCTCGGCTGGCGGGAGCTGAACGACACCTTCCTGCTGCCGTTCGAGATGGCGGTGAAGCTTGGCCGCGCCGCCTCCGTCATGCCGGCCTATCACGATCTCGACGGCGAGCCGCTGCATGCCTCCCGCCACCTCTTGACCACGGTGCTGCGCGAGCGCTGGGGTTTCGAGGGGTTGATCGTCGCCGATTATGTCGGCATCAGCCTTCTCTACCAGCATCATGGCGTGGCCGCCGACCGGGCCGAGGCAGCGGCGCTTGCCTTCAACGCAGGGCTGGACGTGGAACTTCCGGGCGAGGATTGCAGCGCGCATCTGGAAACGGCGCTTGCCCGCGGGCTGATCACGCTCGACACGGTGGACGAGATCGTCCGCCGCATTCTGAGCGAAAAATTCCGCATTGGCCTGTTCGAGAAACCCTATGCCGACGACAGCGCGGTCAGCCTCCAGCGGCCGGAAACGGTGGCGCTCGCCCGCCAGGTTGCCACGCAATCGGTCACGATCCTGCAGAATACCGGCATCCTGCCGCTCAGCAACAGCGCGAGCATCGCGCTGATCGGCCCGACCGCCGACGACCCGCTGGCGCTGCTCGGCGATTACTCATTTCCCGTCCACCTTATCGTCAAGGACGAGGTAGAGGCGACGCGGGAGGTGGTAACGCCGCGCGCCGCCTTCGAGGCCGCCTTCGGTGCCAACCGGGTGACCTATGCCAAGGGGTGCCATATCCTCGAGGAGCGCCGCTTCGGCGCACCGGTCTTTCCTGGCGATGTCGACGACAGCACGAGCCTTGCCCTCGCCTCCGCGCTCTCCACGCGCCTCGACCTCATTCCCGAAGCGGTGGCCGCAGCGGAAGCGGCTGATCTTTCCATCCTCTTCCTCGGCGATCTCTCCGGCATCTTCCAGACCGGGACGGTGGGCGAAGGCTCCGATGTCGACAGCCTGGCGCTGCCCGGCGTGCAGCAGCAGCTGCTCGAAGCGGTGGTGGAGACCGGCAAGCCGGTGATTGTGGTTCTCACCTCCGGCCGGCCCTATACGCTGGGTGGTCTGGAGCCGAAGCTCGCGGCACTCGTCATGGCCTGGTTCGGCGGGCAGCAGGCGGGACCGGCCCTGTTCGACGTGCTGACCGGCGCGGTCGAGCCCTCCGGACGCCTGACGATCTCCGTGCCGCGCAGCGCCGGTGCCGCACCCTATTTCTACAACCACAAGCTCAAGAGCGCCGGCACGCCGATCGCCCGCCATTTCGGCAGCGCCTTTCCTTTTGGCCATGGCCTGAGCTACACCGACTTTGCCTTCGAGGACCTCGCGCTCGCCGAAGAGCGGGTCGATCTTGCCACGGGGACGATCGCGCTCGGCCTGACGATCCGCAACATTGGCAGCCGCGCCGGCATCGCCGTGCCGCAGCTCTATGTGCGCGATCGCGTCACCTCCGTCGTGCGGCCGGTCAAGGAGCTGAAGGGCTTCGGGCGGGTGGCGCTTGCTGCCGGCGAGAGCCGGCGCGTCGGTTTCCACCTGCCGACCGACATGCTGGCCTTCACCGGACAGGCGGGCGTCCGCGTCGTCGAACCCGGCGAGATCGACCTGATGATCGGCGCGTCCAGCGCCGATATCCGCCTTCGAGCGACCGCGACGCTGACCGGCGAGACACGGCCGCTGCCGGAAGACTGGCGGATGGAAAGCCGCTTCTTGATCGAGGGCGACTGAGGCGGCTCAGAGCGAAACCGTCAAGCCGCCATCGACATAGAGCGTATGGCCATTGACGAAGGAAGAGGCGTCGGAGGCGAGGAACAGGCAGGCGCCGATCAGCTCGTCCACCTGCCCCCAGCGCCCGGCCGGCGTGCGCTTCTGCAGCCAGTCGGTGAAGGCAGGATCGGCGACCAGGGCGGCATTGAGCGGCGTTTCGAAATAGCCGGGCGCAATCGCGTTGCATTGCAGCCCGTATTTCGCCCAGTCGGTCGCCATGCCCTTGGTCAGGTTGGCGACCGCGCCCTTGGTGGCCGTGTAGGGGGCGATCGAGGTGCGCGCGAGAGCCGCCTGCACGCTGGCGATATTGACGATCTTGCCCTTGCCCCGCGCGATCATGTGGCGCGCCACTGCCTGGCCGACATGGAAGACGCTGGCGATATTGGTCTGCAGCAGCCGTTCGAAGGCATCGGCCGGAAACTCCTCCAGCGGCGCACGGTGCTGCATGCCGGCATTGTTCACCAGAATATCGATCGGTCCCGTCTCCGCCTCGAAACCATCTACGGCCGCGCGGGCGGCATGGTGGTCGGTCACGTCGAAAGCCAGCATGGTGGCGCCGGGCACCTGCGCGCGCGCCGCCTCGAGCTTGGCGGCATCGCGGCCGTTGAGAATGACCTCTGCTCCGGCGGCGGCGAGGCCCCGCGCCAGCGCCAGCCCAATGCCCTGCGACGAGCCGGTGACGAGCGCGCGGCGCCCTGTCAGATCGAACAGCTGAAGACTCATGTCGTCCCTCCCGAATGTCTCGCGACAAGAGCTAGGGACGGAGGCAGAAAGGCAAGAGGCAGCTTACTCGGCAGCCACCAGTTCCTGGACCGGCACGGCGATCTCGGGCCAGAGCGCCTCGGTGGCGGCCATCAGTGCCGGCGTCGCGGCGGCGATCCAGGGGCTCTCCGTTCCCGCCTTGATGCCGATCCGCACCGCGAGCCCGGCTTCGCGCGCAATGACGGCGCCGCCGGCGAGATCCCACATGGTCGTCTGCTTCTGCAAATGTCCATCGAAGGTGCCGCGCGCGGCAAAGGCGAGGCCGACCGAGGTGGACTGGATGGATTCGACCACGAAGCCGGCGCGCCGGAGCCCGAGATTGAGCGCCGCCACCTCCTCCAGATAGATTGCCGCGCTATCGCCGAGCGACAGCACGCGGATTTCCTCAAAGGGCACGACACGCTCAAAAGGCTGGCCGTTGCGATAGAGACCTTCGCCCTGCGCAGCCGAATAGACCTCGCCGAAGGCCGGCAGCGCCACGACGCCGAGCTCCGGTTCGCCGGCCCGAACGAAGCCGAGCGAAATGCCCCAGAGCGGCGAGCCGCGCAGGAAATTGGTCGTGCCGTCGATCGGATCGATGATCCAGTAGGCCTCGCCGGCCTCGCCACCCATTTCCTCGCCGACGATCGCTTCGTCAGGGAAAAACTGGGCAAGGCGGGCGCGGATCAGCTGTTCGACGCTGGTGTCGGCCTCCGAAACGAAATCCTGCACGCCCTTGGCGCGTGCGGCGATGCTGCCGCGCGCCTCGAAGAAGGCGAGCGCCGCGGCCATCGCCTCGTCGACAATTTCGGTGGTGCGCGCCAGCCGCTCGTTCATGCCCGTCATCGGCTCAAAATCCCCTGACCTTCGCCGGCCGCGTCCTTAAGCTTGGCCGCCGGAAGCGACAAGAGCATTCAGGGCTTGCGCGCCGCTGAAGCGTCGAGAACGGCCGACTGAAAGCGCTCGCGGAAATAGGTGCTGGGCGGGCTGCCCAGCATGCGGCGGAACATGGTCGTGTAGGCGGCGATGTTCTCGTAGCCGGCATCGAGCGCGACCGAGGTGACGCTTTCGCCGGAGGCGAGCTTCGGCAGCGAGGCGAAGAGGCAGGCCTGCTGGCGCCAGGTGACGAAGCTGATGCCGATCTCGGCACGAAACAGCCGGGTGAAGCTGCGCCGGCTCATGGTGAGCGCGGCCGCCCAGTCGTCGATGCTCTCCACGGCGGAAGGGGCCTTCAAGAAGCGCCGGCAAAGCCGCGCCAGCCCTTCATGCTGCGGGATCGGCAGGCCGAGCGGGCGGTGCGGCAGGCGGGTGATCTCGTCCAGGAGCAGGTTCATGACCAGCTGCTGGCGGTTGGCATCCGTCGGCCGGCCCTCCTCCGCCACCAGATCCTGCATCAGGCTGCGGGCCAGCGGCGTGATCTCAACAACACGCGGCCTGTCCGCCCCGCCATACAGCGGGGAAACGTAGATTGAGAGCATCTCCACCTCGCTCAGCGCTTCCGAGGCATGGTCGAGCCCTGCCGGGATCAGGAGCCCGTGGCCAGGCGGCACCATGAAGCGGCCATCCGCCGTCGACACCATGACGACGCCGCGTCGCGCGCCCCAGAGCTGGGCCTTGCGATGGGAATGACGCGGCGAACGGTAGCCGAGCGGATAGACCCGGCGAAGCGCGAAGACCGGCGCATTGGCGCCATCGATGCGCTGCAGGCTTGCCTGGTGCTCTGCCGCGTCGGACGGTGGCGCAAGAGCGATTTTCTGTGCTGTCGGCTGTCGCATTTGGCCCACTCACGAAAGAATGCAAGCAGATCGCAAAAGCAGGCCAGCGTCAAGCGCGCTAGAGCATCCGCACGCGACGAGAGGCGTCGCATCCGGCTTACACCGAGGAGATCCCATGGCCAGTGTCGTTTCGCCTTCCCCCCTGACGCCCGCAACCGCCGCCGTCCCCGCCGCGGCCCCGCTTGCCGGCATCGAGAAGACAACCTTCTCCATCATCTTCGCCGCCAGCGTCTGCCATATGCTGAACGACATCATGCAGTCGCTGCTGACCTCGCTCTACCCGCTGCTGAAGGAGAGCTATGCGCTGGATTTCGTGCAGATCGGCCTGCTGACCTTTGCCTTCCAGGTGACGGCCTCCCTGCTGCAGCCGGCCGTCGGTGTGGTGACGGATCGCTGGCCCATGCCCTTCTCCCTGCCGGCCGCCATGCTCTCCACCTGTGCCGGCCTGCTGACGCTCGCCTTTGCCAACAGCTTTCCCATTCTGGTGCTCGGCGCCTGCCTGATCGGCATCGGCTCGGCGATCTTCCACCCGGAAGCCTCCCGCGTCGCGCGACTGGCTTCAGGCGGGCGCCATGGTCTGGCGCAATCCATCTTCCAGGTGGGCGGCAACACCGGCACGGCCATCGGCCCGCTGCTCGCCGCCTTCATCGTCATTCCGCACGGACAGGCGAGCCTCGGCTGGTTATCTCTGATCGCGCTTGCCGGCTTTGCCATCCTTTCCTTTGTCAGCATCTGGTACACCCGCCATCGCCGCAGCATGGCCGGACGACCGCCGGTCAGCCGCACCTTTCCGCTGCCGCGCCGCACGGTCTTCTTCACGCTCGCCGTGCTGGTCGTGCTGACCGCGACGAAGAACGCCTATCTCGCCAGCATCTCCAGCTACTTCACCTTCTACACGATCGAGAAGTTCGGCATCGGCGTGCAGGATGCGCAGCTGCTCCTGTTCCTTTTCCTCGGTGCCTCCGCCGCCGGCGTCTTCTTCGGCGGGCCGATCGGCGACCGCTTCGGCGCGCGCGTCGTCATCTGGTTCTCGATCCTCGGCGTCATTCCGTTCGCGCTGATGCTGCCCTACGCAAACCTGTTCTGGACTTCGGTGCTGGTGATCGTGATCGGCTTCATCTTCTCCTCCGCCTTCTCGGCCATCGTCGTCTTCGCACAGGAGCTGGTTCCGGGGCGCGTCGGGCTGATTGCCGGCATGTTCTTCGGCTTTGCCTTCGGCTTCGGCGGCATTGGCGCCGCGGTTCTCGGCCTCTTTGCCGACCGGCAGGGCATCGAGTTCGTCTATCGCCTCTGCTCCTACCTGCCGCTGCTCGGACTTCTGACCGTGCTCCTGCCCCGCCTGCCGCGCGAACGCGCGGCCTGAACGAGCGAACGGCATCCGGCGGCGGGAACTTTGCCGCCGCCGGATGATTGAATGAACCTCCCCCGCTGATGGGCATCCGCCCGTCTCCCAGTTCGAGGTTCCCGTGTCCGCAGGGTCTGTCAGTACCGCGCTTCCCGCCGAAGAAATTCCGTTCATGTCCGCCATGTCCGACGCGCCTCCGGCGGCGGAAACCATCGATGCGCCTGCACCGCGCCTCTCCTCCTCGCTCATTGCCGCCCGCCTCATCGGAGCCCTGAGGGAAGACCCGCGGCCGCTTCTCTACGTGGCGCGGACCGAATCGACAGCGATGGCGGTGGCCGAAGCGCTGCAGGCGCTGGCGCCGGACAGCGGACCGGTGCTGCTGCCACCCTGGGACTGCCTGCCCTATGACCGGATCCTCCCCTCCCGCCGTGCCATGGGTCGGCGCATGGATGCACTGCGGGTCTGGCTGGACGAAGCGGGCAAGAGCCGCCACGTTCTTGTCGCCCCGCTCGACGCTCTTCTCCAGCGCGTGCCACCGGTCGAGATCATCCGTGTAACGCGGCTGACCATCGAAACCGGCAAGCCTTTCGACCGCGCGGCCTTCGAACGCTTTACCGAGGAGACCGGCTATCTCTCCGACAGCGTCGTCGACGAGCCGGGCGAGGTCAGCTTCCGGGATGACATGGTCGAGATCTTCCCCGCTGGCTGGGACCATCCGATGCGAATCGTCCTGACCGAGGACGAGGTAGTCGAGGAGATGCGCGTCTACGATCCCGAGACGCAGCGCAGCGTGGAAACGCTCGACACCATGCTGTTCGGCCCGGCTTCCGAACTGATCGGTCCGCCGGAAGAGGGTGAAACGATCGAAGGCGGCGACATGGAGCGCCTGCTCTACCGCCACTATGGCCAACTCTCCTCAGTGCTCGACATTCTGCCGCCGTGCCGACTGCTGCTGGCCGAGGAGATGGAGGCGCGACTGGACGCGGCGCTCGATACGATCGCCGAGGCCCGCAGCGCGCAATGCGAGCTCGGCGGGCTTCGCGAGGGACAATCGACGCTGTACCTCTCCGCGCAGGACTGGGAGGCGGGCCTCGCACGCCATGCAACGGCGACACTGGCGCTGACCGGCGGCGAGCGGCTGCCGGACATGCGGGCCGAGCCGGCCGCACCCCGCGCCTTCCTGCGCGAAGAACTGGACAAGGGCCACCGCATTCTCATCTGCGGAGAGCATCCGCGGCTGTCCGCCATGCTGAAGCGTCTGGAAGACCATTCGGGACTGCGCTTCGCCGCCGTTCCGGACTTCTCCGCCCTGAGGGACAGCGACGGCCCGCTTTTCAAAAGCGCGTTCTCGCTCGAGAAAGGGTTCATCGACCGCCAGGCCCGCCTGACGGTCATCTCGGTCGCCGATCTCTTCGGCCATGTCAGCGAGCAGGGCGACGGTGCCGCCGTGCTGCGGGAGCCGGATCTCGCCGTCGGCGATGTGGTGGTGCACCAGGATCACGGCGTCGGCCTGCTGGCGGCGGTGGAAACGGTGGACATTGACGGCGTGCCGACCGATACGGCGCGGCTCACCTATCATGGCGACAGCTCGGTGCGCGTGCCGATGCGCGATTTCGGCCGGATCTGGCGCTACGGCTCGGCGCCGGACACCGTGTCGCTCGACCGGCTGCACACCGATGCCTGGTCGAAGAAGCGGGCGATCGTCTCGCGCGAGATCGACCAGGCGGCCCGCAAGCTCGCCAAACTGGCGCGCCAGCGCGCCGCCACCCCGGCCCCGAAGCTCGTCCCGCCCCGCGACGCCTATGCTCGCTTCGCGCTGCGCTTCCCCTTCCCCGAAACGCCGGACCAGAGCGCGGCGATTGCCGCCGTGCGCGAGGATCTCGCCTCCGGCCGGCCGATGAACCGCCTGATCTGCGGCGATGTCGGCTTCGGAAAGACCGAGATCGCGCTGCGGGCGGCAGCGATTGCCGCGCTGTCCGGGCACCAGGTCATCGTGCTGGCACCCACCACCGTGCTTGCCCGCCAGCACCAGGCCACCTTCGAGCGCCGCTTCGCCGGCACCGGCAAGCGGGTCGCCCTGCTGTCGCGTCTCGTGAAACCGGCCGACGCCAAACGCGTCAAGGCGGCGTTGAAGGAGGGCAGCATCGACGTCGTCGTCGCGACCTCGGCGGTTCTTGCCCGCGATGTCGGCTTCGCCCGGCCGGGCCTGATGATCATCGACGAGGAACACAAGTTCGGCGCGCGCGACAAGGCCGCCATTTCGCGCCTGAGCCCCGGCCTGCATGTGCTGGTGATGACGGCGACGCCCATTCCGCGCACGCTGCAGCAGGCGCTGATCGGGCTGCAGGATGTGAGCCTTCTGACCACGCCGCCCGCCCGGCGGCGTCCCGTGCGCACCTTCCTTGCCCCCTTCGATCCGGCCACGGCCCGCACCGCGCTGCTGCGGGAGAAGCGCCGTGACGGACAGTCCTTCGTCGTCGTGCCGCGGATCGAGGATCTCGCCACGGTCGAGGCGCTGCTGCGCGAGCTGGTGCCCGATCTTTCGGTGTCTATGGCGCATGGCAAGATGCCGGCCGCCGAGGTCGATGAGGTGATGGTCGGCTTTGCCGACGGCAAAGGCGATATCCTGCTCTCCACCAACATCATCGAAAGCGGGCTCGACGTGCCGCGCGCCAATACCATCCTCATCTGGGATGCCGAACGGTTCGGCCTTGCGCAGTTGCATCAGCTGCGCGGACGGGTCGGCCGTGGGCGCATGCAGGGCATTGCCTATCTGACCACCCCGCCCGGCGAACCGGTGGCCGAGGAGACGACGGCGCGGCTGTCCGTCCTGGTTGCCCACGACCGGCTCGGCGCCGGGCTCGCCATCAGCCAGCAGGATCTCGATCTGCGCGGCACCGGCGATCTGTTCGGCGAGGACCAGGCAGGCCATGTGAAGGTCATCGGCACGAGCCTCTATCAGGAGCTGCTGGCCTCCGCCATGGGCGGCGAGCGGGCCGTCGGCAACCGCCTCTTCCAGCGTCCGACCCTGCGTATCGGGATCGACGGGCGCCTGCCGGACGATTACGTGCCCGAGCCCGCCGTGCGGCTGACGCTCTATTCGCGGTTGCTCAAGGCCCGGCGCGTCACCGAGATCGATCGGATCGAGGAGGAGATGGAAGACCGCTTCGGCGCCTGCCCGGCGGAGGCCTTGATCCTGCTTCGCCTCGCCCGCGCCACGGTTGCCGCGGCCGATCACCGGATGACCGAGATCGATGGCGGTCCCCTGGCGCTGGCCTTCAGCTTTTCCCGCAAGCCGGCCGCCGCCACCACGCGGCGCCTTCGCCAGGGCGGACCGCTGAAAGTCAAGGACGGCCGCCTTCTGCTCACCCGGGAAACCGCCGACGGCATGGCGCGGCTGGAACTCCTGGAAACGTTACTCGGCCTTTCCGGCGCGCAGGACTGAGACCGGAACCGGCGGGTTACACACGGAGCCGTAAGGGCGGAGACGCTGCGCATTGCAGCCGCTCCGTCCTGCGCTATGTTCGTGGGAGCGGACGGGGCCGAAGTCTTGGCCGCGTCCATCCTCTGCGCATTCCTTCGCCCCTTCGCCATCTCAGGACTGTCAGCTCATGATCCGTCATTGTGTCTTCATTCGCTTCCGCCCGGCCGTCACCACGGCCGAAAAGGTGGAGATCTACCGGGGGATTGCGGCGCTGGAGGCGCGGATCGACGGCATGCGCACGGTTCACGCCGGCGAAAATGTCAGCCCGGAGACCGGCATGGACAAGGGCTATTCCGAGGGCTTCATCGTCGATTTCGACAGCGCGGCCGCACGCGATGCCTATCTCGTGGATGAGGAGCATCGCCGCCTTGGCGGATTGATCGTCGCCGCCGCAGCCGGCGGGGTCGACGGCGTTCTGGTCTTCGATCTGGAGGTCGGCGCATGAGCGCGGCCTCTTTCCCCTCCAGGCGGTGACCGGCGTGACGATTGCGGTCATCGGCGCCGGCCTCGCCGGCCTGACGCTCGCCCGAAGGCTCCAAGGGCAGGCGGAGGTGACCATCTTCGAGAAGAGCCGTGGTCCGGGCGGGCGCATGGCGCATCGCCGGCGTGGCGCCTTCGACGCCGATCACGGCGCGCAATACTTCACCGCGCGGTCGCCCACCTTCCGGGCGCTGATCGACCAGGCGATGGCGGTTGGCGCGGTGGCACACTGGCAGGTCCCGATTGCCAGCCTGCCGCAGCGGGACCGGCCGGACCGGCAGAGCGAACCCCGTTTCGTCGGCACACCCGGCATGAGCGGGCTCGCCGCCTGGATGGCGGAGGGGCTCGACCTGCGGCGCGCGGTCGAGATCGCCCGCCTGGAAGGCGAGGCGCGACGCTGGCACCTGATCGATAGCGCCGGCGAACGTCACGGTCCGTTCCAATATGTGGTTGCGGCCACGCCCGCACCCCAGGCCGCCCGGCTCCTTCCGGCGGATTCGACGCTGCAGCCGCTGATCGCCGGGGCGCAGATGCGCGGCTGCTTCACGCTGATGATCGGCCTCGATGCTGTGCTGCCGCTCCCCTTCGACGCCGTCCGCATCGACCACCCCGTGCTCTCCTGGCTGGCGCGAACCGCCACCAAGCCGGGGCGCCCGCAGACGGAGAGCCTGGTGATCCACAGCCGCAACGACTGGGCCGATGCGCATCTGGAGGAGGACCGTTCCGCTGTGCAGGCCGCGATGCTTGCGGCGCTGCAGGCGCTGACCGGCCACGACCTTTCTGCCGCGCCCTGGCTCGATCTGCATCGCTGGCGCTATGCCAGCGTGGAACAAGCAGTGGGTCTGCCGCATCTTCTGGATGCCGATCAGGGACTGGCCGCCTGCGGCGACTGGTGCCGGGCAAACCGGGTGGAAGCGGCCTTCGAAAGCGGCGCGAGCCTTGCCGAGGCGCTCGCCGCTCACCCCTGAGGAGGACGGCATGGACCGATCGATACGCCTGACCCAGACACTGACCCTGCTGGGCGCCCTGCCCTTTCTGGCCCTCGCCATCGGCCACGCTGCGGGGCTGGAACTTCGGCTTGCCGGCGATCTGCCGCCAGGCAGCCTTGCCCGCGCTTTCCTCGCCTATGGTGCCGTGATTGCCAGCTTCATGGCCGGCACGATCTGGATGCAGGCCGAGATCCATACTTTGAAGGTCACGCCGCTTCTGCTCCTCTCCAATGCGATCGCGCTTCTGGTCTTTGCCACGCTGATCCTTCCCATGCCGCTTGTCCTTGCCCTTCTCGTGCAGGCCGCGTGCTTCATCCTGGCTCTCGGCTGCGATTCGGTCTCCTATCGCGTCGGCCGCCAGAAGCCCTGGTACTTTCGCCTGCGTTGCCTGGTGACCCTGATCGTGCTCTGCGCCTATCTCGTGATGCTGGTCGCCGGGTGAGGCCGACCAGCCTGCGTCAGCAGAGCCTGTCCCCTGTGTCAGCAGAGCCTGTCCCCTGTGTCAGCAGAGCCTGTCCGGTCTCGCGTTGCCGCGCGGCAGCGATGCGCAAAACGCACAGCACCTTGTCTCGGATCTCTGTAGAAGGAGGCAACAGACAGTGGAGACGACCATGAACGCCAAGCACAGCTTCCAGACCGCCGCGGTCCGCAGCCGGATCTGGGACAGCTTTGTTGCCACCCGCAGCGACGCCGCACCCCGCGACATCGCCAAGCGCCAGCAGCGCGGCCTCTAAGACATACAAGGCCGGCCCCGCCCTGAGACGGAGCCGGAAGAAGAGCCGCTGAGCCCTCAGCCCTCACGCCCGAGAAGACCGCGCGATGCCAGATTGCGCATGAGGTCGGCAAGACCGAAGGTCCAGGGCGCACAATCCGTCGTCAGCCGCACCACATTGGTCAGAGCCCCGAGCTTGGGGCTGGCGATCGTTACCCGGTCGCCCACATGGTGAGTGAAGCCCTGACCAGGTGCATCCCGGTCCTCGACCGGTGCGAACAGCGTTCCCAGAAACAGAACCAGCCCGTCCGGATATTGATGATGCGGCCCGATCGTTTGGGCGACGAGATCGGTCGGATCGCGGCTGATCTCGCTCATCCGGCTCGCGCCCTTCAGCACGAACCCATCCGCTCCCTCCACCGTCAGTTCCAGCTCGGCCTGACGGACATCGTCGAGGGTGAAGCTTTCATCGAAGAGACGGATGAACGGACCGATGGCGCAGGAGGCGTTGTTGTCCTTCGCCTTGCCGAGGAGCAGGGCCGAGCGACCCTCGACATCGCGCAGGTTGACGTCGTTGCCGAGCGCCGCGCCCTTGATCGCGCCGCGGCTGTCGACCGCCAGCACGATTTCCGGCTCCGGATTGTTCCAGCGCGAGACCGGATGAATGCCGACATCGCTGCCGTGACCGACGGAGGCGAGCACCGGCGCCTTGGTGAAGACCTCGGCATCCGGCCCGATGCCCACTTCCAGATATTGCGACCAGACGCCCTCCTCGATCAGCGCCGCCTTGACCCGCTCGGCCTCGGGCGAGCCGGCCTTGAGATTGCGCAGGCTGTCGCCGATCAAGGCGCTGATCCGGTCGCGCACCTTGGCCGCAAGGTCAGGATTGCCGGCAGCCTTCTCCTCGATCACGCGCTCCAGCATCGAGCGGGCGAAGGTGACGCCGCAGGCCTTGACCGCCTGCAGATCGACGGGCGCCAGGAGCCTGATGCCGGTGGCGGAACCGTTGAGCACCGCCTCGAGCGTACCCACAGCCTCGCCCGGCTGCGCGGCGATGAAGGCCACAGGGTCGGGCTGCTCCATGACGTCGCGCACCGTCGGCGCTGCCTTGGTGGTGATGTCGATCACCTGACCGTCCCGGAGCGTGACGACCGAGGGCCCGGCGCGATCATCGCGCCAGACACGGCCGATGAAACATCCCGCTTTGTAGACCTGCTGCATGTCCATTCCATCCTTCCGCAGGGCAGTTCTTAGCACCGCCTGCATTTTTGCAATTTCGCCAGCAACTTAGCTGCGCTGCCCTCACCGGATCAAGCCGCTTTGCAGCCGTGCGTCGCGGGATGCCCCACTGGACGGGGATCACATCCCCGTCATCGGGGTGACATCGGCGGATGATCGTGCGAAGATGAACGCCAGATGAACAGAATGAATCCCGCGATTCCTCACAAAGGAGCGACCGTCATGTTCATGGGTCTCTTTACCGCCGCCGCCCGCACGCCGAACCTGGCTGCCGCCGCCGCCTCCGTGACCTCCGCCCTGCTCTACGAGAGCGATCTGGACGATGCCGAGATCGTGGTCAGCCAGAGCGGCTCGGCCTTGGTGCTGGACGGCACGATCCGCAGCGACGATCTGCGCCGCCGGGCCGTGGATCTTGCCCGCAGCCTGGTCGGCTGCGAGGTTCGGGACCAGATCGTGCTTACCTCCTGAGGGTCAGGCCGCCACCGCCACGATAGCCTTGATCAGGCCTGCCTTCTCGTGCGCCCAGCGCGGAAGGTCGTCGATGACGCCGGTCAGCGTCGTGCGGTGGGTGATGAGCGTGTCGACCGGCACGGCGCCGGAGCGGATCGACGCCATGACATGCTCGAAGTCTTCCCGCGTGGCATTGCGGCTGCCGACCAGCGTCATTTCCCGCTTGTGGAATTCCGGGTCCGAGAAGCGGATCTCGTCCTTGACGACGCTGACGAAGACCAGCGTGCCGCCATGGGCGACGAAGCCGAAAGCGGCCTGCATGGAGCCGCCATGGCCGGTGGCGTCGAAGACCAGATCGAACCCGTCGCCGCCGCTTGCGGCCAGCACGTTCTCGAGCGTCTCGGCACCAGCCAGGATGCCCGACGAGAAGCCGAAATGCTGACTTGCCATGGCCAGCCGCTCGGCACTGGCGTCGAGCAGCGTGACCTCGTGGCCGGCAATGCGGGAGAAGAGCGCGGTGCCGAGGCCGATCGGCCCGGCGCCGATGACGAGCGCCTTCGACCCCGATGCGCCGGCGCTACGGCGCACCGCATGCGCGCCGATCGCCAGGAACTCCACCGTCGCCGCCGCTTCCGGGGACAGATCGCCCGCCGGATAGAGATTGGCGACGGGGACGAGGATCTCCTCGCACAAGGCGCCATCCCGGTGAACGCCGAGGACCTCGATCGCCTGGCAGCAATTGGGCTTGCCCTTGCGGCAGGCGAGGCAGCGCCCGCAGGCGAGATAGGGATTCACCACGACCAGCGAACCGGGCGCGAGCGACGCATCGCCCGCCGTTTCGACCACATGGGCGGAGATCTCGTGGCCCATGACGCGTGGATAAGCGAGGAAGGGGTGCTTGCCTTCATAGATGTGGTAGTCGGTGCCGCAGATGCCGACATGGCTGACGGCGAGGCGCGCCCAGCCGGGCTCAAGGGCGCCCGGGGCCGGCTGCTCGGACAGTTGAAGCCGCCCCGGTTCCTGGCAGATCGCCGCTTTCATGATGCTGCAGTCCTTGCTTGTCTGAGAAGTCTTGCCCGACGGCCGGTGCCGTTCACCGGCTTCCGCGCCGGCGCAGCTGGTCGAAATAGACGATGACGATGATCAGGCCGCCCGTGATGATGCGCTGCCAGAAGGAGTTCAGGTTCATCAGGTTCGCGCCATTGTTGATGGTGGCGAGGATGAAGGCGCCGAGCAGCGGACCCTGCACGGAGCCGACCGCGCCGAACAGGCTGGTGCCGCCGATGACCGAAGAGGCGATGGCCTGCAGTTCCCAGCCTTCGGCCTGGGTCGCATTGCCGATGCCGATGCGCGAGGCGAGCAGCAGGCCGACGAAGGCAGCGCAGGTGGAAGAGAGGATATAGGCCGTGTAGATGGTGCGCGTGACGTTGACGCCGGAAAGACGGGCGGCCTCGCTGTTGGAACCGACGGCGAAGAGATAGCGGCCCCAGCGGCTCAAGTGCAGATAGACATAGGCGGGGATCGCCACCACCAGCACCATCCAGAACAGGCTCGGCACGCCGAGGAAATCGGCTCGCGAGAACTGCGTGAAGCCTTCATGGCTGATCGAAATGGTCGAGCCATTGGTGATCAGCAGGCCGATGCCGCGCAGCGAGGTGAGCGTGGCGAGCGTGATGATGAAGGGCGGCAGGCCCATGCGCACGATGCCGAAGCCATGGAAGGCTCCGATGGCGACGCCGATCAGCAGGGTAATCGCCATGGCCGGCCAGAGCGGCACGCCATAGGAAAGCAGCCAGGCAAGCGCCACGCTGGTGAAGCCGACTACGGCGCCGACCGAAAGGTCGATGCCGGCGGTGATGATGACGAAGGTCTGGCCGACCGCAAGGATGGCCGTCATCGCGCCCTGGCGCAGCAGGTTGCTGATGTTGTTCGACGTCCAGAAGCTGTTGGTCGCCAGGCCCAAGAGCAGCCAGAGGAACAGCAGCAGCCCGAGCAGGGTCAGCCCGAACAGGATGTTCATGCCCTTGCGCGGCACGCGCGCGGTCTCCGTTGCGGTCTCAACGCTCATGGTCTGCCTCTCCCCTTCCACTCAAACTCACTGTATCGGCGCGTCAGACGCCGATGGCCTCGGACAGGACCTCTTCATGCGAGGCACTGCGATAATCATGGCTGGCCACCAGGCGCCCCTGGCGGAACACATGCAGCCGGTCGGCCAGTTCATAGACCTCCGGCAGGTAGGAGGAGATCAGGATGATCCCGGCCCCCTGCTCCAGAAGCCGGCCGAACAAGCGGTAGATCTCCGCCTTTGTGCCCACATCGACGCCAACCGTCGGCTCATCGAAGATGAAGAGCTTGGCACCATGGCTGAGCCATTTGCCGATCACGATCTTCTGCTGGTTGCCGCCGGACATGGCCGACGCCAGCACCCGGCGGGTCGGCGTCTTGATCTTCAGGTCGTTGATCTGCTTGTCGGCATTGGCATGCTCGCGCGAGCGGCTGATGGTGAGCCCGCGCGACAGACGATCAAAGACCGGCAGATTGATGTTGAGCCCGATCGGCAGGTTGAGGCAGAGGCCCTGGTCGCGCCGGCTTTCCGGCGCCAAAGCAATGCCCAGATCCATGGCCTGGCGCTCGTTGCGGATCTCGACCTTGCGGCCTTCCCAGTGGATTTCGCCGGCCGTGACCTTTTCGCGGCCATAAAGGCCGAGCGCGAATTCGCTGCGGCCGGCACCGATCAATCCGTAGAGACCGACGATCTCGCCGGCGCGCACGGTCAGCGAGACATCCTCGAAGCCCGGGCCGCTGAGGCCGCGCGTCTCGACGATCGGTGCGCCGATCGTCATCGTTTCCTTGTGGTAGACCTGGTCGAGGCTGCGGTTGATCATCATCGAGATCAACTCGGCATCATTGGTTTCGCCGATGAGCCGCGTGCCGACATGGGTGCCATCGCGCAGCACCGACACGCGGTCGGCGAGTTCGAAGACCTCTTCCATGCGGTGGCTGATGTAGACGATCGTCACACCTTCGGCCTGAAGGCGGCGGATGAGGCGAAAGAGCTGCGCGGATTCCTGGCGGGTCAGGTAGGCGGTCGGCTCGTCGAAGATCAGGAACTGCGTGCCGCGCATGGCGGCGCGGGCGGTGGCCACCAGCTGCTGCTGGCCGATGGTCAGGCTCGCCAGCGTCGCCGCGGCCGGCAGGCTGAAGCCGAGATCGTCGAGCACGGCCTGGGCGGCGTCCGTCATGGCGCGCTTCTTCAGAAGACCGCCGGAATCCATTTCGTCGCCGAGGAACATGTTGGCGGCAACGGTCAGGTGCGGGCAGAGAACCACTTCCTGGTGGACGGCATTGATGCCGCGCTGAATGGCCTCGTTCGGGCTTGCGAGCGCGACGGTCTCGCCGCACCAGAGAATATCGCCGGAGGTTCGGCGGATGACACCGGTCAGGAGCTTGATCAGCGTCGACTTTCCGGCGCCGTTTTCACCGACGATGGCGTGGATTTCACCGGACAGGAAGGTCAGATCGGCAGGCTTCAGAGCCTCGACGGCGCCATAGAGCTTGCGCAGGGCACGCAGTTCCAGGATCGGCTGGCCCTTGGGAACCGGATGGCCGGCAATCTTGATCCCGCGCGGCTTGGCCAAGGTGTCGTTCGGCCGCAGACCGGCATCGTACACATCTGACATGAAGACCTCCACTCGCATCCATCCGGCCCCGCGCGGCCGATCAGGCAACGCGGGCGGACAGAAGCTTCACCCAATGAGATGCGTGGGGTGGCCGGCCGAGCCGACCACCCCGGTTCGAGATCAGTTGATCTTCGGGTTCAAGAGAGCGTCGATCTTCGGCTCGGCCATGTTGGCCTTCGTCACCAGGTTGGCGCCGGTGTCGACATTGGCCTCGACCTTTTCCTTCTTGGAGGCGGCGAGCGCCGTCTTGATGCCGTCATACCCCATGCGATAGGGGTCCTGCACCACGAGGCCGGCGAGAACGCCTTCCTTGAGGAAGCCGACCGTCTTCTCGTCGCTGTCGAAGCCGATGACCTTCACCTTGTCGCCGAGCTTGTTTTCGGCAATCGCCTGGCCAACGCCCTGCGCCATGATGAGGTTCGAGGCGAAGACGCCGACGAGGTTCGGGTTGGCGGTGATGAGGTCGGTCATCATGTTGAGGCCGGTGGTTGCCTGGCCGTCGGCATACTTATCGGCGACGACCTTCAGGCCTGGATATTTGGCCGCGATCTGCTCCATGAAGCCGGCGCGGCGCTGATCGAGCGAGCCGACGCCCGGCAGACTCGTGATGATGGCGATTTCGCCCTCTTCCTTGCCGGTCGCTTCCTTGATTGCAGCCGCCAAGCCGTCAGCGGCGATACGTCCGCCCTGGGTGTTGTCGGTGGTCAGGAACGAGGTGAAGGCCTTGGAGTCGGCAGCCGAGTCGATACCGATAACCGGAACGGACTTGGCGGCTTCGTCGATCGGCTTGCCGAGTGCCTTGAATTCGGTCGGCGAGATGACGACGGCGGCCGGGCTGCCGGCGACGGCGTTTTCGAGAATGCTGATCTGGCCGTTGATGTCGGCTTCCGACTGGGCGCCGAGTTCCGGCACGTTGACGCCGAGATCCTTGCCCGCCGCACGGGCGCCGGCCAGAACGATCTGCCAGTAGAACGAGGTGGTGTCCTTGACGATGATCGGAATGGTGACGTCCTGCGCCATGGATGCCGCCGGCATCATGGCAGCGAAGAGCGCAGCGCCAGCCAGGCTGGTGAAGCCGCGACGGCTGAGAGTCGATTTCAGAAAGGTCATTTGGTTCTCCTCCACACGTCTTGGTCGTCTCTCCCGGATCCTGCCGCAAGACGCGGACGGCACGATCTTTATCGATAAAAAACATTTGCGAGAGGCACGCTACTCGGTTGGATCGAAATTGCAATGGCTATTTCTGATCCTCCCCAGGCTGGCCGGACCTCCTTGCCCGCTACAGCCCAACGTTGCCTCCAACAACGTTCCTTCATGCTCATACGCTAACCCAGAGATCAGGGAAGCGCAATCAGAAATGACACCAATGTTCCAGAATTTTTAGAAATGGAACATTTGATCCGATCATGATTAGGATCGGGCAGCTCGCAAACCCGATCCATTCCTCACGATTTCAAACTAAGATCCTGTTTCAATTCGCTTCTCCCCCTGTCGAGGAAGCCGTGACGCGTTCAAACGCGCACAGCGTCCGTTCCAAGTGGGGGAGCGACCAGAGTGTGTGCTTCATAGGCAGCGAACTGGTCCGCCGTCAGGCGATGACTCTCGAGCGCCATGTTCCGCTCCAGGCTGGACCGGCGCGCCGTGCCGAGCAGGACCGAGGCGACCAGCGGATTCTGCAGGGGAAACTGCATGGCCGGAGCCGCAAGCGGCACGCCCTGCGATTCGGCGATCGCCTGCATGGCGGCAACCTTCTCGAGAACCTCGGGCGTTGCCGGCAGATAGTCGAAATGCGCGCCCTCCACCGGGCCGGTCGCCAGAATGCCGGAATTGAAGACGCCGCCGACGATCAGCGAAGTCTGCGCCGCCTCGCACAGCGGCAGGAGCTCGGCCACGGCCGAACGGTCGAGCAGGGTGTAGCGGCCGGCGAGAAGAATGCAGTCGATCGTCGCCTGGCGCATGACATCGAGACAGACCTCGATCTCGTTGACCCCGAGCCCGTAGGCCGCGATGGTCCCGCCGGATTTCAGCTCCTCCAGCGCCTTCAAGCCACCATCCAGCAGCTGGCGCAGATAGACGGCATTGCGCTCGGCGCCGTGGGTATAGACGCCGATATCGTGGACGAAGAGAATGTCGATCCGGTTCAGGCCGAGACGGGCATAGCTGAACTCGACCGAGCGCATGATGCCGTCATAGGAGTAGTCGTAGTCGGTTTCGAAGGGCAGCGGATCGACGAAGCCATAGCTCGGCACCTGGTCGTCCGGAACGGGGCGCTGCAGCCGGCCGACCTTGGTGGAAAGCACATGGCTGCCGCTCGGCTTGTCGCGCAGGAAATCGCCCACCCGCCGTTCGGCAAGGCCGAAGCCATACCAGGGCGCCGTGTCGAAATACCGCATGCCGCTATCCCAGGCAGCCTCCAGCGTCTCCATTGCCGCATCGCGCGGGCAGGCGCGATACATGCCGCCGAGCGGCGCCGTGCCGAAACTATATTCGGTGACCGAAAGCGCCGTCTTGCCGATCTTGCGCGTCTGCATGTCTTTCTCCTACCTGTCCTGCCGGTCGCGTGTGGGCGACCCTGCCACTGCCTGCCATCCTGCGCGCGCCCTGGGATCAGAGCGTGGCGCCGAGATGCCAGGGCACGAATTCATTGTCGCCATAGCCGAAGAGCTCGCTCTTGGTCTTTCGGCCGGAAGCGGTCTCGACGATCAGCTCGAAAATCTCCCGGCCCATGCCGGCAATGGTCGCCTCGCCGGTGGCGATCGTGCCGCAATCGATGTCCATGTCCTCTTCCATCGCCTGATAGAGCGCGGAGTTGCTCGTCAGCTTGATGGACGGACAGGGACGCGAGCCGAAGCAGCTGCCGCGCCCGGTGGTAAAAGCGATCACATTGGCGCCGCCGGCCACCTGCCCGGTGGCCGAGACCGGGTCGTAGCCGGGCGTATCCATGAAGACGAGGCCGTGCTCGGTGACGCGCTCGGCATAGTGATAGACGGCGGTGAGCGGCGAGCGCCCGCCCTTGGCGACGGCGCCAAGCGATTTCTCGAGAATGGTGGTCAGCCCGCCGCGCTTGTTCCCGGGCGAGGGATTGTTGTCGAGCGAGGCGCCGTGCTGGGCGACATAGGCCTCCCACCAGGAAATGAGCCCGTCGAGCTTGGTGGCCACGCCTTCGTCCACCGCGCGGCTGCGCAGGAGATGTTCGGCGCCATAGATTTCCGAGGTTTCGGAGAGGATCGCCGTCCCGCCGGCACCGGCCAGGATATCGACCGCAACGCCCAGCGCCGGATTGGCCGTGATGCCCGAGAGCCCGTCCGACCCGCCGCACTGCAGGCCGACGATGATCTCGCTGACCGGGATCGGCTCGCGCCGTGCCGTGCCGACTTCCGCCGCGATCTCTTCCAGAACGCCGAGCGCCCGGGCGACCGCGCGGCGCGAGCCGCCTGCGTCCTGAATGTTGAAGTGGCGCTTGGCTGCCCCTGCCCCGCTCTGTCCGTAAAGCGTCAGCTGATTGACCTCGCAGCCGAGGCCGACCATCAGCACGCCGCCGAAATTGACGTGGCGGGTATAGCCGGCCAGCGTGCGATGCAGGTTCTTCATGCCGTCGCCGGTCGAGCTCATGCCGCAGCCCTGGTCGTGGACGATCGGCACGAAGCCGTCGATTCCCTCGTAGCGCGGCAGGATGGAGCGGTTCGCCTCGTCCGCGATGGCGCGGCAGACAGTGGTGGAACAGTTGACGCTGGCGATGATGCCGATGAAGTTGCGCGTCGCCGCGCGGCCGTCCGCCCGGCGATAGCCCATGAAGGTTCGCGCGCGGTCATCCGCATTGGCGCTTTCCGGGGCCACCGGCGCGCCGATCGAGAGCCGGTCGTTGTCGATCGCCAGATTATGGGAGTGGACATGATGGCCCGGCGCGATCGCCGCGGTTGCGCGGCCGATCGCCTGGCCGTATTTCACCACGGGCTCGCCGGGCGCGATCGGCTTGATCGCGACCTTGTGGCCGGGATCGATGCGCTCGGCAGCGGAGACACCCGCTTCGAGCGGGGCTCCGGCCTCGATGGCCAAGGACGCCACGGCAACATTGTCGTCCGGCGACAGAACGATGAAGGACGGCGCACCCACCGGCATCTCCCTTACTATGTCTGCAACCGATTACGCTCATCGATCGCGATTTTTGTCTTTTATCCACAATAGACAGATCGCCGTCAACGGGTATTATGTCCGCGTGGAATGCGGGGAGCAGCACGCGCCACGATGAGGTCCCGGGGGGACCGGAAGGAACGACCGGCCGGCATGGCAAAACAGAACACCGTCTTCAAGGAGGCCTTCAACCGCGCGCTGACGCTGATCGCGGAGACCGCGCGGCTGCCGTCGGAACCGGAGCTGAGCCAGGCGCTCGGCGTCAGCCGGACGACGGTGCGCGCCATTTTGACGCGCATGCAGGAGCTCGGCCTGATCTCCTGGGACAAGCGGGCCAAGCTCGTGCTGCGCAAGCCGGAGACGGGCGATTACTTTCCGAACGAGGAAACGGACTCGCTCTCCGCCATCATCGAGCGCAGCTTCATGCGGCGGATTCTTGCCGGCGGCGCCGAGCCCGGCATGCAGATCAACGAACTGGAGCTCGCCCGCGATATCGGCACGGGCACGACCGCCGTGCGAGAATTCCTCATCCGCTTCAGCCGCTTCGGCCTGATCGAGAAGCGGCCGAACAGCCATTGGGTGCTCAAGGGCTTCACGCGGGAATTTGCGCTGGAGCTGACCGAGGTGCGCGAAATGTTCGAGCTGCGCTCGGCCGCCGGCTTTGCCGCCCTGCCCGAAGACCATGCCGCCTGGGGAGAGCTTGCGGCGATCGAGGCGGTGCATCATGCGCTGCTTGCCGATATCGACCGGCGCTATCCGGAGTTCTCCGAACTCGACGAGCGCTTCCACCTCCTGGTGCACCGCGCCTCGAGCAACCGCTTCATCGTCGATTTCTACGACATCATCTCGATCGTCTTCCACTACCACTACCAGTGGAACAAGACCAATGCCCGGCAGCGCAATGCCCGGGCGCTGGAAGAGCATCTCGACTATATCGCCGCGCTGAAGACCCGCGATCTCGCCGGTGTCGAGGCGGCCTGCCGGAAGCATCTGCGCTCGGCGCGCGAGACCCTGCTGCAATCCATTCCATAGCCCTGTCCCCCTAACGCCTCTCCCTCTCCCCCTTACGCAGGATCCGCCGATGACCGCCTCGACCCCCACGCCGATCGTCCAGTTCGGAACCAGCCGGTTTCTCCAGGCCCATGTCGATCTCTTCGTCAGCGAGGCCATGGAGCGCGATGCGGCACGCGGGCCGATCACCATCGTGCAGACGACCAGCTCTGCCGACCGCGCCGGCCGGCTGGGGGCGCTCGCCGCCGAAGGCGGCTTTCCCGTCATCATTCGCGGCCTTGAGAACGGAGCGCCGATCGAGCGCAGCCAGCAGGTGAAAAGCGTCGCTCGCGCCCTTTCAGCCGGCAGCGACTGGCCGGAAATTACGAGGATTGTCGTCGAGGAGGCGGAGATCCTTCTCTCCAACACAGGAGACACGGGCTATGTCGTTGCGGAGGATGACGAGGCGGAGGGCGTGCCGGCCTCCTTCCCCGGCAAGCTGCTGCGGCTTCTCCATGCACGGTTCGTGGCCAACGGGCGCGGCTTGACGGTGCTGCCCTGCGAGCTCGTTTCCCGCAATGGCAGCGTCCTGAAACGCATCCTTCTCGACCTCGCCGAGCGCCGCATCGGCGACGCCTCGTTTACGCGCTGGCTAGATACGGCGCTCGTCTGGGGCAATTCGCTGGTGGACCGCATCGTGTCCGAGCCCCTGCAGCCGGCAGGCGCCGTGGCCGAGCCCTATGCGCTCTGGGCAATCGAACGCCAGCCGGGCCTCCAGGTGCCCTGCACCCATCCTGCGATCCGGCTTGTCGAGGATCTGGAGCCCTACGAGGCGCTGAAGCTGCATATCCTCAACCTCGGCCACACGGTTCTTGCCGATCTGTGGCTGAAGGGCGGCCGCGCGCCGGACGAGACGGTGCGCGCCATTCTCGGCGAACCGGCGATCAAGGCGCAGCTTCAGGCCATCTATGCACAGGAGGTCATCCCCGCCTTCGCCGCCAAGGGTCTCGGCGAAGAGGCGGGAGCCTATGTGGCCGAAACCATGGAGCGCTTCGAGAACCCCTTCCTCGACCACCGCCTGCGCGATATCGCCCAGAACCATGCCGAGAAGATCCGCCGCCGGCTGGGCGGGCTGAAGGCGTGGAGCCCGCAGACGCCCATGCCGGCGCTCGACCGCATCATCGCCGGCTAAAGCATTTCCGGCGATCACGGGATCACCTCCACTGCTCTATGTTTCTGTTTTGGCCGCATTGTCCGACGCCGAAGCGATCACGCTTCGGCTGGGAATACTCTAGGCATCGGCCCGGCTGGCGCGCCGCGGCTGCCCGGCTCCGGCAGGCAGGTCCCGGCGCCGCTGGCCTTCGCCGCTCGCTGGGCTCTCGCCCGTCTCGCGCAGGCGCTGCACGTCCCGTGCGGGCGGCAGGCCGAAGACGCGGACATAATCGCGCGAGAACTGCGACGGGCTGGCATAGCCGACCGCAAACCCGGCGCTCGCCGCATCCAGCCGCTCGCTCAGCATCAGCCGGCGCGCCTCCTGCAGACGCAGCTGCGTGCGAAACTCGAGGGGACTCATCAGCGTGATCGCCTTGAAATGCGCGTGGAAGGCCGAGCGGCTCATGCCGGCCACCTCTGCCGCATCCTCGATGGGGCAGGCCTCGCGAAAGCGCGCCCTGATCCAGACGATGGCGCGGGCGATCTGGCTCAGATGCGTGCCTGCCCGGGCCATGTGCCGCACCGACGCCGCCCCCGGACCGGTGATGAGACGATAGAGGATCTCGCGCGTGGCGAGCGGCGCCAGCGCGTCGATATCCTCCGGCCGGTCTAGCAGCCGCAACAGCCGAACCGCGGCCTCGACGACACCGGAATCGACATCATGGAGCAGCAAGCCGCTCAGGGCCCGCGGCCGCGGCGCCTCCTTCGGCGGATAGCGGATCGCCAGCTCGGCGAGCTCCACCGTATCGAGATCGAGCTGCAGGCAGAGATAGGGCGCCTCGGCGCTCGCCTCGACCACCGACCCCATGACCGGCAGATCCACCGAGGCGATCAGATAGCGCGCCCGGTCGTAGACGAAGGCCGTCTTGCCGAGCATGGCCTGCTTGCGCCCCTGCGCCACCAGGCAGAGCGTCGGCTCGTAGATGACCGGCATGGGCAGCGTCGGCTGCGAACAGCGGATCAGCTTGAGCCCGGGCACGGCGGTCTCGACGGTGCCGTCGCGTGGCGCATGGCGGCTGATGAGCGCGATGATGGTCTCTTGATCGGTCATGGCCCCTTCTCTCATGCGGACTGTCCCTCCGATAGCGGACCGGCACGATCCTTGGACGATCGGGCAAGAAGCGCGGAGGATGGCGCTACCGCCCGAAGACCGGAAGGCGCGATAAAGCTGGGGCAGCCGGGTGGAGCCGACAAGCCCACCGGATGCGCCAAGCCCCACCGCCGGCAGCCTCTGCTCGCTCTGGCGATGACCCAAGGGAGACGTGCCATGAAGACCAAAGCCCAGATGCTCGCCGCACTCGGCGCCGTCCTGACCGGCGATGCAACGATCGCCACGCCCGATGCTGCCGCAGCCGCCGTCGTGGCAAGCCCGACGCAAGGGCCGGCCCGACCGCAGCATCCCTATGTCGGAATGTGGGTCACCGCCGACGGGCGGATCCGCCAGGAACTGCTGGCTAACGGCCGCTACGACGAAGCGCGCGGCGCGCGGCAGAGCGCCTATCAGGGCCGCTACGAGGTCCGCGGCACCCATATCAACTATTGGGACGACACCGGCTTCACCGCCGACGGCACCTTCGTCAGCGAGGATGAACTGCACCATGGCGGCATGATCTTCTTCCGCCAGCGCTGACAGCCTCCGCGTGGAGGATCGGACAACCCGCCCCGCCACTGCCCCATACAGAAAGAGCCGGCAGGAAAACCCGGCTTCGCTTGATCAGGAGACACAAGCATGAACTCACCCCACTCGCTGACCGACTACCGCCTGCTCGGCCGTTCAGGCATGCGGGTTTCGCCGCTTGCCCTCGGCACCATGACCTTTGGCTCCGACTGGGGCTGGGGAGCGGAGGAAGGCGAGGCACGCCGGATCTTCGACGCCTATGTGGATCGCGGCGGCAATTTCGTGGATACGGCCGTCAATTACACCAATGGCGCCTCGGAGCGCATCCTCGGCGGTTTCATCAAGGACAAGCGCGAGCGGATCGTGCTCGCCACGAAATTCACCATGGCGCGCGATCCGGCCAACATCAATGCCGGCGGCAATCACCGGCTGAACATGCAGCGCTCCGTGGAGACGAGCCTGCGCCAGCTCGACACCGACCGGATCGACCTGCTCTACATTCACGCTTGGGACTTCACCACCCGTCCCGACGAAGTGATGCGCGCGCTCGACGATCTGGTTCGGGCCGGCAAGGTGGCCTATCTCGGCATCTGCAACACGCCGGCCTGGCGCATTGCCGAGATGCAGACGCTGGCGGACTTGCGGGGCTGGTCGCCGCTGGTGGCGCTGCAGATCGAATATAGCCTGGTCGAGCGCACGGTCGAGCATGAGCTGATGCCGATGGCGCAAGCGCTGGGGCTTGGCGTTCTGCCCTGGTCGCCGCTTGGAGGCGGCATCCTGACCGGGAAATATTCGACCGCCGATCTTTCCGACGAGAATGGCGCCGATGTTTCGACCGAGCGCAAGGGCGTCATCGCCTCGACCGGCCATCTGAACCAGCGCTCGCTCGACATCGCCGAGGTCGTCGGAACGATTGCCGCGGAAACCGGCGCCAGCCGTTCGCAGGTGGCGCTGGCCTGGACGCTTCTGAACCCGGCCGTCACCGCCCCGGTGATGGGCGCTCGGACGCTGAAGCAGGCGGAAGACAATTTCGGCGCGCTGGCTCTGACATTGAGCGACGATCACATCGCGCGCCTCGACGCCGCCAGCCGCCCGGCGCCGATCTTCCCGCATCGCTTCATCGAGCGCCCCATGGTCCGGCAATTGATCCACGGCACGCAGAGCGTCGCAGCGAGATCCTAAGCGATCTGCGCCATCGCAGCGTCAGAGCGAATGACCGGAACGGCAGAGAATGGAAGAGACCGCGAGCGAGCATGGAGCGTGTCCATGCTCGCTCGAAACGTATCTGCGGGCGTCGAGACTTGCGAGGGCGAAACAGTCGCCCGCCACCATGAACGTCTTCTATAAAAGCCTTCTCGAATATTAAGTGTATTTTAGTTTCCATGAAAATAAAATGGGAATGGCGAAGTCGGGAGGAGTGTCTCCAATCGCCGAGCTGGCGCTCAGTTGGGGCGCCTGAGGCGATCCGCATGAGGCGGATGTTCACACGCAATTTCCACTCTTGCACGCAGGCCCTGCAAAGCAGGCCCTCGCCAGTCTTGGGAAAGGTCCACCATGTCGTTCCTTCGCAATGCCAGCATCCGCACGAAAATTCTCTCCTTGATCCTTCCGCTCTGCTTGGTTGGACTGGCGGCCGCCGGGTTTCTCTCGTTGCGGTTCAAGGCGGCCGACAATGCCTATTTTGCATTCATCGCCGAAGACAATGCCGCTCTCGTCGAACTGGCGCGCGCGAACCGAAACCTCCAGAGCGTTGCCTACGACGCCTACAAGATGATGGCCTATGCGCCCCAGGACAAAGCGTTCGTGTCCTCGCTCGAAGACTATGGCAAGCTGCGGGAGCTGCTGTTCCAACGCCTGGATAACGCAAAGACGCTCCTGCCGGAACTCGAGCCGCAGATCGGGGATCTTATCGACAAGACAAAATCCGTGGTCACGCTCACGGACAGCGCCGTCGAACTGGCCAAGGCATCGCGCGACAACGAATTGCGCGAAACTTTGTCGAAGGCGGATGCAGAAATCGCGTCCCTGACCGACGACATCACCAAGCTCGTCAACAGCTCCGCCACGCGGATCGCCGAGGAAAGCCAGACCCTTTCCCAGCGCACCCAATCCACCATCACCGTCTCGCTGATCGCGATCGGACTGACCTTCCTGGTCGGAATTCTTGCTGCCCTCGTCGTTTCCGCCAAGGGCATCGTCGGGCCGATCGCCCGGATCTGCGAGCGGATGACCACGCTTGCCGGCGGCGAGACCGCAGCTCCGATCGACGGGCTCGAGCGGCGCGACGAGGTGGGGCGCATGGCCAAGGCCGTGCAGGTCTTCCGCGAGAGCGCGCTGGAGCGCATCCGGCTGGAGCGCGAAACGGAGGCGGGCCGGACCCTGTCCGAGAAGGAGCGGATCGAGCGCGATGCGCAGAAGGCGCGCGAGGCTGCCGAGGTGCAGACCGCGATCGACAGTCTTGCCACCGGGCTTTCCAAGCTCGCCGAGGGCGATGTGTCCTTTCGTCTTCAGCAGTCATTCGCCGGCGCGCTCGACGTGGTGCGCAAGGACTTCAACCATTCCGCCGAGAAGCTGCAGGATGCGCTGACGCGTGTTGCCGAAAACGCCCGGGGCATCGATACGGGCACGGTCGAGATCAAGTCGGCCGCCGACGACCTCGCCAAGCGGACCGAGCAGCAGGCTGCCGCCGTCGAGGAAACCGCGGCCGCCTTGGAGGAGATCACCACCACGGTGCAGGACTCCACCAAGCGGGCCCGCGAGGCCGGCCATATCGTGGCCCGCGCCAAGACCGGCGCCGAGCAATCCGGCGAGGTCGTCCGCCGTGCGGTCGGTGCGATGGAGCAGATCGCCAAATCCTCCGGCGAGATCTCCAACATCATCGGCGTGATCGACGAGATCGCCTTCCAGACGAACCTGCTTGCGCTCAATGCCGGCGTCGAGGCAGCCCGCGCCGGCGAAGCCGGAAAGGGTTTCGCCGTCGTGGCGCAGGAGGTGCGCGAACTCGCCCAGCGTTCCGCCAATGCCGCCAAGGAAATCAAGGCGCTGATCACCACCTCCAATGCGCAAGTACAGGAAGGCGTGCAGCTTGTCGGCGACACCGGCCGCGCCCTGGAGACGATCGTCTCCGAAGTGCAGGAGATCAACCGCCACGTCTCGGCCATCGTCGAGGCCGCGCAGGAGCAGGCCTCCGGCCTCCAGCAGATCAACTCGGCCGTAAACCAGATGGACCAGGACACGCAGAAGAACGCAGCCATGGTGCAGGAATCGACGGCGGCCAGCCATCGCCTGGCCAAGGAGGTGAGCTCGCTCAACCAGCTCCTGTCGCAGTTCCGCCTCGGCCAAGGCGTCGTTCCCGCCACGCCGCGTGAAGCGACCGGGCGCGAATCGCCTGCCCCCTCTCCCGTCAAGGCGCTTGGCAGGAAGATCGCCTCGGCGTTCTCCGGCACGGCTGCCGTGGATCATCACGCCAGCGAATGGAAGGAATTCTGATGAACGTCATCTACCAACAGGCGGGCGATGCTTTGGAAATCATCGCCTTCATGCTGCACGGCCAGCTGTTCTGCGTGCGCACCGTCGCCATTCGCGAGATCCGCGGCTGGGCGCCGGTGACGCCTCTGCCCCATACGTCACCCGAGGTGATGGGCGTCATGAACCTGCGCGGCACGGTGATCCCGATCGTCGACCTGGCGATGAAGCTCGGCATGCCGCCGGCCCAGACCTCCGAGCGCAGCGCCATCGTCGTCACCAGCGTCCACGGCAACACGATCGGCATGATGGTCGACCGGGTTTCGGACATCCTGACGATCGCCTCCAGCGATTTGCAGCCGATTCCCGCCGCCGCCGAGACCGCGATGGGCTATGCCGAAGGCGTCTTTGCCCGCGACAAGGACATGATCTGCTTCCTCAACCTGGAATCGATCTTCTCTGTCGACAGCGCCGCGGCCTGGGGCGAGATGGTCTGACGGCGATCCGGCACCGGCCGACGGTGCCTCAGCCGCTGTGATAGCCGCCGTCGACCGGCAAGGTGACGCCGGTGACGAAGGCGGCTGCGGGCGACACGAGGAAGAGCGTCGGGCCCACCAGATCCTCCGCCTCCCCCCAGCGCTGCAGGGCGGAGCGCTTGGCGATCCTGTCTGCGCTCTCCGGCACGGACCAGAGCGCGCGCGTCATGTCGGTGCGGTGATAGCCCGGCGCAATCGCATTCACGCGGACGCCGTCGGGCCCGTATTGGTGGGCGAGCGCCCGGGTGAGGCCGACAATGCCGGTCTTGCTGGCCGTATAGGCCGGCACCGATTTGTCGGCGAGATAGCTCAGCATGGATGCGACCATGACGATGCTGCCGCCGCTTGCCTTCAACAGCGGAAAGGCCACGCGCGACAGGCGCATGGCGCTGTTCAAATTGATGTCGATCACGTCGAGGAAGGTTTCCTCCTCCCATTCCTGGTCCGGCCGGGCAACGCCCTGGCAGTTGACGAGAACATCGAGGGTCGAAAAGGCCTCCATGAACCGGCTGATGGCGGCGCCGTCCCGCACGTCGAGCTGCGCGAAGCGCAGGCCTTCGCCGGCCTCGGCGCGCGCTGCATCCAGGCGGGCGGCGGAGCTGCCGGTCGCCACGACGCTGGCACCGGCCGAGGCAAAACCCTTGGCGATGGCAAGGCCGATGCCGCTCGTGCCGCCGGACACCAGCACCGTCTTGCCGGCAAGGAAAACGGGAGCGTAGGGGGTCGGGGTCATTTCGGGCTCCTCCAGTCAGATCAAGGCGCGCAGAGCCGCGATTACGGCCTCTTCGCGGATCGGCATCGGTTCATTGTGGATGATTTCGCCGGCCCGGCAGGCGCGCCGGGCGACGATGGCGAGCTTCTCCTCGCTCGCCTCTGCAATGCCGATCTCGGCGAGCCGGGTCGGCAGGCGCACGCTCCGGCAAAAGGCGCGCACGCGCTCGAATTCCTCCTCCGCGCCGTGCAGCAGCAATCCCGCCAGCACGCCGATCGCCACCTTCTCGCCATGGAGGTGATGGTGAACGTCCTCGAGCTCGCAGAGACCGTGATGAATGGCATGGGCCGCCGCCACGCCGCCCGATTCGAAGCCGATGCCGGAAAGCAGGATATTGGCCTCGACCACCCGCTCCAGCGCGGGCCCCGCACGGTCGGCATCGCAGTCTTCGAGCGCTGCGGCGCCATGGGCAAAGATCGTCTCCCGGCAGAACCGCGCGACCTCATAGGCCAGGCTGACGCCCGGCATTCCCATGCAGTTGAAGGCGCCGCTCTGTCGGCAGCTCTCCGCTTCGTAATAGGTGGCGAGCGCATCGCCGATGCCGGCGGCCAGGAAGCGCGCCGGCGCCCGCGCGATCAGCGCCGTATCGACCAGGACAAGATCGGGATTGGATGGGAGGAAGGTGTCATAGGCGACGGCGCCGTCCTCGGTATAGATGACCGCAAGGGCGCTGCAGGGCGCATCGGAGGCCGCGATGGTCGGCACGACGATGACCGGCAGGCCGAGATCGCGAGCCGCGGCCTTGGCCGTATCCAGCGCCTTGCCTCCGCCGGCGCCGATGAGGAGGGTCGCGCCGGCCGCTGTCGCGCGTTCGACCAGAACCGCGATCTGCGCCTCGGAACATTCGCCGCCATGGCGCAGGATCTCGGCCTCGACCTGCCCGTCCAGCGCCGCCGTGACGGCGGGCAGCAGGAGATCGTGGATGCCGCGATCGAGAAGAACGACGGCCTTCGTGCCGAAACCGCGGGCCTCCCGGCCGAGCTCTGCCAGGGCACCGGCGCCCTGAATGTAGCGACCGGGAAAGCGCGCGCCGCGCAGAAGGCCGGCGGATGCCTGATCTACCAGCATACATAGCCCCCATCGGCCAGAACGATCGAGCCGGTCATCAGGCTGGAGGCCTCGCAGGCGAGGAACAGGATGACCGAGGCCACCTCGTCGGTGCGGCCCAGCCGGTTCATCGGCGTGCCGCCCACCCAGTGGCGATACATCTCCTCGTTCTCGTAGACATATTTGTTCATTTCGGTGTCGATATAGGTCGGAGCCACAGCGTTCACGCGCACGCCGCGCGCGCCCCATTCGGCGGCGAGCGAGCGGGTGAGATGGTGCACCGCCGCCTTGGACGCGTTGTAGTTTGCCTGCTCCTGCGGGCGGTTGACGATGAAGCCGGACATGGAGCCGACATTGACGATCGACCCGGCGCCGCTGTCGAGCATGGCCTTGCCGAAGGCGCGGCAGCACCAGAACACGCCGTTCAGGTTGACGTCGATCACCTTGTTCCAGACCTCGTCGCTCATCGTCTCGGCCGGATGATTGCTGATGGCGATGCCGGCATTGTTGACCAGGACATCCACCCGGCCATGGCGGGCGAGCACCGCATCGCGCACCGCCTCGACCCGCGCCCGATCGGTAACATCGAGCAGTTCGCCTTCAACGCGATGGCCCTTGGCGGTCAGCGTTTCCAGTGCGCCGGACAGAAGCTCGGGATTCATGTCGGTCAGCACCACCAGGGCACCCGCCTCGGCCAGCGCCTCGGCTGCGGCCAGCCCGATGCCGCGGGCAGCCCCCGTGACCACGGCGATCTTGCCGGTCAGTTTGAATTTGTCGAGATACATCGGTCATCCTCCTCAGGGACGGAAAGCAAGCTCGGCGGCGCGATCCGCAATCAGGGCGTCGAGCGTGGACAGAAGGTCGTGCGGCGCGGCGAGCGTGGTGCCGGCCGGAAAGGCGAGATCGCCGCGGTGCGGCTCGGGCCAGCCGATCACGGCCATGCCGGCTGCAAGGCCGGCTGCCGCGCCGGGTAAGCTGTCCTCCACCACCGCGCAATGCGCGGGGTCGACCCCGAGCAGATAGGCGGCGCGCAGATAGGGTTCGGCATGGGGCTTGCCGTCGCGCACGTCGTTGCGCGACACGGTGATGAGACCCGGCCGGGCAAGGCCGACTGCTGCGAGACTGGCATCCATCAGCATGCGGTCGGAATTGGACACGATCGCGAAGGCAATCCCTTGCCGCTCCAGCCCCTGCAGCACCGCCGCAGCACCCGGCCGCAGGCGCAGGCTGGACGCGGTTTTGAGAAACGCGGCGTATTTGGCGGCCACATAATCGTCGAAGGAGAGCGCCAGACCGGCGCGCTCGACCAGCAGGGCGTGGCAATCGAAGCCGGACATGCCGGTCATCAGCCCGCCGATTTCGGGTGGCGCAACGCAGCCAACCGCCTTCAGCACCGTGTCGGTGGCCTCAGAATGCATAGGCTCGCTGTCGATCAGCGTGCCATCCATGTCGAAGAGAACGGCAGCAAGCGTCATTGCGGCAGCCGGTCCAGATCGTCGTAGAGCGCCTGGGCGTGGTGGTAGAGCTTTTCGAACAGCACCTGCATCGGCTGGTAGACCGCCTGCCAGGCCGGATCGGGCCGGATCTCGCGGTCATAGTGGACGAGGGCTTCGGCCGCCTGCTCCACGCTGGCAAACCGGCCGGTGGCCGTGGCGGCCATGATGGCGCAGCCGACCAGGCCGCATTCCGGTTCGCGCGGGACGAGAATCGGCAGGCCGTAGACGCTGGCCTTGATCTTCATCCACAGCTCCGTCTTGGCGCCGCCGCCCGAGGCGACGATCCGCGTCAGCGGTGCGCCGGAAATGGCGTTGAGGCTGTTGATATGGCGCTTGGTGGCGAAGGCGACGCCTTCCAGCACCGCGCGGTGGAGGTGCGCCAGGCCATGGGCAGCGCCGATGCCGAAGAACTGGGCGCGGGCATTGCGATGGGCGCCGAGCCGCTCGCCGGTGAGATAGGGCATGAAGAACAGCCGCTCGGCACCCGGCGGCGCTTCCGCCGCCTTGGCGACGATCTCTTCATAACTCGCCTGTTTGTCGTGAAAGGCGCGGCGGGCCCAGCGCATGGCGTCGCCACCCGATTCGAGCAGCATGAAGGCACCCCATTGACCTTCCACCGTGCCGACATTGCAGACGGACGGGTCGAGAAGCGGCGTCCGGGCGATTGCGGTGATGATAGCGGAGGTTCCCATAACCTCGGAGCCGATACCGGGCCGGCAGACGCCGGAGCCGAGCAGCGCGACCGGATAATCGGCGCCGCCGACCAGAACCGGCGTCCCCGCCATGAGCCCGGTTTCGCCGGCCGCCACGTCCGTCACGGTGCCGAGATGCTCGACCGGGTTGCGAAGCGGGGCAAGCTTGGCGCGGTCGAGGCCAAGCCGATCGAGCATGCGCTCGGACCATTCGCCCGTTGCGGGATCCATCATGAAGCTCGCGCCGCCATCCGTGCGGTCCATAGCGATCTCGCCCGTCAGCCGGAGATTGATGTAATCCTTCGGCATCAAGACGGCGGCCGTGCGGGACCAGGCGGGCGCGTCGTTGTCACGCAGCCACTGCAGCTTGAAGCCCGGCCAGGCGGGCGCGGCGGGGTTGGCGCAATCGGCAAGGTAGGTCTGCGGTGCATGCGCCGCCTCGAAGGCGGTGACATAGTCGACCGTGCGCTTGTCGTTCCACAGCGGCGCGGTCTCGCGCGTCAGCCGGCCATCGGCATCGACGAGCACCGTGCCGTGCATCTGGCCGCAGGCCGCCACAGCGGCAATGCGCGCCCGCGCGCCCTCATGGTCAGCCAGCACCGCGCGGATCGCCGCACAAACGCCGGTCCACCAATCCTGCGGACGTTGCTCGGACCAGCCGAAGCGCGGCACGATCTGCTCATGCTCACGCGCGGCGACGGAGAGGATGCGGCCATCGGCCGCCATGAGCGCGGCACGGACGCTGCCAGTGCCGACATCGATGGCGAGGAAGAGATCATCAGTCATGAATGCGACATAGCCCGGCGGCAGGAGAAGCGATAGCGGCTACTTACGGAACCAGTTCGAGGCATATTGCAGCAGCATGGCGCCGATGATGATGCAGCCCATGAACACCTGCTGGTGATAGCCAGGCACGCGGGCAAGGTTCATCATATTGGCGATGATGCCGAGCACGAGCACGCCGATGAAGGTGTTGAAGACGCCGCCGCGCCCGCCCATCAGGCTCGCCCCGCCGATGACGACGGCGGCGATGGCATCCAGCTCTGCGCCGACGCCGATATTGGCCGAGCCGATGCCGGTGCGGCTGGTGGAGACGATGCCGGCAGCGGCGGCCAGCACGCCGGAAATGACATAGACCGCCGTGGTATAGAAGGCGACGGGGATGCCCGACAGGCGCACCGCCTCGACATTGGAGCCGATCGCCTTCACCAGCCGGCCGAAGCGCGTATAGTTGAGGACGATGCCGGCGACGAGGAAGACGACCGCCATCAGCACGACCGGATAGGGAATGCCGGCGATCGACCCTGCGCCGAAGGCGGTGACCCAGGCGCCTGCATCGCCCATCTGGATCGGCTGGCCGGTGGAAACGATGAGCGAAAGCCCGCGCGCCACCGTCATCATGGCAAGCGTCGTGACGAAGGGCGGCAGCTTGAGGAAGGCCACGAGCACGCCCGAGGCCAGCCCGCAGGCTGCGCCGGCGAGCAGCGCGCCGGCCACCGAGACGCCGGTACCGAACTGCTGGATGAGAATAGCGGACAGCACGCTGCCGAGCGCGGCGATGGAGCCGACCGACAGGTCAATGCCGCGCGTCAGGATGACGAAGAGCATGCCGATCGCCATCAGGCTGGTGCCGGCGCTCTGGCGCAGCACGTTGATGATGTTGCGCTCGGTCAGGAACACGTTCGACATGGAGGTGGCGACGATCAGCAGCGCGATCAGGATCGCCACCGTGCCATAGCGGTGGAGCAGCGTGCTGATGTTCAGCGAGCGCGGACGGGCGGCTTCGGTCAGGTCTGTCACGTGTTTCACCCACTCAGTTGGCGGCTGCGGCTTCGGTCAGGGGATCGGCCTGGACCATGGCGAGCTTCAGCAGTTTTTCTTCGGTATAATCGGCCGGCTCGAGCGCGCCGGTCAGCTCGCCCTCGCGCATGACCAGGATGCGGTCGCACAGGCCGAACAGTTCGAGATGTTCGGAGGAGATGACGAGGACGGCTCGGCCCTCGGCGGCCAGGGACTTGATCAACGAATAGATCTCGGTCTTGGCGCCGACATCGACGCCGCGCGTCGGCTCGTCGAAGATCATCAGCTCGCCATCGGCATGGAACCACTTGGCAAGCACCACTTTCTGCTGATTGCCGCCCGACAGGCTGCTAGCCGGATCGTTGAGGCTGCCGGCCTTGATGCGCAGCCGGCCGGCCAGGGCCTCCACCGCGTCCCGCTCGGCGGCATGGCGCATGAAGCCGAAGGCGTTGACGAGGGGCGCGAGCTTGGACATGGTCGCGTTGACGCGGATCGGGAAATCGAGAACGAGGCCCTGCTCCTTGCGGCTTTCCGGCACCAGGCCGATGCCGGCGCGTACCGCATCGCGCGGGCTGGAAATCTGCTTCTCCTCGCCCTTGATGAAGATGCGGCCGGACTGCGCCTTCTCGGCCCCGAAGATCATTCGCACCAGCTCCGTACGCCCCGCACCGACCAGGCCGCCGAGCCCGACGATCTCGCCGGCCCGCACGCTGAGCGAGGCGCTGCGGATGCGCAGTCCGTCGGACAGGTTCTCGATGCGCAGCACCTCGGCACCCGGCTCCCGCGCGACATCCTCGCCGAACAGGGCTTTGAGTGGCCGCCCGACCATCATGCGGATCACGTCGTCGATGCTGACATCGCTGCGCTCGACGGTGATGACGGAAGCACCATCCTTCATCACCGTGATTCGATCCGCGATGCGGAACACCTCGTCGAGGCGGTGCGAAATATAGATGACGCCGACGCCTCGCTCCTTCAGCGTGCGGATGATGCCGAGCAGGCGCTCCGCATCCCGCATGGACAGCACGGCGGTCGGCTCGTCGAAGACCATGACGCCGGCATTGCGCGACAGCGCCTTGGCGATCTCCACCACCTGCTGATGGGCAACGGAAAGATCGCCGACGATGGCAGAGGGAGAAATGTCGAAGCCGAGGCTGGCGATGAGTGTCTTCGCCCGGCGGCGCAGCTCGCGCCAGGAGATCGCGGCAGGAAGCTCGGCGAGAAAGATGTTTTCAGCAACGGTCAGATCGGTCGCGAGCGCCATTTCCTGGTGGATGATGGCAATGCCCTTGTCGAGCGCATCGACGGGGCTGCGGAACTGCTCCTTGGTGCCGCGCACGCTGACGCTGCCGGCCTCGGGCACATATTCGCCGCCGAGCACGCGCATCAGCGTCGACTTGCCGGCGCCGTTTTCGCCGAGCAGCGCATGCACCTCGCCGGCGCGCAGCGCAAAATCCACGCCCCGCAGCGCATGCACGCCGCCGAAGGATTTGCGGATACCGCTCAGTTCTACCAGATGGTTCATGGTCACTTCCGAAGGGGTCGGGTCGACGGCGCAGCCTGCAGGCAGGCTTCGTCAGGCGCCGGGATAGGGCGGGAAGCGGCCGGCGCAGGGCGCCGACCGTTCCGGGGAGGATCGGGTCTTAGAACACCGCGTCCTTCTTGTAGTACTGCTCGACATTGTCCTTGGTGATGGCGACGGGGGTCGTGTAGGTCACCTTGGAGATCTGGCCTTCCATCTGGCCGTCCAGCATCTTCTTGGCCATGTCGACCGCCGTGGCGGCAACCAGCGCCGGATCGTTCAGCCCGGTCGCACCGTACTTGCCGGCCTGGATCTGCTGCAGCGCTTCCTTCTGGCCATCGGCGGCCGCCAGGAACAGCACGCCCTCCGAACGGCCGGCCTGCTCCAACGCTTTCTGGGCGCCGAGCACCATGGAGTCGTTCTCGCCGAGAACGACATTGATATCCGGGTTGGCGGTCAGCAGGTCTTCCATGGCCTTCAGGCCACCCTCGTTGCCCCAGGCACCCCAGCCCTGGCCAACGACTTCGAAACGGGCACGTCCTTCGTTGCGCAGCTGGCCTTCGAGAAGACCGGCGAGCACGCCGAGGCGGCGCTCCTGGCCGACTTCGTTGCCCTTGTCGCCGGAGATCAGGGCGATCTTCAGGTCCTTGCCCTTGGTGGAATCGGCCAGCCACTGGCCGACCAGAAGGCCGTTCTGCGAATTGGAGGACTGGACGAGCGTGACGAAGTTCGCCTGCGGGTCGAGCGTGGAGTCGATCACGAAGACCTTGACGCCGGCGGCGGTGGCCGCGTTGACGGCCGGAACGAGGCCCTTGCTGTCGCGCGGATTGATGATCAGCGCGCCGATGCCCTGGGCCACCATGTCTTCCACGTCGGCAACCTGCTTGTTCAGGTCATTCTGCGCATCGACGGAGATGACCTCGCAGCCGAGCTCCTCGGCATGCTTCTTTGCCGAAACCTCCTGCGCGGCGAAATAGGGCGCGTCGAGCGTCTTCATCGAAATGCCGATCTTGCAATCGGCGGCCTGGGCAGCGGTCATCGCAACGAGCGATACGGCCGCACCCAAGGCCAGCTTCAGGGCAGTCATCTTCAGGCGGTTCATTCGTTTTCTCCTCCACGAAAGCGCAACAACGCAAGCCAGGTCCGCTTGGTTGATATGTAGCGTAATTACGTATTTTTTTATCGTCAACATAATTTTTAGCCGCTTCTTCCGGTTATTGCGATGCATCATGCCGAAATTTTCATCTTGCACGTGGCTTCCGTTCAAATTATGTAATTTCACTACCAAACGGAGGAAGCGTGCATGCTGAGAGAACCGGTAGCGAACCTGGTCGACCCGAAAGCCGGCGGAATGAGCGGACATACGGGCCGCTATGAAAAGCGGCTCAGCGATCTCAAGGGGCTCTATGCCGACGAGGCAGCTCATTCCGCCCTCCTGACCGAGCGGGGCGATGTGGTGGTCTACGATGTCGAGGACTTCAAGCCGGGCGCCGATGCGGGCGACCTCATTTATGGCGTCACGCGCATGAGCCCTGGACGGATCGGGCGCGAATTCTTCCTGACGCGCGGCCATATCCATGCGCGCGCCGACCGGCCGGAGATCTATTACGGCCAGCAGGGCCGCGGCCTGATGCAGCTCGAATCGCCCGAGGGCGAAACCCGCATCGTCGAGATCGGCCCGCAGGCGATCTGCTATGTGCCGCCCTACTGGATCCACCGCTCGATCAATGTCGGCGAGGAGGATCTGGTCATGGTCTTCGCCTATCCGGCCGATAGCGGCCAGGATTACGGCATCATCGAACAATCGAACGGCATGCGCCACCGGGTGATGGCTGGCGCCCAAGGATGGGAACTCGTCGAGAACCCTGCCTACCGCCCGCGCTCTGCAGCGACGGTCGAGAGCCTCCTTCGCCCATCCGCCTGATAGCCCTGCCCGCCAACGACAGCCTGACTGATCGAGAAAAGGACCCGTGATGACCAACCCCATCGACCTGATTGCCGGACTGGGCGTCGTGCCCGTCATTGCCATCGAACGCGTCGACGATGCCGTGCCGCTGGCCGATGCCCTGCTCGAGGGCGGGTTGCCGGTGGCGGAGATTACCTTCCGCACCCCGGCAGCCGCCGACGTTCTGGCCGCAATCCGCGATGCGCGGCCGGAATTGTGCATCGGCGCCGGCACCGTGCTCGATCAGGACAATCTCTCCCGCGCTATTGGCTCCGGCGCCCGCTTCGGGCTCGCACCCGGCTTCGATCCGGCGATCGTCGATGCGGCCAAGGCCGTCGACCTGCCCTTCTGCCCCGGCATCATGACGCCGAGCGACCTGACGCAGGCCGCCGCAAAGGGCGTGAAGCTTGCCAAATTCTTCCCCGCGGGCCTTGCCGGAGGGCCGAAGGCGCTGGCCGGTATTTCCGCGCCCTTCGCCCATCTCGGCATCCGCTTCATTCCGACCGGCGGCGTCACCGAATCGACGATCGGCGACTGGCTGGCGCTGAAGGCCGTGGTGGCCGTCGGCGGCACCTGGATCGCCAAGACCGAGGACATCCGCGAGGGCCGCTTTGCCGAGATCGCCCGCAACGCCGCCTCCGCAGTGAAGACGGCACGCCAGGCTCTGGAGGCACGCGCGTGAGCCGCTTTCAACCCGCCACCCGCCCGACGCTCTATTTCATCGGCGTCACCACCGGCAAAAGCTCGATCATGAAGGTGTTTCCCGCCTGGGCGGAGTTTCTCGGCCTCAAGGATGCGGAGATCAAGGGCATCGACTTCGCGCTGCATGACGATCCCGCCGCCTATCGGGAGGCCGTCGAGTTCATTCGGGACGACGCGCTGTCCATGGGCGCGCTCGTCACCACCCATAAGATCGACCTGTTCCATGCCTGCCGCGATCTCTTCGACGTGGTCGATCCGCATGCGCGGCTGATGGACGAGACAAGCTGCATTTCCAAGCGCGACGGCACACTCATCTGCCACGCCAAGGACCCGATTTCCTCCGGGCTCGCCATCGATGGCTTTTTGGGCGACGGTTACTTCGAGCGAACCGGCGCCGATCTCTTCTCCATGGGTGCCGGCGGCTCCACCATCGCCATCACCTGGCATCTGATGCGCCGCAGCCGGGGTGCCGATGTGCCCGGTCGGATCGTCGTCTCGAACCGCAGCCAGCACCGGCTGGACGAGATCCGCCGCATCCATGCCGAAATCGACAGTGCCGTGCCCGTCGACTACGTGCTCGCGCCCAACGCCGAGGACAATGACGCCGTTCTGGCAGGTCTCAAGCCCGGTTCTCTGGTGATCAATGCCACGGGCCTCGGCAAGGATGCGCCGGGCTCGCCGCTGTCGAACGCCGCCATCTTTCCAGAGCGGGCGGTGGCCTGGGATCTCAATTACCGCGGCGATCTCATCTTCCTCGATCAGGCGCGCCGCCAGGAGGCGGAGCGGGCGCTGCAGGTGGAAGATGGCTGGACCTATTTCCTGCATGGCTGGACGCAGGTGATCGCCGAGGTCTTCAACGTCGCCATTCCGACCTCCGGTCCCTCCTTCGACCGCATATCCGACATCGCCAAGACGGCAGCCGGGAGATAGGCCATGAACCAGCGGATTCTCGTGACCCCCCGCTCGCTGACCGCCGAGCCGCATCCGGACGTGGAGCGGCTGCGCGAGCAGGGCTTCGACATCGTCTACAGCACGGCCGGCGCCATGCCGACGGAGGAGGAACTCTTGCGCCTCGTGCCGGACTGCGTCGGCTGGCTGGCCGGCGTCGAGCCGGTGACGCCGCGCATCGTCGAGGCTGCCGAACAGCTGAAGGTCATCAGCCGGAACGGCGTCGGCATCGACAACCTGCCGGTCGACCTCTTGAAGGCGCGCGGCGTTGCGATCCGCATTGCCGAGGGTGCGAATGCGCTCGGCGTGGCGGAGCTGACCATCGGGCTCATGTTCAGCGCGCTCCGCTCCATCCCGCGCGTCGATGCCGGCATCAAGACCGGCGGCTGGCCTCGCCTGCGCGGCGCGGAGATCCGGGGGCGAACCGTCGGCGTGGTCGGCTGCGGCGCGATCGGGCGCGAAGTGGCGCGCATGGTCATCGCGCTCGGGGCGCAGGTCGTGGCCTTCGATCCGGCGCGGCCCAATCTCGACCTGCCGTCCAGCGCCTTCCGCTATGCCGAGATCGACGAGATCCTCGCGGACAGCGATCTCGTGACGCTGCACTGCCCCCTGCCCCGCGACGGCTCGACGCTGATCGACCGGCGGCGGATCCAGGCTGTGCGGCCGGGGCAGATCCTCATCAACACCGCGCGCGCCCTGCTGGTGGACGAGGAGGCGCTGATCGAGGCGCTCGACAGCGGTCGGATGACCGCCTATGCGACCGACGTCTTCGACCAGGAGCCGCCGACCTCGCTGACGCTGGCGTCGCATCCGCGCGTGATTGCCACCAGCCACATTGGCGGCTTCACCGCCGAAAGCGTCGATCGCGCCACCCGCATCGCCGCCCTGAACCTCGTTTCGGCCTTGGATCCGGTGTCCTGATGGCCGGCCGGCTGACGGAAACGCTCCTCGACACGCCGCTGGCGGAAGCCCTGGCCGGCCCGCCGGCGGCCACTTTCTCTCTCGCCTGGCTTGGCCAGGCCGGCTTCGTGATCGAGCTTGCCGGCCGGCGGCTGGTCATCGATCCCTACCTTTCGGACAGTCTGGCCGTAAAATATCGCGGCACCGCCCGTCCGCATCGCCGCATGATGCCGGCGCCGGTCGAGCCTGAGGCGCTCGGCCGGGTGGATGCCGTGCTTTGCACCCACGCCCATACCGACCATATGGATCCCGCAACGCTGCAGCCGCTGCTCTCTGCCAATCCCGGCGCGAATCTCGTCGTGCCGCGCGCCGTTCTCGCCCAGTCCGCCCTGCGCGCCGGTCGGGCGGAAGCGGAGATCACGCCGGTCGATGCGGGAGAAAGCGTCGAGATCCTGCCGGGCATCACGCTGACGGCAACGCGCGCCGCGCACGAGACGCTGGAGGAGGACGAGGCCGGGCGGCATCGGTTCCTCGGCTATGCCCTGCAGGCCGGTCCCATCCGCCTCTGGCATTCCGGCGACTGCGTTCCCTTCGACGGGCTGGTGGCGGAGGTGCGGGCGCTGGCGCCGGATCTCGTGCTGTTGCCGGTCAACGGACGTCGGCCGGAACTTTCCGACAATGGTGTGCCCGGCAATTTCTCGCTGACAGAAGCGATCGATCTCGCCCAAGCGGTCGGTGCAACATCGATGATCGCCCATCATTATGGGCTCTTCGATTTCAACACGGCCGATCCGCGCGAGATCGATGAGAGGATCGGCACCTGCGGCGCACTGCAGCTGCTGCGCGCGCGCACCGGCCGCCTTTATGGCTGGACGCTTTCGTGAGGCGCGTGCGTGATGTAGAGCTGAAAGGGCTGCCGCTCGGCCGGAGCGGGACGTGAAAGGCAAGCACATGGACACGGATCTGCGCTCCAGCACGGGCCGCAATATCATAGAGATCATCCGGACCATGCGGCCGGAGCTGCGCAAATCCGACCGGAAGGTCGCCGATGTCGTGCTGGCCGATCCTCGTCGGATCATGAGCGCGACGGTCGGCGAAACGGCACAGCTTGCCGAAGTCAGCCAGCCGACCGTGCTGCGCTTTGCCACCGCGATCGGCTGCAACGGCTTCCAGGACTTCAAGATCCGTCTCGCCCAGAGCCTGGCCTTCGGCACGCCCGCCACCCATTCGGTGCTGCTGGATACGGACGACCCGGAGACGGTGGCGGAGAAGATCTTCGACTATACGATGACGAGCCTCGACTGGGCGCGCTCGCGGCTCGACAAGGCGGCGCTGCACAAGGCGATCGACCGGCTGGCCGAGGCGCGCGCCATTGTCTTCTTCGGCTTCGGCGCCTCCGGCATCGTCGCCCGCGATGCGCAGCAGAAATTCCCGCTCTTCGGCGTGCCCTGCGTGGCCGAGCTCGACAGCCACCAGCAGCTGATGGTGGCCTCGATGATGAAGCCCGGCGAGGTCGCCTTCATCATCTCCAACACCGGCACCACCCGCTCGATCATCGAGATCGCCCGCATCGCGCGCGAAAACGGCGCAGTCGTCATCGGCCTGACCGGCTCGGACTCGCCGCTCGTCACCTATTGCGACGTGGCACTGATCGTCGAGACCCTGGAAAACACCAATATGTACACGCCGACCATCTCGCGCATTGCGGCTCTGGTCGTCATCGATATTCTCTCCACCAGTGTCGCCATGCGCCGCCCGGCCGAGGACCAGGCGCGGATCCATCAGATGAAGCGGCAGCTTTCCGACATGCGCCGCATGCAGCCTCTCTAGGGCTCCGCATCCTCACCGCCTGCTGCCGGCGCCACCCCGCGCGTCTTGGCACGCGCCACTGAAAATGCTGAAGAAATCGTAAAGGGCCGCGGCTCAGGTCTGGCGATGGTCAAGCACGGCTGACAGGCTAAGCGTCAGCTAATTTTAACGTAATATTTCAATAACGCACTCAATAAGAGAGGCGAAGCGGATCTGGCACGTGCGCGTTGCTGCTTTGGCCCCGGATAGCGGGTTCCGAGCAGGCACAGCCGTTGCCTCCGCCGGCGCGGACAGATGTTCCGCGAGACCACCGAGACCCGTGACCACAGAGGAGTGGCGCATGAAACATCTTTCCATCGTCGGCAAATTCTTCACCATCATGGCCATGTTCGCGCTGTTTGCGCTGGGCAGCACCCTGTATCTCGCACGCCAGACGTCCGTCATGGACGGCGACTATAACAGGCTGATCAATGGCGAGCAGAAGGCGGCGGTCTACCTCGCGCGCTCCAACCGAAGCCTGCAGGTGATGCGCTCGGAAGTCGCCGAAATGCTGATCGCCCGCTCCGCGGAGGACATCGCCTTTGCGGACAAGGAACTGAAGACCGCCCGCGAGGCCTTCATCGCCTATATGGACAAGGCGATCGAGGCTCTGCCGGGCAACGCCGACGTCGCGACGCTGAAGACGCAGGGCCTGGCCGCCATCGACACCACCTGCGCGCCGACCATTGCGGCAGCGCGTCTTGTCCAATCCCCGGACGGGGCTGCGGCCGCCCAGGGCATGTATCTCAAGGATTGCCAACCGGCCTTTCTGACCCTCTCGCCGCACTTCACGAAGGTCACCAGCACGATGATCGAGCACGCGGAACAGGCGGGGTCCGCCCTGTCGGATCAGGCGCATGGGGCGATTTATACCTCGATCGCGGTTGTCATGGTCGGCCTTCTCGTGGTGCTCGGCGCCGGCTTTCTGGCCGTTCGCGCCTGGCTGGTTCGCCCGATCGACGCCCTGTCGAAGACCATGGACCAGCTGGCGAACGGTCAGCTGCAGACGGTGGTGGACGGCACCGACCGGCGCGACGAGATCGGCGGCATGGCCAAGGCTGTGCAGATTTTCAAGGACAACGGCCTGCGCAACCGCCAGCTGGAACAAGAAGCGGACAGCAACCGGACCGCAAGCGAAGCCGAGCGCGCCCGCAGCCTGGCCGAGGATCGCCGCCGCGCCGACGAGATGCGCCAGGCAAGCGAGAGCCTGGCCGATGGCCTCAGCCACCTGGCCCAGGGCGACCTCACCTTCCGTCTCGACAAGGCCTTCGCCGCCGACTTCGAAGGCCTGCGCGCCGATTTCAACGCAGCAGTTTCGCAGCTTGCCGAAAGCATGCAGGCCGTGGCCTCGGCAACCGGGACGATCGACAGCGGTGCCCGCGAGATCAGCCACAGCGCAGAGGATCTCTCCAAGCGCACTGAGCAGCAGGCGGCCTCGCTGGAGGAAACCGCCGCCGCGCTCGATGAGATCACCGCCAATGTCTCCAACTCCTCCAAACGCGCCGAAGAAGCCCGCGCGGTGGCGATCGAGGCCAATGACAGCGCCCGCAAGTCCGGTGCCGTGGTGGCCGATGCGGTGGATGCCATGAGCAAGATCGAGCAATCCTCCAACCAGATCTCCTCGATCATCGGCGTGATCGACGAGATCGCCTTCCAGACCAACCTGCTGGCGCTCAACGCCGGCGTGGAAGCGGCGCGGGCAGGCGAAGCCGGCAAGGGCTTTGCGGTCGTGGCCCAGGAGGTGCGCGAGCTTGCCCAGCGCTCCGCCCAGGCCGCCAAGGAGATCAAGGACCTGATCCGCAATTCCTCCGGAGAGGTGCAGAACGGCGTCAAGCTCGTCAGCCAGACCGGCGAGGCGCTCAAGACCATCGAAGCGCTGGTCATCACCATCAACCAGCATGTCGAGGCGATCACCACCTCGGCGCGCGAGCAATCCGTCGGCCTGTCGGAGGTCAACACCGCCGTCAACCAGATGGACCAAGTGACCCAGCAGAACGCAGCCATGGTGGAGGAATCGACCGCCGCAAGCGCGACCCTTGCCGTGGAAGTCGATCGCCTGCGCGAGATCGTCTCCGGCTTCCGCCTTGGCCAGACCACATCACGGCCCGCAGCCTCGCGTCCCACCACACGACCGACAGGCGAGCGCGCACCGAGCGAACGTGTCTTGCCCAAGAAGCCGCTCTTGAGAGTGGCAGGTGGCGGCGCCGCATCGGCGGCGGTGGAAAGCTGGGAGGAATTCTAGGCGCAGGTCGGCCGGTCCGGCGGGCGTAAGGGGCATCGCTCTTCTTACGCTCCAAAGGGTCCGGCCGCCCCGCCAACGCCGAGACCGGCAGGCCGCGGGGAAGCGATCAGGAGGCGCCGACTCAAACCGGTTTGGTTCTCTCGGTCGAGGAAAGGGCCGTGCGCTCGGCGCCGGCCCTGACCACCTCTGCGCAGAGCGGGTAGATCGTTCGAATTTTCGCGAAAAAGTTGTCAAAATCAGAGGGTTGCCGTCAGATTTTCTTCTGCGTCCCGGCGATTTCGGTGGACCGGAACGGCACATCGTTTTATTCTTCATGCCTTGATGTGCAGATGTGCAAGAACCCCTTGCCATACGCTGGGTCGATCCGATGGCAGGCCTTTCCCTCGCAGGTACCGACTGGGTTCCCCCGCCGTCGAAATTTGCCTTGTTCTCGCCGGAGCGGACGCAGCTCGAGCAGCTGAACGCCATGAGTTTCCTGAGCGTCGCCTTCCGCTCGATCAAGAAGGACCCGTTTCTCCTCGATATCAAGGGCGTGCATGGCGGGGCGATCACGCAATGGGACACGACCGCGCCCCATGGCTTCGTCACCAAGCCCAAGCTGGCGCTCGACAAGATCACCATCCGCTTCGTGACCGAAGGCTCCATGGTGCGGCGGAATTCCCATTCGGATTTCATCGGCGCACCCGGCAAGGCCATGTTCGTCGCCTTCGATGAAATGGTGACGGAAGAGGCCTCGCCTGGCTTCTCGGCTTTCGCAGGCACCGTGGACCGCGAGGCGCTGCTTGCCTGCCATCTGGCGCTGGAGGGCAAGGATGAGCTGCCTTTTCCCCAGTTTCAGCCTGTCGTGGATGTGGAAGGCCCGGCCATGCGCGCCTTCCGGCACAATTTCCGCCTGCTCTATCTGCGGCGGCGAGAGGGGATCGATGCCGGCGACATGACGGCGAGCCTGCTGGAGGAAATGATCCTCTACCAGTTCCTCGCAAGCTGGCCCAAGGTGAGCGGCGACAGCCATACCGGCACCGCGCTCCGCCCCTCCTGGCCGGTTCGCCGCGCGATGGACTATATCGAGGCGCAGTTGCAATCGCGCCTGACCGTTGCCGAGATCGCCGCCATCGCTCATACGGGCGTCCGCTCCCTGCAGCTTGCCTTTCGCCGCGAGCTCGGCAAGACGCCGGTTCAGTGGATCATCGAACGCCGGCTTGCGCGGGTGCGCGCCGACCTGCTGCGCGCCGATCACGACGACGCCTCGATCGCCGCCATCGCCAGCCGCTGGGGCTTCCCCCACTTCGGCGACTTCACCCGCCGCTACCGCACCCTCTATGGCGAAACTGCCCTGCAGACACGGAAGCGGCGGGACTGAATAAGATCGGCGCGATTGCGCTCTCCGAGGCGAGAGACGCTAAAGGAAGTCGGCACGGTGCGGGGTGAAGCAATCCACCAGCCGCCCCTTTTCCAACGCCTTGACCCCGTGCTTCAGTCCGGAGGGCACGATGAAGCTGTCGCCGGCGGTCAGCCGTTCGGTCCGGCCGTCGATGGTGACATCGAAGGTTCCCTCCGCGACATAGCTCGATTGCACATGCGGGTGATGATGGATCCAGCCCTCACCGCCTTCCTCGAAGGCGAACTCGACCATCATCAGTTCCTCGGTATAGCAGACGATCCGCCGGCGATTGCCGTCGGGCGTCTGCTGCCACGTGCCTTCCGAGGCGCGCATGAAAATGTCGGTGCTCTGAACCATGATTACCTCGCCAGCCATCCGCCATCCACCGGCAGGACGGCGCCATGCATGTACCGCGATGCCTCGGACAGGAGAAAGACCGCAGCATCGCCGATATCCCGCGCTTCGCCCCAGCGACCGGCCGGAATCCGGTCGAGAATGGCCCTGCTGCGGTCGGGATCATTGCGCAGCGCTTCCGTATTGTTGGTCTCGATATAGCCCGGCGCGATCACATTGACATTGATGCCCTTGGCCGCCCACTCATTGGCCAGCAGGCGCGTGATGCCGAGCACGCCATGTTTCGAGGCCGTATAGGACGACACGCGGATACCTCCTTGGAAGGAGAGAAGCGAGGCAATGTTGACGATGCGGCCCGCCCGGCCCCTGGCCATGCAGGAGCGGCCATAGGCCTGGCAGAGGAAGAACAGGCTGCGCAGGTTGACATCCATCACCTGGTCCCAGTCCTCCTCCGTGAAGTCTACCGCATCGGCACGTCGGATGATGCCGGCATTGTTGACCAACCCATCGAGCGGGGCCTCCGCCATCATCTCTTCGAGCAGCGCGACCGAGGCTTTGCTGTCGGCAATATCACCCTTGACCGCGACGAAGGTACCCCCCTGCCCCTCCACAAGGCCGGCGGTCTCCTCCATGGAAGAGCGTCCGATGCCGATCACCGTGCCGCCGGCGCGGGCGATGGCGAGGGCGATCCCCTGCCCGATCCCGGTGTTGGCGCCAGTCACCGCAATCCGCTGTCCACGGAGGCTGAAGGCAGAGGGATACGCCGTCTGCGTCAACGTCGTCTGGATCCCCCGCAGCTCGGCAAGGCCCTTCAGGCGGCCGATGCAGGAGTAGCCGGGGTTCACGCGTTTGCCGATGTCGTCGATGATGGCGTGGCCGTGGTCGGGGCGCATGGGGATCTGCCAGTCCTCCCGACCCTCGTCGCGCCGGCGTGCCTCCTCGCGCATCAGGCCTGCCACGACGCGCACCATGTCCGTGTCGCCGCTAAGGTGCTCGGCCTCGTGGAAGGAACCATCGGCCTCCTTCGTCACATTGCGCAGATGGGCGAAATGGATCTTTGGGCCGAACCGCGCCGCCATGGCAGGCAGGTCGTTTTCGGCATTCGACCCGTAGGAGCCGGTGCACAGGGTCAGGCCGTTGGTGGGCGAGTCCACCGCGTTGAGCAGGGACTCGGCCGCCGAGGCGGAAGACACGACCCGCGGCAGGCCGAAGATCGGAAAGGCCGGATCGTCCGGGTGGATCGCCATGCGCACACCCACCTCTTCGGCCACCGGCACGACCTCGCGCAGGAAGTTGAAGAGGTTTTCGCGCAGGCCCTCCTCCGTCAGATCGTCGTAGACGGCAAGCGCCCGGCGGAAACTGTCGCGGTCGAAGATGAATTCGCGGGCTGGAACCCAGCCGATCAGGTTGGTTTCCAGTCGGGCGAGATCGCTCTCGCTCATGGCGGCAAGCCGCGCGCGCGCCGCCTCGATCCGCGCTTCGGGATGATCGGCCTCCGCGCCCTTGCGCTTGAGAACGAGGACGTCATAGGCGCAGAAATCGACGATATCGAAGCGCAGGGCGTCGCCGCCATGTGGCATGGGGGCATGCAGGTCGGTGCGCGTCCAGTCGGTGATCGCCATGAAATTGTAGCAGAGCGTCTTGATGCCCGCGGCGGCGATGGCCCGCACCGACTGCTTGTAGTTTTCGATATAGTCGCGATAACGGCCGCTGCGGGTCTTGATGTCCTCGTGGACGATCATGCTCTCGACCACGTCCCATGTGAGACCCGCCGCTTCGATCTCCGCCTTGCGCCTGGCAATCTCGTCGGCGGGCCAGGCGCGGCCGTCATTCAAGTGATGCAGCGCCGTGACGATGCCGCTCGCGCCCGCCTGGCGGACATGGGCGAGCGTCACCGTATCGTCGGGGCCGAACCAGCGCCAGGTTTCCTTCATGCGAGCATCTCCTTCACTGTGGCCTCGGCGCCATGCTGCCAGAGACGATCCAAATGGGCGGCGGCAAGATCGACGAGGCGCTCCCGCACTGCGAGGCCGGTGGCAAGGCCCGCTGCCGCAAAGGCGGCATCCACCGTGGCGCGCGCGTCGCGCGTCTGCGCGAAGATCTCCGCCAATTGCGCGTCGAGCGGATCGGTGAAGGTGCCGGCGGCCGGCGCCGCGCCGCGCGCCCTGGCGGCAGCGAGCCAGGCGGCCGGCACGAGCATCAGATGCTGGGCGGACCCGCCGGCCTCGAGCCGCTCGGCAGCCACGCTCAAAATCCGCTGCGGCAGCTTCTGGCTGCCGTCATTGGCGATTTGCGCGGTGCGATGTTTCAGCGCCGGATTGTCGAAGCGGCGCTTGAGGCTGGCCGTGTAGCTCTGGGGGTCGAGGCCGGCGCCCATCGGCAGGGAGGGGATCGCCTCGGCCCAGAGGCCGAGCACGAAACGGCGGATCAGCGGCTCGGCGAAAGCTTCGGACACGGTGGTCTTGCCGAACAGCAGACCGAGATAGGCGATTGCCGAATGCGCGCCGTTCAGCAGCCGCAGCTTCATCTCCTCGAAGGGCGCGACGTCGGCAACCATCTCCACCCCGAACCGCTCCCAGGCGGGCCGTCCCGCCGGAAAGTGATCCTCGATCACCCATTGCAGAAAGGGCTCGGTCGAAACCGGCCAGGCATCGCGAACGCCCAAGGTATCGGCAATCCGGGCGCGATCCTCGTCTGTCGTGGCGGGAACGATGCGATCGACCATGCTGGACGGACAGGCGATGCTGCTCTCCACATAGGCGCCGAGCGCCGCATCACGCGCGGTGGCGAAGGAGACAAGCAGGCGTTTGAGCGTCGCACCGTTTGATGGAAGATTGTCGCAGGAGAGGATGGTGAAGGGCGCAAGGCCCAGCGCGCGCCGGCGAACGATCGCCTCGGTCAGAAAGCCGTAGATCGTCCGCGGGTTCTCCGGCGCTGCGCGGTCATGGACGAGATCGGGATGATCCAGAGCGAGCGCGCCCGACGCGGTGCGCAGATAGGCCTTCTCGGTGACGGTCAGCGTGACGATGCGGATCGTGGAATGGGTGAGATGCGCGACCAGGGCCTGCGGCGAATCGGGGGCGACCAGGACATCGAGCAGAGACCCGACGACGGAGAGCTGTTCGCCGCCGCCATCGACCACCGCAAGCGTATAGAGCCCATCCTGCGGGGCCAGCGCGTCGCGCGTCTCGGGGCTGCGCAGCGAAGCGCCGATGATGCCCCACTCCGCCTCGCCGGCAGCCAGGCACTTGTCGACGATCGCCGCCTGATGGGCGCGATGAAAGGCGCCAAGACCAAGATGCACGATACCTGCGGTGACGCGGCTGCGATCATAGCCCGGCCGGCCAACCGTGTCCGGAAGCATCGGCAGCGTGTCATTGCATAGGCGCCGTGCGGACGCCTCCTCCGAAATCTCCATGGTTCCTCCCCCATTGAGCGTAAGGCATGAGTGCCAAAACCAGCGCAGCTCCGTCAAGCAAAAGTCATCATACAACTGGTGTTTTTTTGTATGTTGACATGATGTCGTCTTCTGCTTACCGATTGCGAAAGCCGAAGGAGGAGCGGCTGATCTCATGACCCTTGTTGCACCGGATTTGCTGTTCCCGACCGATGACGCCGCCCGCACCGTGGCGCGTGATCTCTATGCTGCGATCAAGGATCTGCCGATCATCAGCCCGCATGGTCACACCGACCCGCGCTGGTATGCCGAGAACGCCCTGTTTCCGGATCCGGCCCAGCTTCTCATCGTGCCCGACCATTATATTTTCCGCATGCTGTTCAGCCAGGGCGTGCGGCTCGAGGATCTCGGCGTGCCGACGCTCGACGGCTCGGCCGTGGAAACCGACGGCCGCAAGATCTGGCGGATCTTTGCCGAGAACTACTACCTCTTCCGCGGAACGCCGACCCGGCTCTGGCTCGATTACACCTTTGCCAACCTCTTCGGCCTCGAAGAGCCGCTGACCCCCGCCAATGCCGACCGGCACTATGATGCGATCGCAGCCTTGCTGCAGACCGACGCCTTCCGGCCGCGCGCCTTGTTCGAGCGCTTCAACATCGAGGTGATCTCGACCACGGACGGCGCGCTCGACGAGCTGTCCTCCCACCGCATGATCCGGGAAAGCGGCTGGAGCGGACGTGTCGTCCCCGCCTATCGGCCGGACGCGGTGATCGATCCGGACTTCGAAGGATTCGGCACGGCGCTCGATCGGCTTGGCGAAATCAGCGGCTGCGACACCGGCCGCTGGCAGGGCTATCTGGAAGCGCATCGTAACCGCCGCGCCTATTTCCAGTCCTTCGGGGCGACCGCCACCGATCATGGTCTCGCTTCGGCCGAGACCGCCAATCTTTCGGCGGCCGAGGCGCAGAGCCTGTTCGACAGCGTGCGCAGCGGGCGCGCGGACGAGCGGCAGCGGGCCCTGTTTCGTGCGCAGATGCTGACGGAAATGGCAAAGATGAGCGCCGAGGATGGTCTGGTCATGCAGATCCACCCTGGCTCCTGGCGCAACCATTCGCCGACGATCTTCAAGAAGTTCGGACGTGACAAGGGTTTCGATATCCCAACGCAGACCGATTATGTCCGGGCGCTGAAGCCCATGCTGGACGCCGTCGGAACCGACCCGCGCGTGTCGATCATTCTCTTCACGCTCGACGAGACGAGCTATGCCCGGGAACTCGCGCCCCTGGCCGGCGTCTATCCGGCGCTGAAGCTCGGGCCCGCCTGGTGGTTCCATGACAGCCCCGAAGGCATGCGCCGCTTCCGCGAGATGACGACGGAAACGGCCGGCTTCTACAACACGGTCGGCTTCAACGACGACACCCGCGCCTTCCCCTCGATCCCCGCCCGCCACGATGTCGCGCGACGGGTGGATTGCGCCTTCCTGGCGCGCCTCGTGGCCGAGCACCGGCTTGGGGAAGAGGAGGCCCATGATCTCGCACAGGCGCTGACCTACGGGCTCGCCAAGGGGGCCTACAAGCTGTGAGGCCCTGAACAACACCACGCAACAGCAGGCGAAAGCCTGCCAACTGGGAGGAGACAATGTTGCATATCACCAAACTCTGGACGGGCGTCGCGCTCGCTTCGCTTCTGATGCTGGGCAGCGCCTCGGCGCAGACGGTGCTCAAATCCTCGGATACGCATCCGGATGGCTATCCGACGGTGGAAGGCGTCAAGTATTTCGGTGCGCTGATCAAGGAGCGCACGGCCGGCCGCTATGCGGTCGAGGTCTACCACTCCGCCCAGCTCGGCGAAGAAAAGGACACGATCGAGCAGGTCCGCTCCGGCGTCATCGAGCTCAACCGCGTCTCCATGGCGCCCTTCAACGGCACGGTGAAGGAAACCATCGTTCCGGCTCTGCCCTATATCTTCCGTTCCGAAGAGCACATGCACAAGGTCATGGACGGGCCGATCGGCGACCAGATCAAGGCCGCCTTCGAGCCGGCCGGCCTGGTCGCACTCGCCTTCTATGATGCGGGCGCCCGCTCCTTCTACAATGCCAACAAGCCGATCAAGACGGTTGAGGACATGAAGGGCCTGAAGTTCCGCGTCATCCAGTCGGACATCTTCGTCGACATGGTGGCCGCGCTCGGTGCCAATGCGACGCCGATGCCTTACGGCGAGGTCTATTCCTCGATCGAGACCGGCGTCATCGACGGGGCGGAGAACAACTTCCCGAGCTTCGATACCGCCAAGCACTATGAAGTCGCCAAGAACTTCTCGCTCGACGAGCACACGATCCTCCCCGAGGTCTTCGTGATGAACAAGGCGGCCTTCGACCAGCTGACGCCGGAGGACCAGGCGCTCTTCAAGCAGGCGGCCAAGGACAGCGTCGCCAAGCAGCGCGAGCTCTGGGCCGCCAAGACGCAGGAATCGCGCGCGGCCGTCGAAAAGGCGGGGGCTCAGATCAACGAAGTCGAAAAGCAGGGCTTCATCGACGCGATGAAGCCTGTCTACGAAAAGCACATCACCGATGACGTGTTGAAGAAGCTCGTCGCCGACGTGCAGGCGGTGCAGTAACCACTCCGCGGCTGCCTGCTGGCCGTTTGAAGGCCAGCGGGCCGCCGTGTGTCCATTGTCCAGAGCTTGCATGCCCGTTCCCTCCGCGCGGAGGGAAGGTCAGGAGACAGCCGAACCATGTCCACCACCCTCAAGACCGGCATTCCAGTCCTTACGAAACTGAACACGGCCGCGCTCTATATTGCCGGCGCCGGTCTCGTCGCCATGACGGCCATCGTCGCCTGGCAGGTCTTCTGCCGCTATGTGCTGAACGATTCGCCCAGCTGGACCGAGCCCGGTGCGGTGATCCTCATGAGCTGGTTCATCTTTCTCGGCGCCGCTGTCGGCGTGCGGGAGAACAACCACATGGGCTTCGACGTGCTGCTCTATGTCCTGCCGCGGGCCGGCAAGAAGTGGCTGCGGATGATTTCCGACATCGTCATCTTCGCCTTCGGCCTGGGGATGATCTGGTATGGGGCCAAGCTCGTCAGCCTGACCTTTGCAACCCGGCTGCCGGCGCTCGGCATTTCCGGTGCCTGGGACTATGCGCCGCTGATCGGCGGCGGCCTGCTCATCGTGCTCTTCTCGCTCGAACGGATTCTGATGCGCCTGTCCGGCGCGCCGATCGACGAGGCGCTGGACGAGCTGGCGCCCACCGAAATCGCCGTCGAACTCGAAAATATCGAAGACGTCCGCAAGGACGCCGCCACGCTCGGCGCGAGCAGCCGTCCGCCCGTGGCGAAGGGGAATTGAACCGATGGAACTCTGGATCCTGTTCGGCAGCTTCACGCTTCTGATGCTGATCGGCACGCCGATCGCCTTCTGCCTCGGCGTGTCGAGCCTGGCCACCGTCCTCTATATGGGCCTGCCGCCGCTTGTGGTGTTCCAGCGCCTGAACTCCGGCATGAGCGTCTTCTCGATGCTCGCCATCCCCTTCTTCATCTACTCCGGCGACCTGATGGTGCGTGGCGGCATTGCCGGGCGCATCGTCGCCTTCGCCGCCTCGATCGTCGGGCATCTGCGCGGCGGGCTCGGCCAGGTGAACATCCTCACCTCGACGCTGTTCGGCGGCATCTCCGGCTCGGCGGTCGCCGAGGCCGCGGCCGTGGGCGGGCTGATGATCCCGCAGATGAAGGCCCGCGGCTATGGCGCCGATTATGCGGTCAACGTCACCTCCATGGCAGCGCTGATCGCTCTCCTTCTGCCGCCCTCGCACAACATGATCATCTATTCGATCTCGGCCGGCGGCAAGATCTCGATCGCCGATCTCTTCACCGCCGGCGTCGTACCGGGCCTGCTCTTTGCCGCGGTGCTGATGGTCACGGCCTATATCGTTGCCCGCAAGCGAGGCTATCCGACAGAGCGGTTCCCCGGCTTTGCTGCCGTGCTCCATCTGCTTGCCATCGCTCTTCCTGGCCTGCTGCTGATCGCCATCATCTTCGGCGGCGTGCGCTCCGGCATCTTCACGGCGACCGAAAGCTCCTGCATCGCCGTCATCTATGCGCTTCTCGTCACGCTGCTGATCTACCGGCAGCTGAGCTGGCAGGATTTCGTGCATGCGACGATGGGGGCCGTGCGCACCACGGCCATGGTGCTGCTCATCATCGGCTGCGCGGCCGCCTTCTCCTGGCTCATGGCCTTCCTGCGCGTGCCGGCCACGCTGGTCGCCTGGATGCAGACCCTGTCGGACAATCCGATCATGATCCTGCTCCTGCTCAATGTGCTGATGCTGGTGCTCGGCACCTTCATGGACATGGGCCCGACGATCATCATCACCACGCCGATCTTCCTGCCGATCGCCACCGCCTATGGTGTCGACCCCGTCCATTTCGGCGTGATCATGATCCTGAACTACGGTATCGGCTTGAACACGCCACCCGTCGGCGGCGTGCAGTTCGTCGCCTGCGCGGTGGGAAAGATATCGGTCTGGGAAGCCATGCGCTCCATCTGGCCCTTCTACGGGGCGGGCATCGTGGTTCTTCTTCTTGTCACCTATATTCCGGCTCTCTCGCTCTGGCTGCCGAGCGTGTTCAAATAGGGCCTTTGGAGTGGAACGACGATGAGCGGACAACCGGCGGATATGAAGGTCGAGCGAAAGCCGAAACTCTCCGAAAACGTGGCGCAGGCGCTGCGCTCGCAGATCCTGGCCGGCGATTTCCAGGTGGGCGAACGGCTGCCGACCGAACAGCGCATGACCGAGATCTTCGGCGTCAGCCGCACCGTGGTCCGCGAAGCGGTGGCAGCCCTTGCTGCCGACAATCTGGTCGAGGCCCGGCACGGGGCGGGCGTCTTCGTGCTTGGTCACCCGACCCACAAGATCAGCGCGCTGACGGCCGATATGGGCAACCGGATCAGCCAGGCGGTGAACGTGCTCGAGGTCCGCATGGGCATCGAGATCGAAAGTGCGGGCCTTGCCGCAGGCCGCCGCAGCCCTTCGCAGGAGGCCCGCATCCAGGAGGCCTTCTTCGAGTTCGAACATCTTCTCAAGGAGGGACAGCCGACCGGCAAGGCCGACTTCGCCTTCCACCGCGAGATCGCCTCGGCCACCAACAACCCCTTCTATGTCGAGATCCTCGACGCGCTTGGCGACCGCACGATCCCCTGCGACCGGAACTCGCCCTGGTATTCGGTCGAGGTTCTTTCGACCGACTATCTGGCCGGCCTGCAGCGGGAGCATCTGCGCATCCTGCAGGCGATTTCCGCCGGCGATGCCGATGGCGCGCGCGACGCCATGCGCGCCCATCTGCTCGCCGCCCAGGAGCGCTATCGCAAGCGGCTCTCCGGCCAGCAATCCGACTACACGATGAACGCGGCGCCACCTGCCCGGATCCGAACCTTTTGAACCACGGAAGAAGAGTGACATGACAACCGAATACAGCACCCGTTTCGCGATCGACCCCGCCGCCGCCGCCATGATGGGTACGGACGAGTTGCGTCACCATTTCCATGTCGGCCCGCTGTTCGTGCCCGGCCAGATCACCCTCACCTACACCCACTACGACCGGATGATCGTCGGCGGCGCCATACCTGCCGAAACCGCCCTGCCGCTCGAGACGATCAAGCCGAACGGCACCAAGTCCTTCCTCGAGCGCCGCGAGCTCGTGGCCGTCAATATCGGCGGCGCGGGCGAGATCACCGTCGGCGAGACGACCTATCCGCTCGGCACGCGCGACATGCTCTATGTCGGCATGGGAGAAACGGTCCGCTTTGCCTCGACGAATGCGGACGCGCCGGCCAAGTTCTATCTGCTTTCCGCCCCCGCCCATCGCAACTGCCCGACGCGGCTGATCACGCTCGCCGATGCCAAGCGCCTCGACCTCGGCGCCCAGGAAACCTCGAACGAGCGCTCGATCTTCCAGTTCACCACGACCGTCGAGACCTGCCAGATCGTCGTCGGCATGACCCAGCTTGCCAAGGGCTCGGTCTGGAACACCATGCCGGCGCATGTGCACGACCGGCGGATGGAAGCCTATCTCTATTTCGATCTCGCCGACACGGCCCGCGTCTTCCACTTCATGGGCGAACCCTCGGAAACACGCCATATCGTCATGGCCAATGAAGAGGCCGTCCTCTCCCCCGCCTGGTCGATCCACTCCGGCTGCGGCACCTCCAACTACGCCTTCATCTGGGCCATGGCCGGCGACAATGTCGACTACACGGACGTCGATGCTGTTGCGATTGGAGATATGCGGTAGATGACGCCTTCTGGAAGGCAGTCCGCGCCATGAGTGGCAAAAGCAAGCGGCGTGCTGGAATCCTGGGGCTTGGCATGGCGGCAGCGCCGCATGTGTTGAGTTTGCTCGACCTTTCGGACCGGGTAACCGTCGTTGGGGCGTTCGCACCGAGTGAAGCGCGCCGCACGGCGTTCGGGGCGCGTTTCGGGCTGCCGGTGGTGGAGACGGCCGAGGCGCTGTTCGACGATCCGTCGATCGATTATCTCGTCGTTCTGACCCCGCCCAACACGCATCTCGACCTGGTGGAGCGCGCCGCGCGGACGGGCAAGGCGGTGCTGCTCGAAAAGCCGCTGGAGGTGACGCTGGAACGGTCGCGCCAGCTGGTGGCGGCTGCGGCGCGGATCCCGCTCGGCATCACCTTCCAGCGCCGGTTTCGTCCCTCCTTCATGGAGACAGCCCGGCTCATGCGGGACGGCGCGCTGGGCGAGATCGTCTCCGCCACGATGGCGCTCGGCAACTGGCGACCACAGGCCTATTACGACGAGCCTGGCCGCGGGACTTGGGCGCGCGACGGCGGCGGTGTGCTGCTGACGCAGGCGATCCACACGATCGATCAGTTCATCGCGCTTGTCGGATTGCCGACCGACGTCTCTGCGCTTGCCGTTACCAGTGCGGTGCACCGGATGGAGACGGAAGATCTGGTCCATGCGACGCTGCGGTTCGCGGGCGGGGCGATCGGCGCGCTCAGCGCCACCACCGCCGCCTATCCCGGCCTGCCGGATCGCATCCAGCTTTTCGGAACCCGAGGCTCGGCCCTGCTCGAGGGCGACGGCGCGCGGGTGCAGCTGATGGACGGGGGCACGTTTGCCTGGTCGGACACCGACGGCGGCAGCGGCGCGGACCCGATGGCCTTCTCGCACCACAACCATCTGGCGCTGCACCGGGATTTTCTCGACGCGCTCGACCAGGGTTCGGCGCCATCGGCCAGTGCCGACGATGCGCTTGCCGCCCACCGCCTGATCGATGCGATCCTGCGGTCGGCGGAAACGGGGTGCTGGGCACGGCTCGATGCGGACGTGCCGCTGCCGGGATGAAGCGGACGCGGACGTGTTAGCCCTGAACTCAGCGAAGAGCGCCGCAGACCGGCCGTCGCGCTCGGCGGATCGCAGGGCGCGCACACGCTCAACCAGGATCTCTCCGTCCGGATGATCGCTTCGGCGACGGCCAGGCGAAAGGGTCCCGCGCACGGATTGACCTCGGCAGCCTGCGGCCCATTTGCTGGGTCATGAGCAAGAGCAAGCCCGCCGCCGCCTTCACCCGCAGCTTCGCGCTGCCGACAACGGCCACGCTCGGTTCGGCGCTGCGGGCGAAGGGCCTGCTGCAGGAACTGCGCGCGCGGCTCGGCGGCAAGGCACATCGGGCGCTGGCGCTCGATGGCATGGCGCTGACGCTCTCGATGGGCGAAGAGGACGAGGATGCGTTCTCGGCGCTGGAAACACGGCTCGCCGCGCTGCTGCCGACCCTTGATAGTCTGCCGGTGCTTCCGCGCGAGATCGAGGATATTCTGACGATCACCACAAGCGAGCGGCGGCGTTGGCTGGAAGACGGGCGTCTGGTCAGCGCCGGAACACGCACGATCCGGCTGCGCGGCCGGGCGAAGGCGATCACCTTTCACGTGTTCGATCCCCGCCAGGTCGAGGCGCTGCTCGATCAGGGCACCGTCGACACCTGGCGCGAGGACGACGTCCTCGCCCGGGAAGAGAACCGCCAGAAGGCTGCGGAACGGCGGCGACTGACCAAGCGCGTCAAGGCAGCCAGGGACGAAAGCATCAACCGGGAGCGCAGCCCAGCGAACGACCTGAAGGGCTTCGAGCAGTTCTTCAAGGACGGCCTGCTGCGCTGACCGTCTCCGGACGAGGCGGGACCGCCGCCCTCGTGGAAATCTGCGTCAGAGCGCGTGCTCTTCCTCAAGCGTCAGGTCGCGCAGCAGCCGATGGATCTCCTCCCCGCTTAGGCGGGCTGGATCAAAGCCGCTTGCGGTGGCGATGCCGGAGAAGCGGGCCGCATCCCTGTCCGAAAGCCCGATGAAGCCCATGGCCCAGTTGGGAAAGGAGCGATGCTCCACCGGATCGAAGGCCAGAAGCGAGACATCGCTGTGGCGTTCGTCCTGCTGGATGCGCTCGAAGGTCGCCTCGACCGCTTCGAGCGGCCCTTCCAAGACCTGGGCGAAGCAGCCGGCATTGAACAGCAGGGCGCCGGTGATGGCATCGCGGGCATTGTTGGCCCGGCTCCTGGCCAGAATGTCATCGACCGCGGACTGAAAGCTTGAAGCATCGGCGGAGACATGGTTGCGGCTGTAATAGACGAGGCGGTGAAGGCGGTCGGTCATCGGGCAGTCTCGCTCACGGTGTCGGGGTTGGATCGGCTCAGGAAGTCCGCAATCTTCGCCGGCTGCATCGGCCGCCCGGTCAGGTAGCCCTGAACGTGGGTGCAGCGCTCGCTGCGGATCCGGGCCAGTTGCTCCGCGGTCTCCACGCCTTCGGCGGTGATCGCCATGCCGAGGCTGGTGCCGAGGCTCGCCACCGCCTTGAGGATGGCCTCGCTGTCGGCACTGTCGGTGGCGACGAAGGACCGGTCGATCTTGATCTTGCTGAAGGGGAATTTCTGCAGATAGGCGAGCGAGGAATAGCCGGTGCCGAAATCGTCCATCGAGATCTTCACGCCGAGATCGCGCAGGGCGGCAAGCGTCACCAGCACATTGTCGGTATCGTCAAGAAGCGCACCTTCGGTGATCTCGATCTCCAGCCGGTGCGCCGGAAGGCCCGAGCGGGCGAGCGCCGCGGAAACGGTGTCCAGCAGCGTATCGGCCTTGAACTGAAGCGGCGAGACATTGACCGCGATGATCATCTCGTCCGGCCAGGTCGCCGCCTCGATGCAGGCCTGGCGCAGCACCCACTCGCCGATCTTGACGATCAGCCCGTTCTCCTCGGCCAGCGGAATGAACTGCAGCGGCGGAATGTTGCCCTTGACCGGATGGGTCCAGCGCAACAAGGCCTCGAAGCCGATGACCCGATCGGTCGACAGATCGACGAACGGCTGGTAGCTGAGCTCGAACTGCTTGAGCGCCAAAGCCCGCCGCAGATCGATCTCCATTTCACGGCGCTCCTGCAGGCCGGTGTCCATGCTGGCCTCGAAGGTGCGGAACCGGCCGCGGCCAGCCCTCTTCGCCTCGTACAGTGCGAGATCCGCATTGCGCAGCAGATCGCGCGCCTGCGCCGCTTCGGCCCGCAGCGCCACGCCGACGCTGGCTCCGATGTTGATCGTATGGCCGCTCAGGACATAGGTTCTGCCGACCAGATCGACGATGCGCGCGGCGAGCCGCTCGGCAGCCGCATCGTCCTCGACATCGCGCTGCAGGATGACGAATTCGTCGCCGCCCAGACGCGCGACCAGATCGCTCTTGCGGCAGGCCGCGGTCAGGCGGTCGGCCACCTTCTTGAGCAGAAGATCGCCCACCGCATGGCCGAGCGTATCATTGACCGTCTTGAATCGATCGAGATCGACGCAATGGACGGCAACGGTGGCAGCACCCGCATCCTGCTCCAGAGCCGCGGCGAGATGGGCCATCAGCGTGTTGCGCTTGGCAAGACCCGTCAGCTCGTCGCGGTCGATGGCGATCAAATTCGCCTCGGCCGCCGGCGCGAGCCTCAGATCCACGACGAAGCCGCCATCGGCAAGTGCTGCGAGCGTGACATCGTAAGTCTCGTTGCGCCGGCAGGCGAGACGGAGGACGACCGGCCCGCTCTGCGATGCGCCGGACAGGGTGAAGCCCGGCATCAGGTCGCGAAGATTGAGGCCGACCACCCAGCCTTCGAAGACAGCCTCGGCCGCATCATTGGCATAGACCACGACACCCTCCTCATCGAGCGCCAGAACAGGGCGCGGCAGGGCGGCGAGAATATGCTGCGGACTGGGCGGGCTGGCGAGGCGGGCGACAGGATCCGGCGAAAGAGGGCTGTGCGTGTTCATGCTGACTCAACCATTGCGATGGAGCCAGTCATAGGGTGCAAAAGGTTAGCGGATACTGACCTTTTGCCGCCGCTCATCCGCTTCGTTCGGTAGAGTCGCCAAAGGGTTAACCGCTGTGCCCCCCGATGATGAGCGAGTTATCAAGGGTCGCACAGGTCGGAAGGGTTCCGTTCCGCCGCGTCAGTCGTGGCTGCACAGGAAGTCCGAGACCGTGGAGAGGCAGAGATCCTGTTCCTCGACATGCGGCATATGGCTCGACTGCTCGAAAACCACCCAGCGCGCGTGGGGGATGGTCTCGACATAGGGACGGACAACCAGCGGCGTTGCCTCGTCATGGCGCCCCGAAAGCACCAGCGTCGGTGCGGTGATGCTGTGAAGGCGGTCCTCGATCGTCCAGTCCTTCATCGTGCCGATCACATGGAATTCGGTCGGGCCGTTCATGGTGCGGTAGACGGTGTTGTCCTCCTCCATGATCGCGAAGGTGCGCGAGACCTCCGCGGGCCACGGCACGACCCGGCAGACATGCCTGTCATAGAACACGCGCGACGCAGCGATGTAATCCGGATGGGTCAGGGTCCCCGCCTGTTCATGGAGCATAAGGGTGGCCTGCACATCGTCGGGAAGTGCGCCGCGCAACCGGTTGGCTTCGGCGACCCAAGTCTTCATGTTTGCCGGCGAGTTGGCAAGCACCAGCGCCTTCAGCCCGGCCGGCTGGCGAACTGCATGTTCCGCCCCCAGCATCCCACCCCAGGATTGGCCGAGATAGGCATAGCGATCGCCGATGCCGAGATGAGCGATCAGGGCGTCGAGTTCGTCCAGGAACAGGGAGACCGTCCAGAAATCAGCGCCCTTGTCCGGCAGCCGCGTGGATTTGCCGTTGCCGAGCTGGTCGTAATGAATGACCGCACGCCCATCGAGCGCGGCGATATGCTTGAAGGAATCGACATAATCATGGGTGCAGCCGGGGCCGCCATGCGCGACGATGAGCGGCAGCGGGCCCGAGGCGAGCGATCCGGTGACACGGTACCATGTCTGGTACCCACGGAATGGAACATAGCCTTCCTGCGATGCGATCCTGTCCACGTCCGCTCCCTGTTCTGACGACGGAAAGCCGGACTATAGCGAGGGCGTGGCGCGCCCGGGACCTATCACGACTTATAGGATGGGGGCTCGTCGAGCAGGTGATAGTGGGCGGCGCGGGCGACCGCCTCGGTCCTGTTCTTCGCCCCAAGCTTGCGGGCGGCGGAATTGAGATGCATCACCACGGTCGGCACCGATCGGTCGATGATGCGCGAGACCTCCTTGGCGGAAAGCCCATGCGAGGAATAGCGCAGGCATTCGCGTTCCCGCTTGGTCAGCCGCACGCCGGATCCGTTTCGCACCGGCTCGTCGAACAGCTCGTCGGCAGCCTCGTGGAAGATCTGCGCGAGAAGGCCGAATTCTGCGAGCCTGTGCAGGGCTTCGGCCATGAAGTCGCGCCTCGCGCCGTAGCGCACGCCGGTCACCGTCGCATAATCGCCCTGCGGCCGGTGAACCGGCACCGTGACGCCCGAGAGCATGTCATGCGCGTGCAGGAAGTCGCAGACCGGCTTCGTCTCGTCGGTCAGGAGACGGCTGATGCGCGTCTCCACCCCCGGGTCATAGCTCCAGAAGAACGGAACCGAGGTTTGCGTCGCGAGACGCTGCACCGGATCGATGCGGAAATATTCGCGGTCGCACCAGTAGTCGTGCATGTCCCCCGCGACATTGCGCAGTTTCAGCAGGGTGGGAATACCGATCCGCCCGTCGAGGCCGGCGGTGGACGGCGTGTAATCATAGATCAGCCCATCGAAGCCCATTGCCTGCATAAGGGCAAAGGCCTCGTCGATCCGTCCATCGAGCGTGTCGCGCGCCGAGAAACGAGCGGCGACCGACGCCATGTCCTGAAGCATCCGAACCTCCGCTGACCAGTGCCGGCACCCTATCACTTTTTATAGCTGGCAGGCAGGTGGCAATGCGTTGAAATTAGCCATGCTGAAAAAACGGTCAAGACAGGATCGAGAGGCGGGGATCAAGCATGTGGCGTGAGATGAGTCCGGACGAACGGATCGAGGTCGAGGTCGATGGGTTCAAACTCGTCGCTTACAGTTTCGGCAGCGGAGAGGAGACCATTCTCTGCCTGAACGGCGGTCCGGGCCTGCCCTGCGACTATCTGCGCGATGCCCATTCCTGTCTGGTCGACCGGGGATACCGCGTCGTGGCCTTCGACCAGCTCGGCACCGGGGCCTCGGATCGCCCGACGGATGCCGCGCTGTGGACGATCGAGCGCTATGTGGAGGAAACCGAAACGGTGCGCCGGGCGCTCGGTCTCGGCCGTGTTCACCTGCTCGGCCATTCCTGGGGCGGGTGGCTCGCCATCGACTATGCATTGAAGTATCAACAGAATTTGAAGACATTGATCCTCGAGGACACTGTCGCCGACATGCCGCATCTGATAGCCGAGCTTGACCGGTTGCGCGCAGCACTCGGATCGGAAACGGTGGCGATGATGCAGAAGCACGAAGCGCAAGGCTCGATCGACCATCCGGAATATCTGGCAGCGATCACGCTCCTGAACTACCGCCATGTCTGCCGCCTGCCCGACTGGCCGGCACCCGTCAAACGCTCGCTCGACGACTGGAACATGGGGCCTTACGAGACGATGCAGGGGCCGAACGAATTCCTCTATACCGGCAATCTGAAGGACTGGAACCGTATCCCGGACCTTCCCCGGTTGACGCTTCCCGTGCTGATCACCGTCGGCGAACACGACGAGCTGACGCCGGCCTGCGCGATGCGCATGAAACATGCGCTGCCCAATGCCGAGCTGCATGTCTTCCGCAATGCCAGCCATATGCCGTTCTACGAGAACCCGGAGGCCTATTACCCCGCGCTGACGAACTTCCTGTCGCGCAACGGGTCCGTGCAATGACGGCGGATCCGGTCCACGCCGCGCAAGACAAGGGCAAACGCCGACCCCATGCATCGCTTTAAGTTCGTTCTCTACCGGCCGCTGCAGCTTTTGCCCGTGCTCCTCGGCATCAGCATCATCACCTTCGTGCTCGTGCGCCTCATTCCCGGCGATCCGGCCCGCGTCCTGCTCGGCACCAGGGCGACGCCCACGGCGATCGCGCAGATCCGCAAGCAATACGGCCTCGACGAGCCGATCTGGCTTCAATATTTCTACTTCATTCGCAACCTCGGCCACGGCGAAATGGGCAAGTCGATCCTCTACAAGATCGACGTCTTGAAGCTGGTCGCCGCGCGGATCGAGCCGACGCTGATGCTGGTGCTCACCAGCGTTCTGCTCGCCATTCTCATCGCGGTCCCGATGTCGGCGATCGCCGCGCGCCGGCAGGGCAGGCTGGCAGACCAGGCGGTCCGGGTCGTCTCGACCATGGGCATCGGCTTTCCGCCCTTCTGGCTCGCCCTGATGCTGATCATCTTCTTCAGTGTCCGGCTCGACCTCTTTCCCGTCTCCGGCTATGGCGCGACGATCGGAGACAAGCTGTGGCATCTCGCGCTGCCGAGCCTGACGGTGGCGCTGTCGCTATCGGCCGTTCTGACCCGCAGCCTGCGCGCCGCCATGATCCAGCAGCTGCGCTCGGACATCGCGACGGCGGCGCGGGCGCGCGGCATGCCGGAAAGCATCGTCTTCTGGCGGCATGTCCTGCCGAATTCCCTCGTCCCGACCATCAACCTCCTGGCCGTCAACATCGGCTGGCTGATCGGCGGCACCGTCGTCGTCGAAAGCGTCTTTGCACTGCCGGGCATGGGCCAGCTTCTGGTGCGCGCCATTTTCTCGCGCGACTACATGGTCGTCCAGGGCGTCGCCATGGTGTTTGCCTGCGCGACCGTGCTCGTCAATTTCCTCGCCGACATCATCACGGTGGCGATCGACCCGAGGGTGAAGCTATGACTGTTCCTGTCGTCGAGACACCGGCCGCACGCGCGCCCTCCAGGCTCGGCCAGCATCCGGCCCTTGCGATCGGCGCGGCGATCCTGCTGTTCTTCGTAATCCTGGCCTGTGCCGCGCCGCTTTTCGCGCCTTACGATCCGATCCTGCAGATGGCGGATCAACGGCTGCAGCCGCCCTCCCTCCTGCATCCCTTCGGCACCGACAATTTCGGGCGCGACATCCTATCGAGGGTGATCTGGGGCACGCGGATCGATCTGCAGATGGCCTTTCTGGGCGTCGTCTTCCCCTTCGTCATCGGAACCCTGATCGGCACGCTGGCCGGCTTTTTCGGCGGCATCGTCGATGCGGTGCTGATGCGCATCATCGACATTATCCTCGCCTTTCCCTTCCTGGTCCTGATGCTCTCGATCATCGCCATTCTCGGTCCGGGCCTTACCAGTTTCTACATCGCCATGGCGCTGGTCGGCTGGGTCTCCTATGCCCGGCTGGTGCGCGCGCAGATCCTGGTGCTGAAGAACAGCGACTATGCGGTCGCGGCCGTCAGCCTCGGCTTCGGCAAGATGCGCATCATGTTCCGCCATCTCCTGCCGAACGCGATCGCCGGCTCCCTCGTTTTCGTCATGTCGGATGCGGTCCTCGTGCTCCTGAGTGGGGCGGCCATCAGCTATCTCGGACTCGGCGTTCAGCCGCCGACGGCGGAATGGGGGATCATGGTGGCGGAGGGCCAGCCCTTCGTGACCACGGCCTGGTGGATCACCCTCTTCCCGGGACTGTCGATCGTGTTTCTCGCCTTTGCCTTCAGCCTGCTCGGCGATGGCCTGGGTGACTTCGCCGGAGTCCAGGAATGACCGCGCCGCTCCTCTCGATCCGCGATCTCGTCGTCACCTTGAACGGCGTCACGCCGCAGAAGACCCTGATCGATCATGTCAGCGTCGATCTCGCGCAGGGCGAAATTCTCGGTCTCGTCGGCGAAAGCGGTTCCGGCAAGAGCCTGCTCTGCCGCGCCGTCATGGGTCTTCTTCCTTCCCGCAGGCTGTCGGTCGATCATGGAACGGTGGACCTGGCCGGTCGCGACCTCGTGACGGCGACACCGGCCGAGATGCTGGCGGTGCGCGGCAGCGAGATCGGCATGATCTTTCAAAACCCGACGAGCCATCTCGATCCCGTGATGAAGATCGGCGACCAGATTGCCGAGGGCATCCGGTTCCACCAGGGCGCCAGCGCGCGCGAGGCCCGCGCGGCGGCGGTGGACATGCTGATCCAGGTCGGCTTCCCCGATCCGGCCCGCCAGTACGACAACTATCCGCATGAATTCTCGGGCGGCATGCGCCAGCGGGCCATGATCGCCGCCGCCCTCTCCTGTCGCCCGAAGATCCTGATTGCCGACGAGCCGACCACGGCGCTCGATGTGACGATCCAGGCGCAGATCCTCGACCTGATCATGGCGCTGCGCGACAAGCTCTGCCTGTCGGTCATCCTCATCACCCACGATCTCGGCGTCGTCGCGCAGACCTGCGATCGAATCGCGGTCATGCGCAACGGCCGGATCGTCGAGCAGGGCGAGAAGCGGCAGATCCTGTCTTCGCCGGCACACGACTATACCCGCATGCTGATTGCCAGCCACCCGTCGCTCGCCGCGGCAGACGCGCCCGAGGCCGTTGCCGCGGCGCCGCCGACCGAAACGCCGGCGCGGCCGATGCTCGAGATCGACGACCTGCATGTGACCTTCGACAGCGGCGGCTCCTTCTTCGGCGCCCGTGGCAAGAAGGTCAGCGCGGTCAAGGGCGTCAGCCTGCGCGTCATGCCCGGCGAAACGATCGGCATCGTCGGGGAATCGGGGAGCGGAAAGAGCACGCTGGCGCGGGCCATCCTGGGGCTGGTCAAACACTCCGCCGGCCGCATCGCCTTCGACGGGATTGATCTCGCCAAAGAGCCGCGCGACGCGCTGCAGCGCCTCCGGCGCGAAACGGCGATGGTGTTCCAGGATCCGTTCAACTCGCTCAACCCGCGCCTCACCGTCGGCGAGACCCTGGGCGAGGTGTTGAAGGTCAACGGCATGGCGCCGGCCGCCATTCCGCGCCGGATCGAGGAACTGCTGGACCTCGTGCATCTCGACCGCGCCTTTGCGGGCCGCAAGCCCCGCAGCATGAGCGGCGGACAATGCCAGCGTGTCGGCATCGCCCGCGCGCTTGCGGTCAATCCGCGCCTCATCATCGCGGACGAATGCGTGGCGGCGCTGGACGTGACCATCCAGAAGCAGATCGTCGATCTCTTCGCGGAACTGAAGGCGCGCATGAACCTCACGCTGCTCTTCATCGCGCATGATCTCGCCATCGTTCGCAATCTCTGCGACCGGGTCATCGTGATGCTGCATGGCGAGGTGGTGGAAGAAGGCCCCTCCGCCCGCGTCTTCGCGCAGCCGCAGCAGCCTTATACAGCGGCCCTCATCGGGGCGATCCCCGACATCGATCCCGACAAGAGACTTCTGGCGCCCCGCCTTGCCGGCGCGCCCGCTGCAGACGCCCATCTCTAACCAAAAAAGGGGACAGCAAACATGCTCAACAAATGGATGAAAATCGGCCTGGTCACCGTCATGACCTCGCTCTCGCTCGGCGCCAGCCTCGCTGAAGCCGCAGGCGTGCTGACCATCGGCCGTCGGGAGGACTCCACCACCTTCGACCCGATAAAGACCGCGCAGAACATCGACTTCTGGGTGTTTTCCAACGTCTATGACGTGCTGGTCAGGGTCGACAAGAGCGGCACCAAGCTGGAACCGGGCCTGGCGGAAAGCTGGACGGTCTCCGAAGACGGCCTGACCTACAGCTTCACGCTTCGCGATGCGAAGTTCTCCGACGGCAGCGCGATCACCGCGGACGATGCCGTGTTCAGCCTCACCCGCATTCGCGACAACGAAGGCTCGCTCTGGCGCGACTCCTACAAGGTCATCAAGACGGCGGAAGCCAAGGATCCGAAGACGCTGGTGGTCACGCTTTCCAGCCCGTCCGCGCCGTTCCTGTCGACGCTTGCCATGCCCGGCGCCTCCATCATCTCCAAGGCCGGCCTCGAATCGCTCGGCGAGGACGCCTATGCCGAAAACCCGATTGCCTCCGGCGCCTTCGTCGTTAAGGAATGGCGGCGCGGCGACCGAGTGATCCTGGAGAAGAACCCGAACTTCTGGCAGGCCGATCGGGTGTCGCTCGATGGCGTCGAATGGATCTCGGTCCCGGACGACAACACCCGCATGCTCAATGTGCAGGCCGGCCAGCTCGATGCGGCGATCTTCGTGCCCTTCTCGCGCGTGGAAGAGCTGAAGAAGGACGCCAACCTGACCGTCCATTTCGACACCTCGACCCGCGAGGATCACCTGCTCATCAATCATGAGCACGGCGATCTTGCGAAAAAGGAAGTCCGCGAGGCGATCGACTACGCGATCGACAAGAAGGCGATCGTCGACACCGTCACCTTCGGCCAGGGCGAGGTCGCCTATTCCTTCATTCCGAAGGGTGCGCTCTACCATTATGCCGACAATCTGCAGCGGCCCTATGATCCGGAAAAGGCAAAGAGCCTGCTGTCCGCCGCCGGCGTCAGCGGGCTGACGCTGAACTATCTCGTCAATGCCGGCAACGAGGTCGACGAACAGATCGCGGTCCTGCTGCAGCAGCAGCTGCAAAAGGCCGATATCACCGTCAACCTGCAGAAGATGGATCCGAGCCAGACCTGGGACATGCTGGTCGCAGGCGAATACGATCTGTCGGTCATGTACTGGACCAACGACATCCTCGATCCCGACCAGAAGACCACCTTCGTCGTCGGTCACGACAGCAATATGAACTACATGACGCGCTACAAGAACGACACGGTCAAGGATCTGGTGGCGGCCGCCCGCCTGGAGATGGATCCTGCCAAGCGCGAGCAGATGTATATCGACATCCAGAAGATGGCGAAGGCCGACGTAAACTGGATCGACCTCTATTACAGCCCCTTCATCAACGTCTCGCGCAAGAACGTCGAGAACTTCTACCAGAACCCGCTCGGCCGCTTCTTCCTGGAAGATACCGTCAAGAACTGACGCCGCCGCGAGGTCGGATCACACGATCGACCATGCCCGCCCGGACCATCCGGGCGGGCATTTCTCGTTCGGCGAAATGGTTTATCGTCCGATGCGGCTGTACGCCACGTTGCGGGCGAGCCAGCAGCCGAGCGTCACGCCGCTGACCGCGCCATCGGCGCTGCGCTCGATCTGCAGGGTCCAGTCTCCCGGGGCGGGTGCATCCATGGAACGCCGGCACGGCAGCGTCCAGACATCGGCGCCGCGCGGCTGCAGAGAGGTCATCTCACCCCTGCCGAGAAAGCCTTCGAAAAAGCCGTGGAAGACCCCATTGGTCTCGACGATCTCGAACGATGCGTCGAGTTCGTCGCTGTGATAGCGCCCGGCAATGTCCGGCCGCGCCTCGCCCCCAACCCGCTTCGCAACGCCGCGCAGATTATCCCGCCAGCGTTCGTAGGTGATCTCGTCGCCGCGCCGGGACAGCGTCATCGATGCGGAGCGCGCCGTATCGGCATCGGTCACGATCAACCGCTCGGCCCCGCCGGCATAGGTGGCCTTGAGGCCGCTGTGGCCGGGCGAAAGGGTGAGCAGCAGGCCGGTATCCGGATCGAGATAGCGCCCCTTCCAGTTTTGTTCTGCCGGCGCGCCCTTCTCGTCCTGCGCCCCCAGCCCCAGCGCTGCCCCCATGAGACGCCGGGCGGCGCCGTGCGCATCGCCTTCGTGATGGAGGAGCACGACCACCGACAGCCGCTCGGACGCGGCGTGCAGCCGGTGCGCCCGGAAGCCGCGCAGCGCGCCGCCATGCCCGGTGGTGCGGATCTCGCCGATCCGGTCATGGGCCAGGCCGTTGCCATAGGGTGCCTCCCGCCCGTCGGCGAAACGTTGCGGCCGGGCAAGGCGCCGGTAGATCCCGGCCTCGTCGTCCCGGGTCCGATCGATGAAGCGCTCCCAGGCCAGCATGTCGTCGAGCGAGGCCGAAATGCCGGCATCTCCCGTCCAGAAAATCCGGTTTGTCGCGGGAAAATACCCGACGGCCTCGTTGCCTTCGTGGCCGACGAGGCCATCGGCAGGGGTCGTCGTGTCCGGCAGAAGTTCGGCTGTCGGCATGTCCGCCGCATCGAACAGATGGGCGCGGTAGAGTTCGCCCAAGGAGCGGCCCGCATGGTCTTCGATGATGTCCGACAGGATGCGGAAATTGCCGTTCGAATAGGAATATTGATGCCCCGGTTTAAAATGGGTGCTCCGCATGCGCGCAAACAGCGGCTTGGCATCCTCCCGCCGGAAGACCCCTTCCGCATCCGCGCCGTGAAGCACCGTCAGCGCCCAATAGTCGCGCAAGCCCGACTGGTTGTTGCAAAGGTCCCGGGTGCTTGGCAGGGGCGTGCGCAGGGCGGGAAGATGAGCAGCGATGCGCGCGTCGAACTTTTCGAGATCGTCGGTCAGGCTGAGAAGCACCCCGCAGGTAAACTGCTTGCTGATCGAGCAGATGGGGAAGCGGGTCTCGGGCGTGATCGGCCTGTGCTGCTTGGGATTGGCATATCCCCAGCCGTGGCGCAGCACGACCACGCCCTCTTTCACGACCCCGATCACCCCGCCCAGCCCATGCGTTTTCTGGCTCAGCTCGGCCGCGGCCCGCTCCAGGCCCTGAATATCGATCGCTGTCATGACGTCCTTCGGATTTCGCAAGAGAAACAATGCGAAGATCTTAGCGAACTCCTCCGCCGAACGATATGCCGATGAAAGCGGGTTTGCGCGGCGGGAAGGCTCGGCCTGCTGCCTGCCAGGGAGGTGCTGTTCCGGCCGACCGGGCCGGAACAGCGTTTCGCGCCCCGGTCAGACCTGGCGCAGGCCGCCATCGACGCAGAGTTCGGCGCCGGCGATGTAACTCGCCTCGTCGCTGAGCAGGAACAGCGCGGCAGCGGCCACCTCGTCCGGCCGCGCCATCCGCTTCATCGGAATCGGCGCGACAAGCGTCGCGCGCATCTCCTCGCTCACGGCCGCCATCATCTCCGTATCGGTCGGACCGGGAGCGACGACGTTGACGCGTATCCCCTTCGGCGCCAGCTCGGCCGTCCAGGTCCGCGCATAGGAGCGCACGGCCGCCTTGGTGGCCGCATAGGTGCCGTAGGAGGCGAAGCCGCCCTGGTCGGCGATCGAGCCGACAAGAACGACCGAGCCCCCCTCGCCCATGGCAGGAAGGGCCGCCTGCAGCCCGAACACCATGCCCCGGACATTGACGTCGAAGTGACGATTGAAATGCTCCGGCGTAATGGCCTCGATTTCGGCCGGCTCGGAGAGACCGGCATTGAGAACGAGCGCATCGATCCGCCCGCGCGCCTTCCGCACAGTGTCGACCGCCGCCAGGAGGTCTTCCGGAACGCTGGCATCGGCGGCAATGCCGGTCGCATGTCCACCGAGGCGCGCGGCCGCCTGATCGGCATCGTCTTTTCGGCGGCTGGTGAGGAAGACGGTCGCCCCTTCCCCGGCCAGGCGCTGCGCGATCGCCAATCCGATACCCTTGGCGCCGCCAACGACCAGGGTGACTTTGTTCTGCATTCGAGCCATCGGAAATCCTTTCGAGTGATGGTCCCGATATGATATACGTCATAAATCTGGTATCAATTACGCACCTGAAGTAGACTAGATATGGACGACTATACCGACCTCCAAGCCCTCTCGGACTGCGCCCTGCGCGACATGGCGGCCCTGCGCCCCGTGCTCGACAAGATCGCCGACAAATGGACGATCCTGATCCTGACGGTAATCTGCCCCAAACCCTCGCGCTTCAACGAAATCAAGCGCCGCCTGAACGGGATTACCCACAAGGCCCTGGCCGACGCCTTGAAACGGCTCGAGCGCAACGGCCTCGTGACCCGAACCGTGCTGCCGACGCAGCCGGTCGGCGTCGAATATGCCATCACCCCCCTCGGCCACTCGCTGCGCGAACCCTTCGAGGCCCTGTGCGCCTGGGCAGCAGCAAACGGCACCCGCATCGACGCAGCCGCTCAACAGTATGACGAGAGGGGTGAGGATCGGCGGTGAGACGACGCGCGCTGTGCCGCTGACAAGGAGCGACTTTGCTGCTGCCGGGACGACATGTCCGTCCCGGTCTCGGACCGCATGCGACTGAACCAATCGCGGCCAGCCGACCTTTCTACGAGATCGAGAGGTTCCAGAGACGGATTGCGTTGTGGCTCAGCAGGGCGTCGCGCTCGGCGAGGCTGCAGCCGGAGAGGAGGGCGTGGGTGGTTGCCACCCAAGGCAGAAGTCCGCCGCCCAGCGTGCAGACCGGCCAGTCGCTGCCCCAGACGACGCGGTCCCAGCCGAAGGCCCCGATCGTATGCTCGACAAAGGGGCGCAGCGTGTCGGCCGTCCAGCGCTCTGAATCAGCATAGGCGACGACGCCGGAAATCTTGCCGAAGACATTCGGCCTTTGCGCCATCTCGCTCACCTGGGCGCGCCAGAGCGCGTCGTCGCCGGCCTGAATGTCCGGCACGCCGCAATGGTCGAGGATGAAGACGCAGTCGGGGACGAGATCGACCAGCGCCATCGCCTGTTTCATCTGGCGCGGCAGCACGCAGAGATCGAAGGTCAGCCCGGCACCGGCGAGATGCCTGATGTTCTCGCGGAAGAGCGTGCTCTCGGAGAGATCGTCGGGCATGACATGCAGCACGCGGCGCAGCCCCTTGACGAAGGGGTTTTGCCGCTGCGCCTCGACATAGGCCGGGAAGCCCGCCTCTTCGGGGCGGCAGGAGGCGATGGCGCCGGCGATCAGGCTGCCCGGTGCGGCGGCGAGCTGGGCGACATGGTCCGTTTCCCGCTCGATATCGCCGGGCGCGACATCCACTTCCATATGCAGGCTGGCGACGATGCCCGCGCGCTGAGCCTGCAGGCGATAGGTCTCGTAGAGATAATCGTGGTCGAGCGCCGGCACATCGGCCAGCCACGGATAGGACAGAGCCGACCGGTCGATGAGATGAAGATGCGTGTCGATGATCATTGGACCGGCTCCCCCCGTATGCGCTCTCCTCTATCTCACACGGAAACGAGACGTTCAAATAAGAAGAATGGCGGCAGCTATCGCATTCCGATAATGCGGCGCACGCCTCAGCTATCCTGTGGAATGTCCGATCCGGCGAGCAGCGACAGCTGGGCTGCGGTCTTCAACAGCATCGAGATCGTCGTCGTGATGTCCGGGGCGTTCGGCGCGTTGACGAGGCTGATATAGGGACAGGTAAGCGCCGCAATCCCCTTGCCGTCTGGACCGAGGATGGGCGCGGAAAGATTGTAGACCCCGGCGATTTGGGCCGAGGCCATCATCGCGTAGCCGCGCAGGCGGATGTCGTCGAGCCGTGCGTAGAAATCCGGCGTCAGCGTCACCTCCTCCCGGCTCTTCACATGCTCCGAAATCATCATCTCCCGCTCGCCCGGCGTGCGAAAGGCCAGCAGCACATGGCCGGAGCCGGTGTCGAAGAGGCTGACATGCGAGCCGACCCGGATCGAGATTCCCCAATAATCCGGGGCCTCCTGCTGGGCGATGATGACGGCTGACCCGCGGTCGAACACCGCCAGCTGGTTGGCCTGGCGGCTGCGCTGGGCGAGATCGCGCATCAGCGGCGTTGCGTAGGACGCGAGCCGGCGGGTCGGCGCATGGAGCTGGGCCAGTCCGAACAGCTTCAGCGTCAGGGAATAGCGGTCGCCATCGATCCGCGTGATGTAGCCGCGCCGGACGAGACGATCGAGCATGCGGTAGAACTCGTTGGGGCTGCGGCCGAGCTTTCGCGCAATTTCCGCCTGCGTCAGACCGCCATCGACGCTGGCGAGCAGCTCCAGAATGTCCAGGCCCTTGTCGAGCGCCGGCGCACGGTAGCGATCGTCTTCCGCATCCACGGCTTCGTTTCCCCGATAAATCGTCATCTTCATATACGAAGAGGCCGGCGGCGAGGCAACAATGGCAGGCCTTGACGACCTGTGCGAGTTGCGATTTGTAAATGAATGAGCCTCCCATATGTGAGAGAGAGGGAGAAAGAGACTGAACCGAGGGGGAGTACGGAAGACCGACTTCTTCCTGGCGGGGAGCGATCAGCGAAAGGAGGATCGAAGCGCCGCGAGACGCATCGATCATCGACACCACGCTTTCACCCATGACTGTGATCGCTTACGGTTTGTTCGGCGCGCCTTGAGGGAGAGGTTCGGGGCCGGGCGAACGAACGGTGAGAAGCGTGAGCGAAGCAGGGGCCATCCAGCCGCAGACCACAGCCTTCTGACGCAATGACGACAACGATGAGGACCAAAGCGATGACGACAAAACTCGGCGGCAAGACGGTGCTGATCACCGCGGCCGCGCAAGGCATTGGCCGGGCCACGGCGCTCGCCTTTGCCGCGGCGGGAGCCACGGTTCACGCCACCGATATCAATGTGGAGATTCTGTCGGAGCTTGCCGGCGAGAGCGGGATCGTAACCCATCGGCTCGACGTCCTGGATACGGCGGCGGTCGAGGCGCTGGTCGCCGAGATCGGACAGGTGGACGTGCTGTTCAACTGCGCCGGCGTCGTACATGGCGGCAGCATTCTCGACATGCCGGACAAGGATCTCGATTTTGCCTTCGACCTCAACGTCAAGGCGATGATCCGCACCATCCGTGCGGTTCTGCCCGGCATGCTCGCCCGCAAGGACGGCGCCATCATCAACATGGCCTCGGTCGCCTCGAGCATCAAGGGCGTGCCGAACCGCTTCGCCTATGGCACCACCAAGGCGGCCGTGATCGGCCTGACCAAGGCGATCGCCGCCGATTACGTCGCCGAAGGCATCCGCTGCAATGCCATCTGCCCCGGCACGGTCGAGAGCCCCTCGCTCGAAGGCCGGATGCGGGCGCAGGGCGATTACGAGGCGGCACGGGCTGCCTTCATCGCACGCCAGCCCATGGGGCGGCTTGGAACGCCGGAGGAAATCGCCGATCTCGCCGTCTATCTGGCCGGCGCCACCTATACGTCCGGCCAGGCCTGCGCCATCGACGGCGGCTGGACCATCTAACCTGCATTCTTGCCCAAGGACTAGGACATCATGAAACTCGTTCGTTATGGCGCCGCCGGCGCCGAAAAGCCGGGCCTCGTCGATCGCAATGGCGTGATCCGCGACCTGTCCGCCCATGTCTCCGATATCGCCGGAGCGGCCATCAATCCGCAGGCGCTGGAGACCTTGGCGGCGGTCGATCCCGAGAGCCTGCCGCTCGTCGACGGCGATCCACGCCTCGGTCCCTGCGTTGCCGGCACCGGCAAGTTCATCTGCATCGGCCTCAACTATTCCGACCACGCCGCCGAAACCGGCGCCACCGTGCCGTCCGAGCCGATCATCTTCATGAAGGCAACCTCGGCGATTTCCGGCCCGAACGACGACCTCATCATCCCGCGCGGCTCGGAGAAGACCGACTGGGAGGTCGAGCTCGGCATCGTTATTGGCCGCACGGCGAAATATGTGAGCGAAGCGGACGCGCTCGATTACGTCGCCGGCTATTGCACCATCCACGATGTCTCCGAACGCGCCTTCCAGATCGAGCGCCAGGGCCAGTGGACCAAGGGCAAATCCTGCGACACCTTCGGCCCGACCGGCCCCTGGCTGGTGACGAAGGACGAGGTGCCGGATCCGCAGAACCTCTCCATGTGGCTCAAGGTCAATGGCGAGACCATGCAGGATGGCTCGACCAAGACCATGGTCTACGGTGTCGCCCATCTCGTCTCCTATCTCTCGCAGTTCATGTCGCTGCAGCCGGGCGACATCATCTCCACCGGAACGCCGCCGGGTGTGGGCATGGGCATGAAGCCGCCGCGTTATCTGAAGCCGGGCGATGTCATCGAACTCGGCATCGACGGGTTGGGTACGCAGAAGCAGACCGCCCGCGCTGACATCTGACGAGACAAAGGCATCCTCCCATGACCCGCATCACCGACCTCAAGGTCTACGACCTCCGGTTCCCGACCTCGCAGAGCCTGGATGGCTCGGATGCCATGAATCCGGATCCGGACTATTCCGCGGCCTATGTGGTTCTCGAAACCGACCGGCCGGGGCTTGCGGGTCATGGGCTGACCTTCACCATCGGGCGCGGCAACGACATCTGCTGCATGGCGATCGAAGCCATGCGCCACCTCGTCGTCGGCTCCGAGCTCGCCAGCATTCTCGCCAATCCCGGCCGCTACTGGCGGCATTTGACCGGCGACAGCCAGCTGCGCTGGATCGGGCCGGACAAGGGCGCGATGCACCTGGCAACCGGCGCCGTCGTCAATGCCGTTTGGGATCTTCTGGCCAGGGAGGCCGGCAAACCGGTCTGGCGGCTTGTTGCCGAGATGAGCCCGGAGCAGATCGCCGACATCGTCGACTATCGCTACCTGACCGACGTGCTGACCCGGGACGAGGCGATCGAGATTCTCACGCGTGCCGAACCCGGCAAGGCGGAGCGGATCGCGGTGCTCGAAGCCGAGGGCTATGCCTGCTACACGACCTCCGCCGGCTGGCTCGGCTACGACGATGCAAAGCTGCGCCGGCTCTGCCAGGAGGCAATCGACGCCGGCTTCAACCATGTGAAGATGAAGGTCGGCCGCGATCTCGAAGACGATATTCGCCGGTTGACCATCGCGCGCGAGGTGATCGGACCCGACCGCTATCTGATGATCGACGCGAACCAGGTGTGGGAGGTGGACGAGGCGATCGCGTGGGTCAACAGGCTCGCCTTCACCAAGCCGTTCTTCATCGAGGAACCGACCAGTCCCGACGATGTCGCCGGCCATGCCAGGATTCGCCGGGCGATCGGACCGGTCAAGGTGGCAACCGGAGAGATGTGCCAGAACCGCATCATGTTCAAACAGTTCATCGCCGAGGGCGCGATCGATATCGTCCAGATCGACAGCTGCCGCATGGGCGGGCTGAACGAGGTGCTGGCCGTGCTTCTCATGGCGGCGAAATACGAGCTGCCGGTCTGGCCGCATGCCGGCGGCGTCGGCCTGTGCGAATATGTGCAGCATCTCTCGATGATCGACTACATCGCCGTTTCCGGCACGAAAACCGGGCGCGTGATCGAATATGTCGACCACCTGCACGAGCACTTCCTCGACCCCTGCATCATCCACAATGCCGCCTATATGCCACCCAGCAAACCCGGCTTCTCGATCGAGATGAAACCCGAATCGATTGCGCAGTACACCTTCAAGCGCTGAGAGACCGAGCTCCGCCCCTCCTCGCGTCAACGAACCGGTTACGAGCCCGTCATGGTCCTGTCTCATCATCAGTTTCCTGCGCCGGAAACGCCCTTCGACAACGGCGCGCCGATTCGCACCGAGCGGATGATCATCACCGGTCGGCTGGACGTCGCGCGCTTCCTGCCCTGGATCCGCCGCCATTCCGCCAAGCTCGGCATCCGCCAAACGGTCGACCATGCCGACGAGGCGCGCATCGAACTGACGGTCATGGGCCCGGTGGAGCTGATCGATGCGCTGGAAATGGGCTGCTCGCTCGGCCCCATCTCGGTCTGGGTGGAGGACATCCAGCGCGCGGACGCTGTGGCAGCCCATTGAAACACAGCCTTGAAGGGCATCGTTTCGGCTCGCCGGAAAAAAGGCTTGTGCGTAAATATTAGCCATCATTGCGCCTGCAGAAATATTATGCAAACGTGCGCCTGGACGTCGCCGGACCCTTCTGGCCAGCGCGCCCGAACTGCCGCTTCGAAATGCCTTGGAATGTCACGATGTCTCTGGATCCCGCTTCCGTCTGGACCCCCGTCGCTCTTTCGGCGGATCTTCCACCAGCGTCGGTCCTTCCAGCTCGCCTGGCCTCTGCCTCGCTCGCCGTCTGGCGCGCGCAGGGGGGCGCAGTCTTAGCCGTTGCGGATCGCTGTCCGCATCGCGGCATGCGGCTTTCCCATGGCTTCGTGCGCGGCGAGGCGCTTTCCTGCATCTATCACGGCTGGCGCTACGGCAAGAGCGGACGCTGCCTCGCCATCCCCGCCCATCCGGGACTGGAGCCGCCGGAGGCCATTCGCGTGGCGACCTACCGGACAGAAGAGCGGGACGGCATCATCTGGGTGACGGAGAGCGAGGATGCGGGCGATGCGCCGGCCCATGACGGCTTCGTCGGCCTGCGCAGCGTCACGATCGCCGGCATGCCGGAGACGCTGGCCCTGCAGTTCGATGGAACGATCGCCGGCACGGCGGCGCGGCTTCTCACCGCTCCATCCGGCGAAGCGGGCATGACCCTCGTGCATCTGCTCGTCCCGGCCACCGCCACCGATCCGCAAAAGATCGCCGCCTCGCGTGCGCTGGAAGCCCTGCGCCGACAGACCGAAACCGCACGCAGCGGAGATGCCGCATGACCAGCAACGCTATGATCGACCAATGGTACCCGGTCGGGCTTTTAAGCCAGCTCCGCTCCGAAGGCCGCGAAACCCTGTTGATGGGCGAGACGATCCGCGTCGCCCGTGGCGCCGATGGCACGGCCGCCGTTGCCACGGCCGAGGGACGCGCCCTGCCCGTCACCGAACGCTACGGCCATGTCTGGTCCTCGCTCGGCCAGCCGGCCAAGCCGCTCTTCGACATTCCGGAAGCCGAGCAGCCGGGCCGGCGCATGGTCGATGTCGGCGTGGTGCGCGTGCGCTGCTCGCCGCTCCGGGCTGTGGAGAATTTTCTCGACATCGCCCATTTCCCCTTCGTCCACACCGATATCCTTGGCGCAGAACCGCACACGGAGGTCGAGAACTACAAGGTGGAGATCCGCGAGGACGCCGACGAGGTCTGGGCGACGCAGGTGAAGTTCTATCAGCCGCAAGCCGCCAAATCGGCAAGCGGCGGCATCACCACGGAATATATGTACCGGGTACCGGCGCCGACCTGCTCCGTTCTCTACAAGACCTGCCCGCCCCGCCCCGGCGAGTGGGACGTGATCACGCTTTTCGTGCAGCCGCTGACGGAAGAACTCTGCGACGTCTGGCCCTGGATGGCGCTGTTCGACGACGAGACGCCGATGACCGATCTCATCCACTTCCAGCAGATGATCTTCCTGCAGGACCGTTCGATTCTGGAAAACCAGATCCCGCGCCGCCTGCCGCTCGATCCGGGCATGGAAATCCCGACGCGGGCCGACCTGACCTCCGTCGCCTATCGCCGCTGGCTGAAGCGCCACAGCTTCACCTATGGCGCGCAGCTGGTGGCCCAATGACCGCGCCGTCCATGGTTCTCTACGACTACATCCTCTCGCCAAGCTGCTACAAGGCGCGCCTGATGGCGGCGCTGGCCGGCGTCACGCTGGTGCTGCGGGCGGTCGATTTCCATCCCGGCGCCGAACATCGCGGCCCCGATTTGATGAGCCTCAATCCGGCCGGCTCCATCCCGATCCTCGTCGATGGCGATCTGGTGCTGACCGAATCCTCCGCAATCCTCGTCTATCTCGCTGCCCACGCCGCACCGGCCTTTCTCGGGCCAGGCGATCCGGCAACGAGCGCCCGCATCCAACAGTGGCTGGCTTTCTCGGCCCGGCTGACAGCGAGCCTTGGCGGCGCACGGCTGCATGAAATGCTGCACCGCCCCGGCGCGGTCGACACGCTGCGTGCATCCGGCGTCACGGCCCTGCGCGAGCTTGAAGCGGCGCTGTTCGAACAGCGGCTGAAGGCCGAGCCCTTCCTCACTGGTCCCACGCCGACGATCGCCGACATCGCCTGCTTCCCCTATGTCGCGCTGGCGCCGGATGGCGGCGTCTCGCTCGACGCCTACCCCTCGATCCGCCTCTGGATGCGGGCGGTGCGGGCGCTGGAGGGCTTCATCGAAATGCCGGGCATCCACCGCCTGCACGAGCTGAAGCCGGATCCGCACGAAACGCCAGAAACCGTGGAAGCCTGATCCGATGGCCGGGCATCTCCTCAAGAACTGCGCCGCCGTCATTCTCAACGATGGGACGGGACCCTTCGTCCGCCGCAATGTCGATCTTCTGACCGAGAACCAGGCCATCAAGGCGATCGGCACCGATCTCGCCGGCCTACAGCCCCTGCCCGAGGGAACCGAGGTGTCGGATGCCACCGGCTGGTTCGTCTATCCGGGGCTCGTGAACACGCACCATCATTTCTTCCAGTGCTTCGTGCGCAACCGCGCCGAGCTCGACTGGACGAAACTCTCCGTCATCGAATGGCTGGATCGCATCTATCCGATCTTCGCCCGGCTGACGGAGGATTGCTTCTACCATTCCTCGGTCACGGCCATGGCCGAGATGATCAAGCATGGCTGCACCACTGCCTTCGACCACCAGTATAATTTTCCGCGCCATGCCGGAAAGCGGTTGATCGACCGGCAGTTCGAAGCGGCCGATCTCTTCGGCATGCGCTTCCACGCAGGACGGGGCGGCAACTCGCTGCCGAAATCGGAAGGATCAACCATTCCGGATGAGATGCGGGAGACGACGGACGAATTCATCGCCGATTGCGCCCGGCTGATCGAGACCTATCACGACGATGCGCCCTTCAGCCTGCGCCAGGTGGTCGTCGCCCCCTGTCAGCCGGTCAATGGCTACCGCGAGACCTTCGCGGAATCCGTCCGTCTCGCGCGCGACAAGGGCGTGCGCCTGCACACCCATGTCGGCGAAGGCGAAAGCCCGGTCATCTTCGCGCGCCACGGTGCCCGAACGGTCGATTACCTCCATGAGATGGGCTTTGCCGGGCCGGACACCTTTTATGCCCATTGCTGGGAGCTAACACATGACGAGCTGGCCACCATGGCCGCTTCCGGCACCGGTGTCGCCCATTGTCCGGAGCCAGTCTATCTCGTCGGCGCCGAGGTGACCGACATCCCGGCCATGAGCGCGCTCGGCGTTCCGATCGGACTTGGCTGCGACGGGGCGGCGTCCAACGACAATTCCAACCTGATGCACTGCATTCATTCGGCCTATATGCTGCAATGCCTCGTCGCCCAGACCCGCGCCCACCCGGTCCCGCCTCCGGCCGACTTCCTGGGCTATGCGACGACGGGCGGCGCGCAGATGCTCGGCCGGGCTGATATCGGACGTCTCGCCCCCGGCATGGCCGCCGATCTCTTTGCCATCGACACCCGCCGCATGGACTATGTCGGCACGCGCCACGACCCGTTGAGCCTGATCGCCAAGGTCGGCATCGGCGCGCCGACCGACATGACCATGATCAATGGCCGCATCGTCTGGGCCAAGGGTGAATTTACCGGCCTCGACGAGGGCAAGCTCTTTGCCGAGGCGGAAGCCGCGCTCGCCACCATCGATCTGTAAAACCAGAAGAACCAAAAGAGGGAAACGAACATGATCACCGCCATCAACCGCCGCGCGCTGCTCAAGGGCGTCGCACTGACAGGCCTTGCCAGCGCCATCGGCGCCCGCGTCACGCTCGCCGCCGACGAACCGCTCGGTATCGCGCTCGTCGTGCCTTCGCCGATCGGCGATGTCGGCTGGGGCCATGCGCTGGCCGCCGGTCTGGAGCCGATCAAGGCTGCCTATGGCGACAAGGTGAAGGTCACGATCCTCGAAAACATCCCGGAGGGTCCGGATGCCGACCGGATCATGAACAAGGCGGTGGCCGACGGCAACAAGGTGCTGATCGCCGGCTCGTTCGGCTACCAGAATGGCGGCCTGCAGATCGCCCGACGCAACAGAGACGTCACGGTGCTGCACGCCTCCGGTTTCCAGGTCGCCCCGAACTTCTCGCCCTTCGCCGCCAAATATTTCCAGGGCACCTATCTGATGGGCATGGCGGCCGCCGCGCTCACCAAGTCCAACAAGCTCGGCTCCGTCTCCGCCTTCGCGATCCCCGAGCTCATAACCTCCATCAACGCCTTCACGCTCGGTGCCCAGGCGGTCAAGCCCGAGATCGAGGTCTCCGTGGTCTGGGTCAATTCCTGGTTTGACCCGGCCAAGGAGCAGGAAGCCGCCAAGGCGCTGATGGCACAGGGCTGCGACGTGATCTTCTCCAACGCCCAGGATACCCCTTCCGTCATCTCCGCCTGCGAAGAGGCGGGCGTCTACGCCTTCAACCTGAATTCCTCGATGAAGAGCTATGCGCCGAAGACCTATCTCGGCTGCGTCGCCACCGACTGGTCGCCCTTCTTCAAGGCCTCCGTCGATGCCCATGTTGCCGGCACCTTCAAGGGCGCAAACGCCTTCCTCGGCATGAGCGACAAGGTGGTGGCCGTGGTCGACTGGAACACGGCCGTTCCCGCCGAGAACATGACCAAGATCAAGGAGGCCGAAGCCAAGATTGCCGACGGCAGTTTCTCGCCCTTCACCGGCCCGATCGCCAAGGCAGATGGCTCGGACGGCGTGCCGGCCGGCAAGACGCTGACGGACGGCGAGATCGTCGCCATGGACTGGCACGTCAAGGGCGTTACCACGCCGCTGCCGAAGTGATCGCACCTCCATGCCAGATCCAGCCAACACGGAGGTGGGCCTGAGGCCCCCGCTGCTCTCGCTTCGCGGCCTGTCGAAGAGCTACGGCCAGATCCACGCCAACCAGGCGATCGATCTGGACGTGGCGGACCATTCGATCCATGCGATCCTCGGCGAGAACGGCGCGGGCAAGTCCACCCTGATGAAGCTGATCTACGGCGTGGAGGCGCCCGACGAAGGCAGCGTGACCTGGCGCGGCGAGCCGCTCCGGCTCAGCTCCCCGGCCGAAGCCCGCCGACAGGGCATCGGCATGGTGTTCCAGCATTTCTCGCTGTTCGAGACCCTGACGGTGGTGGAAAACATCGCTCTCGTCGTTCCCGGGCGCAAGCGCGATCTCGTCGCGCGCGTGCGGAGCCTCGGCCGGGATTTCGGCCTCGAGGTCGATCCGCTCGCCCATGTTCATGCCCTCTCGGTCGGCGAGCGGCAGCGGGTGGAGATCATCCGCTGCCTGATGACCGATCCGAAGCTCATCATTCTCGACGAGCCGACCTCCGTGCTGCCGCCGCAATCGGTGGAGACCCTGTTTGCAACGCTGCGGCGCCTGCGCGATGGCGGTGTTTCGATCCTGTTCATTTCCCACAAGCTCGAGGAAATCCGGGCGCTGTGCGACCGCGCCACGATCCTGCGGGCCGGCCGGGTGACCGGCCATGTCGATCCACGCGCCCATGACGCCCACGACCTCGCCCGGATGATGATCGGGCGCGACATGCCGGAGATTCCCCCGGCAGTGGCGATGGAGACCGGAGAGAAACGGCTGGAGCTGATCGGCCTCGACCACCGGCCGGAGGATCCCTTCGCCGTCGCGCTGAAACGCGTGACGCTGGAGGTGAAGGCGGGCGAGATTCTCGGCATTGCCGGCATATCCGGCAATGGGCAGTCGGAGCTTTCCGCGATCATCTCCGGCGAAACCCGCCTCGGCCGGGAGGCCAAGGACCGTATTTTCATGATGGGCGAGGATGTCGGCCGGCTTGGTGCTGCACAGCGCCGGCGCCTGGGTTTTGCCTTCGTGCCGGAGGATCGGCTTGGCCACGGCGCCGTGCCCGAACTCTCCCTGTCGTTGAACGGCCTCTTGACCGCCCATCCGATTGGGCTCTTGAAACAGGGGTTCATCGACCGCGCCGAAGCGAACCGTTTCGCCGAGACCTGCATTCGCGATTTCGATGTCCGCACGCCCGGCGTGGAGGCGGAAGCCGGCGCGCTGTCGGGCGGCAATCTGCAGAAGTTCATCGTCGGGCGGGAGATCATGCTGGCTCCGAAGCTGCTCTTTCTCGCCCAGCCCACCTGGGGCGTCGATATCGGCGCCGCCACCGCCATCCGCCAGCGCCTGATTGCGTTGCGCAATGACGGCATGGCGATCCTCGTCGTGTCCGAAGAAATCGAGGAGCTTTTCGAAATCTGCGACCGGATCCAGGTGCTGCATGACGGAGCGCTCAGCCCCTCGCTGATCACCCGCGAAACGCGCCTTGAGGATATCGGCCGCTATATGATCGGCGCGGCAACGACGCCCGGCGCCGAAGCCGCCGGCGGAAAGGGCATCGCATGAGAACCGTCCCGCATCTCGTCCGCCGCGAGCGCGCATCGCTGGCCGCCACCCTGCTCGCACCGCTCGCCGCCCTCGCCGCCGCGACGCTCCTCAACCTCGCGCTCTACGCCGTCATGGGCCGCAGCCCCGCTGCGGTGTTTCATGCCATGCTGCTCGACCCTTTTCTCAGCTGGGCCGCCTTTTCCGAAGTTCTCCTGAAAATGGGGCCCTTGCTGCTGATCGCGCAGGGGCTCGCCATCGGCTTCCGCGCCAAGGTGTTCAATATCGGCGCGGAGGGTCAGTTCATTCTGGGCGCCATCTTCGCCTCCGCCATTCCGGTCTGGTATCCGGCGGCAACCGGCGGCTGGATCTGGCCGGCCATGCTGCTGGCCGGCGCGGTCGGCGGCGCGCTGTGGGCGGCGATCACCGCCTTCTGGCGGGTGCGGCTGAATGCGAACGAGATCCTCGTCTCGCTGATGCTGAGCCTCGTTGCCGCACAGGTGCTCAACTATCTTCTGCTCGGCCCCTGGAAGGACCCGAACGGCTTCAATTTCCCCCAATCGGTCATGTTCCAATATGACGCCATGGTTCCGATCCTGATCGATGGCACCCGCGTCAACTGGTCCTTCCCTCTGACGATCCTGCTGTCGCTTGCCGCCTATGTCTTCATGCAGAAGAGCTTCATGGGCTATCGGCTGCAGGTAGGCGGCCTGGCGCCGCGCGCGGCCGGCTATGCCGGTTTCAGCGAGGGTGGCGCGATCTGGATGTCGCTCCTCATCGGGGGTTTCGCGGCGGGTCTTGCCGGCGCGGCCGAGGTGGCCGGACCGATCGGCCAGTTGCAACGGTCGATCTCCACCGGTTACGGCTATGCCGCAATCATCGTCGCCTATCTCGGCGGGCTGCATCCGCTCGGCATCCTCGTCTCCTCCCTGCTGATGGCCGTTCTCTATATCGGCGGCGACACGGCCATGGTCTCGGCCGAACTGCCGATCGCAGCGGTGCGGGTGTTCCAGGGCAGCCTGCTGATTGCCTATCTCATCGCCGTCGCCTTCGTGCGCTACCGGCTCGAATGGCCGACCCCCCTTGACCGGAGGCCGGCATGAGCGCGGTCGACTTCATCCTTGCCGGAATGCTGGCTGCCGCCACGCCCTTTCTGCTGGCGGCACTCGGCGAATTGGTGGCAGAGCGCGCCGGCGTGCTCAATCTCGGCGTCGAGGGTCTGATGGCGCTGGGCGCGGTGGTCGCCTTCATCATCGTCTATCATGGCGGCGGCCATGTGCTCGCCTTCCTGGCCGCGGGCCTGGCAGGCGTGCTCCTCTCGCTCCTCTTCGCGCTGGTCGCGCTCGGCTTTCGCGCCAATCAGGTCGCCACAGGCCTTGCGATCGGCATTCTCGGCCAGGGCCTCTCTGCGCTGTTCGGCAAGTCCTATGAAAGCCTGACGGTCAAGGGCCTGCCGAAGATCGCCCTCCCCGGCCTCTCCGACCTGCCGGTCGTCGGCGGGCTGTTCAGCCAGGACCTCGTCGTCTGGCTGTCGCTGGCTCTCACGCTCGCGATCTGGGCCGGCTTCGCCTTTACCAAGACCGGGCTCGTCATCCGCGCTGTCGGCGAAAACCCGAACTCTGCCCATGCGATCGGCTATTCCGTTCAGGGTGTTCGCCTGGCTGCAATTGCCTTTGGCGGCCTGCTGGCCGGCTTTGCCGGAGCCTATGCATCGGTCGTCTATACGCCGCTCTGGGCCGATGGCATGATTGCCGGACGTGGTTGGATCGCCATTGCGCTGGTCGTCTTCGGCACCTGGCTGACCGGCCGCATCTTTCTCGGCGCCTGCCTGTTCGGCGCCGTTTCGCTGATGAGCCTTGCGGCGCAGGCGACAGGCGTCGAGCTGCCCTCGCAGCTCCTGTCCAGCCTCCCCTACCTGATCACCATCATCGTCCTCGGCATCATCTCCGCCAACAAACGCCTCCTCAAACTCAACGGCGTCGCTTCACTGGGCGAGCCGTTCGAGCGGTAGGAGACAAGAACAACAACGACGCTTCAGCTAGGCGGTCTCGTGCTCGAACACGCTCGGACTGACCGAAGAGCACTCCGCCGGCCGCAGGCTTCATTTCCGGTTTGCGGTTCCTTCATCTGGATACCAACCGCAGACGGAGGCCTTACAGCATCCATCAGTGACGCATGTTCAATGACAGGTTTATGTAAATTTTCGGCTCGACCTACTGCCAGCGGAAGCCGTAACCGCCCGGTTCCGTTTAGCGGCCCAACGCTGCTGTGTTCCCTCGAACGGAAAGTCTTTATGAGCGGCGGAAATTAAAAAACGTCGTCGACTGCGCGCGTTCCTTCCAGCGCCCCCCTTTTCCCGAAACGCAGGAAAGCCCCGTCGGCGAGAGCGAGCGGGGCTTTTGGTGTTTTGGGTGTGTTTGGTTGCGGGGGCAGGATTTGAACCTGCGGCCTTCAGGTTATGAGCCTGACGAGCTACCGGGCTGCTCCACCCCGCGGAATGGGATTGGTTTGGGGATATGTGATGAGAAGACTGGATGACTTGCGCTTAGCAGACCTGGCAGCGACCGACTCTCCCGCGTCTTGAGACGAAGTACCATAGGCGCTGGGGCGTTTCACGGCCGTGTTCGGAATGGGAACGGGTGGGGGAACCCCGCGATGACCACCAGGTCGGCTAAGGGCAAGTGTTTTTCGAGAAGCTGGATTTGGGGCGAAGTGCGAAGTGCGCAGTGCGAATAGGGTATTCGCCAGTCGGCAATCGCTGGTTTTGAACACGTCGTTGGTATGGCAGTGGCGAGGGAGCCGTTTGGAGGCTCCGCAAGCGCGTGCCGGATTTTTCCAGCAGCCGGCAGAGCCGAGCCGCCGGGCGTCCGGCGCGCCGTGCGCAGCGAAGCGGCCGAAGGCCGCGACAGCGCGAGCACATAACATGGCATCATCGCCGCGCGGCGCGCGGTGATGAGCACAAGCAATGGGAACGATCAAGATCGAACGAACGATTAGTACCGGTAAGCTTCATGCATTGCTGCACGTCCACACCCGGCCTATCAACGTGGTCGTCTTCCACGGTTCTTCAGGGAATACTCGTTTTCAGGGGGGTTTCCCGCTTAGATGCCTTCAGCGGTTATCCCGTCCATATATAGCTACCCTGCTATGCCCTTGGCAGGACAACAGGTCCACCAGAGATATGTCCATCCCGGTCCTCTCGTACTAGGGACAGATCCTGTCAATATTCCTACACCCACGGCAGATAGGGACCGAACTGTCTCACGACGTTCTGAACCCAGCTCACGTACCGCTTTAATTGGCGAACAGCCAAACCCTTGGGACCTGCTCCAGCCCCAGGATGCGATGAGCCGACATCGAGGTGCCAAACAACCCCGTCGATATGGACTCTTGGGGGTCATCAGCCTGTTATCCCCGGCGTACCTTTTATCCGTTGAGCGATGGCCCTTCCACGCGGGACCACCGGATCACTATGACCGACTTTCGTCTCTGCTCGACTTGTCAGTCTCGCAGTCAGGCGGGCTTATGCCATTGCACTCGACGACCGATTTCCGACCGGTCTGAGCCCACCATCGCGCGCCTCCGTTACTCTTTCGGAGGCGACCGCCCCAGTCAAACTACCCACCATACACTGTCCCGGATCCGGATAACGGACCGCGGTTAGACATCCATGACGATAAGGGTGGTATTTCAAGGATGGCTCCACAGGAACTGGCGTCCCTGCTTCAAAGCCTACCACCTATCCTACACATGCCGACACGAATGCCAGTGTAAAGCTATAGTAAAGGTGCACGGGGTCTTTCCGTCTGACCGCAGGAACCCCGCATCTTCACGGGGAATTCAATTTCACTGAGTCTGCGTTGGAGACAGCGGGGAAGTCGTTACGCCATTCGTGCAGGTCGGAACTTACCCGACAAGGAATTTCGCTACCTTAGGACCGTTATAGTTACGGCCGCCGTTTACTGGGGCTTCGATTCAAAGCTTGCACCTCTCCTCTTAACCTTCCAGCACCGGGCAGGCGTCAGACCCTATACGTCGTCTTACAGACTTCGCAGAGCCCTGTGTTTTTGATAAACAGTCGCTACCCCCTGGTCTGTGCCACCCCATCCTGGTTGCCCAAAATGGGGTCACGCTTCTTCCGAAGTTACGCGTGCAATTTGCCGAGTTCCTTCAACGCAGTTCTCTCAAGCGCCTTGGTATACTCTACCTGACCACCTGTGTCGGTTTCGGGTACGGTCTGTACGGTGGGGCTCTTTCCTGGAACCGGTTCCCTGCAAGGCGCAATCCAATAAGCCCTCACAAGTTGCCCGATCCGTCACTTCCCACCAGGCCCACGATTATTAACGTGGTTCCCATCGACTACGCGTGTCCGCCTCGTCTTAGGGGCCGGCTAACCCTGCTCAGATGAACTTTAAGCAGGAACCCTTGGTCTTTCGGCGAGAGGGTCTCTCACCCTCTTTATCGTTACTCATGTCAACATTCGCACTTCCGATACCTCCAGGAGCCCTCACGGGTCTCCCTTCACTGGCTTACGGAACGCTCCGCTACCCCAACGATCGTAAGATCGTCAGCCTCAGCTTCGGTGCATGGCTTTAGCCCCGTTACATTTTCGGCGCAAAACCCCTTATTTAGACCAGTGAGCTGTTACGCTTTCTTTAAATGATGGCTGCTTCTAAGCCAACA